>CAXTBR010000099.1:0-16461 GCA_964242785.1 uncultured Lichenihabitans sp. | reverse complement strand
TGACGTTGCCGACCGACTTCGACATCTTCTCGCCGCGGTTGAACAGGAAGCCGTGGACCACGACCTGCCGCGGCAGCGGCAGCCCGGCCGACATCAGGAAGGCGGGCCAGAACACGGCGTGGAAGCGGCTGATGTCCTTGCCGATGACGTGGGCGTCGGCCGGCCAGTAGCGCGCGCGGGGCGCGTCCGGGTCGGGGAAGCCGGTGCCGGTGAGGTAGTTGGTCAGGGCGTCGACCCACACGTACATGACGTGTTTCGGGTCGCCCGGCACCGGCACGCCCCAGTCGAAGGTCGTCCGGCTGATCGACAGGTCCTTCAGGCCGCGGGCCACGAAGCGCGCCACCTCGTTGCGGTACTTCTCCGGCACGACGAACTCCGGCCGCTCGGCGTAGAGCGCCAGGAGCCGCTCGCCGTAGGCCGAGAGGCGGAAGAACCAACTGTCCTCCTCCACCCACTCCACCGGCGTGCCGGTCGGGGCGAGGCGCGTGCCGTCAGGGCCGGGCACGAGGTCGGCCTCATCGTGGTAGGCCTCGTCGCGGACCGAGTACCAGCCCGAGTAGCGCGCGAGATAGACGTCGCCGCGCGCCTCCATGCGGCGCCAGATCTCCTGCGAGGCCGCGCGATGGCGCGGCTCGGTGGTGCGGACGACGTCATCGGCCTCGGTCCGGAGCTGACGGTTCATGGCGAGGAACTGCTCGGCCGTGCGGTCCGCGAGCTGCTGCGGGCTCAGGCCCTCGCGCACCGCCGTCTGCTGCATCTTCTGCCCGTGCTCGTCCATGCCGGACATGCACAGCACGTCGTAGCCGTCGAGCCGCTTGAAGCGCGCCACCGCGTCGGCGGCGATCCGCTCGTAGGCGTGGCCGATGTGGGGAGCGCCGTTCGCGTAGGGGATGGCGGAGGTGATGTAGAAGGTCGGGCGCGGGGCCATGGTCCGTCTTCCGCCGGAGCCCGCCGACTGCCGCCGAACCCGCTCCAGCTCAAAAATGCGATCACGCCCGCGGCCCGGGACGCCGAGGGGCATCCCGAACCCGATGGGATCCGGCGGTCAGAGGGCGCGCGTCGCCTGGGCGAGATCCGCGAAGGTCGAGAACAGGAACGTCTTCTTGTCGAGATTGAGCGCCAGCGTGTCGCGCGCCGATCGGCGGACTTTCTCCCATACCTCGGCCAGGGGTGCAAGGCGCCGCGGGTCGGCCGCGCCGGCCCCGAGCCGGGCGTGGAGCCAGTCGAGGATGGCCCCCGTCAGCACGGCGAAGTCGTCCTCGTCGGCGCCCATCCGGTCGGCCAGGCGATGCAGCTCGCGCCAGTCGACCTCGGGCAGGCGGCCGAGCAGGCGGGCGGCGTCGCGGTCGAGCGCCAGCCGGTCGCCGCCGAGGTAGTGCAGGGCGCCGCCGACGGAGCCGCCGGACCGCCGCGCCGCCTCCTCCAGCGCGCCCCGCTCAGCCGTCGACCAGGGCGGCCCGAGCGCCGCCAGCGCCGCCACGGCATCGGTCCCCGTCAGGGGATCCAGGGTCAGGAGGCGGCAGCGGGAGCGCAGCGTCGGCATCACCTGGGCGGGCTGATGGGCGATCACCAGGAACAGCGAGCGGGCCGGCGGTTCCTCGACGAGCTTCAGGAGCGCGTTGGCGCTGTTGCGGTTGAGGTCCTCGGCGCTGTCGAGGATGCAGATCCGATAGCCCCCTGCCCGCGCGGCCTGCTGGAACAGCCCCGAGGCACGGCGCACCTCGTCGACGCGGATCTCGGTGAAGAACCTGCCGGTCTTGTCGTTCCAGGCGCGGCGCAGCACCGCGACGTCGCCGTGCGCGCCCGAGGCCACGCGGGCGGCGGCGGGGTGGTCGGCCGGCACCGACAGGTCGACGGCGTCCCGCACAGCTCGCGCGTCCGCGTCCGGGTGGGCGAGGAGGAAGCGGGCGAAGCGCCAGGCGAGGGTGGCCTTGCCGGTGCCCTGCGCACCCCCGATGAGCCAGGCGTGGTGCAGCCGGCCGGCCCGGTAGCCGTCGAGCAGTTCGGCCTCGGCGCGGGCCTGGCCGAAGAGGTACGGCGTCTCGCGCGGGTGGGGCGCCGGATCGGCCCGGTCGCTCTCGGGCGCGGCCTCGCCCTCCCTCACGGGGCCTCCGCCGCGGTCCGGAGCGCCGGGAAGCGCCCGAGCACGATGCGCCACAGCATGCCGGCGAGCGCCTCGGCGTCGCCCGCGGCGTCCACCACGCGGCAGCGGCCCGGCTCGCGCTCGGCGTTGAGGAGGAAGGCCCGCCGCAGGCCCTCGTGGAACCCTCGCGCTTCCCGCTCGAAGCGGTCGGGGGCCGCGTCGGCCCCGCGCCGGCTCCGAGCGCGCGCGAGCCCGGTGGCGACGTCGAGGTCGAGCACCAGCGTCAGGTCCGGCATCGTGTCGCCCACCGCGACCCGCTCCAGCCCGGCGAGCAGCGCCGGGTCGACGCCTTCGAGCGCGCCCTGGTAGACGCGGGTCGAGTCGACGAAGCGGTCGCAGACCACGTAGGCGCCCCGCGCCAGGGCGGGGCGGATCGTGGCGTCGAGGTGGTCGATCCGCGCGGCCGCGAACATCATGGCCTCGGCCACCGGGCCGAGCGGCTTCACGGCACCGGACAGCAGCGCCTCGCGGATCAGCTCGGCGCGCGGCGAGCCGCCCGGCTCGCGCGTCGCGACCGCCTCGCACCCGAGCCCGCGGATGCGCTCGGCGAGATGCCGCGCCTGCGTGGACTTCCCGGCCCCCTCCCCGCCTTCGAGGGTGATGAAGCCGCCCCGGCGCGCCGGATCGGCCGTCACGGCGCCCCCTGCCCGGCCGGAGCCGGGGCCGCGGGCGCGGGAGGCCGGCCGAAGTTCTGCCGGATCAGGGTGGAGCCGAGCTCCAGCCCGGCGTCGAGGGCGCGGCGCGGCAGCGACCCGACGCCGACCGCGGCGGCCGTCCGCAGCGGGACGGACAGGATCTCGCCCCCGCCGTGGGAGACGTGCAGCACGGCGACCTGGGCGCCCTCGGCCACCGGCGCCTGGAGCGGGCCCGCGTAGGTGATTCGGCCGGACAGCGGCTCGCCGGCGCCGCGCGGCACCAGCAGCTTCACGGGCCCGCCCGCCACCAGCGGCACCTCCGCGGCATCGCCGCCGTAGACCTTGGCCGTGCCTACGACCTCGTCGGCACGGTAGAGTTCGCGGGGCTCGAAGGACCGGAACCCCCAGGTCAGCAGCTTGAAGGACTCGTTGGCGCGGTCGCGCGCGTTGCGCAGCCCGTTGACCACCACGATGAGGCGCTCCCCGTCCTGCACGGCCGAGCCGACCAAGCCGAAGCCGCTCTCGGCGATGTCGCCGGTCTTGAGCCCGTCGGCGCCGATGTTCATCGTCAGCAGCGGGTTGCGGTTGAGCTGGCGCACCTTGTTCCAGGTGAACTCGCGCTCGCCGAAGTAGCGGTAGAGGTCCGGGTAGGCCGCGATGACGTGCCGGGCCAGGGTGGCCATGTCGCGCGGCGTCACCCTCTGGTTCGGATCCCCCCTGCCCCAGGGGTTCTGGAACGTCGAGCGGGTCATGCCGATCTCGCGGGCGCGGCGGTTCATCAGGGCGGCGAAATTGTCCTCCGACCCCGAGATGCCCTCGGCGATGGCGATGGCCGCGTCGTTGCCCGACTGGACGACGAGGCCCTGGAGGAGGTCGGAGACCGCGATGCGGCTGTTCAGCGCCGCGAACATGGTGGAGCCGCCGGATTTGGCGCCGCCGGCGCGCCACGCGTTCTCCGACACCACGAAGGTGTCGTCGAGCTTCAGGCGCCCCTCCCTGATCTCGTGGAAGGCGATCTCGGCGGTGAGCACCTTGGTGGTCGAGGCGGGTGCCATCAGGCCGTCGCCGTTCTTGTCGAACAGGACGCTGCCCGTGTCGGCGTCCATCAGCAGCGCGAAGGGCGCGATCGTCTGGAACGCCTCCGCGGCGCGCGCCGGGGCGATGGCGGCGCAGACCGTCAGGGCGAGGAGGGCGGACCGCAGGAGGGTCGTCGGCAAGGGAACTCGCGCCAGGGACGATCGATCTTCCGTGGAAACCCTCAGCGCCGTCGCACCATCAGGTTCCACACGGAGGGCACCAGCAGGGCGCCGAGCAGCGTCTTCACGACCGTGCCGAAGATGAAGGGCAGCACGCCGCCCACCAGCGCCGCCCGGGTGCCGATGAGGTGGGCCAGCCAGCCGTAGCCCGTGGCGAAGAGGATGGCGTGGCCCAGCGCCATGGCGCCGAGCAGCCGCGGCACGGACCGGTCGGCGCCGCGCTCGGCGAAGAAGCCGACGGCGGCGGCGGCCGGGACGTAGCCCAGGAGGTAGCCGCCGGTCGGACCCATCATGTAGGGGAGGCCCACTCCCAGGGCGGGCGTGCCGGCGAAGACCGGCAGGCCGAGCGCGCCCTCGACGAGGTAGAGCGCCATGGCGACGGCCCCGAGGCGGCTGCCGCAGGCGGCGCCGATCAGCAGCACCGCGAGGCTCTGCATCGTCACCGGCACGGGGTAGAACGGCACCGACAGCTTGGCCGACAGGGCCATGAGGGCGCTGCCGACGAGCGCCACCAGCAGCCCGCGCGCGGCGCGCTGCCCCGCCGAAGCCTGCTCGGGCCAGACGGCGCCGACGAGCGTGGGGCGCAGGGGGAATCTGATGTCGGTCATGGTATCAATCGCCCTCGAGCGGGAGTGGGTCGGCGGCGGCCCGGCGCGTCGGCACCCTTGCTTTCCGCCGCGCACGGCCCCAGGCTGGCAAACCTCTTAAGGTGGCGTCACCCTCCGGGCAAGCGTGCCCGTCGCCCGGGCGGCCGATGTCCCGAGATCCGCCCATCCCCGGCCGGCGCGGATCGGCGACAGCCCCATGCGCGCCGGGGAAACGAAGTCGCCCGTGGCCGCCGACGACATCCCCTTCGACCGCACCCTCACGGCCAAGCCCGAGGAGGTGCAAGCCCTGTCGCCGCTCGTGCGCCGGGTCGTCGCCAACAACGGCGGCCCCTTCACCTTCACGGGCACCTGCTCCTACCTCGTGGGGCGCGGCGAGGTCGCGGTGATCGACCCCGGGCCGGCCGACCCGAGCCACATCGCGGCGCTGATGAAGGCCGTGGAGGGCGAGAGGGTGCGCCACATCCTCGTCACCCACACCCACCGCGACCACGCGCCGGGCGCGGCACTGCTCAAGGCCGCGACGGGCGCCGAGGTCGTAGGCTGCGCGCGCCGCCCGCACCGGGCCGAGGACCCGAGCCTGCCGGCGATCGACGCCGCCTTCGACCTCCGCTACGCCCCCGACCGCGCCCTGGCCGAGGGCGACACCGCCGAGGGCGAGGGCTACCGGTTGGTCGCCGTCGAGACTCCCGGCCACAGCTCGGACCACCTCGCCTTCGCCCTGCCGGCGGAGGATGCCCTCTTCTCCGGCGACCACGTCATGGCTTGGTCGACCACGGTCGTGGCGCCGCCCGACGGCTCCATGAGGGCCTATCTGGCCTCGTTGCGCAAGCTGCAGGCCCGCGCCGATGCCGTCTACTGGCCCGGCCACGGCGGCCCGGTGCGCAACCCGCAGGGCTTCGTCAAGGCGCTGATCGTGCATCGCCAGTGGCGCGAGACCGCCATCCTGCGCCGGGTCGCGGCCGGCGACGCGAGCGTTCCGGGCCTGGTGGCGAGCATCTACCGCGACCTCGCGCCCTCGCTGCGCGGCGCCGCCGGGCTGTCGGTCCTGGCCCACCTCATCGACCTCGTCGAGCGCGGGTTGGTCGCGTCGGACGGCCCGCCCACCCTGAAGGCGAACTACGCGACCGTCTGACCCGTCACGAATCGGCGTCCAGGAGCTCGTCCGACAGCGACTGGATCCGCGCCGCGTTGAGGCCGAAGTCGGAGCGGCCGAAGCGGGAGGCCGAGCGGATGTCGACCCGGGTCTGGCCGGAGGCCGGGCGGATGCGGATCGTCACGTCGTCGGGCAGCGCCATCAGCTGCGTGGAGGCGACGGCGTCGATGTGGCCCGTGCCGAACTTGCCCCTGGGCGGCACGGCCTCGACCACGCGCCAGCGATGCGCCTCGACGGTCCGCAGGGCGAGCGCGTAGGCCTCGTCGCCCGGCATGTCGAGCATCACGGGTGCCAAGCCGGGATAGGCGCGGTGCTCCGCCTCGTGCGCCTCGGCCGAGGGCTCCGGGTGCGTGGCGCCACCCCGCGCCGCCACCGCGGCGGGCGCCGGCGAGAACGGCGGCGGGGCCGCGGGGTCGGTCGACACGTCGTTGACGGCGGGCAGCCTCGCCGCCAGATCCGCGAGATAGGCCGGATAGGCCAGGATGACGGCGCCGAGCCCGAGGGCGAAGAGGGCCCGCGCGGTGCCGCGGCGGCCGGTCCGCCAGATCACCACGGCCGACCACAGCGCCAAGCCGACCGCCAGGAGGGCGAAGAGCAGCGCGAAGCCCAGCACGGCCAGGGCGCCCCGCGGGTCGACCGAGCCGCTCCGGGCCATCACGACCGCCAGGACGGCCAGCACGGCCCCGAAGCACGCGCACCAGCGGCTCCGGTCGGCCGCCTCGGCCATGGGTTCGGGCGCGAGCCGGCGCATCAGCATGGGGCGGTTCCGAAGGACGGCGGCCTCGTCTTGACGGCGGATCGCGGCATGGGCGTCATGGCTGGGGCGTCGAGGCCGCGAACCTATCCGAGACGTCGCCGCGGCGGTAGCCCGGCCATCCGGGGCGGGGCCGGCGGGGGAAGCATCATGGGCGGCAGGACGGCGGCGCTGAGACTGGGGGGCATCTCGGCGGTCCTCGGTTTCGCCGTCGCGCAGGCCGCCCTCGCGAGCGCATCCGACGCCGTCCCCCTGCCCGTGCCGCGGCCCGTCGAAGGGGCGGCATCGGCCGGCGCCCCGCCCGACGTGCCCCTGCCGCTCCCCCGCCCCGAGGAGGACGGCCCCCACTTCCCGAGCCCCGCGCCGCGGCCGGCCGCGCGCCCCGCCCCCGAGGTCTTCGGCCCCGTCCTGCCCCCTGCCCCGCCCGCGCCCCCGGCGCCGCCCGAGCCCGACCCCGTCTGCGGCCGGCTGATGACGGAGGGCAAGGTCGTGGCGCAGGCGGCCGCCGCCGTGTCGGATGGGGAGAGTTGCGGCATCGCCGCCCCCGTGACGCTCGAAGCCGTGGTGCTGCGGGACGGCCGACGAGTGCCGCTCGTGCCGCCCGCGCTGATGCGCTGCGACCTCGCAGACCGCCTCGCCGACTGGCTGCGCGACGGCGTGGCCCCCGCCACGGCCGCAGAAGGCCCCCTGCTCGGCGTTGCCGACGCCGCCGCCTACGCGTGCCGAAACCGCAACTGGATGGCGGGCGCCCGCATCTCGGAACATGCGCGCGGCAACGCCATCGACATCCTGGCCTTCCGTTTCGGCCGCCGCGTGGTGGGCCTGGCGTCGACCGACGCCCACGACGTGATGACGGCCGTGCGGGCTTCGGCCTGCGCGCGCTTCTCGACCGTGCTCGGCCCGGGTTCGGACGCCTTCCACGCGACCGATCTCCACCTCGACCTCGAACACCGCCGCAACGGTTTCCGATTGTGCCAGTGGGACATCCCCTGATGTCGCGGCCCTCCACGCCCGTTCTGATGCGGCACAGGCCCGGACCGGGCAGGTTAGAGTTTTGTCAACGCAGTGCCGACACCATCAATCCACCGTTCACGACGTTCATGACT
This sequence comes from uncultured Lichenihabitans sp., assembly GCA_964242785.1. Lineage (GTDB taxonomy): Bacteria > Pseudomonadota > Alphaproteobacteria > Rhizobiales > Beijerinckiaceae > Lichenihabitans. The sequence continues at coordinate 8,806 of CAXTBR010000099.1, read as the reverse complement.
TTGTCCGAACCGTGGCACAATGACGATGGAGTCCACCATGACTGAGTGTTCCGCCCCCGCCCCGCGCCGGAAGGACGCCCGCGACCTGCAACTCCAGCTCTACCGCGAGATCGGCATTTCGGCCGTGGCGGCGGCCCTTCGATTCACCACGCAGCCCGATCCCCGTCCGCGCGCGGTGGACAAGCCGGCCGACACGCCCCACCTCGGCAGGGTGCTCGCGGCCTGACGCGACGCGGCCCCGGAGGGGAACGATCCTGTCCATCACCCGCAGGCAGATCCTGACCGGAGCCGGTGTCTTCGCCCTCGGGGCCGTGGGCTTCGGCGGCTTCGCCGTCGCGGTCGAGCCCGAGATGGTCCCGCTGGTGCGGCGCTACGCGATCGCGCCCCCGCGCTGGCCCGCGGGCATGACGCTGCGGATCGGCGTGATCGCCGACATCCACGCCTGCGAGCCCTGGATGCCGGCCGAGCGCGTCCGCGGCATCGCCGAGCAATGCAACGCGCTGTCGCCCGACCTCATCGTGCTGCTCGGCGACTTCAACGCCGGCCACCGCATCGTCACCGGGCCGGTCGCGCCGGCGGCCTGGGGCGAGGCGCTGTCGGTGCTCCGCGCTCCGCTCGGCACCTACGCGATCCTCGGCAACCACGATTGGTGGCACGGGCCCGTGCCGGGCATGGGCGGCGGCCCCGAGGAGGTGCGCCGCGCGTTGCGCGCCATCGGCGTGCGGGTGCTGGAGAACGACGCGGCCTTGATCGACCGGGACGGCCGCCGCTTCTGGCTCGCCGGCCTCGCCGACCAGCAGGCCTATCCCTTCGCGCCGCGCGGCCACAAGGGCGCCGACGACCTGCCCGGGACGCTCCGGCACGTGCGGGACGAGGCCCCCATCATCATGCTGGCGCACGAGCCCTACGCCTTCGCCCGCATGCCGGGCCGCGTGGCGCTGACCTTGTCGGGCCACACGCACGGCGGCCAGATCGTCCTGCCGGGGATCGGGCCGATCATCACGCCGTCGCGCCGCTACAATTACGGCCACATCGTCGAGGACGGGCGGAACCTCGTCGTGTCGGGCGGGCTCGGCACGTCGGGCGTGCCGGTCCGCTTCGGGGTGCCGCCGGAGATCCTGGAGATCACGGTGGGCGGCCCCGACCTCACGGCCTGAACGGCACCGGCAGGCCGTCAGATGACGACGACGCGGGTCCCGACCTTGGCGCGGTTGTAGAGGTCGATGACGTCGATGTCGCGCATGCGGATGCAGCCCGAGGAGGCATCGTGGCCGATCTCGGTGGGCTCGTTGGTGCCGTGGATGCGGTAGATCGTGTCGCGCTTGCCCTGGTAGAGGTAGAGCGCGCGGGCGCCGAGCGGGTTCTCGGGACCGCCCGGCATGCCGCCGCCCTCGACCACAGGCTTGAGGTGGGGCCAGCGCTTGAGCATATCGGCCGGGGGCATCCAGCGCGGCCACTCGGCCATGCGCTTCACCGTGGCGGTGCCGGTCCAGCCATAGGCTTCGGCCCCGGTCGCCACGCCGTAGCGCATCGCCTTGCCGTGGCCGAGCACGTAGTAGAGCTGCTTTTCCTTGGTGTTGACCACGATGGTGCCGGGCGCCTGCCCGGTCGTGTCGTCGACCTCGTAGCGGTCGAAGTTGCGGCCCATGTCGGCCGTCGGCACCTGGGAGATGAAGTCCCTGTCGCGGGCCGACAGGACGGGGTCGGGCGTGGATCTGTACTCGCACCCCGCCAGCCCGACGGCGCCCGCCATCAGCACCGCCGCCACCCATGGGTTCCGCATTGATCTCGCCCCGCGCCGCTCCACATGCTGGAGCGAGCGATACCATGGCGGGTTTCAATTAACGACTCCCCCGCCGCACGACGGCGCCGCCCGTTGCCCGCCCGCCACATCGCGCAGGCGGCCGAACCGTCCTCGAGATCAGGTGCATCGTGACGACAGCCTTGATCGGCCACGCGGCCGGGCTCGCCCACGACATGGGCGACGGCCACCCCGAGCGGCCCGACCGGCTCCGCGCCGTCGAGGCGGTCCTCGCGGGGCCGGATTTCGCCGCGCTGAGCCGCATGGAAGCGCCGGAGGCCAGCCGCGACATGTTGATGCGGGCACATCCCGGGCGCTACGTGGACGCCCTGCTCGCCGCCCGGCCGACCGGCCGGCAGTTGATGAGGATCGACGCCGACACGGCCATGAACAGCGGCACGATGCCGGCCGCTCTGCGGGGGGCCGGGGGCGCCGCGCGGGCCGTCGACGCCGTGCTGGGGGGCGAGGCCGACAGCGCCTTCGTGGCCATGCGGCCCCCCGGCCACCACGCCGAGCGCACCACCGCGATGGGCTTCTGCTTCTTCAACAACGCCGCCGTCGCGGCCCGCCACGCCCAGGCGCGGCACGGCGCCGGCCGGGTCGCGATCCTCGATTTCGACGTGCACCACGGCAATGGCACGCAGGACATCTTCTGGGACGACCCCACGGTCCTCTACTGCTCGACCCACCAGATGCCGCTCTTCCCCGGCACGGGCGACCGGAGCGAGCGTGGCGAGCACGACACGGTCGTCAACGCCCCGTTGCGGGCCGGCCAGGGCAGCGCGGCCTTCCACTCCGCCCTCGACGACCTCATCCTGCCCCGCATGGCGGCGTTCCGGCCCGACCTCGTCATCGTGTCGGCGGGCTTCGACGCCCACCGGCGGGACCCGCTGGCGCAGGTCGAACTCGACGAGGAGGATTTCGCCATCGCGACCGCCAAAGTCATGGACCTGGCCGAGGCCCACGCGGGCGGGCACGTGGTGTCGCTGCTGGAGGGCGGCTACGACCTCCAGAGCCTGGCGCTGTCGACCGCCGCCCACGTCCGCGCCCTCATGGGACGCGGCCGCGTCGCGGCGTGATCCGCCACAGTCAGCCGGCCAGGGCTTCGGTCGACACGATGCCGATGCCGAAGCCCGACAGGCCCACGTAGGTGCGCTCGCTCGACGCGAGCAGCTTGATCGACACGATGCCGAGGTCGCGCAGGATCTGCGCCCCGACGCCGATCTCGCGCCACTGGCTGATGCGCTGCGATTCGGACCCCGCGTCCTTCGACACGGCCGAGACCGGCACGCCCGCGGTGCCGTCGCGCAGGTAGATCAGCACGCCGCGCCCCTCGGTGGCGAAACGCTCCAGCGAGCGGCCGATGATGGCGCCCCCGCCCAGCACGTCCTTGACGATGTCGGCCCTGTGCAGCCGCGTCGGCACGCCCCGCCCGTCGCCGATGCGGCCGTGCACGAAGGCGAAGTGCTGCACCTCGTCGAAGGGCGTCGTGAAGGCGTAGCCGGTCATCTCGCCGATGGCGGTCTTGACCGGGAAGGTCGCGACGCGCTCCACCAGCTTCTCGCGGGCTTGGCGATAGGCGATGAGGTCGGCCACCGCGATGCGCTTCAGCGCGTGGCGCGCCGCGAAGCTCTCGATCTGCGGCCCCATCATCACGGTGCCATCGTCGTTGGCGAGCTCGCAGATCACCGCCACGGGCGGCAGCCCGGCGAGGCGGCACAGGTCGACGGCCGCCTCCGTGTGGCCCGAACGCATCAGCACCCCGCCGTCACGGGCGATGAGCGGGAAGACGTGGCCCGGGCGGACGAAATCGCCCGCCCCCATGTTGCCGTTGGCCAACGCCCGCACCGTATTGGTGCGCTGCTCGGCCGAGATGCCCGTGGTGAGGCCGTGGCGCACGTCGACCGTGACGGTGAAGGCGGTGCCGAGCGGCGCGTCGTTGGCCGCCACCATCGGGGCGAGCTGAAGCCGCCGCGCCTCCGCACCCGTCATCGGCGTGCAGACGATGCCGCAGCAGTTGCGGACGATGAAGGCCATCTTCTCGGTCGTGCAATGGGTCGCCGCGCAGACGAGGTCGCCCTCGTTCTCGCGGTCGTCGTCGTCCGTCACCACGATGATCTCGCCGCGGGCGATGGCGTCGATGGCCTCCATCACGGCATTCTGGTCGCTCATCGCAGGGACTCCGTCGGGCGGCCGGGGTGGAAAGAGGCCGAGCAGGAAATCGTTCGGCGTCACGCCGCCGCCCGTCTCGCGCAGGATGGTCTCGGCGGTGTCGCGCGACAGCCAGGCCTGGGGGCCGTTGCACATCTGCGTGACCGCACCCGGCGTCACGCCGATCCGCTTGGCGAAGGCGGATCGCGTCACCCCGTTCGTCTTGAGCCAGTCGGCCAGCTTCATCGGGGGAGCATAGGCCGGACCGCATTTTAGTCCAGCTCAATTTTGCGGCTATTTCACTGCCAGTGAATTCCGCGCGGGATCACCCCGGCAGGAACGGCCAGGACGGCCCCTGCCCCACCTGCCCGCGGTGGCGCAGGAAAGCGTCGGCGAGCACGCAGGCCATCATGGCCTCGCCCACCGGCACGGCGCGGATGCCGACGCAGGGGTCGTGGCGGCCCCTGGTGACGATCTCGACCTCGGCACCGCTCCGGTCCACGGTCTCGCGCGCCGTCAGGATGGAGGAGGTCGGCTTGACGGCGAAACGCGCCACGACGGGTTGGCCGGTGGAGATGCCGCCGAGCAGCCCGCCGGCGTGGTTCGACAGGAACTGGGGCCGCCCGTCGGGCCCCTGCCGGATCTCGTCGGCGTTGCCCTCGCCCGACAGGGCCGCCGCCGCGAAGCCGTCGCCGATCTCGACGCCCTTGACGGCGTTGATGCTCATGAGGGCCGCGGCGATCTCGCCGTCGAGCTTGGCGTAGATCGGCGCGCCCCAGCCGGCGGACACGCCGTCCGCCACGACCTCCACCACGGCGCCGGCCGAGGATCCGCTCTTCCGCACGCCGTCGAGGTAGCCTTCCCACTGCGCCGCCGCCGCGGGGTCGGGGCAGAAGAACGGGTTGCGGGCGACCTCGTCCCAGTCCCAGCGGGCGCGGTCGACCCCGTGGGGACCGATCTGCACCAGGGCGCCGCGCACCCGCACCTCGGGGATGACGAGGCGGGCCACGGCTCCGGCCGCCACCCGCGCCGCCGTCTCGCGCGCCGAGGAGCGGCCGCCGCCGCGGTAGTCGCGGATGCCGTATTTGGCGTCGTAGGTGAAGTCGGCGTGGCCCGGCCGGTACTTGTCCCGGATGTCCCCGTAGTCCTTCGACCGCTGGTCGGTGTTCTCGATCAGCAGGGCGATGGGCGTGCCGGTCGTCCTGGCCGGGCCGTCGCCCTCGGCGAAGACGCCCGAGAGGATGCGGACCTGGTCGGGCTCGCGCCGCTGGGTCGTGAAGCGCGACTGGCCGGGCCGGCGCCGGTCGAGGTCGCGCTGGATGGCGGCCTCGGACAGTTCCAGGCCCGGCGGGCAGCCGTCGATCACGCAGCCGAGGGCCGGCCCGTGGCTCTCGCCGAAGGTGGTGACGCGGAACAGGTGGCCGAAGGTGTTGTGGGACATCGTCGAATCGTGCGGTTTCCGGTTGACCGGCTCGGATCGCCCTCTCCGCCGCTCATCCCGAAGGCGGGGATGAGCGGCGAGGGCAAGCGGTCTCCCGGGAACAGTATCACGGCCTCACGCCGCCCGGGCGATCGGGCCCTCGTCGGCCGCGCCCTTGGGCTCGGCCGGGGCGCCGACCCACTCGGAATGGGCGGGGATCGATTCGCCCTTCATCACTAGCGTCAGCGGCCCGAGCCGGGCGTTGTCGCCGACGTGGGTGTCGTACAGCACCGTCGAGCCCGCCCCGATCGTCACGCCGTCGCCGATCCTCACCCGTCCGACCTTCATGACGCGGTCCTCGTAGAGGTGCGTCTGGAGGGCCGAGAGCGCGTTGATCGACACGAAATCGCCCACCGACACGCAGTCGAACTCGGTGATGTCGGTCATGTCCATCCAGACGCCCTGGCCGAACCGGGCGCCGAACAGCCGCAGCACCCAGGGCAGGAACGGCGTGCCGCGCAGGTGGTCGAGCAGGACGCGGCCGGCGAGGCCCCAGTACATGACGGCGACGGATTCGGTCCGCATGGCCCACCAGGACCACATGGGCTGGGTGGTGGGCTCGTAGCGCCCCATCGTGGCCCATTTGATGCCGATCACGATCAGCGTCATGGCGACCGAGATCGCGAGCGACACGAACACGAAGAGCGCCGCCACCTGCAGGTAGAGGCCGTCCAGCACCTTCGGCCCGAGCCACTGCACCGACCAGGTGCCGAAGACGATGAACAGCATGGTGGGCAGCGAGATGTGCACGGCCTCGAAGCCCGCGCGGGCGAGCTTCTTCCAGCGCGGCGCCTCGTAGGTCCAGTTGGCGCCGCCGCCGTCGAAGCGCTGGCGCACGGGGAGGCGGATCGGCGGCGTGCCGAACCAGGTGTCGCCGGGCTTCATGGCGCTGTTGGCCGGAGGCTTCGACTTGATGCCGATCAGCGCGCCCTCGGGGATGTCGGAGCCGATCGGCACCACGGCGTCGTTGCCGACGAAGACGCGCGCGCCGGTCCTGACGCGGCTGAGGCGCATCCAGCCCTCGCGCACCTCCTCGTCGCCCAGCACCACCTCGTCGGCGATGAAGCACTTCTCGCCGATCTCGACGAGGTCGTAGCGGCCCGACAGGTTGGTGGAGATCTCGGCGTCCTTGCCGATCTTGGCGCCCATCAGCCGATACCAGGCGCGCATGTAGACCGTGGCGAAGAGCGAGCTCAGCACTTCGAGCGTGATCTCGGTGGCGAGCGCCACGGTCCACTTGCGCAGGTAGAAGAAGGAGAACACCGAGTAGCGCCCCTCCCTGACCCGCGGCAGGATGGCCCAGCGCATGGCCGCGATGAAGACGACCGAGATCAGCACCATCACGAAGCTGGTCGGCCAGGCCAGGAGCGGCAGGGACGCCATGTAGGCGAAGCGGTCGATCTCCGGGATGCTCAGCCAGTCGTCGAGCTGGTCGAAGACCCAGAAGGCCGGGAAGATCGGCAGCAGGCCGAGCGGCGGGATCACCAGAAGCATGGCGACGTAGCCGATGCCGAGCGCGGTCTTCCGCGCCACCGAGGCCGTGGGATAGGCTTCGAGCGAGGCCGGATCCACGGTGCCGACCCGGCGGCCGGGCGAGCCGTCCCAGATCTCGCGCGCGCCGATGGCGATGCCCGACGAGATGGCGCAGAGGTCGCCGAGCTCGGCCCCGTCGCCGATCGTCACGCCTTCCTCGATGACGCAGGAGGTCCCGACATAGGCGTCTTTGCCGATCGTCACGCGGCCGACGATGAACTCGGCGCCCTCGACGCGGGCGTTGGCGAACTTGACCTTGCCGCCGATGCTGGCCCGCTCGCCGATCTCGATGAGGTCGAGCGCGCCGGCCTCGTGGTCGCCGACGATGGCGTCCATGCCGACCTTGGCGCCCATGGCGATCATGAAGAGCCGCATCACCGGCGAGCCCTGGAACCACTTCGGGTGCGTCAGGGCCGTGAGGCGCTGCACCAGCCACCAGCGATAATAATAGGTGCCCCAGAGCGGGTAGCGGCCCGGCTTCATGCGGCCGAGGATGGCCCATTTCGACGCGATGGCGAACAGGATGGTCAAAATGTTGATGACCATATAGGTGCCGACGAGGTAGACGGCCTCCTCGAAGAAGGTCGCCTCGCTGGTGGTCAGCAGCATGTAGCTGACGAAGACGCCGAGCCACTGCGCGGTCGACAGCGACAGGATGAAAGGCATCGCGGCCGCCTGGGCGAGGCCGCACAGGAAGCGGCGCATCAGCGGCGGGGGCGTGAAGCTGAGGTCGAGGGGGGCCACGCCGGCGGGTCCGGCCCGGCCGTCCACGAGCGCCGCGATGGCCCGCAGGCTGCGGGCACGGTACATGTCCTGGAGCGTGATGCCGGCGAGCGAGGGCGTCCGGCGCACCACGGACACGAAGCGCGCCGCCAGCAGCGAATGGCCGCCGAGGTCGGTGAAGAAGTCGGCGTCGAAGGGGATGGCGCCGGCCGGCAGCACGGCGCGGGCGGCGTCGAGCAGCGCGGCCTCGGTCGGCGTGCGCGGCTCCTCCTGGGCCTCGGCGGTGCGGGCCGCGAGCGCCACGCGCTTCAGGGCGTTGCGGTCCACCTTGCCCGAGGGCATGCGCGGCAGCGCCTCCACGGCCTCGAAGCGCGACGGCACCATGTAGGGCGGGAGCGCGTCGCGCAGCCGCGCCCGCAGCGCCGCCGCGTCGGGGGCCGCGCCGTCCCGCGCCACCAGGAAGGCCACGAGCTGATCGAGCCCGTCGTCGTGGCGCAGCACCACGGCGGCCTGATGCACGCCGTCGAGGCCGGCGATCTGCGCCTCGATCTCGCCGAGCTCGATGCGGAAGCCGCGCAGCTTGACCTGATCGTCGATGCGGCCGCGGAACAGGATGTTGCCCTCGGGGTCGAGCGCCACGGCGTCGCCCGAGCGGTAGAGCACGGGGTCGAGGCCGTCCGTGCCGAAGGGGTTGGCGATGAACTTCTCGGCCGTCAGCGCGTCGCGCTTGAGGTAGCCGCGCGCGACGCCCGGGCCGCCGATCAGCAGCTCGCCCTCCTGGCCGCGGTCGAGCAGGTTCAGCGCCTCGCCGACCACGTAGCAGGTGTAGTTGGGGATGGGGCCGCCGATGGTGACGGGCTCGCCGGGCTCGACCAGCGCCGCCGTCGCCACGACGGTCGCCTCGGTGGGCCCGTAGGAGTTGTAGATCGTGCGGCCCGGCCGGCACCAGCGCGCGCCGAGGCTCGGCGGGCAGGCTTCCCCGCCCAGGATGATGAGGCGCAGCGAGGGGATGTCGCGCGACAGCAGGCTGAGCAGCGTCGGCACCGTGTCGAGCACGGTGACGCCGGCCGTGTTCAGCACGTCCGGCAGCGCGTCGGCCTCGCCGAGGATCTCGCGCG
>CAXTBR010000098.1:0-16480 GCA_964242785.1 uncultured Lichenihabitans sp. | reverse complement strand
GGGACCCTCTGATTAAAAGTCAGATGCTCTACCGACTGAGCTACGCGCTCCCTGGAGGGGAGACCATGGGGTAAAGCCTCGCCCCGGCGAGGTCAAGGCGGGGCCGAGGGCCGCGGTGTCACACGATTTTGACGGGAGTCCGTCACGCGGGGCCGCTCTACCCCTCGCCGCGGCGCGACAGGGGCTTATCTTCCCACGGGATCGACCGGAGAGTCCCGCCCCATGCGACGCATCCTTCATGCCCTCGTCCCCGCCCTCGCCCTCCTGGCCGGAGGGGCGCTCGTCGCTCCGTCCCGGGCCGCCGAGGGGGCGGCCGATCCCGAGATCCAGTCGACGATCACCTCGCAGATCGACGCCTTCAACCAGGGCGACGCCACCCGGGCCGAGAGCTTCGCGGCGCCCGGGATCAAGACGATGTTCCCGGATGCCGGGGCCTTCCTGGGCATGGTGAAGCAGAGCTACGGGGCGCTGATCCACCCGCGGTCGACGCATTTCGAGCCCACCGTGACGTCCGACAGGGGCGCGGTGCAGCACGTCACCGTGGTGGACGCCGACGGGATCGTGTGGACGGCCGTCTACGCGATGGAGAAGGTCGACGGCCGCTGGGCCATCTCGGGCTGCGTGCTGGTCAAGTCGCCCGACAGCAGCGCCTGACGCGGCCTCGCCTCACGCGTAGGCGAAGAGCGCCAGGATCACGCCGAACACCACGGCCGAGACGCCCGTGGTCCAGAGCGCCTTCACGGCGAGGCGCGGCAGCATGGGCGCGCCGGGGTCGGAGCCCGGCACGACCTGCTGGGCCTCGTCCTGCGAGCGCACGCCCCAGGGCAGGACCGCGAAGAGCACGATCCACCACGTCGTGAAGTAGATGGCGACCGCCATCGTCACCGGGATCGGCATGGGGCTATCGCTCCCCCGCCGGCGCCGATGGCGACGGCATCACGCCTCCACGATCAGGACGTGGACCAAGGGCTTCTTGCCCCAGGCGGCCCCGACGGCACCGCGCACCGAGCGCTCGATGGCGTTGGCGGCCGCCTCGGGATCGCGGCGCTTGCCGCGGCCGAGGTTGTCGAGCGTGTTGAAGATCGCCTCGTCCACCGCGACGTCCATGGGCTTGCCGTCGCGCGTGTGGCTCGGCAGGCCGCTCATCAGCACGTCCGGGTCGCCCGACACCTCGCCCCGCGCCGTGAAGCAGACCGCGATCGAGATCACGCCCGCGAAGGCGAGCTTGGTGCGGGCCGCGATGGAGGCGTCGTTGGCCGGGATCACGACGTGTCCGTCCTTGGCGAGCTGGCCGTGGGGCACCTGGTCGATGATCGAGGGTTCGCCCGGCGCCAGCACCACCATGTCGCCGTTGCGGGCCTTGACGACCTTCGGCACGCCGAGCGAGCGCGCGAAGGACGCGTGCTCGGCCAGGTGCAGCGGCTCGCCGTGGGCCGGCACGGCGATGCGGGGCCGCACCCAGCCGTAGAACTTGGCGACCTCGGCGCGGCGCGGATGGCCCGAAACGTGGACCATGTGGGTGCGGTCGGTGATGACCTCGACGCCCTGGGCCACGAGCCCGTTGATGATCTTGCCGACCTCGCGCTCGTTGCCCGGGATGGTGCGCGACGAGAAGATCACCCGGTCGCCCGGCGCCAGCCGCACGTCGCCGTAGTCGTCCTGCGACATGCGCGCCAGCGCGGCGCGGGGCTCGCCCTGGCTGCCGGTGGCGAGGAGCACGGTGCGGTCGCGGTCGAGCGACGCGTAGCGCTCGGTCGAGAAGAAGGGCGGCACGCCGTCGAGGAAGCCGCATTCGCGCGCCACCCCGATGGTGCGCTCCATGGCGCGCCCGCCGATGATGACGCTGCGGCCCGTGGCGGCCGCGGCGTCCGACACGGCGCGGAGCCGGCTGACGTTGGACGCGAAGGTGGTGACGACCACGCGGCCGGGCGCCTCGGCGATGAGCTTCTGCAGGTTCGCCGCCACCTCCTTCTCGGAGGGGCTCTCGCCGTCGCGCAGGATGTTGGTGGAATCGCAGACGAGGGCCAGCACGCCCTCGTCGCCGAGCGCGGTCAGGCGCGCCTCGTCGGTCGGCGGGCCCATCGTGGGGGTGGGGTCGATCTTCCAGTCGCCCGAATGCAGCACCGTGCCGAGCGGCGTGCGGATCGCCAGGGCGCAGGACTCGGGGATCGAATGCGCCACGGGGATGAACTCGACCTCGAAGGGGCCGAGCTTGATCGAGCCGCCGACCGGCACCGTCTCGACGTCGAGCTTGGACAGGCTCATGTCGTTGGCGTGCTTGGCGTTGAGCAGGCCGGTCGCGAAGCGCGTCGCAAAGACGCGGCAGCGCAGGTTCGGCCACAGGTCGGCCACGGCGCCGATGTGGTCCTCGTGGGCGTGGGTGATGATGAGCCCGAGCAGGTCCTGCCTGATCTTCTCGACGAAGGTCAGGTCGGGGAGGAGCAGGTCGACCCCGGGCAGGTCGGGACCCGCGAAGGAGAGACCGCAGTCCACCATGATGTATTTGCGCCGCTGCGGCGGCCCGAAGCCGTAGAGCGCGGCGTTCATGCCGATCTCTCCCAGGCCCCCGAGCGCGCAGAAGACGAGTTCTTCGCCGCCGTTCATCCTTCGTCCTTGTCCTGAATTACGATGCGGCGGTCACTTCACGATCGGCCAGAAAAACATCGCCCGCTTCCACGGTCACACAACCCGAATCAGTCTCGAGAATCAGCCTGCCGTCGGCGTCGACGGTCTTGAACCTGCCCCTGTGCGTGGCGCCCGGCCGCACCACCGCGAGCGGAGCGCCCGGCAGCAGCGCGTGGTCGAGCCACGCCCGGCGGATGCCGGCGAAATTTCGGCCCCGGTCCCACAGGGCGAGGGCGTCGACGGCAGCGGACGACAGCGACGCGAAGAGCGCGTCGCGCGTGCCGCCCTCCCCCGCCACGAGGGCGAGGTGCACCGCGGGATAAGGTAGATCCGCCGGGTGCGACGCGCAATTGACCCCGAAGCCGAGCGCCGCCGAAAACCCCGGAGCCCGCGACCCCGCCGCGGCGCTGCCCTCGACCAGGATGCCGGCGAGCTTGGCCCCGGCGCAGAGCACGTCGTTGGGCCACTTGAGCGCGATGCCGTGGCCGGGGCCCGCCACCGCGATCAGCGCCCGGACCAGCGCCACGCCGGCCACGAAGCCGATCTGCGGGGCGAGGCGGGGCGCGCAGGGATCGACGAGCAGCAGCGTGGCGTGGTGGTTGCCGAGAGGCGAGGACCAGGACCGGCCGACCCGGCCGCGCCCCGCCGTCTGCCGGTCGGCCAGGATCCAGAGCCGTCCCGGATCCCCGGCGCGCGCCAGCGCCAGGGCCTCCTCGTTCGTCGAGCCGAGGCTCGCGTGGTGGTGGAGCCTGTAGCCGAGGGAGCGCGCGCTCGGGTGCAGCACGTCTCAGTTCAGATAGAGGGAATGGGCCGCCGCCGTCGCGGCCTCGACGACCGGCGCCGGATAGACCCAGAACAGCAGCATGGCGAGGCCCGCCACCGCCAGCACCACCCGCACCGCCCCGCCCGGCCGGTCGAAGGCCTCGGCCGAGGGGTCGAAATACATCATCTTGACGATGCGCAGGTAGTAGAAGGCCGCCACCACGCTCGACAGCACGCCGATGACGGCGAGCCAGTAGAGGTTGGCCTGGATGGCGGCCTGGAACACGTAGAACTTGGCGAAGAAGCCCGCGAGGGGCGGCACGCCGGCCAGCGAGAACATAATCATGGCGAGGAAGAACGCCATGGCGGGGTTGGTCTGGCCGAGGCCGGCGAGGTCCGCCACCGTCTCGACCGCCTTGCCCTGGCGCTGCATCGACAGCATGGCCGCGAAGGTGCCGAGCGTCATGACGAGGTAGGCCGCCATGTAGATCAGCACGCCGTAGACGCCGGCTTCCGTGCCGGCCGCGAGGCCGGTGAGGGCGAAGCCCATGTTGCCGATGGCGGAGTAGGCCATCAGCCGCTTGAAGTTCGTCTGGCCGATCGCCGCGAAGGAGCCGAGCAGCATGGAGGCGATCGAGATGAAGATGATGATCTGCTGCCACTGCACCTGGATGCCGGGGAAGGCCGTGATGATGACCCGCACCGTGATGGCGACGGCCGCCATCTTCGGCGCCGTGGCGAAGAAGGCCGTCACGGGCGTGGGGGCGCCCTCGTAGACGTCGGGCGTCCACATGTGGAACGGCACGGTCGACATCTTGAAGGCGAGGCCGGCCGACAGGAAGACGAGGCCGAAGACGACGCCGATGGCCTGATGGCCCTGGAGCGCCGCCGCGATGCCGACGAACGACACGGTGCCGGCGAAGCCGTAGATCAGCGAGCAGCCGTAGAGCAGCAGGCCGGACGACAGGGCGCCGAGCACGAAATACTTCAGCCCCGCCTCGGAGGCCCGGACGTCGTCGCGGTGGAAGGCCGCGATGACGTAGAGCGCGAGGCTCATCAGCTCGAAGCCGAGATAGAGCGAGATGAGGTTGCCGGCCGAGATCAGCACCATCATGCCGAGCGTCGACAGCAGGATCAGGATCGGGAACTCGAACTTGTGGATCCCCTCCCGGCGCAGGAACGGCAGCGCCATGACCAGCGTCACGAGCGAGCCGATGAGGGCCAGGGCCTGCATGAAGCGGCCGAAGTTGTCCTCGATCACCGCGCCGTCGAAGCCGAGGCGGCTGTCTCCCTTGTGGGCGAAGCAGACCGCCAGAAGGGCGAAGCCGATCACCCCCACGGCGAGCTCGGTGACGAGGTCGGCGGACTTCTCGCCCCGGAAGGCGCCGAGCGTCAGGAGCACGAGCGCGCCCAGGCCCAGGATGACCTCGGGGAGGAGATGCGCGAAGGAATAGCCGGCGGGCATCGGGGAGTCCTAAGGTGCCAGGGCTGCTGGCGCAGCGTTCGCCGCCACCGCATGGGGGGCCGCGGCCGTGAGGGTCTTCATCATGCCGTCGACGGTCGCCTGGGAGGCGTCGAGGATCGGCTGCGGGTGGACGCCGTAGTAGAGCGTCAGCAGCAGGAGCGGCGCCAGGATGGCGACCTCGCGCGGCGACAGGTCGAGGATGGAGCGCAGCGACGGCTTCTCCAGCTTGCCGAACACGACGCGCCGGTAGAGGTAGAGCGCGTAGGCGGCCGACAGGATGGTGCCGACCGTGGCGAAGAACGCCACCCAGGTGTTGACCTGGAAGGCCCCCAGCATGGTCAGGAACTCGCCGACGAAGCCCGACGTGCCCGGCAGGCCGATGTTGGCCATGGTGAAGAAGAGCATGACCACGGCGTATTTCGGCATGCGCTCGACGAGGCCGCCGTAGGCCGCGATCTCGCGGGTGTGGAGTCGGTCGTAGACCACGCCGACGCAGAGGAAGAGCGCGCCCGACACGAGGCCGTGCGAGATCATCAGGAAGATCGCGCCCTGGATGCCCTGCACCGTGAGGGTGAAGAGGCCCATCGTCACGAAGCCCATGTGGGCGATGGACGAATAGGCGATCAGCTTCTTCATGTCCTCCTGAACCAGCGCCACCAGCGACGTGTAGATGATGGCGATGACCGACAGGGCGAAGACGAGCGGCGCGAAGTAGTGGGACGCCTCCGGGAACATGGGGAGCGAGAAGCGGATGAAGCCGTAGCCCCCGAGCTTCAGCAGGATGCCGGCCAGCACCACGGAGCCCGCCGTGGGCGCCTCGACGTGGGCGTCCGGCAGCCAGGTGTGCACGGGCCACATCGGCATCTTCACCGCGAAGGAGGCGAAGAAGGCCAGCCACAGCCAGTACTGCATCGACACCGGGAAATTGGTGTGCAGCAGGACCGTGATGTCGGTCGTGCCGGCGACGCCGTACATCTTCATGATGGCCAGCAACATCAGCAGCGAGCCGAGCAGCGTGTAGAGGAAGAACTTCATCGACGCGTAGATGCGGCGCTGTCCGCCCCAGATGCCGATGATGAGGAACATCGGGATCAGGCTGCCCTCGAAGAAGAGGTAGAACAGCACGATGTCGAGCGCGGAGAAGATCCCGACGAGGGCGGCTTCCAGCACGAGGAAGCAGATCATGAACTCCTTGACCCGCGTGTGGATCGCCTCCCAGGCGGAGGCGATGCAGAAGGGCATCAGGAAGGTCGTGAGCAGGATGAAGGGCATCGAGGCGCCGTCGACCCCGAGCTTGTAGCCGAGGCCGCCGCCGAGCCAAGCGCGGCTCTCGATGAGCTGGAAGGCCGAGGTGCCGCTGTCGAAGCGGCCCCAGGCCACGAGCGACAGGAGGAAGGTGACGGTGCTGGCGATGAGTGCCGCCCAGCGCGCGTTGCGCAGCGTGGCTTCGTCCTCGCCCCGGAGAAACAGGATGAAGACGACGCCGACGAGCGGCAGCGCGACGAGGCCCGTGAGGATGCCGAAGCCGAACATCAGCGCACGCCCCCGACGAGGTACCAGGTGATGAAACCCGCGACGCCGAGCATCATGGCGAAGGCATAGTGATAGACGTAGCCGGTCTGGATCTTCACGACGCGATCCGTGGTGTCGAGCACCGCCTGGGCGACGCCGTCCGGGCCGAAGCGGTCGATGATCATGCCGTCGCCGCCCTTCCAGAACACGCGGCCGAGGCCGAAGGCCGTGCGGACGAAGAGGCGGTCATAGAGCTCGTCGATGTACCACTTGTTGAGCAGGAACCTGTAGAGCGGGCGGTTCGCCGCGGCCCAGCGCTCCGCCGTGCCCGGCTGCATGATGTAGACGTAGTAGGCCACCGCGAGGCCCACGAGGAACATCAGGCTCGGCAGCAGCGAGATGGCCCAGGGCGTGCGCTCCATGTCGTCGAAGATGTGGTTCGCGGCGCCGTAGACGAGCGACTCGCCCCAGAAGAACTCACGGCCCTCGCCGACGAAGACGTGGTGGAACAGGATGCCGGCGAAGAGCGCGCCGAAGGCCAGCACGTAGAGCGGATAGAGCATGATGGGCGGCGACTCGTGCGGCTCGCCCCCGTGGCCATGCCCGTGGCCGTGATCGTCGTGAGCGGTCGCCGCGGCGGCCGGGTGCGCGTCGCCCGCCACGGCGCCCTCCTCGTGGCCCGAGGCCATCTGGCCGGACGAGTGCGCGGCGGTCGGCTCCTGGTGGGCGTTGTGGTCCGTGTCCTCGTGCGCCACGGTGGCGCGCGACGTGCCGTAGAAGGTCATGAAGACGAGGCGCCAGGAGTAGAAGGAGGTCAGGCCCGCCGCCACCGTCGTCATCAGCCAGCCGAAGGCCGCACCGCTCCGCCCCGAGGCGTAGGCGGCCTCGATGATGGCGTCCTTGGAATAATAGCCGGCCGTGAAGGGGAAGCCGGTCAGCGCCAGGGTGCCGATCGTCATCAGCCAGAAGGTGACGGGGATCTTGGTGCGCAGCCCGCCCATGTTGCGCATGTCCTGCTCGCCGCCGACCGCGTGGATGACGGAGCCGGCGCCGAGGAACAGCAGGGCCTTGAAGAACGCGTGGGTGAAGAGGTGGAAGATGCCGATGGCGTAGCCGCCGCAGCCCAGCGCCACGAACATGTAGCCGAGCTGCGAGCAGGTCGAATAGGCGATGACGCGCTTGATGTCGTTCTGCACGAGGCCGACCGTGGCGGCGAAGATGGCCGTGGTGCCGCCGATGACGATGACGAAGGTCTGGGCCGCGGGCGACATCTCGAACAGCGGCGACAGGCGCGCCACCATGAACACGCCGGCCGTCACCATGGTTGCGGCGTGGATCAGCGCCGAGACCGGCGTCGGCCCCTCCATGGCGTCCGGGAGCCAGGTGTGCAGCAGGAACTGCGCCGACTTGCCCATGGCGCCCATGAACAGCAGCAGGCAGGCCAGGGTGACGGCATCGGCGTCGAGGCCGAAGGCGTGGTAGCTGCGCCCGGCGAGGCCCGGCGCGGCCGCGAAGATGGTCTCGAAGGACACGGAGCGCGTCAGCGCGAAGACGAGGAAGATGCCGAGCGAGAAGCCGAAGTCGCCGACGCGGTTGACCACGAAGGCCTTGATGGCGGCGGCGTTGGCGGTGGGGCGATCGTACCAGAAGCCGATCAGCAGGTAGGAGGCGAGCCCGACGCCCTCCCAGCCGAAGAACATCTGAACGAGGTTGTCGGACGTCACCAGCATCAGCATGGCGAAGGTGAACAGCGACAGGTAGGAGAAGAAGCGCGACCGGTGCGGGTCGTCGTGCATGTAGCCGAAGGAGTAGCTGTGCACGACCGTCGACACGGTGGTGACGACGACCAGCATCACGGCCGTCAGCGTGTCGACGCGGAAGGCCCAGTCGACCTTGAGGTCGCCGACCGTGAACCAGTTGGCGACCGGCACGAGCGCCTCGTGGTGGCCGAAGCCTACCCGGAAGAAGGCGATCCAGCTCAGCGCACAGGAGACGGAGAGCAGCGTCGTGGTGACGTATTCGGAGTTGCGGTGGCCGATGCGGCGGCCGAACAGCCCGGCCGCGAGGGCGCCGAGCAGCGGCAGGAAGACGATGAGGTCGTACAGCATGGGGTGCCTCAGCCCTTCATCATGTTGATGTCTTCGACCGAGATCGTGCCCTTGTTGCGGAAGAACACCACCAGGATGGCGAGCCCGATGGCCGATTCCGCCGCCGCCACGGTCAGCACCAGGAGGGCGAAAACCTGGCCGGTGAGGTCGCCCAGGAAGGCCGAGAAGGCCACGAGGTTCAGGTTCACGGCCAGCAGGATCAGCTCGACCGACATCAGGATGACGATGATGTTCTTGCGGTTGAGGATGATGCCCGCGATCCCGAGGGTGAACAGGATCGCCGCCACGATGAGGTAGTGAGTCAGGCCGACAGCCATGATTGTCTCCGGGCGTGGAGCCCCACGGGCCCGCACGCCGATCGCGATCCACCGGTCAGGCCGGCGGAGGGTTCCCGCCGGCTCTTACCACGATGCGGCCGGGGCGCCACCCGCGAGCGGGTCCCCCGGCCGCGAGCTCTCGGCCTACAGCCCGACGCGCGAGGGCACCTTGCGGAGCTGCACGGCGAGTTTGCGATCGCGCAGGTTCTGCGCGTCGATGCTCTGCCGCTTGACCCCGCGGCGGGAGCGCAGGGTCAGCACGATCGAGCCGATCATGGCGGTCAGCAGGATGAAGCCGGCGACCTGGAAGAAGTAGACGTACTGCGTGTAGAGGATGCGGCCGAGCGCTGCGGTGTTGGACACGCCGGGCGCGATGGGCGCCTCCGGCAGGGTCCCGCCCGCGGAGCCGAGCGTCCAGCCGCCGACCACGACGATCAGCTCCATCAGCACGATGACGCCGACCGTGGCGCCGAGCGGCAGATACTGCAGGAATCCCTGCTTCAGGGTCGCGAAGTCGACGTCGAGCATCATGACGACGAAGAGGAACAGCACCGCCACCGCCCCGACGTAGACCACGACCAGGATCATGGCCAGGAACTCGGCGCCGAGCAGCAGGAAGAGCCCGGCCGCATTGACGAAGGCCAGGATCAGGAACAGCACGGAATGGACGGGGTTGCGGGCCGCGATGACCATGAAGGCCGAGGCGATCGCCACGAAGGAGAAGACGTAGAAGAGGAAGGTCGCGGCCATTCGGATCCAGCTCCACGCCTCGGCGCGCCGAGGCCCGAAGGGCCGCGACGCGCCGGGCGTCCTGATTCAGCGGTAGGGGGCGTCCGCCTTGAGGTTGCGGGCGATCTCGCGCTCCCACCGATCGCCGTTGGCGAGCAGTTTGGCCTTGTCATAGAGGAGTTCCTCGCGCGTCTCCACCGAGAACTCCATGTTCGGCCCCTCCACGATGGCGTCGACCGGGCAGGCCTCCTGGCACAGGCCGCAGTAGATGCACTTCACCATGTCGATGTCGTAGCGCGTGGTGCGGCGCGTGCCGTCGTTGCGGCGCGGTCCCGCCTCGATGGTGATGGCCTGGGCCGGGCAGATCGCCTCGCAGAGCTTGCAGGCGATGCAGCGCTCTTCCCCGTTGGGGTAGCGGCGCAGGACGTGCTCGCCGCGGAAGCGCGGGCTCTGCGGGTTCTTCTCGTGCGGGTAGTTCAGCGTCGGCTTGGGCTTGAAGAAGTAGCGCATCGACAGGGCGAAAGCCCCGAAGAACTCCGTCAGGAACAGTTGCTTGGCGGCTTGGTCGAGCCTCATGGGGCACCTTTGGCGAATGCGGGGAGAGGGGCGGGGATCAATGGAAGGTCCCGCCCATGCCGGTGATCTCGAGGAAGCCCGCCACCAGCACGACGTAGACGAGCGAGATCGGCAGGAACACCTTCCAGCCGAGCCGCATCAACTGGTCGTAGCGGTAGCGCGGCACGAAGGCCTTGGTCATGGCGATGAGGAAGAACATGAAGCTGGTCTTCAGCACGAACCAGATCACGCCCGGCACCCAGGTGAAGGGCGCGAAGGGGATGGGCGACAGCCAGCCGCCGAGGAACAGGACCGACATGAGGGCGCACATGGACACGATGGCCACGTATTCGCCGAGCATGAAGAGCACGTAGGGCGTGGCCGAATACTCCGTCATGAAGCCGGCCACGAGCTCGGATTCGGCCTCGACGAGGTCGAAGGGCGATCGGTTCGTCTCGGCCAGGGCGGAGACGAAGAAGATCACGAACATCGGCAGCAGCGGCAGCCAGTACCAGCCGAAGATGCCGAGGTAGGAATTCTGCGACATGACGATGTCGGTGAGGTTCAGCGAGCCCGCGCAGAGCAGCACCGTCACCAGCACGAAGCCGATCGACACCTCGTAGGAGACCATCTGGGCGGCCGAGCGCAGCGCCGACAGGAAGGGATACTTCGAGTTCGAGGCCCAGCCCGCCATGATGACGCCGTAGACGCCCAGCGACGAGATGGCGAAGAGGTACAGCACCCCGACGTTGAGGTTGGAGACCGCCCAGCCGAAGTTGACCGGGATGACCGCGAAGGCCGAGATCGCCAGCGTGCCGGTCACCACCGGCGCCAGCAGGAACACGCCCTTGTTGGCGCCCGCCGGGATGATGGGCTCCTTCAGGGCGAATTTCGCGAAATCCGCGAAGCTCTGCAGCAGCCCCCAGGGTCCGACGACGTTGGGACCGCGCCGCAGCTGCACGGCCGCCCAGATCTTGCGGTCGGCGTAGAGGATGTAGGCCACATAGACCAGCACCACGACCGCGAAGACCACGCTCTCCAGGAGCTTCAGCCACAAGGACACGGCAGAACCGTCGGTCATCCCCTCACTCCGCCGCTTGCTGCATGTGGCCCTGGGCCAGGACCGAGCACTCCGCCATCACGGCCGAGCAGCGCGCGATGGGGTTGGTGAGGTAGAAGTCCGGCACGGCCGAGCGGAACACCGCCCGGTCGACCTCGCCGCCGAGCGCCGCCAGGGTGCCCAGCACGTCGCCCTCGGCCGGCACGAGCTGCTCGACCCGCCCCATGTGGGGCACGGCGGCCTGCAGCGCCGCCTTCACGGCGCGGTAGCTGTCGAAGGGCAGGCGGGCGCCGAGCACGTCCGACAGGGCCCGCAGGATCGCCCAGTCCTCGCGCGCCTCGCCGGGCGGGAAGACGGACCGGTCGGACTGCTGCACGCGCCCCTCCGTGTTGGCGTAGAGCCCCGTCTTCTCGGTGTAGGCGGCGCCCGGCAGGATCACGTCGGCGCGGTGCGCCCCGCGGTCGCCGTGCGAGCCCTGGTAGACCACGAAGGCGCCGGGCGCGACCGTGACCTCGTCGGCGCCGAGCAGGAACAGCACGTCGAGCGCGCCCGGCTCCGCCATGGCGAGCGCGTCGAGCCCGCCCTCCCCCGGCACGAGGCCGAGGTCGAGGCCGGCGACGCGCGAGGCCGCCGTGTGCAGCACCGAGAAGCCGTTCCAGCCCTCGGCGACCGCGCCGAGCCCCTGGGCCACCCTGGCGGCGAGCGCCAGGACGGCGGCGCCGTCGGCGCGCGCCAGGGCGCCCTGCCCGACGATGACCATCGGCCGCTCGCCGGCGCGCTCGGCCCTGGAGGCCAAGTCCTTCAGCGTGTCGGTGCCGGCGCCGAGATACTCGTAGGTGTAGGTGAGGTCGGCGCGCTCGCCGATGACCTGGACGGGGAAGTTGCCCATGAGCCAGCGCTTGCGGATGCGGGCGTTGAGCACCGGGCTCTCGCGGCGCGGGTTCGAGCCGACGATGAGCAGGGACGTCGCCCGCTCGATGCCCGAGACCGTGGCGTTGAACAGGTAGGAGCCGCGGCCGTGCCGGGGGTGCAGCTTCGAGCCGTCCTGACGGCAGTCGAGGTTGGGCGAGCCCAGGCGGTCGGCCAGGGCCTTGAAGGCAAACATGTCCTCGGCGCTGGCGAGGTCGCCGGCGATGAAGCCCATGCGCCGGGGCGCCGCGGCCTTCACCTTCGCGGCGACGGCCGCGAAGGCCTCGGCCCAGGTGGCGGGCGCGAGGCGGCCGTCGCGCCGCACGTAGGGGCGGTCGAGCCGCTGGGCCTTGAGCCCGTCGACGATGTGGCGGGTCTTGTCGGAGATCCACTCCTCGTTCACGTCGTCGTTGATCCGCGGCAGGATGCGCAGCACCTCGCGGCCGCGCGAGTCGATGCGGATGTTGGAGCCGAGCGCGTCCATCACGTCGATGCCCTGGGTCTTGGTCATCTCCCAGGGGCGGGCCTTGAAGGCCGCGGGCTTCTGGAGCAGCGCGCCGACGGGGCAGAGGTCCGCGACGTTGCCCTGGAGCTCGGACCCCATGGCGGATTCGAGGTAGGTGGTGATCTCCATGTCCTCGCCGCGGCCGATGGCGCCGACGTCGCCCGTGCCCGCCACCTCGGAGGTGAAGCGGACGCAACGCGTGCAGTGGATGCAGCGGTTCATGGAGGTCCGCACGATGGGACCGATGTACTTGTCCTCGACGGCGCGCTTGTTCTCGTGGAAGCGCGAGCCCGCGACGCCGAACGACATGGCCTGATCCTGCAGGTCGCACTCGCCGCCCTGGTCGCAGATCGGGCAATCGAGCGGGTGGTTGATCAGCAGGAATTCCATGATGCCGTGGCGGGCCTTCCTGACCACGGCCGACTTGGTGGAGACCTCGGGGGCCTCGCCGTTCGGGCCGGGGCGGCAGTCGCGCACGCCCCAGGCGCAGGAGGCCACGGGCTTCGGCGCGCCCTTGAGCTCGACGAGACACATGCGGCAGTTGCCGGCGATCGACAATCGCTCGTGGAAGCAGAAGCGCGGGATCTCGGCGCCCGCCGCCTCGCAGGCCTGCAGCAGCGTGTAATCCGCCGGGACGTCGACTTCCCGCCCATCGACGACGATCTTGGTCATCGCATTCCCTTCAAGGCCGAGCCTTCAGAACCACACCGCGATCGAACGATCGCGCATCCCGGCGGCGTCCATCGCCGCTTCCGTCATACGATAGGCGCCGGTCGCCCGGCGCCTCAATGCGTCACAGAGCCGGTGCACCCCGCCCCTACTCGGCCGCGATGCGAATCGGCTCGGGATGGGGATTGGCCATGTAGCTGTCGATGCGGGCCTCGATCTCCGGCCGGAAGTGGCGGATGAGGCCCTGCACGGGCCAGGCCGCCGCGTCGCCGAGCGCGCAGATGGAGTGGCCTTCGAGCTGCGTCGTCACCTCCAGCAGGGCGTCGATCTCGCGCTTCTGGGCGCGGCCCTCCGCCATGCGGGTCATCACGCGCCACAGCCAGCCCGTGCCCTCGCGGCAGGGCGTGCACTGGCCGCAGCTCTCGTGCTTGTAGAAGTAGCTGATGCGCGCGATCGCCCGGATGATGTCGGTCGACTTGTCCATGACGATCACGGCCGCGGTGCCGAGGCCGGATTTCAGGTCGCGCAGCGAGTCGAAGTCCATCGGCGCGTCGATGATCTGGTCGGCCGGCACGCAGGGCACCGAGGAGCCGCCGGGGATCACGGCCAGCAGGTTGTCCGAGCCGCCGCGGACGCCGCCGCAGTGGCGGTCGATCAGCTCGCGGAACGGCACCGACATGGCCTCCTCGACGTTGCAGGGCCGGTTGACGTGGCCCGACACGCAGAAGAGCTTGGTGCCCGTGTTGTTCTTGCGGCCGATGCCGGCGAACCAGGCGCCGCCGCGGCGCAGGATAGTGGGCGCCACGGCGATCGACTCGACGTTGTTGACCGTCGTGGGGAAGCCGTAGAGGCCCATGTTGGCCGGGAATGGCGGCTTCAGCCGCGGCATGCCCTTCTTGCCCTCCAGCGACTCCAGGAGCGCGGTCTCCTCGCCGCAGATGTAGGCGCCGGCGCCGCGGTGGAGGTAGATGTCGAAGGGGTAGCCGTGGATATTGTTGGGGCCGACGAGGTTGGCCTCGTAGGCCTCGTCGATGGCGGCATCGAGCCGGTCGGCTTCGAGCACGTATTCGCCGCGGATGTAGATGTAGCAGGCGTTGGCGTGCATCGAGAAGGACGCGATGAGGCAGCCCTCGATCAGCATGTGCGGATCATTGCGCATGATCTCGCGGTCCTTGCAGGTGCCGGGCTCCGACTCGTCGGCGTTGACCACGAGGTAGGCGGGCCGCGCCGGGTCCGGCTTCGGCATGAATGACCATTTCAGGCCGGTCGGGAACCCGGCGCCGCCGCGGCCGCGCAGGCCCGAGGCCTTCATCTCGTTGATGATCCAGTCCTTGCCCTTCTCCAGCAGGCCCTTGGTGCCGTCCCAGGTGCCGCGCTTGCGCGCGCCTTCGAGGCGCCAGTCGCCGATGCCGTAGAGGTTGCGGAAGATGCGGTCCTTGTCGTCGAGCATCGCTCGTCCCCTTCAGGGCTTGTCGTCGTTGGAGGCGGCGGGGCCGGAGGCCGGCGAGCCGGGCCCGGTCCGGCCGCGTTCGGCGTCGGCGGGCGGCTTCGCGGGCTGTCCCTGCCGGTCGGCGTCCGACTCGGGGTTGGAATTGTGGATGACCCCGGACTCGACCTGCTTCGTGCCCACGGGGTCGTCGGTGCGGGTCCCCGTGTCGGCGACGGAGCCGACGGGGCGGGCGGTGCCGCCCGAGCGCTGGCCGTCGAGCCCGCCGTGGCCCATGTCGCCCTGCGTCTTGTCCTGCGCGGCCCTCTCGGCGGCGGCGCGGCCCGGCGCCTCCCGGGACGGCGTGGTGCCCTGCGCGTCCGAGGCGCTCCGACCCTCGCGCGCGGCGAGCGCGTCCGACAGGGCCGGGTCGCGGTCGGCGGCGGTCAGCACGGCTTCGCCGTCGGCTCGATGCTCGGTGTCGAAGCGGTCGACGTCGCCCTTCTCGCCGTACCAGGTCGTGAGGGTCGTGAGGCCGCCCGCGGGCTCGGAGGTGAGGCGGCCGGTCTGCGACCCGCGCTTCACCTCGCGCCCGGCCGCGAGGTCGTCGAGCAGCTTATTGAAGTTCTCGGGCGTGAGATCCTCGTAATAGTCGTCGTTGATCTGCACCATGGGGGCGTTGCAGCAGGCGCCCAGGCACTCGACTTCGAGCCAGGAGAAGTTACCGTCGGCCGAGATGCCGTCCATCGGCCCGACGCGCTGCTCCAGCACGGATTTGATGTCGTTCGCGCCGCGCAGCACGCAGGGCGTGGTGCCGCAGAACTGGATGAAGAACTTGCCCACCGGGTTGAGGTTGTACATCGTGTAGAAGGTCGCGACCTCCAGCACGCGGATGAAGGGCATGCCGAGGATGTCGGCGATCCTCTCGATCGCCGGCTTGGGCAGCCAGCCGTGATGCTGCTGCTGGGCGCGGCGCAGCAGCGCCATCACGGCCGAGGCCTGCCGCCCTTCCGGATATTTCCTGATCTGCCGATCCACCCAGGCCCGGTTCTCGGGCGTGAAGTCGAAGCTGTCGGGTTGAATCTCAGCGAGGCGCCGAACAGTCATGACGGTCCCGTCAATTCATCTTTTCGCAGGTCTGGCGGGGCGCGCTGTGGCACAGATAGGCCGAGGTGCCCCGCTGCAGGATGATGTAGGCGCCCCCGCCCGTGTCGGCGAAGGCGGTCTTGATCTCGTAGCCGTCCTTGAGGAGCTGCGCCACGGAGGTGGCGGCCTGGGCGGCGGCGGCCGAGACCGCGGCGAGCAGCAGGGCCAGCGCGGCGCCCCCGGTCCGCATCAGCGGTCAACCTCGCCGAACACGATGTCGAGCGAGCCCAGGATGGCCGACACGTCGGCCAGCATGTGCTCGCGGCACATGAAGTCCATGGCCTGGAGATGGGCGTAGCCGGGCGCGCGGATCTTGCAGCGGTAGGGCTTGTCGGTGCCGTCCGACACGAGGTAGACGCCGAACTCGCCCTTGGGGGCCTCGACGGCGGCGTAGACCTCGCCGGCCGGCACGTGGAACCCCTCGGTGTAGAGCTTGAAGTGGTGGATGAGCGCCTCCATCGAGCGCTTCATCTCGGCGCGGGGCGGGGGCGCCACCTTGCCCTGGCGGGTCGAGATCGGCCCCTGCCCGCCCGGCTCCAGCAGCTTCTTCACGCATTGCTGCATGATGTGGGTGGACTGGCGCATCTCCTCCATGCGGATCACCTGGCGATCGTAGTTGTCGCCGTGGGTGCCCACCGGGATGTCGAACTCCATCTCCTCGTAGCACTCGTAGGGCTGCGACTTGCGCAGGT
>CAXTBR010000097.1:0-16557 GCA_964242785.1 uncultured Lichenihabitans sp. | reverse complement strand
TTCGCTTCGAAAAAGCGAAATCAACCGTGGCTTCAGCCACGCAAGGCTGCTTAGGCGATCGCTCGGCAGGGATCGCAGATCGTCGAGGACCGTTGCCGCGGAGAGGATGTCGAGCCTCTTCCAGCCCTGCCCGTCGAACCCCTGGAAGGCCCGAACCCTCTCGCCTGCCGCGAAATCCGCCGTCCGCTTGTCCCGATGGTCCAGGATCATGAGGATGACGTTGACCTCTGTTTCTGTTGTACGTCAAGCGTACATGGAGGCGTCAGCCCGCCCTCTGCCGCCCCCGAAGAGCGTTGTTTCGGAAGGCCCGCCTCCTCGATTTGACCTCGCGTCCCCCCCGCCCTATTGCTCGGGGCAGCATCGGTCCCCCGCGAGGGGGCCGGCGGCCCGCGAGGGCGCCGGACGGGAATGCGGTCCGGATCCCTCGGGGTCCGGGAGGCCGCGGCTGCCCCCGCAACTGTGAGCGGAAAGCCGGATCGTCACATCGCCACTGGGACGCGCCCCGCGCGCGCCCTGGGAAGGCGACGGTCCGGCGCTCGATCCGCGAGCCAGGAAACCTGCCCGTGCTGGCGCCGCCGTCCACCGAGACGGCGCCGCGATCGTCTGCGCGCGCCGGGCGGGGTGTCCCGGGGCCTGACCGACCCCTCGCGCCCTCGCGCGGCGGCCGGCCATCCCGGCGCCTGTCGCGCCGGACGCATGCGTCGCGCTCCACCGGTGAAGAGGGGCGCGGAGCACGATGTCGTCGAACGATCCGTCACCACCCGCCGCGGCGGTCCCCACCACCGTCTACGTTTGCGTGACCTGCCGGGCCGAGGGCGACTTCGCCGAGACGCGCGCCGGCCGCCGCCTCCACGACGCCCTCGCGGCCGCCTTCGGCCCCGACCCCGCCGTGATGCTCGTGCCGGTGGAATGCCTGAGCGTGTGCCGGCGCCCCTGCACGGTGAGCTTCGCGGCGCCCGGCAAGTGGACCTACGTCTACGGCGACCTCCCGGCCGAGGGCTCGGCCGCGGTGGTGGCCGAGGCCGCCCGCCTCTACGCGGCCGCCCCGGAGGGGCTCATCCCCTGGAAGCTGCGCGCCGACCCCATCAAGCGCGGCGTCGTGGCCCGCGTGCCGCCTCTCTCCCCAGCAGGAGCCACAGCATGAACCAGCTCGCCAAGGTCCCCGTGACGGTGGTGACCGGCTTCCTCGGGGCCGGCAAGACCACGATGATCCGTCACCTGCTCGGGGGCGCCCACGGGCGCCGCCTCGCGCTGATCATCAACGAGTTCGGCGACGTCGGCGTCGACGGCGACATCCTGCGGGCCTGCGGGATCGACGCCTGCCCGGAGGAGAACATCGTCGAGCTCGCCAACGGCTGCCTGTGCTGCACGGTGGCGGACGACTTCGTGCCCGCCATCGAGGCGCTGCTGGCGCGCGAGCCGCGCCCCGACCACATCGTCGTCGAGACCTCGGGCCTGGCGCTGCCGAAGCCGCTGGTGAAGGCCTTCGACTGGCCGGCGATCCGCGCCCGCGTGACGGTCGACGGCGTGGTGGCGGTGGTGGACGGCGCGGCCGTGGCCGAGGGGCGCTTCGCCGACGACCCCGCCAGGCTCGCGGCCCAGCGGCAGGCGGACGGCGCCGTCGACCACGACAACCCGCTGGAGGAGGTCTACGAGGACCAGCTCCTCTGCGCCGACCTCGTCGTGCTGAACAAGGCCGACCTCCTGTCGCCCGAGCGGCTCGACGCCGTCTCGGCCGAGATCCGCGCCACCGTGCCCCGCGCCGTCAAGATCGTGGCGACCCGCGAGGGCCGGGTCGACGTCGACGTGCTGCTCGGCATCGGCGCCGCGGCCGAGGACGACCTCGACGCCCGGCCCTCGCACCACGACGCCGAGGAGGGCCACGACCACGACGACTTCGACAGCTTCGTGCTCGACGTGCCGCCGCTCGCCGACCCGGCCGCCTTCGCCGACAAGCTCGCGGCCGTGGCCGGGCGCCACGGCGTGCTGCGGATGAAGGGGTTCCTGGCGGTGTCGGGCAAGCCGATGCGGCTCCTCGTACAGGGCGTCGGCACGCGCTTCCGCCAGGGCTTCGACCGCCCCTGGGCGCCCGGCGAGGAGCGGCGCGGCCGGCTCGTGGTGATCGGCGAGAAGGGCCTCGACCGGGCCGCGGTCGCCCTCGACGTCGCGGCCTGAGCCGTCGGCGCCCCCCCGTGCACCTCCTGCCCCTCGCGCAAGGGTCGCTCGACCCGGCCCCCGCCGCGGTCGACGTGGCCCAGACGCCGGCCGACATCGTCGTCCTGTCCTTCTCGGACGGCGATCTGGCGGCCCTGGCCTCCGCGGTCGAGGCCGAGGGGGACGACGGCCTGCCGAGCCTGCGCCTCGCCGGGCTGAAGGGGCTCCAGCACCCGTTCTCGGTCGACCTCTACGTCGAGAGAGTCGCGGCGCGCTCGCGCCTCGTGCTGGTGCGGATCCTGGGCGGGCTCGACTACTGGCGCTACGGCCTGGAGGAACTCGGGGCCGCGGCGCGCCGGCACGGGTTCCACCTCGCCGCCATCCCGGGCTGCGAGCAGCTCGACCCGCGGCTCGACGCCCTCTCGACCCTGCCGGTCGAGGACCTGCGCCGGCTGTGGCGCTACTTCCGCGAGGGCGGGCCGGAGAACCTCGCCCAGGCGTTCCGCTTCCTCGCCGCGCGGATCGGGCGCGCCGTCTTTTGGCGCGAGCCCGCGTCGCTGCCCGCGGGCGCCGTGTGCCCCTCCCTGTGCCGTCCATCCTCGACGCCGACTCATCACGCCCTTCTCCCCTCCGGGGCTAGCGTCGGCACACATATCGGCCCCCGCGTGGGGTGCCCTTCTCCCCTCCGGGGAGAAGGGAAAACTCCCCTCGCGGCGGAGGTGCCCCACGCGCTGATCACTTTCTACCGCTCGGCGCTGCTGGCCGGCGACACCGCCCCGGTGGCGGCGCTGGCCGACGCGCTCCAGGCCCGCGGCGCCCGCGTCACGGCCTTCGCGGCGTCGAGTCTCAAGGACGAGGAGGCCGCCGAGGCCCTGGCGCGCCTCATCGCGGCCGACCCGCCCGACGTGGTGCTGAACACCACGGCCTTCTCGGCGCGCCGGGGCGAGGGCGGCACCGCGCTCGACGCGGCCGACGCCCCCGTGCTGCAGGTGGTGCAGTCCGGCAGCGAGCGCGATGCTTGGGCGGCCAGCGCCCGCGGCCTCGGCGCGGCGGACCTCGCCATGAACGTCGTCCTGCCCGAGGTCGACGGGCGCATCCTGGCCGGCGCCATCTCCTTCAAGGGGACCGGCACACCCGACGCCGCCCGCGAGTTCTCGCCCGTGCAGCACCGGCCCGACCCCGGCCGCATCGCCCACGCGGCCGACCTCGCGCTGGCCTGGGCGCGGCTGCGCCGCACGCCGTGCGCGGGGAAGCGCCTCGCCCTCGTCCTGTCCGACTATCCCGGCAAGGCGGGCCGCGGCGGCTATGCGGTCGGCCTCGACGCGCCCGCGAGCCTCGCCGGCATCGCGGCCGCGCTGGCCGAGGCCGGCTACGGCGTCGACCCGGTCCCCGACGCAGCAGCCCTCATGGCGCATCTCACCGTGGGCGAGCCCGAGCCGGTGCTGTCCCTCGACGCCTATGGCCGCGCCTTCGCGGCCCTGCCGGAGCCGTTCCGCGAGGCCGTGCTGCGCCGCTGGGGGCCGCCCGGTGCCGATGCCGACGTCGCCGCCGGCGCCTTCCGCTTCCGCATCGCCCGCCGCGGCGCGCTGGTGGCGGCCGTCCAGCCCGACCGCGGCCATGCCCCCGACCGCCGCGCCGACTACCACGACGCCGCCCTGCCGCCGCGCCACGGCTTCGTGGCCTTCTACGTCTGGCTGCGCGAGGTCGAGCGGGTCCACGCCCTGATCCACCTCGGCACCCACGGCACGCTGGAATGGCTGCCCGGCAAGGCCGTGGCGCTCGGCGCCGCCTGCGCGCCGGAGGCCGTGCTGGGCGCCGTGCCGGTGGTCTATCCCTTCATCGTCAGCGATCCCGGCGAGGCCGCGCAGGCCAAGCGCCGCATCGCGGCCGTCACGGTGGGGCACCTCACGCCGCCGCTGGTGGCGGCCGGCGCCCACGGCGCCGCGGCCGAGATCGAGGCGCTGTTCGACGAATATGCCGAGGCCCAGGGGCTCGACGCCCGCCGCGCCCGCCTGCTCGGCTCGGCCATCCTCGACCACGCGCGCGGCTCCGGCCTCGCGGCCGATTGCGGCATCGCCGAAGGTGCCGAGCCCGAGGCCGCGCTGGTCCGGCTCGACGACTGGCTCTGCGACCTGAAGGAGGCCCGCATCGGCGACGGGCTGCACGTCTTCGGCCGGGGCGACCCGTCGCGCGGGCCCGCCTTCGCGGGTTGCGGCGCGGCCGAGACGGCCGGCCTCCTCGCGGCGCTCGACGGACGCTTCGTGCCGCCCGGCCCCTCGGGCTCGCCGGCCGCGGGGCGGCTCGACGTGCTGCCCACGGGGCGCAACATGTTCGGCGTCGACCCCCGCGCCGTGCCGACCCGCACCGCCTACGCGGTCGGGCTGCGCGCCGCGGCCGAGTTCGCCACGCGCTACGCCCAGGACCACGGCGACTGGCCGCGCCGCCTCGTCATGGATCTCTGGGGCAGCGCCACGGTGCGGACCGGCGGCGACGACCTCGCGCAGGCCCTCGCGCTGATGGGCGTCCGGCCCCGCTGGCACGATGGCTCGACCCGGGTCGACGGCTTCGAGATCCTGCCCGCGGCCCGGATGGAGCGCCCGCGGGTCGACGTGACGCTGCGCATCTCGGGCCTGTTCCGCGACACCTTCCCGGAGCAGATCGCGCTCTTCGACGCCGCCGTGCGGGCCGTGGCGGCGCTCGACGAGGAGGAGGACGCGAACCCCCTCGCGGCGGCGCGGCGCGACGGCGCTCCGCTCGACCGCGTCTTCGGCGGCGCGCCGGACAGCTACGGCCTCGGCCTCGCCCGTGCCGTGGCGGGTGGCGCCTGGGGCGACCGGGCGGCGCTCGGCGAGCGCTACCTCGCCGGCACGTCGCACGCCTACGGCGGCGCCGAGGCCGCGGGCCGCGCCTCGCCCGGCTTCCGCGAGCGCGTGCGCGGGGCCGACACCTACCTCCACACGGCCGACCTGCCCGAGGTCGACGTGCTGTCGTCGGACGTCTTCGCCGAGCACGAGGGGGGCTTCGCGGCCGCCGCGGCGTCGCTCGGCGCGGCGCCGGCCCTCTACCACGCCGATGCCACGGTGCCGGGCCGCCCCGTGCTGCGCACATTGTCCGAGGAGGTGGCCCGCACCGTGCGGGCGCGGGCCGCCAACCCGCGCTGGATCGCCGGGCAGATGCGCCACGGCTTTCGCGGCGCGGCCGAGATCGCCGAGACCGTGGACGCGCTGTTCTGCTTCGCCGCCACATCGGACGCCGCCCCGAGCCGCCACTTCGACCTGCTGTTCGACGCCACGCTCGGCGACGACGCCGTGCGGGGCTTCATGGTGGACAGCAACCCGGCGGCGGCCCGCGCCACCGCGGACCGCTTCGCCGAGGCGGCCGAGCGCGGCTTCTGGCTGTCGCGCCGCAACTCCACCGGCGCCATCCTGGCGGGCTTGAGGGCGGCCGCGTGACGGCCGCCGCGGCACTCCGCGTCGGCCGGTGCCCCGGCGCGCTCCGCCCCATGGCGAGCGGCGACGGGCTGATCGTGCGGGTGAAGCCCCGCGGCGGGACGCTCGCGCCGGAGGCGGGCATCGCGCTCGCGGCCGCCGCCGCCGCCCACGGCAACGGCCTCCTCGACCTCACGGCCCGCGCCAACCTGCAGATCCGCGGCGTCACGGACGCGACCCTCCCCGGCCTCACGCGCGCCCTCGACGCCCTCGGCCTGCTCGACCCCGACGCCGGGGCGGAGGGCCGCCGCAACGTCGTGGCGAGCCCGCTGATGGGGCTCGACCCCGCGGCCGCCTTCGACATCCGCCCCGCCGTGGCGGCCCTGGAGGAGCGCCTCGTGGCCGAGGCCGGCCTCGCCGGGTTGCCGGACAAGTTCGGCTTCGCGGTGTCGGACGGCGGCACCATGCCGCTCGACGGCGTGTCGGCGGACCTGCGCTTCGCGGCGCTGAGCGACGGCACCTTCGCGGTGTCGCGCGACGGCGGGGACGGGATCGCGGCCGTCTGCGGCCCGGGCGAGGTCGCCGATGTCGCGGTGCGGCTCGCCTCCGCCTTCGCGGCGGCGCGGGCGCGGGATCCCGCGCTGCGCCGCATGCGCGACCTCGCGGCCTCGGCCGGGGTCGAGGCGCCCCGGCCCGGCCCGCCTCGCTCCCCGCTGCGGGTCGGCGCGTGGGATCTGGGGCCGACGTCCCCGGGGACCGCGACCCACGTCCTCGGCGCCGCGGCCGCCTTCGGCCGGCTCGACGCCGCGCAACTCGACACGCTCGCCCGCGGGGCGGCCCGCGCCGGCGCGGCCGAGCTGCGCCTGACGCCCTGGCGCGCGGTCCTCGTGCCCGGCCTCGACCACGCCGGCGCGGCGCGCCTCGCCGCCGACTGCGCGGAGGCCGGGCTGATCGTCGACCCCGCCGACCCGCGCCTGCGCGTCGCCGCCTGCGCCGGGGCGCCGGGCTGCCGGCGCGGCACGACCCCCGTGCTCGACCACGCGGCCCGCTGGGCGACGCTGCTCGGCCCCGGCGACGCGGCGGACGGCATCGCGCTGCATGTGTCCGGTTGCGCCAAGGGCTGCGCCCACCCCGCCTCCGCCTCGCTGACGCTGGTGGCCGAGGCGGGCCGCTACGCCCTGGTGGCGGACGGCGCGGCGGGCGACGCGCCCGTGGCCTCCGGCTTCGACGCCGACGAGGCGCGGCGCCTCATCAGGACCACGCTGCGCTGGGACCGCCGGCCGTGAGCTACAGCTACATCCGCGACGGCGCCGCCATCTACGCCAAGAGCTTCGCGATCATCCGCCGCGAGGCGGATCTGCGCGCCTTCGACCCCGCCGAGGAACCCGTGGCGGTGCGGATCATCCACGCCTGCGGCATGGTCGAGGCCGCGGCCGACATCCGCTTCACCCCCGGCGCCGTCGCGGCCGCGAAGGCGGCGCTGCGGGCCGGCGCCCCCGTGTTCTGCGACGTCCGCATGGTGGCGGACGGCGTGACGCGCCGCCGCCTCCCGGCCGGCAACGAGGTGGTCTGCACGCTGAACGACCCCGCCGTCCCGGCGCTGGCGGCCCGGCTCGGCACCACCCGCACGGCCGCGGCCGTGGAGCTGTGGGGCGACCGGCTCGGCGGCGCCGTGGTGGCCATCGGCAACGCGCCGACCGCCCTGTTCCACTTGCTCGAACTGGTGGCCCGCGGCGCCCCGGCGCCCGCCGCGGTGGTGGGCATGCCGGTGGGCTTCGTGGGGGCGGTGGAGTCCAAGGAGGCGCTGCTGGCCTTCGCCCGCGTGCCGGCCCTGGTGGTGCGGGGCCGCAGGGGCGGCAGCGCCATGGCGGCCGCGGCCGTCAACGCGCTGGCGAGCGACGAGGAGTGAGCGCGCCCGGCCGGCTGATCGGCCTCGGCCTCGGCCCCGGCGACCCGGAGCTCCTCACCGTCAAGGCCGTGCGGACGCTGGAGCGCGCGCCGGTGGTGAGCTACTTCGCCAAGCGCGGCCGGCGCGGGGTCGCCCGCGGCATCGCCGACCGCTGGATCCCGGCCGGCGCCGAGGAACTGCCGCTCCATTACCCCGTCACGACCGAGATCCCCTTCGACCACCCGGACTACGCGGCGCTGCTGTCGGGCTTCTACGCCGAGGCCGCCGAGGCCCTGGGCGCGCGCCTCGCGGCGGGGCGCGACGTCGCGCTGCTGTGCGAGGGCGACCCGCTGTTCTACGGTTCCTTCATGCACCTCTACGTCAGGCTGCGGGACCGCTTCCCCTGCGCGATCGTGCCGGGCGTCACCGGCATGTCGGGCTGCTGGACGGCGGCGGGCGAACCCATGACCTGGGGCGACGACGTCCTGACCGTCGTGCCCGGCACGCTCGACGCCCCCGCCCTGCGGGCGCGGCTGGCCGCGGCCGACGCCGCCGTGGTGATGAAGCTCGGCCGCCATCTGCCCAAAGTCCGCGCGGCCCTCGACGCCGCCGGCCTGCTGGAGCGCGCCGTCTACGTCGAGCGCGGCACGATGGATGCCGAGCGGGTGATGCGGCTCGCCGACAAGCCGGACGACGAAGCTCCCTATTTCTCCCTCGTGCTCGTGCCGGGCCGGGGGCGGCGGCCGTGACGGGCCTCGGCGACATCGCCGTGGTGGGGCTCGGCCCCGGTCCGGAGGCTTGGCTGCTGCCCGAGGCCGCCGAGGCGCTCGCCTCCGCCACCGACCTCGTCGGCTACGCGCCCTACCTGGGCCGGGTGCCGGAACGGCCGGGCCTCAGGCGCCATGCCTCCGACAACCGCGTCGAGCGCGACCGCGCCCACCACGCCTTCGCGCTGGCCCGCGAGGGTGCCCGCGTCGCCGTGGTGTCGGGCGGCGATCCGGGGATCTTCGCCATGGCGGCGGCCGTCTTCGAGGCGCTGGAGGCCGAGCCCGCCCACCGCGCCGTGCCGGTGCGGGTCGTGCCGGGGCTCAGCGCCATGCAGGCCGCGGCGGCGCGGCTCGGCGCCCCGCTCGGCCACGACTTCTGCGTCCTGTCGCTGTCCGACAACCTCAAGCCCTGGCCGGTGGTGCTGCGCCGCCTGACGGCCGCGGCCGAGGGCGACTTCGCCCTGGCGCTCTACAACCCGGCCTCGAAGGCCCGGCCGGAGCGGATCGTCGAGGCCCTCGCCCACCTCCGCGGGCTGAAGGCGCCCACCACCCCCGTGGCCTTCGCCCGCGCGGTCGGCCGGCCCGACGAGCGGCTGCACCTGACCACGCTGGGCGAGGCCGACCCCGCCCTGGTCGACATGGCCACGCTGGTCGTCGTCGGGTCGAGCGAGACGCGCTGGGTCGAGGGCAGCGGCGGGCGCCGCTGGATGCTGACGCCGCGCTCCTACGGGGCTGGAGCGCCCCTCGCATGAACCTCGATCCACGCCAGCACGTCGCCGAGCGCGAACAGCTCCTCCCGCCCCCCCGGGCCCGGCGGGCGCGCGACCGCGATCACCGGCACGCCGAGCGCCCGCGCGGCATCGAGCTTCGGGGCCGCCGCCGCGCCGCCGCTGTTCTTGGTGACCAGCATCTGGATCCGCTCGCGGCGCATCAGCGCCTCCTCCGCGGCGAGGCGGAACGGGCCGCGGTCGAGGATCAGGGCCGCGTCGGGCGGCAGGCCGGTGGGGTCGGGCGGGTCGATCGTGCGGACGACGTAGTGGTGCTGCGGCGCCGCCCGGAACGCCGCGAGGCCGAGCCGGCCGACCGTCAGCAGGACACGGCGCGGGGCAGGGCCGAGCGCGGCCGCGGCGGCCGCGAGGTCGGGCACGGTGGTCCACCGGTCTCCGGGGCCGGGCTGCCAGGGCGGCCGGGTGAAGGCGACGAGCGGCACGCCGCGATCCGCGCAGGCCGCGGCCGCATGGGCCGAGATCCGCGCCGCGAAGGGGTGGGTGGCGTCGACGACCGCCGCGATATCCTCGGCCCGGAGATAGGCGATGAGCCCCGCGACGCCGCCGAAGCCCCCCATCCGGTGCGGCACGGCGGGCGGCGCCGGGTGTGCGGTGCGCCCGGCCAACGACAGGGTGGGGCGCAGGTCGGCGCGCCCGGCGAGGGCGCCGCACAGCGCCGTGGCTTCGCTGGTGCCGCCGAGGATCAGGAGTCGCATGAGCCGGGGGTGTCGCCGTGGAGTCCGTGAGCGCGGAGCCCTGGCTGACGCTGGTCGGCATCGGCGAGGACGGGCGCGCGGGCCTCTCTCCTGCGGCGCGGGCCGCCGTCGCGCAAGCCGAGCTGGTCGTCGGCGGGCGCCGGCACTTGGCACTCCTCGGCCCCGTCGCGGGCGAGACTCTGCCCTGGGCCTCGCCCCTGGACGACACCTATCCGGCGATCCTGCGCCGCCGGCCCGCGCCCGTCGCGGTGCTGGCGAGCGGCGACCCCTATTGCTTCGGCGTCGGCGCCGTCCTGGCCCGCTGGGTGCCGCCGGGCGAGAGGCGCTGCTTCCCCCAGCCCTCGGCCTTCAGCCTGGCGACGGCGCGCCTCGGCTGGCCGCAGTCCGATTGCGCGCTCCTGTCGCTCTGCGGCCGGCCGCTCGACGCCCTGGTGCCGGCGCTCCACCCCGGCGCCCGCCTGCTGGCGCTCTCGGCCGACGCCGCGACGCCGGGCCGGGTGGCGGCGCTGCTGCGGGACCGGGGCTTCGGCGACTCCGCACTGACCGTGCTCGAAGCCATGGGGGGGCCGCGCGAGCGGATCCGCACGGCGCCCGCGCGGGGCTTCGCGCTCGACGGCATCGACCCGCTCAACGTCGTCGCGGTCGAGGTCGCGGGGCAGGGGACCGGGCTGTCGCTGTCGCCCGGCCGGCCCGACGCGCTCTTCGACCACGACGGGCAGATCACCAAGGCGGATGTGCGCGCCGTGACGCTGGCGCGCCTCGCCCCCCGGCCCGGCGAACTGCTGTGGGACATCGGTGCCGGCTCGGGGTCGGTCGCGATCGAGTGGATGCTGGCGCATCCGGCGAACCGTGCCCGCGCGGTCGAGCGCCATCCCGAGCGCGCCGCCCGCGCCCGGCGCAACGCCGCGGCGCTCGGCGTGCCCGACCTCGCGGTGGTCGAGGGCGCGGCTCCCGAGGCGCTCGCCGGCCTGCCCGCGCCCGACGCGGTCTTCGTCGGCGGTGGCGCCACGGCCCCGGGCCTGCTTGATGCCTGCGCGGCGGCGCTGCGGCCCGGCGGCCGGCTCGTGGTCAACGCCGTGACGATCGAGACCCAGGCGTTGCTGATCGACCGGTTCCGGCGCGACGGCGGCCATCTGTCGACCCTCTCGACCGCCCAGGCCGATCCCGTGGGGGGCTTCCACGGCTGGCGCGCCGCCATGCCCGTGACGCAATGGGCGTGGGTGAAGCCGTGACCAGGGACGCTTTGCACGACGCGTGGGGCGCTGCCCTTCTCCCCGAGGGGAGAAGGACGCCAATCCCTACCCTCGCCATCGGGGTCGGCTTCCGCCGGCGCTGCACGGCCGAGACGCTGGCGGCGCTGGTCGGCGAGGCCCGCGCGCGGCTCGCCGCCGACCACCCCGCCCTCGCCGGATCGCCCGCCGTGCTCGCCACCATCGCCGAGAAGGACCGCCCCGTCCTCCACGCGGCGGCGGCGCTGCTCGGCCTCCCCGTCCTCGTGCTGGCGAAGGCGGCGCTGCTCGGCACCGAGGACCGCATCACGGCGGCGTCCGCGGCGGCGCGCGCTTGTCTCGGCATCCCGTCGGTGGCAGAAGCCGCGGCGCTGGCGGCGGCCGGCCCCGGGGCGCGGCTGCTCGTGGCCCGCATCGCCGCCGCCGACGCCACCTGCGCGGTGGCCGCGGTCCTCCCGAGCCCGGGATCCGCAGCGCCGGAGGCGCCATGACGGTCCATTTCATCGGTGCCGGCCCCGGCGCGCCCGACCTCATCACCCTGCGCGGCCGCGACCTCCTGGCCCGCTGCCCCGTGTGCCTCTACGCGGGCTCGCTCGTGCCGCGCGCCCTGCTCGACCACTGCCCGCCCGGCGCCCGCGTCGTCGACACGGCGCCGCTCGACCTCGACGCCATCGCGGCGGAATTCGCCGTCGCCGAGGCCCTCGGCCGCGACGTGGCGCGGCTCCACTCGGGCGACCTGTCGGTGTGGAGCGCGATGGGCGAGCAGTTGCGGCGCCTCCGTGCCCTCGGCATCCCCTACACGGTGACGCCGGGCGTGCCGTCCTTCGCGGCCGCGGCCGCGGCGCTCGGCGCCGAGCTGACGCTGCCGGAGGTCGCGCAATCCGTGGTGCTGACCCGCACGCCGGGCCGCGCCTCGGCCATGCCGGAGGGCGAGGTGCTGGCGGGTTTCGCGGCCACCGGCGCCACCCTGGCGATCCACCTGTCGATCCACGCGCTCGCCCGCGTCGTGGCCGAGCTCCTGCCGGTCCACGGCGCCGACATGCCGGCCGCCGTGGTGGTGCGGGCCTCCTGGCCGGACGAGCGGGTCGTGCGCGGCACCCTAGGGACGATCGAGGCGCTGATGGCGGCCGAGCCCGCCGAGCGCACCGCGCTGATCCTGGTCGGCCGCGCCCTCGGGGCGCCGGAGTTCCGCGACAGCGCCCTCTACGACCCCGACTACCGCCGCCGCTTCCGCGGCGCGGCCGGGCCGGGGGATGGCGCGTGAGCCCCTCAGCCCGCCCGGGCCACGAGCCTGCCGGCGCGGTCGAACAGCGCGACGTCGAGGCCCTCGGCCCGGCCGAGCGCCGCCGCGGCCGTGCGCCGCGCCGCCTCGGCCACGGGCGGGCCGAGGTCGGCGCCCTCGGCCTCGGCCAGCGCGAAGGCTTCCGCGGCCGTGTTGCTGCCGAGGATGGCGCCCGCGAGGCCCGCGCCGCCGCCGGCCTCCCGCGCCCGCTCGGCCAGCCAGGCCCGGTCGACCTCGCCGCGCTTCGAATGGAGGTCGAGCCGCCCCTGCGCGAGCTTCGTCATCTTGGCGACGCCGCCCGCCACCGTGACGCGCTCGACCGGGTGCCGGCGCAGGTATTTCAGCATGCCGCCGACGAAGTCGCCCATGTCGATCAGCGCCGGCTCGTCGAGCCCGTGCAGCGCCCGCACCGCCACCTCGGAGACGTGGCCGGTGGCGCCCGCCACGTGCCGGAGCCCGAGCGCCCGCGCCACGTCGACCCCGCGGTGGATCGTGTCGATCCAGGCCGCGCAGGAATAGGGCACGACGATCCCCGTGGTGCCGAGGATCGACAGCCCGCCGACGATGCCGAGCCGGCCATTCAGCGTGCGCTCGGCCAGCAGCGCGCCGCCCGGCACCGCGATCTCGACCTCGGCGTCGGGCGGCACGCCGAGCGCCACGGCGGCCTCGGCGAGCGCGGCGCGGATCATGCCGCGCGGCACGGGGTTGATGGCGGGCTCGCCGGGCGGGATCGCCAGGCCCGGGCGCGTCACCGTGCCGACGCCCTCGCCGGCCCTGAACAGCACGCCCGCCCCGGCCGCGGCGCGGCGCACCGTCGCCAGCACGAGGGCGCCGTGCGTCACGTCCGGGTCGTCGCCCGCGTCCTTCACCACGCCGGCGCGGGCGAAGCCATCCCCGCGCTCGGCCACCGCCAGGGCGAAGCGGGGGCGCGCGCCGCCCGGCAGGGCGATCTCGACCGGATCGGGGAAGTCCGCGCCGTGCAGCGCCTCGAACGCCGCCCGCGCCGCCGCCGTGGCGCAGGCGCCCGTGGTCCAGCCGCGGCGGAGGGTTGCGGGTCGCTCGGGTTCGGTCATCCCGGCGGGATGTACCGCGCCGGGGGGGCCGCGGAAAGGGACGGCCCGCGGGAGGGCGGGCCGTGACGGACCCGCTCGACGCGCTCGGCGCCGCCGGCGGCCTGCCGGCCTTCGCGCCCGGCACCGTGTGGCTCTGCGGCGCCGGTCCCGGCGACCCGGGCCTGCTGACGCTCCACGCGGTCCACGCCCTGCGGCAGGCCGAGGTGATCGTCTACGACGCGCTGGTCAGCGACGCCATCATGGGCTTCGCGGGGCCGGCGGCGCTGCGCGAGTTCGCCGGCAAGCGGGGGGGGCGGCTGTCGCCGAAGCAGGGCGACATCACCGGCCGGCTGATCGAGCTCGCCCGCGAGGGCCGGCGCGTGCTGCGCCTCAAGGGCGGCGACCCCTTCGTGTTCGGCCGCGGCGGCGAGGAGGCGCTCGACCTCGCGCGGGCCGGCATCCCGTTCCGCATCGTCCCGGGCGTCACGGCCGGCATCGGCGGCCTCGCCTATGCGGGCATCCCGGCCACCACGCGCGACACCAATACGGGGGTGATCCTGATGACCGGCCACCTGGCCAAGGCCGACGCCCCGCGCGACTGGGGCGCGATCGCCCGCACCGGCCTGCCGCTGATCCTCTACATGGCCATGACCCACCTCGACGCCATCGCGGCCGGGCTGATCGAGGGCGGCCTGCCGCGCGACACGCCCGTGGCCATCGTGTCGGACGCCACGACGCCGCGCCAGCGCGTGCTGGAGACGACGCTCGCTGCTGCCCGCGCCGACGCCGACCGGGACGGCTTCAGGTCGCCCGCCATCGTGGCCGTGGGCTCGATCGTGGCGCTGCGGCGCCACCTCGCGGCGGGCCTGATCGAGGCGTGGCGGTGACGGCCCCCGGCGCGGGCTCAGGCCCGGTCTCGGGCGTCCCCGGCCTGATGCTGGCCGCGACCCGCTCGGGCTCCGGCAAGACGGTGATGACGCTGGGGCTGATGCGGGCGCTGGGCCGGCGGGGCCTGCGCGTCGCCGGCCGCAAGAACGGCCCCGACTACATCGACCCCGCCTTCCACGCCGCCGTGACGGGGCGCCCGAGCTACAACCTCGACAGTTGGTCCATGCCGGCGGGGCTGCTCCGCAGCCTCGCGGCCGCGGACCCGGCCGAGGCCGACCTCGTGCTCTGCGAGGGCTCGATGGGGCTCTTCGACGGCGTGCCGGCCCCCGCGGGCGCGGGCGGCTCCTCGGCGGACGTCGCGGCCGCGCTCGGCTGGCCCGTCGTCATGGTGCACGACTGCTCGGGGCAGGCGCAGTCCGCCGCGGCGCTGCTGGCGGGATGCGCGGCCTATGACCCGCGCATCCGCGTCGCCGGGGTGATCCTCAACCGCATCGGCAGCGAGCGCCACCGCCGCCTCGTCTCCGACGCCCTGGCGGCCGTGGGCCTCGCCGTGCTGGGCGCCGTGCCGCGCACCGAGCGTCTCGCGCTGCCCGAGCGCCACCTCGGCCTCGTCCAGGCCGGCGAGACCGGCGACCTCCAGGCCCGCGCCGACGCCGCCGCCGACGTGGTGGCCGAGCACGTCGACCTCGACGCCCTCCTGGCCCTCGCCGCCGCGGGACCCGCCGCGGCGCCCACCGGCGTGCCGCCGCTGCGCCCGCCGGGCCGCCGGGTCGCCGTGGCGCGCGACGCCGCCTTCTCGTTCCTCTACCCCCACGTTCTCGACGGCTGGCGGCGGGCCGGGGCGGAGCTCGCCTTCTTCTCGCCCCTGGCGGATGCGGCGCCGCCGGAGGGCTGCGACGCCTGCTGGCTGCCCGGTGGCTACCCGGAGCTCCACGCCGGCGCGCTCGCCGCGGCCTCGACTTTCCTGGCGGGGCTGAGGCGCTTCGCGCGGGATCGGCCGGTACACGGGGAGTGTGGCGGCTACATGGTTCTGGGGCAGGGGCTCGTCGACGCCGCCGGCGGCCGCCACGCCATGGCGGGGCTGCTCGGCCTCGAGGCGAGCTTCGCGCGGCGCAGGCTCAACCTCGGCTACCGCGACGCCGCGACGCTGGCGCCCTCGGTCTTCGGCCCCGCCGGCACGCGCCTGCGCGGCCACGAGTTCCACTACACCACCGTCCTGAGCCTCGGCGGCGACGCCGCCTTCGCGGAGGCCGGGGACGCCTACGGCTCGGCCCCGGCGCCGACGGGGAGCCGTCGCGGACAGGTCACGGGCACCTTCTTTCACGCCCTGTCGGACGCCACACAGCCGTCAAAACTTCTCTCATGCTTAAGCTCCCGTTAATTTCTGAAGCGCGATTCTGGGTTGACGCGATCACCCCCGAGCGCGCGACGAGGTGCCCCGCATGTGCCGTTGGATCGCCTACCAGGGTGAACCCACCTTCCTCGACGCCCTCGTGGCCGAGCCCGCCCATTCGCTGATCGTCCAGTCGCTCTGCGCCGCCGAGGCCAATGTCGTCACCAACGGCGACGGTTTCGGGATCGGCTGGTACGGCGACCGCGACCGGCCGGGCGTCTACCGCGAGGTGCGGCCCGCCTGGTCGGACGAGAACCTGCGCAACCTGTGCCACCAGGTGCGCTCGTCGCTGTTCTTCGCGCACGTGCGGGCCTCGACCGGGCCGGCCATCGCGCGGGCCAACTGCCACCCCTTCACGGTCGGGCGGCTGATGTTCATGCACAACGGCCAGATCGGCCAGTTCTGCGCCATCAAGCGCCGGGTCGAGGCCATGATCCCGGACGACCTGTACCACCACCGCTCCGGCACCACGGACTCCGAGGCCCTGTTCCTCGCGGCCTTCGCGCACGGCCTCGCCTCGGACCCGATCGGCGGCATGGCGGCGACGCTCCACGCCGTGCACGGGCTGATGCTGAAGGCGGGCCTGCGCGAAGCCCTGCGCTTCACCGCCTGCCTGACGGACGGGCGCGACCTCTACGCCTTCCGCTGGGCCTCGGACGGCCGCGCCCCGACGCTCTACTTCCGCCAGACCCACGGCAACCTCGTGGTCGTGTCGGAGCCGCTCGACGGCGACCGCACCCTGTGGACCGAGGTGCCACAGGGCTGCGTCCTCGTCGCCCGCCTCGGCCGCCCCGCGGTGCTGCACGGCCTCGACGAGGTCGTCGCCAAGGCGGCGTGAGAGGGACGCCGCCTTTCATCCACCATGATGGCTAGCGTTGGCATACATCTCTGACGTTGGGCGTTAGCGCCCTACTCCCCTCGGGGAGAATCGGGCACCAATCCCGGCTTGCCGGGATGGGACCCGGGTGCCCGTCGCGGCGAAGCCGCGATGAG
>CAXTBR010000096.1:0-16677 GCA_964242785.1 uncultured Lichenihabitans sp. | reverse complement strand
TGCGCGCCACCTTCTCCCCGCTGGGGAGAAGGGCAACCCCCGCGGGCGCCGAGATATGTGCCAATGCTAGCGCAAGCGGGAGAAGGGTATCCCCCGCGAGCGCCGAGATGTGGGCCAACGCTAGCCCCGTCAGGAGGGGCGTCGCTTGAACGCCAGCGCCAGGAGGTAGCCCACGCCGGCCGCCAGCAGCAGGGCCACGGCCTTGTTGTCCCGGGTGCCCCGCGCGGCCCGCGCGCCGTAGTCCCGGCCCCGCGCGGCGGCCTCCGCGGTGAGGCGCGCGCCGTGGGCGATCAGCGCGTCGGCCTTCGCCTGCGCGACGTGGTAGGCCTCCTCGGCGGCCCCGCGGGCGTCGTCGTAGGCCTGCTCGGCGGTGCGCAGGGCCTCGTGGTAGGCCTCGTAGGCGTCGTCGCCGTAGGTCTGCCGGCCGACATCCCCCGCCGCGTCGTCGGCCTCGGCCCGGGCGCCCGCGCCGCGAAGGCCGCTGAAAAGTCCTGCGCGCTTCATCTGTGTCCCCCGAATTCGACCCGAAGCCGGCGTGGGCTTCGCCGGTGCGGCAACGGTCGAGACGGCGGATCGGGTCCAGGCCGTGCAGGGGATGTCGGACGGCTTCGCCCGGCGCTGCACGGGACCGCCGATCGGCCTCGGGGGGATCGCCCCGCGCGGCGTCGGCGCGCCGCAGCGGCCGAGCACGGCTAGCGCGGGCGGCGGCGCGTCATCGTCAGGGCGAGCACGAAGCCGAGCATCAGGGCTCCCATCCAGGCGGTGCGGGCCATCTCGTCTTCTCCTCGGCGCTCCACCGCGATAAAGCGTCGAGCGGCCGTTCCGTTCCGTCGCCCCACCCGCGGCGTCGCGGGGCCGCGCGCCCCGCCCTCCGACCCGCGGATGCCGACCCATGGATCGCACCCCCTCGCACGCCGCCCTCCCGGCCGGGTTGCCCGAGCAGGCGCCACACCTGCGCGCCATCGCCATGCCGGCCGACACCAATCCGGCGGGCGACATCTTCGGCGGCTGGCTGATGGCGCAGATGGACCTCGCGGCCGGCAATGCGGCGGCGCGGCGGGCGCGGGGGCGCTGCGCCACCGTGGCGGTCGACAGGATGACGTTCCACCAGCCCGTGCTGGTGGGCGACGAGGTGAGCTTCTACGCCACGATCGAGCGCGTCGGCCGCACGTCGATGGCGATCCGCGTCGAGGCGTGGCGCCGCTCGCGCGACGCCGACGAGGGCGGGATCGTCACGCAGGCGACCTTCACCTTCGTGGCCATCGGCGAGGACCGCCGCCCGCGCGAGATCCCGCCGGGGGCGTGACGCGGTTCCCGGGCGATCGCACACTCGACCGCTCATCCCCGCCCGCGTGCCGCTCCTCGCGCGGTGGCAGGATGAGGGCGGCCTTCGGCCGGACATCTTTGCGCTGGGTCCCCGCCTGCGCGGGGACGAGCGGATGGAAGGGGGCTCCGAGCCGATCTGCCGGAGATGGCGTGAGCCCGCCGCTCAAGGTCCCCACGGGAACGGGCGCTTCGATCTCGACGCCGGCCCGAGAGGCGCACGGCTCGCGCGATCGAAGCGCCCGTTCCCGTGGGAGCCCTCAGGCGGCCTCGCGCAGCTCGGCGGTGCCGCCGCCGGCGCGGCCCACCTCTTCGGCGACCAGCTCGGCCGTCGCGGTCGACAGGGTCCAGCCGAGGTGGCCGTGGCCCGTGTTGTAGAAGACGCCGGGCAGGCGGCCGCGGCCGACGCGCGGCAGCATGTTGGGCATCATGGGGCGCAGGCCGGCCCAGGGCACGACGTGGGTGGTATCGACCTCCGGGAACAGGCGGCGCGTCCAGTCCACCAGCGGCTTGACGCGGTCGGCCCGGATGTCGCGGTTCTCGCCGTTGAACTCGGCCGTGCCGGCGACGCGGAAGCGGTCGGCGCCCAGCCGGCTCGACACGATCTTGGTCTCGTCGTCGAGCAGGCTGACCCAGGGGGCGGCGCGCCGGCTCTCGCCCTGCAGGTCGACCGTGATGGAATAGCCCTTCACGGGGTAGATGTTGACGCGGTCGCCGAGCCCGGCCGCGAGCCCGCGGCTGGCGAGGCCGGCGCAGATCACCACGCCGTCGACCCGCATCTCGGACTGCTGCCGATCCTGGGCCGGCGCCTCCGCCTCGTGGGCGGCGCCCCAGCGCACCGCGAAGCCGGCCTCGGCCGGCGCCACCGCCGACACATCGGCGTCGTAGACGAAATCGGCGCCGCGCCGCAGGCAGGCCGCCGCCAGCCCCCGGGTGAAGCGGTGGATGTCGCCGGTCGAGTCGGAGGGCGTGAAGAAGCCGCCGTGATAGCGGCCGTGGAGCGCGGGCTCGATGGCGCGCATCTCCTCGGGCGTCACGCCCCGCCGCTCGAGGCCGCCCCGCCGCAGCAGGGCGTTGACCGCCAGCGCGTGGTCGAAGCCGCCCTTGGAGCGGTAGACGTGCAGGATACCGCGGCGCTCCAGGTCGAAGTCGATGGATTCGCGCTCGGCGATCTCGAACAGCCGGCGGCGGGCCAGGATGGCGAGGCGCGTCGTCTCGACGGTGTTGGACTCGTAGTGCGGGATGTTGGCGACGAATTCGGCCAGCCAGGAATATTTGTGCCAGGAGGGGCGCAGGTTGAGGCTCAGCGGGGCGTCGCGCCTCGCCAGCCACTTCAGGCCCTTGAACACCGTGGGCCAGGAGTTCCACACCTCGGCGTTGCTGGCCGAAAGCTGGCCGCCGTTGGCGAAGGACGTCTCCATCGCGGCGTAGCGCTGGCGGTCGAAGACCGTCACGGCGAAGCCGCGCTCCAGCAGGGAATAGGCGGTGGTGATGCCGGTGACGCCGGCGCCGATGACGGCGATGTGATGCATGGGGACACCTCGGGACAGCGTTGCGGAGCAAGATCCGAGCCGCGTCCGCGGCCCTCGGTCCTGACCCCTCTCTGTCACGGGTACCTGAGAGATTGCCCACCCGGGTTTCCGGACGGCTTCCCCTTCGGCGGGCGCCGTAGGGACCGTCGTCGCGACGGAATCCCGGCACCTCTCTCCAGAGTGCTCTCGCGCCGTGGTCCTTCTGCCTGAGAGTTTCCGGGGCGGTTGCTCCGTCGGCGCCCCGAAT
Source organism: uncultured Lichenihabitans sp. (assembly GCA_964242785.1). Taxonomy (GTDB): domain Bacteria; phylum Pseudomonadota; class Alphaproteobacteria; order Rhizobiales; family Beijerinckiaceae; genus Lichenihabitans. The sequence continues at coordinate 13,575 of CAXTBR010000096.1, read as the reverse complement.
CCGGTTCCCGGTCCGAGGTCTCTCCCGCAGCGCTTGGCGAGCGCGTGGAATATGACATTTCGCCGCCGCCCTGGCAACCGCCGGGCCGAGCTTGCGGTGCCGGGGCGCCCGCCCTAGGTTGCGCGCCGCCGGTGTGGCGCCCCCCGGGAGGGCCCGCGCCACCCTCCCCCTCGGCGGTCCGCGCTCCCCGCGGACGGCCCGATCACGAGACATCACCATGGCAGCAAGCAGCGCGGCCCGCAGCGGGATCCACCCCGAGCCCGCGAGCGTCGAGGACATCAAGGCCGCGGTGCGGGCCAGCCTCGCGGCGCGGCGCAGCTTCGACGCGCCCTACCGCCACCACCTCGTCGACGGCCTGTTCCCGGCCGCGGTGGCGGACGAACTCGCCGACCTCCCCTTCGAGGCTCCCGGCCTCGGCGGCGTGTCGGGCAAGCGCGAGTTGCACAACGACACGCGCCGCTACTTCGACGTCGCCACCAACGCCCAGTTCCCCGTGATGGGGCGGGTGGCCGAGGCCCTGCAGGCGACCGACATCGTCACGGCCTTCGCCCGGGCCTTCGATGCGCCGCTCGACGGCACCCTCCTGCGCCTCGAATACGCCCAGGACATCGACGGCTTCTGGCTGGAGCCGCACACCGACCTCGGCGTGAAGAGGTTCACCTGCCTGATCTACCTGTCGAACGGCCCCGGCCACGAGGCGCTCGGCACAGACATCTACGCGAGCCGGGAGCGGCACGTCGGCTGCCCGCCCTTCATCCGCAACTCCGCGATGATCTTCGTGCCCGGCGCCGACACGTGGCACGGCTTCGAGAAGCGGCCCATCGCGGGCGTGCGGCGCTCGATGATCCTCAACTACGTGACGCAGGAGTGGCGGGCCCGCGAGCAGTTGAGCTTCCCCGAGACCCCGGTCCGCGTCGCCTGAGGCGCTCCACGCCCTCCCGCCATGCTGGCATTCCACCACCCCGACCAGGCGATCCACGCGCCGCAGCAGTACATGCGGTTCGGCCGGATCGTCCCCGTCAAGGACCTGCCGGTCCGCACCGAGAAGCTGCTCGGCGCGCTCCAGGCCCGCGGCATCGCCCCGGAGCGGCCGGCCGCGCACGGCATCGCGCCGGCGCTCGCCGTCCACACGCCGGTCTATCTCGACTTCCTGCGGACCGCCTGGGACCGCTGGGCGCGGCTGCCGGACCACGGCCCCGAGGTGTGGCCCAACACCTTCCCCTACTGGAGCGGCCGGCCGGAGGAACCGGCGCGGCCGGACTGCCCGGCGCGGGGCCTCGTCGGGCAGGTCGGGTGGTATCTCGGCGACCTGTCGGTGCCGCTGGGCCCCGACAGTTGGACCTCGATCCTGCGCTCCTGCGAGACGGCCGTGTCGGGCGCCGACGCGCTGCTGGCCGGGGAGGGGGCGGTCTACGCCCTGTGCCGTCCCTCCGGCCACCACGCCCGCGCCGACCGCGCGACCGGCTTCTGCTACGTCAACAACACGGCCGTGGCGGCCGAGCGCCTGCGGGGGCGCTTCGGCCGGGTCGCGGTGCTGGACGTCGACGCCCACCACGGCGACGGCACGCAGACGATCTTCTACGGCCGTCCCGACGTGCTGACCGTGTCGGTCCACGCCGACCCGTCCGACTATTACCCGTTCTTCACCGGTTACGCGGCCGAGACCGGGTTCGGGGCCGGGGAGGGCTTCAACCTCAACCTGCCGCTCGCGCACGGCGCGGGCGGGGACGCGATGGCGGCGGCCGTGGAGGCGGCCTCGGCGCGCATCGCGGGTTTCGGGGCCGAGGCCCTCGTGGTGGCGCTCGGCTACGACGCGCACCGGCTCGACCCGATCGGCGTGCTGGCGCTGGAGGCTGCGGACTTCGCCCGCATCGGCCGGCAGGTCCGCGCGCTCGGCCTGCCGACGCTGCTGGTACAGGAGGGCGGCTACGCGATCGACGCCATCGGCGACTGCCTCGGCGCCTTCCTGGACGGCTTCGCCGGGGGGGCCTGACCGATTGGGTGTCCAAAGGGCTCGCCCTTGGGCGGGTTTTCAGGGCAGAGCCCTGAAAATGGATCATCGATGCCCGCGAAGGGCCGAGGGCCCGTCGAGACCGGACCGGCTTCAGTGCGCCGCGGCCGCGCCGGCCGGCGTCCGCCCGGCGCGGCCGCGCTCGTAGGCGGCGATCTGCCGGCGGGCCTGCCCGATCATCACGTCGGCGCGGGAGCTGTCGCGGCTGAGCTCCACGCAGACGAGCCCGGCGAAGCCGACCCGCTCCAGCGCCCCCAGGGCGGCCGGCACGTCCATGTCGCCCTCGCCGAAGGGCAGGTGGACGTGGACGCCGCGCTTCATGTCCTCGAGATGCACGGTGGCGAGCCGGCCGCCGAACTCGAGGATCGCGGCGTCCGGCTCCCGCTCGCCCGTGACCAGGACGTGGCCGAGGTCGAGCGCCAGCTTCAGGTCCGGCACGGCGCGCAGCAGCGCCGCATAGTCGTCCACCGTCGAGACGATCATCTCGGGCTCGGGTTCGAGCGCCGGCACCACGCCGCGGGCGCGGGCGTAGTCGGCCACGGCCGCGACCCCCTCGTCGAGCCAGGCCGCCGCGGCGGCCCGGTCGACGCCGGGCTTCAACTGGCCGCCCCAGAACGACAGGGCTTCCGCCCCGAGGACCGCGGCGATGTCGACCGCGCGCTTCAGGAAGTCGAGCCGCCGCGCGCGCCCCGCGGGCGAGGCCGACACCAGGGTCGGCTCGTGCTTCCGGCGGAAGTCGAGCAGGAAATGCGCGCCCGTCTCGACCACCACGCCGAGGCCGAACTCGTCCACCCGCCGCCGCAGCGCCTCGGCCCGCCGCTCCCAATCCGGGGCGAGGGCGTCGAAATGGTGGTGGTCGAGCGTCAGCGCGACGCCGTCGTAGCCGGCCTCGGCGATCAGCACCAGGGCGTCGTCGAGGCGATGCCGGCCGGTGCCGTTGGTGTTGTAGGCGTAGCGGAGACTCATGCGGATACCCTGGTGAAGGATCGTCGGGCGGAACGCGACGACCCCCGTGAGACCGAGATGGGTCCCGCCCGGGGGATGGTCCGAGCCGGCCCGTCGGCGGGAGATCGACCGGCTCCCCGGCTCGCGCGCCCGCCTTCGCGGTGATATGGGCGGCGCGCCACCTCTTTTCACCTCTCCGCGGGAGTCGGTCACGGGGGGCGACGCGTCACCCCTCGGCCGTGCGGACCCCGGGAGGGCCGCTCCGACGCCGCCGGTCGTGACATCGTCGGGCGGTGGCACGTCCACCGGCTCGGCGGTCCCGACGCCGAGCGAGGCTCGTCGCGACCCTCGATACCGCGTCATCACGGTAGCCAGCGGGGTCGGCACGATGTCCGGAGGTCGACTCGCGAAGATCACGCGTCGTCTGGCCCGTCGCCGGCTTGGCCGTCGCCGACAACACCGCGGCCGAGAAGCCCAGCAAGGCCGCCACGATCATGGGCGGCAGCACGTTCGGCATGAGGTGGCGCACGACGACGCGGAGGTGGCTCGTGGCGCTGACGAGACAGGTGTCACAGGATATGGCATGGCGCTCCACGAGCCCTCACCAGGAGACCTGGATGCTTGAATGGCTGCCCGACGCCGCCCGCTACGCGGAACACTGGCTCGGCTATCAGATGCGGATGACGGAGCAGCCCGGCTGCGTGCTGGCCGTCGCGCACGAGGGGAAGCTCGTGGCGGAGCGCGCGTTCGCCGCCGCCGACCTCGCCGCCGGCACGCCGCTGACGCCGGAGCACCGCTTCCGCGTCGCGTCGCACTCGAAGACTTTCACGGCGGCGGCCGTGATGAAGCTGCATGAAGCCGGGCGGCTCCATCTCGACGACCCGGTCGGCACCCATGTCGGCGACCTGTCGCCCGCCGTCGCCGCCGTCACCATCGGCCAGTTGCTCTCGCACACGGCGGGGCTGCTGCGCGACGGCGTGCGGGCCGTGCACTGGCAGGACCGGCAGCCCTTCCTGGATGGGGTGGCGCTGCGGGCCGAGCTCGCGGAGCCCCCGACACTGCCGGCGAACAGCCGGCAGAAATATTCCAACGTCGGGTTCGGGCTTCTCGGCCTCGCGATCGAGGCCATCACGGGCGAGGCGTTCGGCCCCTGGATCGCCCGCGAGATCGTGGCCCCGTCCGGGCTCGATTCCACGACGCCCGACATGCCGGCGGCCGAGGGCACGCCCCTCGCCACCGGCCACAGCGCCAAGCTGCCGGTCGGCCGGCGCTTCGCCATCCCGGGCCACAACCCGACCCACGCCCTCGCCTCCGCCACGGGCTTCGTCAGCACGGCGGGCGACCTCGCCCGCTTCGTCGGCAGCCTCGATCCGAACGCGCAGGCGAGCGTCCTGTCCCCCGCCAGCCGGCGCGAGATGACGCGCCGCCATTGGCGCGTGCCCGACGACAGCGTGGGCCGGCACTACGGGCTCGGCACCATCGGCGGCACCCTGGAAGGGCACGACTGGTTCGGCCATTCGGGCGCCTTCCAGGGCTTCATTAGCCGCACCGCCTGCGTGCCTGAATGGGGCGCCACGGTCTCGATCGTGACGAACTGCATCGACGGCCTGGCCAACCCCTGGGTCGAGGGCGTCCTCGGCATCTTCCATCGCTTCGCGAGAGACGGCGCGGCCGACCCCACGGCGGCCGAGTGGACCGGGCGGTGGTGGACCTCCTGGGGCGCCCTCGACCTCGTGCCGGTGGGGCGCAGGGTCTTCGTGACGATCCCGGCGCTGATGCAGCCCTTCACCGACGCGAGCGAACTCGAAATCGTGAGCCCGACCGAGGCCCGGATCGCCCGGGCGAACGGCTTCGGGGCGCATGGCGAGCCGGCCCGACGCCTCCTGTCCCCGGACGGAACCCCGACCCTGCTGACGCTCGGCGGCACTGAACTGCTGCCCGAACGAGCGCTCGTCGCCGAACTCGCAGACCGCACGAGCGACCCGGCGCCCGCGGCTCAACCCTGACCGAAAAGGCCTCCCATGCCGATCCACAACCGCATCGCCGCCTTCCATGCCGACATGACGGCATGGCGGCAGGACCTGCACCGGCACCCGGAACTGGCGCTCGAAGAGCACCGGACCAGCGCCGTGATCCAGGCGAAACTGAAGGAGTTCGGGGTCGACGAGGTCGTGGCCGGGATCGCGCGCACCGGCGTCGTCGGCGTGATCCGGGGGAGCGAACCGGGTGGCGCGATCGGTCTGCGCGCCGACATCGATGCCCTGCCGATCATCGAGCAGACCAACCTGCCCTACACCTCGGCCAATCCGGGCGTCATGCACGCCTGCGGCCACGACGGCCACACCGCCATGCTGCTCGGCGCCGCGAAATACCTGGCCGAGACGCGCAACTTCGCCGGGACCGTCTACGTGATCTTCCAGCCCGCCGAGGAGCAGCACGGCGGCGGCGAGATCATGGTCAAGGAGGGGCTCTTCGAGCGATTCCCGATGGACCGGATCTTCGGCCTGCACAATTGGCCGAAGGACCCGGAAGGCACCTTCCTGTGGCGCATCGGTCCCACGATGGCGGCGGTCGCCAACATCACCATCGTGGTCACCGGCAAGGGCGCGCATGGGGCTCAGCCGCACAATGGGGTCGATCCGATCGTCGTGTCGGGGGCCATCGTGTCCGCCCTGCAATCGATCGTGGCCCGCAACGTCGAGCCGACCGAAAGCGCGGTGGTGACGATCGGCGAGATCAAGGGCGGCAATGCCTTCAACGTCATCCCGCCCGACGTGACCATGCGGGGCACGGCGCGCTGGTTCACGCCCTCCGTCGGCGACCTGCTGGAGAGGGCCGTCGCCCGCATCGCCCATGCCACCGCGGAAGCCTACGGGGCCACGGCGGAGGTCACCTTCGCGCGCACCTACCCGGCCGTCGTCAACGACGAGGCCGCGACCGCTCTCGCCAGGACCGCGGCCGAAGCCGTGGTGGGGCCGAACCGCGTGGTGCCGATGGAGCAGCCCACCATGGGGGGCGAGGACTTCTCCTTCATGCTCAACGCCAAGCAGGGCAGCTACATCATGCTCGGCGCGGGCAGGACCGGGAACGACCCCCAGGTCCATCACCCGCTCTATGACTTCAACGACGACATCCTGCCGGTCGGCGCGTCCTACTGGGCGACGCTGGCCGAGCGGCTCCTGCCGCGCGCCGCCCGGTGACCGTGCCGGCCGACACCGGCCGCTTCTCCGCCCGGCGACCCGACGCTTCCATCCGGCGGGATCCTTCCCGGCGTGGGAGCCCTTATGCAGCCGCGGCTCGCGGCACGGACGCCAGGAGGAGCCGCGTGTACTCGTGCTGCGGGTCGGCAAAGATGCGTTCGGCCGGGGCGCTCTCGACGATCCGTCCCCGGTTCATGACCGCGACATCGTGGGCGATGGCCTCGACCACGGCGAGATCGTGGGAGATGAACACGTAGGTCAGCCCGAGCCGGGTCTGCAGATCGCCGAGCAGTTGCAGCACCTGCGCCTGCACCGAGACGTCCAGCGCGGACACGGGCTCGTCGAGCACGATGACGGCGGGCTCGGCGGCGAGCGCCCGCGCGATGCCGATGCGCTGGCTCTGGCCCCCCGAGAACTCGTGGGGATAGCGGTCCGCGAAGTCGGGCCTGAGGCTCACCAGGTCCATGAGTTCGGCGACGCGGGTGCGGGCCTGCGGCCCCGTCATGCCCCTGAGGGCTCCGAGCGGCGCCGACAGGATCTCGCGCACGGTCTTGCGCGGGTTGAGCGACCCGAGCGGGTCCTGGAACACCATCTGGACGCGCCGGTACAGGGCGCGGCGGTCGCGCCGCGCGAGGGCGGGGATGGACTCGCCGTCGACCGTCAGGGTTCCGGCCGTCGGCTCGAGGAGGCCCACCATCATGCGCGCCATGGTGGACTTGCCGCAGCCGGACTCACCCACGATGCCGAGCGTCCGGCCGGGCGACACCGTCAGCGACACCCCGTCGACGGCCCGGAACGCCTCCGGTCGCGGCTTGAACCATGCGGTCCGGCCGCGTCGAAACTCGCGGACCACGTCGACGGCGCCGAGAATGGCCCCGCTCATGTCCGGTCCATGCGGATGCAGCGCCCGAGATGCTCCGGGCCGACCGGATCGAGCGCGATCTCGCCCACCGAGCAGGCCGGGACGGCGAGGTGGCAGCGGGGCGCGAAGGCGCAGCCGGGCGGCAGGGCATCGGTCGAGGGCGGCAGGCCGGGGATGGGCGCGACGCGACGCTCCCGGCTGCCGAGCTCGGGCACGCAGGCCAGCAGGCGCTGCGTGTAGGGATGGCGCGGGCGCCGCAGCACGGTGCGCACGGGGCCGCTCTCGACCACTCGGCCCGCATACATCACGTGCACGCGGTCGCAGAGCGCCGCCACCACCCCGAAGTCGTGGCTGATGAACATCAGCGCCGCGCCCCGGTCGCGGCGCAGATCGTTGAGGAGCTTCAGCACCTGCGCCTGGGTGGTCACGTCGAGCGCCGTGGTCGGCTCGTCGGCGATGATCAGTTCGGGGTCGTTGGCGAGCGCCATGGCGATGCCGACGCGCTGACGCTGGCCGCCCGACATCTCGTGCGGGTAGGCGCGGGCCTTCTCGGCGGCGTTCGGGATCAGCACCGACTCGAAGAGGGCGACGGCGCGCCGCATCGCCTCGGCGCCGCTCACCCCCTGGTGGCGGCGGATCGTCTCGGCGACCTGTTCGCCGACCGGGATCAGCGGGTTGAGGGTGGTCTGCGGGTCCTGGAACACGTACGCGATCCTGCCGCCGCGCACCTCCTGCAGGCGGCCGAGGTCCGCCTCGACCATGTCCTCGCCGTGGTGCAGGATCTCGCCGCCCACGATGCGGCCGGGCGGGCTCGCGACGAGCCCGAGCACCGACAGGGCCGTGACGGTCTTGCCCGAGCCGGATTCGCCCACGATGCCGACGGCCTCGCCGGGCGCGATGGCGATGTCGACGCCGCCCACGGCCGCGGAGACCGAGCGCCCGACGCGGAACTCGGTCCTGAGCCCGCGGATGGCGAGCGGCAGCCGGGCGTCGCTCACGGGCGGCGGCAACCCGCGACGGCGCTCCTCGCCGGGGGCCGCATCGGTGCGGGCCTGGCTGCGGGCGAGACCGCCCGCCTTGAGCTTGGGATCGAGCACGTCGCGCAGCCCGTCGCCGAGGAGGTTGACGCCGATGGCGAGCAGCAGGATCACGAGACCCGGGATCGTGGCGACGTGCGGCGCGATCTGCAGCAGGTTGCGGCCCTCCCCCAGCATGCCGCCGAGGTCGGCCTGCGGCGGCTGCGCGCCGAGCCCGAGGAAGCTCAGGCCCGCGGTCTCCAGGATCATCCAGCCGACCGTGGTGGACACGCCGATGACGATGCCGGGCAGCACGTTGGGCAGGAGCTCGGAGAGCACGATGCGGGTGTCGGAGAGGCCGCACAGCCGCGCCGCCGCCAGGAAGTCGGTGCGCACGACCGACAGCGCGGCCCCGCGCACGCCGCGGGCGAAGAACGGCACGTTGACCACGATGATGGCCAGCATGGCGTTGAACAGCCCCGGCCCGAGCGCCGCCACGATGGCGAGCGCCAGCAGGAGGTAGGGGAAGGCCATCAGCGTATCGATGCCGCGCATCAGCAGCGTGTCGAGCCAGCCGCCCCGATAAGCCGACAGGAGGCCGATGGTCGAGCCGATCAGGCACGACATCAGGGCCGCGAAGACGCCGACCGCGAGGCTGAGGCGCGTGCCCCAGATCAGGCGGGACAGGATGTCCCGGCCGACCTGATCGGTGCCGAGCAGGTGATCCGGCGTCAACGGCGGCTTCAACCGCTGGGCCAGATGGGCGACCTCGGGCGCCTGGAGGGGCAACACCGGCGCCAGCGCCACGACCGCGGCGATGGCCAGGAGGAGGAGGAGGCCGAACGTCGCCATGGGGTTGCGCAGCAGGCGCGCCCAGGCCGCCGGGCGCCTGTCGCGCGGGGCCCTGCGGGTGGCCACCGGCCCGACGGTCGCGGCAGGGGCGCTCATGCGGCACGGATCCGCGGGTCGAGCATGGCCTGCGCGAGGTCGGTGAGCAGATTGATCAGCACATAGGCGCTGGCCACGACCAGGACGCCGCCCTGGACGAGCAGGATGTCCCGGGTCGAGATGGCGCTGACCAGCATCCGGCCGATCCCCGGCCATTGGAACACCGTCTCAATGTACACCGCACCGCCCAGCACGAAGCCGGCCTGGAGGCCGATGACCGGGATGATGCCGACGAGAGCGTTGCGGAAGGCGTGGCCGTAGATCACGCGTCGCTCGCTCAGGCCCTTCGCGCGCGCCGTGCGGACGTAGTCCTGCCGCAGCACTTCGAGCATCGCACCCCGTGTGAGGCGCACCAGCACCGCGCCCGCGACGGCCGCCAGGGTCGCGGCCGGCAGCAGGAGGTGGCGCGCGACGTCGAGCAGGCCGCCGCCGCCGAACAGGTCGGTCATGCCCCCCACCGGCAGCCAGGCTAGCCGCACGCCGAACCAGAAGATGAACAGCATGCCGAGCCAGAACGACGGCGTCGAGATGCCGACCAGGACCACGAAGGTGATCAGCCGGTCCGCGAAGCCGTTCTGCCGGACCGCGGCGACGATGCCGAACAGGATGCCGAACACGCTGGCCAGCACCAGGGCCGCGCCGGCCAGCAGCAGGGTGGGGAAGAGATGCGCCATGATCTCATCCAGCACCGGCTTGTGCAGGATGTAGGAGCGACCGAGATCGCCGTGCAACAGGTTGTCGATCCAGATCAGGTACTGGACCGGCAACGGCTGATCGAGGCCGAGCTGATGGGTCACGTCCGCCACGTTGGCCGGCGTCGCGAAGGTCCCGAGGATGGCACGGGCCGGATCCCCCGGGATGAGCGAGATCACGAGGAACACGATCACGCTGACCCCGAACAGGACCGGGACCACCATCAGCAGGCGGCGCAGGATCAGGCCGGCCACGGGCTCTCTCCGACCGCCATCCCGCGCCGCGATCCCCCACCCTGAGCCGGCCTTCCGGACCGGCTCACCGTGGAGGACGGCAGGATGCCCAAGCCCGTCACGCCTTGCTGGTGCCGTAGAACCGGGTCGTGAAGGAGGGATGCAGTTGGAAGCCCTTCACGTGGGCGGACGACACGGCGTTCTGGTTCCAATTCGCGACGTAGACCCAGGGTGCATCCTCGAAGACGACGTCCTGCAGTTGTTTGTAGATCTCGGCGCGCTTGGCGCGGTCGGTCTCCGTGCGGCCCCGGTCGATGAGGGCGTCGACCTTGGGGTTCGAGTAGCCGCCCGAATTCACCGCGGCGCCCGTGCGGAGCGCCAGGGCCGGGTGCATGTCGGGGTCCTGCGTCATGAAGGACAGCTCGGCTACCCCGACGTCGGCCGGCATGGCCGGGATGATCTTGCCCAGGAACGTGTTCCATTCGTAGGTCTCGATCTTGGCCCGGATGCCGACGGCCTGGAGATCGGCCTGGATGGCCGTGCCCATGAGTTGCGGCGACAGCATCCCCGAGCCGCTCTCCGTCACGTAGAACGTCACGTCGACGCCGTCCGGGTAGCCCGCGTCGGCGAGAAGCTGCCTGGCCTTCGCCGGATCGTAGGGATACGGTTTCAGGCCGGTGTCATAGGCCCAATTGAAGGCCGGCGGCGTGACGCTGCTGGCCACCGTGGCCGTATCCTTGAGGATGTCCGTCACCATCGCGCCCTTGTTGATGGCGTAGTTGATGGCTTGGCGGACGCGCTTGTCGTCGAAGGGCTTGGTCTTGGTGTTCAGCACCAGGTACCACAGGTGCGGTCCGGGCTGCTGATAGTAGGTGTAGTCGGGCGACGCCGTGAAGGTCGCGATGTTGTCGGGCGGGACCTCGATCGTGATGTCCGTGCCGCCCGACTGCATCTCGGAGACGCGCGCGTTCTCGTCGACGATGGGCCGGAAGACGAGGCCCTTCAGCTTCGGTGCGCCGCGGAAGTAACCCGCATTGGCCTCCAGCACGAAGCGCTGCCCGCTCACCCATTCGACGAATTTGAACGGACCCGCGCCGCCGCCATTGCGCGAGAAATCCTTGCCGTATGTCCGGACCGCGGCCGGCGAGATGCCGGCCAGACCGCCGATGGCGCCTGCCAGCATGGTCAAGGCCGGTGCATAGGGCTCCTTGTAGACGAGCGCGACCTTGTCGGGGGCCAGCACCTCGACCTTCTCGATCGGTCCGAGCGTGAACACGAAGGGGAACGGCCCGGTGTTGTGAAAGGGATGGCTCGCGTCGAGCACGCGGTCGAAGTTGAACTTCACGGCCTCGGCATTGAAATCCGTGCCGTCGTGGAACTTCACGCCCGTGCGCAGGGTGAACGTGTAGGTCTTGCCGTCCGGCGACACGTCCCAGGACTCGGCGAGCCCCGGCTCCACGTCGAGGCTACCCTCCTTGTAGTGCAGGAGGCCGTCGTAGACGTTGATCAGGATGCGGAAGTCGCTGATCGTCACGGCCTGGGCCGGGTCGAGCGTCTGCAGTTCGGCCACGTGGCCGACCACGAGGACGTCCGTGGGCGTCTGCGCCAGGGCGAAGCGCGGCAGACCGACGGCCGAGGCCGCGGCGACGCTTCCCAGCAGGGTTCGTCGGGTCAACAGGACGGTGGGCATGGGGGCTCCGGAGCTTCAGGCGTCGAGAGGGGGGCGGCGGCCGGCGACATCGAGCCGGGCTTCGAGCGCGGCGCCGATGCGCAGGATCGTGGCTTCGTCGAACAGGCGGCCATGGAGGCTGATGGCGTGGGGGACCGTGTGGGTCTCTCCCGCGCCGTCCTGGCCCTGATCGAGCCTCGCTTCCGCGAGGGACAGGGGTCTGCGCGTGGGTGACGGCCGGAAACCGCTGCGCAGGGTGAGGTTCGGGTGGCCGGTGAAATTGGTGATGATCAGCATCGGGCCCGCGAGGCAGGGGCCGATCATCGCGTCGACGCCCTTGAAAGCCTGGTCCATGTCCTGCATGACGCGGCGGCGCAGCCGGTCGAGCTGGATGTGGTCGACGGCCGACAGGAAGCGGGCCTTGCGGAACGTGTTGGGCCAGGAGCCCGGCTCCTGCCAGGTGAGGCTGTCGTCGGCATCGTCGAGCGTCAGGTGCTCGAAGGACGCGGCGGCCTCGGCGAACAGCACGTTCATCAATGCGTCGTAGGGCAGCTCCGGGCGGATCAACTCGACGAGCGTGAGGCCGAGCGCCCGCGCATGGTCGAGCATGGCGCGATCGAGGTCGTGGACTCCTGCTTCCGCGAAGTCGGCCGGGTAGTAGCCGAGACGCAGCCCGGCGACCGGGGCGGCCGGGTCGAAGCCGAACGGGGCATCGATGCTGCAGGGGTCGGCAGGGTCGCGGCCGTTGATGGCGGCCAGCACCAGCGCCGTGTCGGCGACGCTCCGGCACATCGGGCCGATCTTGTCGAGCGTCCAGCACAGCGGCATGGCGCCGGTCCGGGGCACCCGGCCGAACGTGGGCCGCAGGCCGGTGGTGCCGCAGCGCAAGGAGGGTGCCACGATGGAGCCGAGCGTCTCGGTGCCGAGGCTGAAGGCCACGAGCCCGGCCGCCGTAGCCGACCCCGACCCGGCCGACGAGCCGCTCGACCCCTCGTTCAGGTTCCATGGATTGCGGGTGACGCCGCCGTACCAGATGTCGCCGTAGGCGAGCGCCCCGAGGGTCAGCTTCGCCACCATCACGGCGCCCGCCGCGTTCAAGCGCTGCACCACGGTGGCGTCCGTCGCCGGCACCCGCTCGGCATAGGGCTCGGCGCCCCAGCCGGTCAGGATGCCGCCGGTGTCGAGGAGATCCTTGCAGCCCCATGGAATGCCGTGCAGCGGCCCGAGGTAGGTGCCGGCGGCGAGGAGCGAGTCGGCCCGGCGGGCCTGTTCCATCGCGAGGTCCGCCGTGACCGTGGCGACGCATTCGAGCCTTGGGCCGAACCGGGCGATGCGTTCGAGGAAGAGCTCCGCCAGCCGCTCGGCCGTGATGGCGCGACTGCGAAGCCAGCCGGACAGGCTGGTCACCGGCGCGAAGCAGATGCTCTCCGCGTCATCCGGGAGGGGCGAGGGTTCCGGAGCGGCGGCATCGCGGCGTGGCGGCGGCGGGTCCGGCATGACGAAGCCGGGCAAGCGTGGGTCGAAACGCGTCGCTGGTGCGAGATCATGCGGCAGTCGGATCGCACGCCGCCGGTGCGCCAGCGCGATCTGGCCAGCCAGGTTGTCGAGCATCAGGGCTCGTTCGGCCTCGGTGTAGCGAAGGCCCAAGAGGTCTTCGGCGGCAGCGATGGTCTGCGTCGACAGCGCGTCGTTCGGATCTTCCATGCCGGGCCACGGTCCTCAATCGAGCGGCAGCCCGACCCACGATAAAGCGATTTCGCAAGGGGCGTGCCAGCCGCGGGCAAACCGGGGCGTCCCCCAGCTCGTGGTCTGGATCAAAGCGACGCAGGCAGAGACGGTGGCGACCGCAGCGTCGCGACCTCGGCGATGAACTCGTGTTCGAGGCCGCGATCGATGGTCGAGCGGATGCCAGGGCGACGGATGAGGCTCTCATTGGATTTCAAGGTGATGTTCCCCTTCGGAACGGATTCCAAAGGGCTGGCCCTTTGGCGGGTTTCA
>CAXTBR010000095.1:0-16725 GCA_964242785.1 uncultured Lichenihabitans sp. | reverse complement strand
CAGGAGCGTCCCGCTTGTGCGTCCTTCGACACGGGTCCTTCGGACCCTTGCTCAGGATGAGGGAGGGTGGGGGAAACAGGGTTTTTGCTGCAATCTTAGTGCCTATGGGGCGGAGCCCTGACGACATGTCTTCAACTCTACAGCAGCGTCACGATCCTCGTCTTCAACTTCGAAGATCCTTTTCAGGGCTCTGCCCTGAAACCCGCAAAAGGCCGAGGGCCTTTTGAAACCAGATCGATGGTGAGGTCCGGCATCGATCGCGTCGCTTCGGATGTCATCGGGACTCACCTCACTCCATCCGGCCCGGCACCAGCACGCCGTGCTCCAGGTGGGCCGGCACGTAGCCGCTCCGCCCGCGCGGCCCGAACAGCCCCGTCGCCAGCAGCGACAGCACCGCCAGGGCGAGGCCGCTCACGACCAGGATGGCCAGCGGCCCGCGCGACCAGGCCGAGACCACGAAGGGATAGCGGCGCCGGAACGCGAGGAACAGGGCGTAGCCCGCGAAGGGCAGCAGGAAGGGGAGCAGGACTTCGAGGACGGCGCGGCTCATCCGCCGTAGAGCCTCTCGTAGAGGTCGCGCAGCATGCCGGCCGTGGCGCCCCACACCAGACGGCCGCCGTGCGCCATGGCGTAGAAACGCCGCGACTGCCCCGCCACCACGCGGGCCTGCCGCTGGTGGTTGGCGGGGTCCATGAGGAAGGGCAGGGGGAGTTCGAAGGCGTCCGCCACCTCCAGGGGGTTGACGGTGAGGCGCAGCGGCGGCGGCAGGAGGCACACGGCCGGCACCACCAGGAAGCCCGTGCCGGTGAGGTAGGGTTCGAGGTAGCCGAGCGGCGTCGCGGCGGCCCGGTCGAGGCCGACTTCCTCCTCGGCCTCGCGCAGGGCGGCGGCGAGCGGGGAGGCGTCGCCCGGGTCGATCTTGCCGCCCGGGAAGGCGACCTGCCCGGAATGCTGGCGCAGGCTCGCGAGCCGCGTCGTCAGCAGCACGGTCGGCACGGGATGGTGCGTCACCACGCCCACCAGCACGGCGGCGGGGCGCGGCACGCCGGTGAAGAAGGGCTCGCCGTCGAGCCGGTGGTCGCCGCCGACGGCCGCCCCGGCCGCGAAGCAGCCGGCCGGCAGGTCGAAGGACAGGCGCGCCCGCGCGCGAGCCTCGAAATCCGCGGCCGACACCGCGACCGCGGCGGTCGCTTCCGCAGGCTCAGCCAAGCGCCGGATCCGCGCCGGGCAGCGACCCCTCGTCGAGCATCGACGACGCCATCATGGGGAAGAAGCTCGCCCCCGAGGCGATGCCGAAGGTCTCGACGCCGTCCACCGGCCGCGTCTCGCCCCCCTCGACGAGGTCGTAGAAGACGGAGCGCCCCACGAGAGCCCACAGGTCGCCCCGCACCCGTGCATAGGGCTTGAGCGCGCCGGCCGGGCCGGGCTCGAAGCGCAGGGGATGGTCGGGGCCGAGCGTCAGCCAGTCGTCGACGTTGGTGCGCAGCCTCACCCCCTCGGCCTCCGCCCGCATCTCCACGGCCAGGAAGGGCGCGTCCTCGACCGCGATGCCGACCTTCTCGACCGGCGTCACCAGCACGAAGCGGCCCTCGTCGCGGCGCAGCACCGAGGCGAAGAGCCTCACCAGCGCGGGCCGGCCGATGGGGCTGCCGCCGTAGAACCAGGTGCCGTCGCGCGCGATCCGCATGTCGATGTCGCCGCAGAAGGGCGGGTCCCACAGGTGGACGGGCGGCGGGCCCCCGCGGGCCGCGGCGTCGGCGATCAGCCGCGCGACGGGATCCGCCGCCGGAGGAGCGCCCGGACCCGCGAGCGGCCCGTCACTTGCTTTCGCCATCATCGCCCGCCATTGCGGCGGGGGCGGGCCGCCCCCGACCCTGACGATTATGCGACAGCGCCGCCTATCGACAAGGGGAGGCTCAGGCGTAATCTCCCGAGGGGCACGCCCCGCGGAGCTCGAAGATCGGACCCCCCATGCTGGCTCAGGACCACGGCGTCATATCGGTCGAGGAGGGCGCGGCCCGGGCCGCGGAAGCGGCGCTGGCCTCGATCTCCGCCACCCGCGCGGCCATCGGCACCGTCATCTTCGGCCAGGAGACGGTCGTCGAGGAGGTGCTGGTCTCCATCCTGTCGGGCGGCCACGGGCTGCTGGTCGGGCTGCCGGGCCTCGCCAAGACCAAGCTCGTCGAGACGCTGGGCACCGTGCTGGGGCTGGAGGCGCGGCGCGTGCAGTTCACCCCCGACCTCATGCCGGCCGACATCCTCGGCTCGGAGGTGCTGGAGGAGGGGGCTGACGGGCGCCGCGCCTTCCGCTTCGTGCGCGGCCCCATCTTCGCGCAGCTCCTCATGGCGGACGAGATCAACCGCGCGAGCCCGCGCACCCAGTCGGCGCTGCTCCAGGCCATGCAGGAGCTGCACGTCACGGTGGCGGGCGAGCGCCACGACCTGCCGCGGCCCTTCCACGTCCTGGCGACGCAGAACCCCATCGAGCAGGAGGGCACCTATCCGCTGCCCGAGGCCCAGCTCGACCGCTTCCTGATGCAGATCGACGTGCTCTACCCGGACCGCGCCTCGGAGAAGCGCGTGCTGATCGAGACCACGGGCGACCGCGAGAGCGTGGCCCGGCCCGCCATGACGGCCGAGGACCTCCTGTCGATCCAGCGGCTCGTGCGCCGTCTCCCCGTCGGCGACGCCGTGGTGGAGGCCATCCTCGACCTCGTGCGCGCGGCCCGGCCGGGCGAGGGCGACGCGGCGCTGGGCAAGCTCATCGCCTGGGGGCCGGGGCCCCGCGCCGCCCAGGCCCTGATGCTGGCGTGCCGCGCCCGCGCGCTGGTCGGCGGGCGGCTGTCGCCCTCGGTCGAGGACGTCGCGGCCCTGGCGCTGCCCGTGCTGAAACACCGCATGGCCCTCACCTTCGCGGCCCGGGCCGACGGCGAGACCGTGCCGGGCATCGTCGGGCGGCTCGTCGCGCGGCTCGGCTGAGGGATCCCCGCGATGACGCGCCCGCCCGCCCCACACACGCCCCCCGCCCCGCGCGCCCGGACGCCCTGAGCCCATGGCTCAGGCACGGCTCCTGGCGGAGGACGAGCGCACGACCGGCACGCACCACGCCCGCGCGGCGCTCGACATCGCCCGCCGGCTGCCCGAGATCGCCGTCTCGGCTCGCGAGGCGGCCGCGAGCGTGATGCACGGCATGCACGGCCGCCGCCGCGCCGGCTCGGGCGAGGCCTTCTGGCAGTTCCGCCCCTTCAGCCCCGGCGAATCCGCCTCGCGCATCGACTGGCGCCGCTCGGCCCGCGACGACCGCACCTACATCCGCGAGCGCGAATGGGAGGCGGCCCAGACCGTGTGGCTGTGGATCGACCGCTCGCCCTCCATGGCCTTCGCGTCCGACCTCGCGCGCCAGTCGAAGCTCGACCGGGCGCTGGTGCTCGGCCTCGCCACGGCCGACCTGCTGGTGCGGGGCGGCGAGCGCGTGGCCCTGCTGGGCCTGACCCGGCCGCTCGCGTCGCGGAGCGTCGTCGACCGCTTCGCCGAGGCCCTGTCGGGCCCCGACGCCGCCCGCGCGGCCGGCGACGAGCTGCCGGCCGCCGAGCCGCTGCCGGCCCGCTCGCGCGCGCTGCTGGTCGGCGACTTCCTGTCGGACGCCGAGCGGATCGCGGAGCGCATCGCGGCGC
Source organism: uncultured Lichenihabitans sp. (assembly GCA_964242785.1). Classification (GTDB taxonomy): domain Bacteria; phylum Pseudomonadota; class Alphaproteobacteria; order Rhizobiales; family Beijerinckiaceae; genus Lichenihabitans. Next base: position 13,051 of record CAXTBR010000095.1, on the reverse strand, counting down.
TGAGTTCGGCGGGCGCGCGGGGCCACCTCATCGCGGTCTGCGACCCCGTCGAGGAAACCTTCCCCTTCGTCGGCCACGTCGAATTCGCCGACGTCGACAGCCCCGCGCGGCTGCGGCTCGGCCAGGCCGCGTCGCTGCGCGCCACCTACCTCGCCAAGCTCGACGCCCACCGCGCCCGCATCGCCGAGGCCTGCCGGCGCCAGGGCTGGACCTTCGCGGTCCACCGCACCGACCGTCCCGCCACGGAGGCGCTGTTGCGGCTCGCGACGCTGCTGGCCGACGGCGGCCCCCCCGCGACAGATCGATAGGCCGCCATGCTGGGTCTGCCCCTCGCCTTCACGGTCCCGGCCATCCTGGGCGCGCTCGCGCTGCTGCCGGCGCTGTGGTTCCTGCTGCGCGTGACCCCGCCGCGCCCCCGGCAGGTGCCGTTCCCGCCGCTGCGCCTGATCCTCGACGAGCGGCCCGCCGAGGAGACGCCGGCCCGCACGCCGCCCTGGCTGCTGCTGCTCCGCCTCGCGGTGGCGGCGCTCATCATCCTGGCCATGGCGGGGCCGATCTGGAACCCGCCGGCCGCGGGGTCCGGCGGCTCCGGACCCCTGGCCCTGCTGCTCGACGACGGCTTCGCGGCGGCGCCCGACTGGGACGTGCGCGTGGCGGCGGCGGCCGACCGGCTGAACGAGGCGGGACGCGCCGGGCGCCCGGTCGCGCTGGCGGCACTGTCCGAAGGCCCGCGCGAGCTCGCGCCCGGCACGGCCGCGGCGGCGCTCGACCGGCTGCGCGCGCTGAAGCCCGCCCCCACCCTCGTCGACCGCGCCGCGGCGCTGCCCGCCGTCTCGGGCTTCGCGGCCGCGCATCCCGACGCCGACCTCGTGTGGATCGCCGACGGGCTCGAGAACGGCGGCGCCCGCGCCTTCGCCGAGGGGCTCGGCCGGCTCGGCCTCGCGCACCCGCCCTCCGTCCTCGCGGGCGCGGCTGCGCCGCTGGCGCTGGCCGGCGCCGAGAACAAGCCCGACAGCCTCGCCGTGACGGTGCTGCGGGCCGACGGCCGCGCGGCCCCGGGCGGCACGCTGCGGGCCTACGACCTCAAGGGGCTGGCGGTGGGCGACGCGCCCTTCGCCTTCGACCCCGGCGCCCGGACCGCGACGGCCGCCTTCACCCTCCCCGTGGAGGTCCGCAACGACATCGCCCGCGTGGCCGTGCTGGGCGAGGCCTCGGCCGGCGCCGTGACGCTGCTCGACGGGCGCTGGCGGCGCCGGCGCGTCGACATCGTCACGGGCGCCAGCGCCGACACCGAGCAGCCGCTGCTCAGCCCCGGCTACTTCATCGCCCGGGCGCTGGCGCCCTTCGCGGACGTGCGCGAGATCCCGACCAACGCCCCCGACCCGGTCGCGGCGGCGCTCGACGAGCACCCGTCCGTGCTGGTGCTGGCCGACGTCGGGCAGGTGGCGGGCCCGGACCACGACCGCCTCCTGCGCTTCGTCGAGGAGGGCGGCGTGCTGCTGCGCTTCGCGGGCTCGCGCCTCGCCGGGGCGCCCAACGCGGCCTCCGCGGCCGACGACCTCGAACCCGTGAACCTGCGCCGCGGCGGCCGCACCTTCGGGGGTGCCCTGTCGTGGGACAGGCCCAAGGCGCTCGCGGGTTTCGACCGGCAGAGCCCCTTCTTCGGCCTCGCCGAGGGGCGCGACGTCAGCGTGTCGCGCCAGGTGCTGGCCGAGCCCGACGCCGGCCTGCCGGCCAAGACCTGGGCGCAGCTCGACGACGGCACGCCGCTCGTCACCGCCGACAGGCGCGGCAAGGGCACGATCGTGCTGTTCCACGTCACGGGCGACACGACCTGGTCGAACCTGCCCCTGTCGGGCCTCTTCGTCGACATGCTGCGGCGCGTGGTGGCGCTCGGCGGCGAGGCCGCGAAGCCCGAAGCCGGCGAGGCCCCCGCGGCCGCGGCGGAGGTTCCCGCGCCGCCGGCCGCCGCGCTGCCGCCCACCCGCGTGCTGGACGGCTTCGGCGACCTCGGCCCGCCGCCCGCCACCGCCAAGCCCGTCGCGCCCGGCTTCGCCGGCCCGGGCACCGCCGACCACCCGCCGGGCTTCTACGGGCCGGCCGACGCGCTGCTGGCCGTCAACACGCTGGCGCCCGACGCCGCGCTGGCGCCCGCCGACCTGTCGGGGCTGAACCTCGGGCTCCAGGCCCTGAAAGCCTCCGAGCCCGTGGACCTCCGGGCCGCGCTGCTGTGCCTCGCCTTCCTGGGCTTCCTCGCCGACGCGCTCGCGACCGCGCTGCTCGGCGGCGGGCTCGCCGCGCTGCGGGGCAGGGGGCCGGGGCGCCGCAGGTTCGGGACGACGGCCGCGGGCCTCCTCGGCGGCGCCCTGCTGCTCTCGGCGCTGGGGGCGCCCGCCGGCCCCGCGCGGGCCGCCGACGGGATCGGGCCCGCGGCGGCGGCCGCGCTGGCCAAGGACGGGGTGGCGCGGCGCGACATGGAATCGGCACTGCGCACGCGCCTCGCCTACGTGCCGAGCGGCGACGGCGCGGTCGACGAGGCGAGCCGCGAGGGGCTGAAGGGCCTGTCGCGGGCGCTCGCCAACCGCACCTCGCTCGACCCCGGCGAGCCCGTGGCGGTCGACCCCGGGCGCGACGACCTCAGCTTCTATCCCCTGGTCTACTGGCCGGTGGTGGCCGAGGCGTCCCAGCCGCCGCCGGCCGCGGTCGCCAAGGTGTCGGCCTACATGAAGAACGGCGGCACGGTGCTGTTCGACACGCGCGACGCGCTGACGGCGCGGGCCGACGGCCCGGCGACGCCGGAATCGCGCTGGCTCGGCCGGCTCCTCGCCGGGGTCGACGTGCCGGAGCTCGAACCCGTGCCGCGCGACCACGTCATCACCAAGACCTTCTACCTGCTGGACAGCTTCGTCGGGCGCTACGCGACCGCGCCCACCTGGGTCGAGGCCCTGCCGCCGGCCCCGCCCGAGGCCGTGAACCGCCCGGCGCGCTCGGGCGACAGCGTGTCGCCCATCGTCATCTCGGGCAACGACCTCGCGGCCGCCTGGGCGTCGGACGCCGACGGCGATCCCCTCTACCCCCTGGTGCCGGGTGGGCAGCGCCAGCGCGAGCTGGCGATCCGCGGCGGCATCAACCTCGTGATCTACACGCTGACCGGCAACTACAAGGCCGACCAGGTCCACGTCCACGACCTGCTCGAACGGCTGTCGCATTGACGGGCCCGCGCGCCGCCCGAGGACGGCTCGACGGGGGCGGGACCTCCTTCATGCAACTATCGCGTGATCAGATCGGACCTCGTTCCTATCCGCTCATCCCCGCATGCGTGGGGATGAGCGGTGAAGGGAGGAGGTCACCGGTCGTCCGTCTCGGACGGCTCGCGTTTTCATCTGAGGGCCGCATCGTCCCCCTCGCCCTCCGCGCGGGCCAGGTCCGACCCGGCGAGGTGACCTCCGCATGACGCGCTTCGCCCTGTCGTTCACCCCGCTGGTGCCCCTCGCCGTCCTGGGCGTGCTGGGCGCCCTGGCGCTCGCCGTCGTGCTGCTCGGCCTCCTCGGCCGGCGCCGCGGCACGCTGCTGCGGGCGCTCGGATTCGCGCTGTTCCTCTTCGCCCTGTCGGACCCCAACCTCGTGCGCGAGGACCGCCGCGGCGAGAAGGACGTGGTGGCCGTGGTGCTGGACCGGAGCGGCAGCCAGACCATCGGCGAGCGCGCCGCCCAGACCGAGCGCGCCAGGGCCGAGATCGCGAAGGCGCTCGGCGCGCTCGGCGACGTCGAGCCGCGCTTCATCGACTCCGGCCGCTCGGACGCCGAGAACGACGGCACACGCCTCTTCGCGGCCCTGTCGGACGGCCTCGCGGACGTGCCGCCCGAGCGGGTCGCCGGCGCCCTCCTGGTGACGGACGGCGTGGTGCACGACGTGCCGGCCGACGCCCGCTCGCTCGGCTTCAAGGCGCCCGTGCAGGTGCTGGTGACGGGCCACGCGGGCGAGCGCGACCGCCGCGTCGAGCTCATCGAGGCGCCCCGCTTCGGCATCGTCGGCCACGACCAGACGATCAGCCTGCGGGTGCTCGACACGGACGACCGCGGCGAGCCCGTCGCCGTGACGGTGCGCCGCGACGGCGCGGCGGTGGCGAGCCGGGAGGCCCGCGTCGGCGCCCGCATCGACGTCCCGGTCCGGGTCGAGCACGCCGGGCCCAACGTCGTCGAGATCGACGTGCCGACGCTGCCGGGCGAGCTGACGGCGCTCAACAACAAGGCCGTGGTGACGATCGACGGCGTGCGCGACAAGCTGAAGGTGCTGCTCGTGTCGGGCGAGCCCCATGCGGGCGAGCGCATGTGGCGCAACATCCTGAAGTCGGACGCCAACGTCGACCTCGTCCACTTCACCATCCTGCGCCCGCCCGAGAAGCAGGACGGCACGCCCATCAACGAACTGGCCCTGATCGCCTTCCCGACCAACGAGCTGTTCGGCAGCAAGATCGGCGACTTCGACCTCATCATCTTCGACCGCTACTCGAACCAGTCGATCCTGCCCTACGCGTATTTCGAGAACATAGCGCGCTACGTGCGCAACGGCGGCGCGCTGCTGATGGCGGTGGGGCCGGACTATTCGGGGCCGGACGGGCTCTTCTACTCGCCTCTCGGCGCCATCGCGCCGGTGCGCCCCGACGGGCGGGTGATCGAGACGCCGTTCCGCCCGACCGTGACGGCCGACGGCGGCCGGCATCCCGTGACCCGCGGCCTCGCGGGTGCCGACGCGAACCCGCCCGCCTGGAGCCTGTGGTTCCGGCAGGTCGACGGCGAGGCCGTGAAGGGCATGCCGGTGATGTCGGGCGCCGAGGGGCGGCCGCTCATCGTGCTGTCGCGCGAGGGCAAGGGCCGGGTGGCCCAGATGCTGTCCGACCAGATCTGGCTCTGGGCGCGGGGCTACGAGGACGGCGGCCCCTACCTCGACCTCACGCGCCGCCTCGCCCACTGGCTGATGAAGGAGCCGGACCTCGAGGAGGAGGCGCTGCGCGCCACGGCGCGGGGGCGCGACATCGCGGTCGAGCGGCAGAGCGTGAAGGGCATCGCCGCGCCCGTCACCGTCACGGCGCCCTCGGGCCGGGCCGCGAGCCTCACGCTCGCCCCCGCCGAGCCGGGCCTGTCGCGCGGCAGCCTCAAGGCCGACGAACTCGGCCTCTACCGCCTGAGCGACGGCACAAATTCCGTGCTGCTCAACGTGGGGCCCGAGAACCCGCGCGAGTTCCAGGAGGTGGTGTCGACACTCCAGACCCTGCGCCCGCTGGCCGAGGCCACGGGCGGCAGCGTCCGCCGCATCGGCACGGGGAGCGGCGACGCCGTGGCGATGCCGCGGATCGTCGCCATGCACGACGCGCCGAGCTACAGCGGCTCGGACTACATCGGGATCCGGCGCACCGAGAGCAGCACGGTGGCGGGCATCGGGCTCCTGCCGCTGGCGGTGGGGTTCATCGGCCTGCTGGCGCTGCTCGGCGCGACGGCGCTGTCGTGGCTGGTCGAGGGGCGCGGCTTTCGGCGGCGGGCGTCGGCTTGACGATGTTCAATCGGACCTAAAATGACCGTAACGGCCCTGAATATCACCTGAGATCGGTTTCAAAAGGCCCCCGGCCTTTTGCGGGTTTCAGGGCGGAGCCCTGAATAACAAATCGAGTGCGCAGGCATGACCGCAGTCGAGCAGCGACAGTGAACTTCTCTTTCAGGGCTCTGCCCTGAAACCCGCCAAAGGGCGAGCCCTTTGGAATCTGTGACGAAGGACGTCGTCACTGAGCCGGGGCGGACTCCGCCGCCCCGGCCCCCGCCTCACATGAAGATCTTTTCGCCTCTCATCCCCGCGTAGAGCGACGCCACCTCGGCGCCGTAGCCGTTGAAGATCGTCGTCGGGCGCCGGTCGGCGGTGCCGATCACCTCCTCGGAGGCCTGGCTCCAGCGCGGGTGCGGCACGGCCGGGTTCACGTTGGCCCAGAAGCCGTATTCGTCGGGCGCCAGCGCCGCCCAGGTCGTCTCGGGCTGCTGGTCCGTGAAGGAGACCTCGACGATCGACTTCAAGGATTTGAACCCGTATTTCCACGGCACGGCGAGGCGCAGCGGCGCGCCCATCACCTTGGGCAGCGGCTTGCCGTAGGCGCCCGTCACCATGAAGGCGAGGTCATTCGTGGCCTCCGCCATGGTGAGCCCCTCGACGTAGGGCCACTGCAGGATGAAGCTCCGCTGGCCCGGCGCCATCTTGGGGTCCTTGAAGGTCTTCATCACCATGTATTTGGCCGAGCCGAGCGGCTTGGCGAAGTCGACGAGCCTCCTCACCGGGAAGCCCGTCCACGGCACTTGCATGGACCAGGCCTCGACGCAGCGGTGGCGGTAGAGCCGCTCCTCCAGCGTCATGGCCTTGAGGAGATCGTCGATGCCGACCTCCCGGGGCTTCTCGACCAGGCCGGTGAACTTCACCGTCCAGGGGCGGATGCGCAGCATCTGCGCGGCGTCGCCCACGTGCTTGGACGTGCCGTACTCGTAGAAGTTGTTGTAGTTGGTGTTGACCCCCTCCGGCGTGACGTCCCCGGCGAGGGCGTAGGCCGGATCGCGCTTGGCGGGGTAGAGGCCGGCCGAGGGGTCGGGCGCCTCTGGCGGCGGGGGAGCGGACGAACTGCCGAAGCCCCAGGCCCGGGCCGGGCCGCCGGCGAGGGTCGCCGAGCCCAGCGCGGCCGAGCCCGCCACGAAGCTGCGGCGGCTGAGGAACAGGTGTTCGGGGGTGGCGTCGCGCTCCGGGATCTCCCAGGATCGGCGGTGGCGGATCAGCATGGCTCGGACTCCCGATCGTGCGGCGCTCTGCGCCGCGGGTTCACTGCACGTCATATGGGTGCGGGGCGCCCCGATGCCCGCCCCCGCGCCTGCGATGTCGGGTCTCGCCCGGCCCTTCAGTGCGGCGGGACATTGCGCTACGCTCGGCGAAACCCGTTCACCGAGGACGCCATGCACAGAGTCCAGCTTTCATCCGACGTCACCGTCGCGAGTCAGCCCGACCTCGCCGAGTTTCGCGACATCGCGGCCGAGGGTTACGTCGCGGTGATCAACAACCGGCCGGACGGCGAGGACCCGACCCAGCCGGGGTCGGAGGCCGAGGAGCAGGCGGCCGAGGACGCCGGCCTCGCCTACGCGCACATCCCCATGGGGGCGGGGCCGCTCGGCGAGAGCGACGTGCGGCACTTCCAGTCGGTGGTGCACGGGGCGTCGGGCCCGGTGTTCGTGCATTGCCGCAGCGGCACGCGCTCGGCCAACCTGTGGGCCATCGGCGAGGTGCTGGACGGCCGCATGGCGCCGGAGGACCTCGGGCCGCTCAGCCGCCGGATCGGCCTCGACCTCGGCGCCGCCGCGGGCTGGCTGCGGCAGCATGCGGCGGGTGCCAAGGGCGCGTGAGCGATCCGTCACGTGCCCCCCGGTCATCTTTCTGCTTTGATCCGCCTCGACTAGAGCAGGCCCCGATCGGGCGGGCTCGGCCGATCCGGGTCTGATCCAGAGGTCATCGATGACGCATTTCGTCCAGGACGTGAAGGACATCTGGCGCCTCGCCTACCCGTATTTCAGGCGGAAGACGCCGGGCGAGATCCACCTGTGGTTCATCGGCCCGGTGCGGATGCCGGAGAACTGGATCGGCCTCGGCCTGCTCGGCTGCGTGGTGGCGCTGGAGGTCGGCGCCTCCTACATGGCGAAGCTGCTCAACAACTGGTCGCAGGGCTTCGGCGACGCCATCCAGGCCAAGGACTGGGGGGCCTTCCTGGCCTCGCTGGGCGAGTTCACGCTGATCGCGACGCCCTACCTGCTGATCTACGCCTACAACAGCTACCTGAACCAGGTGCTGCAGATCCGCTGGCGCAAGGCGATGACGGACGATTTCGTCGAGCGATGGCTGTCGCCCGCCCGCCACTTCCGCATGCGCCTCATCGCCGGCCCGGCCGACAACCCCGACCAGCGCATCTCGGAGGACGTCCACCAGTTCGTCGGCAACACGATGGTGCTGGGCATCGGCTTCTTCGGCAATTTCCTGCGCCTCGCCATCTTCCTCCAGGTGCTGTGGGTGCTGTCGACCGCCTTCCCGATGACGAGCTTCGGCCTGTCGTTCAATATCCCGGGCTACCTCGTCTGGCTCGCGGTCCTCTATGCCGGCCTCGGCACGGCCATCACCTACGTCATCGGCCGCCAGTTGGTGAGCCTGAAGTACAACCAGGAGCGGTTCGAGGCCAACTTCCGCTTCGGCATGGCGCGCATCCGCGAGAACTCCGAGCAGATCGCGCTGCTCGGCGGCGAGGCGGCCGAGCGGACGGTGCTGGCCGAGCGCTACGGGTCGATCCTCGGCAACGTCTACGGCGTCGTGCGGCTGTCGCTGCGGCTCAACTTCTTCTCGTTCTTCTTCAACCAGTTCTCCAACATCTTCCCCTACCTGCTGCTGGGCCCGGCCTTCTTCTTCGGCACCGCGACCTACGGCACCCTGATGCGGAGCGTGTCGACCTTCGGCCGCGTGCAGGACGGGCTGACCTGGTTCGCCGACAGCTTCACGCTGCTCGCCAACTACCGGGCCATCGTGCAGCGCCTCACCAGCTTCGAGGCCGTGATGGCGCAGAGCGACGCATCGGCCGCCGCCAAGCCCAACATCGCCACCCTGCCGACCTCCGGCGAGGCCTTCGCGGCCGAGGGCGTGGTGGTGAGCCTGCCCGACCGCACGCCCCTGACCGCGGCGCCGGCCTTCAGCCTGCGCTCGGGCGACCGCGTGCTCCTGTCGGGCCGCTCGGGGTCGGGCAAGACGACGCTGCTGCGCGCCTTCTCGGGGGTTTGGCCCTACGGCGAGGGCAAGGTCGAGGTGCCGGACGGCACGCGCACGCTGGTGCTGCCGCAGCGCTCCTACCTGCCGCTCGGCACGCTGCGCCAGGCGCTGAGCTATCCGCGCGACCTCGACGCCTATCCGGACGCCGCCGTGCGCGACGTGCTGGGCGCCGTGGGCCTCGGCCAGCTGGGCGACGAGCTCGACCGGGCCGACAACTGGCCGCAGCGCCTGTCGGGCGGCGAGCAGCAGCGGCTCGGCGTGGCCCGGGCCATCCTGTCGAAGCCCGACTGGCTGTTCCTCGACGAGGCCACCTCGGCGCTCGACGGGCCGGCCGAGCTGGCGCTCTACGAGACGCTGATCGAGCGCCTGCCCGAGGCCGGCATCGTGTCCATCACCCACCGCGCCTCGCTCGACGCCCTCCACAACCGCCGGGTCGAGATGACGCGCGGGCCCTCGGGCGTCTTCCAGGCCGCCGACGCCCTGCCGCAGGCGGCCGAATAGGCGGATCTCGTACCAGCGGCGGTCTATGCTGACCTTTTTTCCTTCACCCCCCTCATCCTGAGCAGGGCGCGGAGGGCCCTGCTCAGGATGAGGGCGTATGGGGTACTTCTCCGCCTCAATGAGTGCCTAGAGGGCCGCCGGGTCACGTCGTCCGGGCGAAGAGCTTCTCGAACAATCGCTCGGCTTCCGCCCGGCCTTCGGGCGTGAGCCAGACGGACTTGGCCTTGCCGTGGGGATCGTCGATCAGGCCCTTGGCGTGGAGCCGGTCGGTCACCTCCCAATCCAGGCCCTTCCACGCCCGGCCGTCGCGGTCGAGCGTCAGGAACAGCAGCGCCAGGGCGGCCTCGTCGATCTTGTCGGTGTCGATGTCCATCGCTTGCATCCCGGGAAGCAACACCCGATGATTCACGCGGAAGACCCGAAAGTGCAACACCGTTCCTGAGCGGGCTTAGAGCCTGTCAGGCTGTCGTTGAAGCGGAGCTTCAACTTAAGCCTGTGAACAGGCTCGCCTTTTGAAGCCGGCGTGTGTCAGCAACAGCATGACACACGCTAGAGCAGATCGCGATCAGGTGGAATCACCTGATCGCGTGAAGATGCTCGTAAAAACAGGAGGCTGGAGCTGGAGCTGCGAGCCAAGGCGAGCGGCAACAGCTCTAGGGTCCCCATGGAGATGAGTGCTTCGTTCAGGGCGCTTGATCGAGAGGCCAACCGCCCACCGATCGAAGCACTCCTCTCCGTGGGAGCCCTTCGCGTGGCGGTATGGTTGTCGAGTGACGTCAGTTTCAGCCTTTTGGAGGATCTCAGCGGTGAAACCGTCGTCACGGTCTCGGTCCGGACGCCGTCCGGCACCGTCCTCATCATGGGTGTTCCAACGCGTGGCAGGGACGTCCTCCTCATCGATGACGTGCACATCCAGGGATGGGGCATAGGGGCGAACAGCATCGATCTCTCGAAGCTGCGAGTGATCGCCGATGCCGTGATGGAAGGCATGGGGTATGACGTCATCGTCGTTCAAGGAGCGCTTCGTACGTCTGGGGCGAATCCGGGCCGTCCACCGGGTCTCCTCCGGTTCGCCCGCCGTCGTGGCCCTGCGGCCGGGTCCCCACCTTGAGGCGATCCTGACGATCTCGGCGACGCTCGCCCTGGTGGAGCGCGGCATGAGCATGTCGCAGGCCAAGCTCACCGTCGAGGAAGCCCTCGACGCGGGCCGGTCCGTCGCCGTCCTGCCGATGCTCGAAGATCCCCGCATCCTGGCGGAGGACATCGCGGCGACCGGCATGCGGGTCGCCCTCGTGGGATCGGACGAGGTCGACGCGAGGGGTGTCCGGGAACGGCTCGGGCTCACCCGCGACCAGTTCGCCATCCGCTACGGCCTCGATCCCGACGCGGTCGAGGGATGGGAGGAGGGCCGCGCCGCGCCGGACCGGGCGATGCGCAGCTACCTCAAGGTCATCCGGCAGATGCCGGTCGAGGCCAGCGAGGCGTTGGAGGACGCCCTGCACCCGTCCGGCCCCTGACGGCGTGCCGCCTCACCGCCCCCGGATGTCGGCCTCGACGACCGCGCGCAGCTCCGGCGTCACCGCCGGCCGCACCCCGAACCAGCGCTCGAAGCCTGGCACCGCTTGGTGCAGCAGCATGCCGAGGCCCCCCACGGCGCGGAGCCCGCGGGCGCGGGCGTCGCGCAGCAGCGGGGTCTCCAGCGGCGCGTAGACGATGTCGGCCACCAGGGCGCCGCGCCCGAGCCCGTCCAGGTTCAGGGCGAGCGGCGGCTGTCCCTCCAGGCCCAGCGTGGTGGTGTTGACGACGAGGTCGGCCGTGCGGAGCAGTCGCGGCAGCTCCTCCCACGCATAGGCCCAGACGCCCTCCGCGTGGCCGTCGGCGAGCTCGACGGCGCGCATCAGCGTGCGGTTGACGACCCCGACCTCGAAGCCGCGCTCCAGCAGCCCGTGGATCACGGCCCGCGCGGCCCCGCCGGCGCCGAGCACGACCGCGGAGCCGCCGTCTCGGTCCCAGCCCGGCGCCTCGTCGTCGAGGCTCGCCAGGAAGCCGCCGACGTCCGTGTTGCCGGCCATCAGCCGGTCGCCCTCGAACCACAGCGTGTTGGCGGCGCCGACCGCCCGCGCCGCCGCGTCGACCGCGTCGGCGAGGTCCAGCGCCCGCTCCTTGTGCGGCACCGTGACGTTGCCGCCCGCGAAGCCGGCCTGCCGCAGGCCGCGCACGAAGCCGTCGAAGTCCTCCGGCGCCACCGGGATCCGCTCGTAGGAGCCGGCGAGGCCGTGGACCCTCAGCCAGTGGCCGTGGATCAGCGGCGAACGGGAGTGGGAGATGGGGTGGCCGACGACGAAGGCGCGCGGGGCAGGGCTCATGCCTCAGGCGGAGAGCACGTCCCGATAGATCTCGGCAAGCGGAATGGTGACGCCGAGGGCGGAAAGGTCGAGGATCGCATCGAGGCCCTCAATCATCCGCTGCTTGAACCAGGCCTCGCCGGCGCGGTCGAAGATTTCGATCACGGGCCTGTCACGCTCGACGAGGACGTAATGCTGGAGTGACGGCAATCTTTGATAGATCCGCCACTTCTCGACGCGGTCGCGTCCGACGCTGCCGTCTGACAGGACCTCGATCAGCACGGCTGGATCGTTCCAGGCGGTCACACCGGGCGGCAAGGGTCCGCATCTCACCATGACGTCGGGCAGCATGGACGAGTCCATCGAGCGCTCACGGAGGCGAAAAGCTTCCGTGTAGACGCGGCAGGGTGAACCCGCGCGCCGCAGTCGATCGTAGATGTTGTAATCGAGATTGCGGACGATGAGATGGTGCTCCCAGCGCGCACCGGTCATCATCTTGACGACGCGACCGCCGATCAGCTCCCACTTCTCGTCGCGAGGCTTGTCGGCCAACAGCTCCTCGAAATCGTCGAGGCTCATATAGTCGTATTGGTCGTCCAGGCGGTTCATCGGGTTCGCCTTCGGCTCGCGCAGCCCTGTCGCTTTTTGCGCCCCGGCAGCCTATCACTCGCCTCTCCACCGCGACAGCCCGGACCCCGCGTGCCCCCGCCTCCCCGCCGCCTCATCACGCCCGAGAAGCGCACCGACGACCAGGACGCGTCGATCCGGCCGCTGTCGCTCGTCGACTTCACGGGGCAGGAAGCGGCGCGCAAGAACCTCGGCGTGTTCATCGAGGCGGCGCGGGCGCGGGGCGAGGCGCTGGACCACGTCCTGCTCGTCGGCCCGCCGGGCCTGGGCAAGACCACGCTGGCGCAGATCGTCGCGCGCGAGCTCGGGGTCAACTTCCGCTCGACCTCGGGTCCCGTCATCGCCAAGGCGGGCGACCTCGCGGCCCAGCTCACGGGGCTGGAGGAGCGCGACGTGCTCTTCATCGACGAGATCCACCGGCTCAACCCGGCCGTCGAGGAGATCCTCTATCCGGCGATGGAGGACTTTCAGCTCGACCTGATCATCGGCGAGGGCCCGGCGGCGCGTTCGGTCAAGATCGACTTGGCCAAGTTCACGCTGGTGGGCGCCACCACGCGGCTGGGGCTCATCTCCAACCCTCTGCGCGACCGGTTCGGCATTCCGCTCAAGCTCGAATTCTACAGCCCCGAGGAGCTGATGAAAGTCATCATCCGTGGCGCAAAATTGTTGCACATGACCATTGCACCAGACGGCGCAGAAGAAATCGCCAAGCGTGCCCGCGGCACGCCGCGCATCGCCATCCGCCTGTTGCG
>CAXTBR010000094.1:10353-16767 GCA_964242785.1 uncultured Lichenihabitans sp. | reverse complement strand
AGGCCGCCCGCCTCCTCGCGCATGTACCAGGAGGAGTCCGACTCGCGCAGCACGCCCATCTCCGGCAGGCCCCGGCGCTTGCGCTCCAGGATCGCCGGATGGGGCTCGGTGACGATGTACTGATGTTCGACCGGGACGACGGGGACGCTGAGCCCCACCATGCGCCCGGTCTGGCGGGCGAAGTTGCCGGAACACGACACGACGTGCTCGCAGGCGATGTCGCCCCTGTCGGTCCTCACCAGCCATTCCCCGCCGGCAGTCCGCTCGATGGCCGTGACGGCGGTGTTGCGGTTGATCTCGCCGCCGCCGTCGCGGGCGCCGCGCGCCAGCGCCTGTGTGAGGTCGGCGGGCTGGATGTAGCCGTCCTGCGGGTGGCGGATGGCGCCGAGCAGGCCCTCGGTCTCGACGAGGGGCCAGAGCTCCTTCAACTGCTCGGGCGTCAGCACCTCGACCTCGATGCCGCCGATCGTGCGGGAGATGCCCGTGTAGTAGCTGTATTCGTCGAGCCGGTCGCGCGTGAGCGCGAGGCGGATGTTCGACACCGGCCGGATGCCGACGTCCATGCCGGTCTCGGCCCCGAGCCGCTTGTAGAGCGCCACCGAATATTTGTGGATCTGCCCGACCGAGTAGCTGACGTTGAACAGCGGCAGCAGGCCGGCGGCGTGCCAGGTCGAACCCGAGGTGAGCTCCTTGCGCTCCACGAGCACGCAGTCGCTCCAGCCCTTCCTGGCGAGGTGGTAGAGCGTCGACACGCCGACGACCCCGCCCCCGATCACCACCACGCGCGCGTGCGTCCTCATGATGCCCTGCCGTACCCGTGCCACTCGATCACGGACCTTGGGCGGGCGCGGTCGGGGCGTCTGCCCATCGCGCGACGGAGCCTGTCGCGGAAGCGAAGGTCCGCCGGCTGGGACCGGCGCGGCATGCCCGTCGCGGCCCGCATCGACGGCGGTGGACTCGCTTTCCCGTCGAACTTAATGTGGTGGGATGGCGTCCAGATACGCGGGCACGACGGCATCCACGACTCCGACGGCGCTGCTGCCCGGCGAGGATCCCGACCTGCGCGCCGAGGCGGCGAAGTCCTTCAACGACGCAGACCTGTGGTTCGAGGCACCCGATGCCGATCTCGGCGGGCTGAGCCCGAACCTCGTCGTGGGGCAGGGCCGTGACATGCTGGTGCGCAATGTCCTGCGCAACCTGAAGTACATCGGGATGTCGTGAACCTCTCCAACGTCGTCCCGCTATCTTCAACGGCCGAAACGGAACCGTGGTCGCGGCCTATCGGCCCCGCTCCGACGCGGCGGCCGGGCGAAGCCTTGAAGCAGGACGCGCGGGGCATCGAGGGCTTCATCCCGCTCTCCGCCCGCCTGCCCTGCCATCTCAGCCTGATGGTCTTCCCGCAGAACCTGCGCCGGGGCAGCAGCCTTCAGTTCAGTTCCGCCGATGCGGCCGGCCGACCGCAGTCTTTCACGACTCCATGAGGAAAAGCCGGATCGTCAGCGCCTTGCTCGGATGCGGCGTGCTGCTCGCCCCGACCCCCATGGCTCACGCCGTGGTCGGCCCCTCCCGCGACGGCCGCGACGGCCTCGCCGACCGCCTCGTCATGGTGCTGCAGCGCCGAGGGCCGGCGGCGGGGTTCTGCACCGGGATCGTGATCGGCCCGAAGGCCGTGCTGACGGCCGCCCACTGCGTGCCGCCCGGGGCCGATCTGCGCATCCACTACAAGGACGGAGGCGGCGCCCCGGTGCTGCTGGAGACGGCGGGCGTCATGCGCCACCCCGGCTACCGCGCCGACGCCATCGCCCGGCGCGAGCGCTCGGTCGACCTCGCGGTCGTCACCCTGGCGGTGCCCCTGCCCGGACGGTTCCGCCCCGCCGCCCTCTCGGCGACGGCCGCCGCCGCGCCGGGCGAGCTTTTCAGGGTCGCGGGCTTCGGCGTGGCGCGCGAGGGCGAGGCGGCGACCTCCGGCCGGCTGCGGGAGGCCGACCTCGCGGCGCGGGCGCCCCTCTCGGCCGTCCTGCTCTGGCTCGAGGACCCCAACCGTCGCGGCGCCGGCGCCTGCACGGGCGACTCGGGCGGCCCGGTGCTGGACGCCGCGGGCGGCGTCGTCGCCCTGACGCTGTGGTCGGCGGGTGCCGGCGCGAAGCAGTGCGGCGCCCTCACCCAGGCGCTGTGGCTCGCGCCCTACCGGGACTGGATCGCGGGCGCGGCGTCGCCGTAGGTCGTGGCCTACCCCCGCCGCGGGTCGCGCTGGCGCCGGGCCTTCTTGGGCCAGCGGTGGGGCCAGGCGACGATGTGCTCGGGCAGGTCGTCGACCGGGACGTCGTCCTCGGAGGCCGCGACCCTGCCCCGCACCGACACGCCCGCCTCGTGCACCGTGTCGCGGCTGCCGGACACGAGGTGATGCCACCAGGGCAGATCGCTCCCGTCCGCGACGAGGCGGTAGGCGCAGGTCGGCGGCAGCCAGTCGATGTCGTCCAGGGCCTCGGGCGTCAGCTTGATGCAATCCGGGACGTAGGATTGGCGCTGGGGATAATTCGCGCAGCGGCATGCGCCGGCGTCGTATAAGGTGCAGGATACGTCCGTATAGAGGATCTGGGCGCTGTCCTCGTCCTCGAGCTTGACGAGGCAGCAGCGGCCGCACCCGTCGCACAGGCTCTCCCATTCAGACGGGGTTAAGGACGACAGGGGTCTACGCCAGAAGGGGTCGGTCATCGCGCTCGCTTCGGGACGGAAGGGGGCCGGCGGGGTCGGCACCGGTGCCAGGATCCCGCATCCCTGGACCGGAGTTGCCCCTCGCCGGGCGGATCGTCAAGGGCGCCGGCCGCGGCCGAAGGGCGAAGCAGGTCCCGTCGGGCCGGAAGCGGGTGCGTGGTGCGAGGCGTCGAGGGGGCCGGGTTCGTGGCGGGATTTCGACGGGCCATGCTGGCGTTCGACGCCTGGTTCGACAGCTTCGTCTTCGAGCGCGGCCGCGCCGCCGCCGCGGCCTATCACGACGTCTCCGTGTTCATGGAGCGGTTCCAGGTCTCGGGCTGGAAGCGCTGGGCCGTGGAACTCGCCTGCGAGGGGCTGACGCTGGGCCTCGGGGGCGCGATCGTCGCGGTGATGCTGGCGATCCCGGCCTTCCACGAGACCTCCGAGGACTGGCTGAAGAAGCAGGACCTCGCCGTCACCTTCCTCGACCGCACGGGCGCCGACGTGGGCCGGCGCGGCATCCTGCACGACGACGGCGTGCCGATCGACGCCATGCCGCCCTACCTCATCCAGGCCGTGCTGGCGACGGAGGACCGCCGCTTCTTCGACCATCACGGCATCGACCCCATCGGCACCGTGCGGGCGCTCACGGTCAACGCCAACTCGTCGGGCGTGGTGCAGGGCGGCTCGACCCTGACCCAGCAGCTCGCCAAGAACCTGTTCCTGTCGAACGAGCGCACCTTCGGCCGCAAGATCAAGGAGGCCTACCTCGCCCTGTGGCTCGAACACCACATGGACAAGCGCGAGATCCTCCAGACCTACCTCGACCGCGTCTACATGGGCGGGGGCACGTTCGGGATCCAGGCGGCCTCGGAATTCTACTTCGGCAAGTCGGTGCGCGACGTCACCCTGGCCGAGGCCGCCATGCTGGCGGGACTGTTCAAGGCGCCCACCAAATACGCGCCCCACATCAACCTGCCGGCGGCCCGCGCCCGCGCCGGCGACGTGCTGTCGAACCTCGTCGACGCCGGCTACATGACCGAGGGCCAAGTCTACCCGGCCCGGCGCAACCCCGCGACGCCCGTCGACCGCACCCGCGAGGTCGCGCCCGACTGGTACCTCGACTATGCCTACGAGGAAGTGCGCAGGCTCGCCGAGGCCGGCAAGCTCGGCGGCAGCCGGGTGCTGACGGTGCGGACGGGGCTCGATTCGGCCATCCAGGCCCGCAGCGAATCCGTGATCGAGGACCAGTTGCGCGAGAAAGGCCCGAGCTACCACGCCAAGCAGAGCGCCATGGTGCTGATGGAGCCCGACGGCGCCGTGCGGGCCATCGTGGGCGGGCGCGACTACGGCGCGAGCCAGTTCAACCGCGCCACCGTGGCGCAGCGCCAGCCGGGCTCGTCCTTCAAGCCCTTCGTCTACCTGACGGCGCTGGAGACCGGCAAGTTCAAGCCCACCACCCCGGTGACGGACTCCCCGGTCTGCATCGGCAACTGGTGCGTGCGCAACTACGAGGGCGAGCGGATGGGCACCCTGCCCCTCTGGGCGGCGCTGGCGCATTCGCTCAACACCGTCGCGGTGAAGCTGTCGATCGCCATCGGCAACGGCTCGCCTCGGGCCGGACGCGCCAAGATCATCGAGACGGCCCACAGCCTGGGCATCACGACGCCGCTGGAGGACACGGTGTCGCTCCCCGTGGGGGCCGACGTCGTCACGGTCATCGACATGGCGACCGCCTATGCGGGCTTCGCCAACGGCGGGAAGCGCGTCCAACCCTACGCGGCGGTGGACATCCGCGACGGCCACGGCACCCTCGTCTACCGGCACGACCGCGACGGGACGATGCCCCAGCAGGTGGCGCCGGCCGCCGACGTCGCGACCCTGAACACCATGCTGGCCAAGGTGGTGACGGACGGGACGGGGCGCGCGGCCCGGCTCGACAACGCCGTCGCGGTCGGCAAGACCGGCACGACCAACAACTACCGCGACGCCTGGTTCTGCGGCTTCACCGGCAATTACGTGGCGGCCGTCTGGTACGGCAACGACGACTACTCGCCGATGGAGAAGGTCACCGGCGGCACCCTGCCGGCCTCGACGTGGCACGACGTGATGGAGTTCGCCCAGACCGGCATCGAACCGCGGCCACCCTTCGGCCTCGGGCCCGCCGGTCCGGCCGTGGCCACCACGGCGCCGCTCGCGGGCGGCACGCAGCCGGCCGGCAACGGGCGCGGCACCCTGTCGCCGCGCTCCGCCGCGGCGCTCGGCGCCATCGCGGCGCTGGTCGCCGATGCCGGCACGGCGAGGATGGCCGGCGCGCCGGCGCCCGTCGCGGCCGCCGGCGCGGCCCGCGAGCCTCGCGTGGCAGGCGACGAGGCCGTGGCGTCGAGCGCGCCCGCCGCGCTGCCGTGGTCCGGCAAGACCGGCACGCCCTGACGCCATGGCGCCGGGCCAGCCGACCGATCGCGCCTCCGCCTACCACCGCCGGGCGCTCGACCGCGTCGCGGCGATCGACGGATCGGCCGGGCGACGCGCGCCCTCGCGTTCGGGGGCGGGCGAGCCACCCGCCTCCCCGGGCGAGCCCGAGCCCTCCCCCCGCCTCGGCCCGCCGGGCACGGGCGCACTGACCATCGCGCTCATCGGCCTGGCGCTGGGGCTCGCCGCCACGGGCCTGGTGCTGGCCCGCGGCTGGGATCCCGGCGCCGTCGCGGTCGGCCCCTGGGTGGCGCGCCCGCGGGTCGGGACCACGGCGATCGACCCCTACGCGCGCGCCGCGCTGGCGCGGAGCGGCGCCGTGCCGCTGGCGGCCAACGAGGGGCTCGCCTTCACGGCCACGACCGACGACACCGGCTACCGGCTGATCCGCACCTGCAGCTACCGGCTCGCGGGCGGCCTGCCGGCGGCCCGCTTCTGGACCCTGACCGCCACGGACGAGGCCGGACGGACGCTCGACAACCCCGCCCACCGCTCCGCCTTCACGTCGACGGGCGTGCTCCGGGATGCAGGCGGCGCCTTCGACGTCGCGGTCGGACCTGAAGCGCGGCCGGGCAACTGGCTGCCGCTGGCGGGCGCGGGGCCCCTCACCCTGACGCTTCGGCTCTACGGCACGCCGCTGACGGCCAACCCCGGCGACATCGCGGCCGCAGCCCTGCCGTCCATCGCCCGGCAGGCGTGCCGGGCCAGCGACGGTGCGGCCGCGCGATGAGCCAGCGCGGCATCACGGCGGGGCTGACGCTGCTCGCCATCGCCATGGTGGGGGGCATCGTGCATATCGCGTCGCTGCTGCTGGTGCCGCTGGTCGCGCCCGACGACGCCTACGCCCGCCTCGCGGGTTTCGCGCCGGAGGGGACCCCCAAGGCGCTGCCCCGGGCCGCGTCGCCGGGCGATCCCCTGCCGGACCGCGACCCGTCGGTGGCGACGGCGGTCTGCCGCTACGATCTCGCGGCGGGGCCGCTGCGCGTGTCGGCGGCGCTGGAGGCCGGCCACTACGTCGCCCTGTCGATGCACGCGCGCTCGGGCATCGCCTTCTACGGCCTGGACGACCGGGCCGGCAACGAGGGCAAGCTGGATCTCGTGGTGATGACGGCCGACCAGCGCGAGGCCGCCGAGGCCCGGGACGCGCCCGACACGCCCGTGCGCGACGTCCGGGTGGTGGCGCCGGAACGCCGGGGCTTCGTCAGCTTCGACGTCCTGCCCCGGGTCGGGGGCTACGAGGCCGCGCTG
>CAXTBR010000094.1:9500-10343 GCA_964242785.1 uncultured Lichenihabitans sp. | reverse complement strand
CGGTCGGGCCCGCGCTGCGCGGCCTCGCCTCAATGAGCTGCCGCGTCGATCACCCGCTCTGACGCCGCGGCGCGGGACGCGGCGGCGTAGTCGATGGCCGCGTGGCAGGGCGCGGGCGCCTCGTCGCGGCAGTAGCGAATGCCGGTGAAGAACAGGATGCGGGCGCCGCTCTGCGGCACCTCGGCGGCCCTGCGCTGGCGCGGGCGGTCCGCGACCAGATTCACGACGTTGTCCATGCGGCTGTCCTCGACGGGATCGATGCTGTCGTTGCGGCCGGGATGATCCGGGGAGCTCGACTGTCGCCGCATGCTCCGCCGCGGAACCCCGGGCACGATCGCCGTCCCCGAATGCAACCAGCACGATCGGTGAGGGCAGGCCGTGCCCCGGCCTGTGACGACGATCAAGCGCTCGGGAAGGTTAATGTCCCATCAACGATCGGGGCCTAAATACGCCTGAGGACGTCAATCTTCGATTCAGGAGCTTTCGGCATGGCGCATGAGGACGACCTTGGCGCATCGCTGGAGCGCCTCGTCAGGCTCGGCCGGACGCCCGAGGTCGACATCCGCCCCGTGCTGCTGCGCGTGCTGGTCGACATGTTCGCCCGCCGCATCCACCACGCGCCGGGCGACCTCGCCCAGTTCGAGGACATGATCGGGCGCCTGCTCGACGAGGCCGACGCCGAGGTGCGGGAGAGCGTGGCGGAGAAGCTGTCGGCACATCCCGCGACCCCGCGCGGCCTGATCGACCGGTTCATCGCCGAAGGCGGGGTCCCGATGCCACGCTGGGGCGAGCCTGCCGAGGTCGCGACCGCGATCGCCACGCTGGCCCGCGGCGACATACCCT
>CAXTBR010000094.1:0-9490 GCA_964242785.1 uncultured Lichenihabitans sp. | reverse complement strand
CTGATCGACCGGTTCATCGCCGAAGGCGGCGCCATCGCGGTTCCGGCGCTGGCGCTGGCCGCCCTCGACGGGGATGCACTGGTGCAGGCGGCGAACTGGGGGACGCCCGCCATGGCGCTGGCCGTGGCGGGGCGGCCGGACCTGTCGGCCGAGGCGGTCACGAGCCTCATCGACCGCCCCGAGCCCGAGGTGCTGCTCGCCGTGGCGGAGAACGCGGCGGCGCCCATCGACGCCCCGGCCTTCCGCTACCTCGTGCGCCGCGCCCGCGGCGATGAGGGGCTCGGCCGCGCGCTGCTGCGGCGCGAGGGGCACGCGGCCGAACGGGCGCCGCTGTTCCTGCTGGCCACCAGCGAGCAGCGCGCCGCCATCCTCCTGGCGGCCCGTCGCGAGGACCTCGGACCCGACGCACCCTCCCCCCGCGTGACGGCGGAGGACGCGGCCGCGCTGACGCGGGTGGAGCGGGCGATCCTGTCGCCCGACCGCGACGGCTTCGACTCCGCGCTCGCAGCCGGGCTGAACCTCCGGCTCGACGACGCGTGGCGGCTGATCGACGATCCCAAGGGCGAGCCCCTGGCCCTGGCGCTGGCCGCGCTCGGGGCCTCGGCCGAGATGGCCGCGCGCGTGTTCATCCTGAGCGGGCCGGCGATCGGCCATTCGGTGATGGCGGTGCGCAGCCTGACCGCCCTGGTGGCCGGCATGCCGCGCCGCACCGCGGCCCGCCTCGTCGCCGCCATGACGCAGGCCGCCATGCGCCCCCCGAGGAGGGCCGGCGGGGAGCCGGAGACGCGCCCACGGGTCGAGGACGGCCGCTCCCTCGCCCGCTCGGGCGAGCGAGGCGAGCAGGCCGGCGCAGCGGTGCAGCGGCGGCGGGCCTGACGCCGCAGCGGGGAGCGGCGCCGCCCGCCCCCTCCGTCTCGGCCTCCGGCCGAGCCACCTTCCCCTCACGGGGGAGACCCTCCGCGCTGATGCGGGCGCTGATCGCGGAGATCGGCACCGATCTATCGGGCTTTCTCAGTGCCGAGCATCTGGCCGCCTGGAGCGGGGTCTGTCCCGGCAGCCGGGAAAGCGCCGGGCAGCGCAAGCCGACCGGCGCCCGCAAGGGCAATCCCCATCTCAAGACCGCCCTGTGCAACGCCGCCACCAGCGCGGCCCGCAAGAAGGGCAGCGACTTCAAGGCCGAGGACCACAAGCTCGAGGCCCGCATCGGCGGCGGCAAGGCGGCCCCGGCCATCGCCCACAGGCTGGTCGTGTGCATCTACCACATGATGTCGAGGGGAACCCCGTATCGCGACCTCGGCGAAACCGACCTCGACCTCAAGCGCACCGCCGACCGCGACGTCCAGACGATCGAAGACCTCGGGTACACCGTCGACATCAAACCCGCCGCAGAGGCCGCTCCGTCGTCATCACGGCGATCTTCCACCTTCATTGTCATGGCAGGACAAGGGCTACCGCCCCCCGAGCACCAGGGCCGTGTTGGCCGGCAGGTGCCATCCCTTGGCGGTCTCGAACTCCGCCGTGCCGGTGCCGCCGTAGTCGGGCTCCTCGCTCGACCACAGCACCGCCCAGCGCTTGCCGCGCGGGGGCGCCACCAGGGGTTCGGCGAAGCTCTTCCTGTCGATGGCCCGGCCGAGGTTGACGATCAGCAGCCGATCCTCGCCGCCCGCCTCGAAGAAGCGCAGCACGAAGGCGTCCGGCCCGATGACGGCGCCGTCCGCCGCCGGGCGGCGGTGGGAGCGGAAGGCGGGGTCGGTGCGGCGCAGGGCGAGGAGGTCGCGGTGCATGGCCACGATCGGCGCGTTGGACTCCGCCTCGCGCCAGTCGAGCTTGCAGGCCGCGAACGTGCTCTCGGCCTCGGGGTCGACGAGCTGCTTCTGCCCGGACTCGGTCGCGAGGCTCGGGAAGTTCGCCATGTAGTCGTGCCGCCCCCGGCGGACGAGCCTCGCCAGCTCCGGCCGGTGGTCGGCGAAGTAGAGGAACGGCGCCGAGGCCCAGAACTCCTGGCCCTGGAACAGCATCGGCGTGCCGGGCATCAGCAGCGACAGCGCCGTGATGGCCCGCGCCCGCGGGTGGCCGGTGAGCTGGTGCAGCCGCCAGCCGCGGGCGGAATTCGCCACCTGGTCGTGGTTCTGCACGAAGGTCACGAAGGCATCGGGCCTGAGGTCGAGCGCCAGCACGCCGCGCGCCTCGTCCGAGGACGCGTAGGTCTGGCCCTGGAACAGGTAGCCGTATTTCGCCGCCGAGATGAACTCCTGCGGCGTGCCCTCGAAGTCCTGATAGTAGAACTCGTTGCGGCCGGTCGCCGCCACCATGGCGGAATGGTGGAGGTCGTCGTTCCATACGCCGTCGAGGCCCCGGCCGCCCTCCGAGGCCGGGCGGACGAGGTCGGAATCCTGCGACTCGTTCTCGGCGATCAGGATGATGCCGCGCTCCCCCGCGGCGGCCCGCGCCGCCCGCCCCAGCGCCGCCACGACGTTGTCGGGCCCGTCGTCGTAGATGTTCTGCGTCGCGTCGAGGCGCAGCCCGTCGAAGTGGAACTCGGCGATCCAGTAGGCGGCGTTGGAGATGGCGAGGTCCCGCATGCCGACCGAGTTCGGGCCGTCGTAGTTCAGCGCCTCGCCCCAGTCGGTCGTGTGGCGGTCGGTGAAGTAGTCGCGGCCGAAGGCTTTGAGGAAGTTCCCGTCCGGGCCGATGTGGTTGTAGACGACGTCGAGGATGACGCCGAGCCCCAGCGCATGGGCGCGGTCGACGAAGGCGCGCAGGTCGTCGGGCCGGCCGTAGAGGTGGGTGGGGGCGAAGAGGTCGACGCCGTCGTAGCCCCAGCCGAAGCGGCCGGGAAACTCGTTCACCGGCATCATGTTGACCACCGTGACGCCGAGCTCCTTCAGGAACGGCAGCTTCCCGGCCGCCGCCGCCCAGGTGCCCTCGGGCGTGAAGGTCCCGACGTGCATCTCGTAGAGCACCTGGCCCGCGATGGTGAGGCCGGGCCAGGCGCCGTCCGTCCAGGCGTAGGCGTGGGGGTCGATCACCTGCGAGGCCCCCATGGGGCGCTCGGGCTGCGAGCGGGACGCGGGGTCCGGGTAGAGCGTGGCGTCGCCGCCGAGCCGGTAGCGGTAGCGGGCGCCGGCCTCGATGCCGGGCACGAGGGCCGCGTGGTAGCCGTCGGACTCGGGCTCCAGCGCGTGGTCGGCGCCGCCCTCCAGCACCAGGGTGACGGCCGCGTGGTCGGGCGCCCAGACGCGGAACGACGCGCCGTCCGCGAGGAGTTCGGCCCCCACGGGGAAGCGCCGCGATGTTGGGCGTGTGGTCATGCTGGCGGATCCTCGGGTGGGCCGCGGCGTCGATGCGCGGAGGTCGGGCGGCCCCGCGACAACGATCCCCGGGGCCGCGGGGTTCAGCCGAATCTCGCGGCCCCGCCGCGCTGTCGCGCGCGGGCCAGAATGGCGCGGCTGGAGGCGCGCGCCCGCCGCGCCGCGTGGTAGCGTGCCCTCACCCTCAACACGCTCGGCGCCGCGGCGGCGAGCCCGTCATGGACCGTCCATGAGCCCCCAAGACACCATGCTGGCCCAGGTGAAGGCGCGGCGCCCCGGCTTCTCGCTGCCGCGCGCCTTCTACTGCGACCCCGAGTTCTACCGGCTCGACCTCGAGAACATCCACTACCGCGACTGGCTGTTCGCCGGCCACGACTGCGAGATCGCCGAGCCGGGCGCCTTCTTCACGCTGCAGATCGGCGACTATCCCGTGGTGGTGGTGCGCGGCCAGGACCGCGAGATCCGCGCCTTCCACAATTCCTGCCGCCACCGCGGCTCGCGCGTCTGCACGGCCGACCACGGCAGGGCCAAGCGGCTGGTCTGCCCCTACCACCAGTGGTCCTACGACCTCGACGGCAGCCTCGCCCGCGCCCGCCACATGGACGCCGACGTCGACCGCTCCCAGTTCGGGCTGAAGCCCGTCCACTGCCGCAGCGTCGGCGGCTACGTCTTCGTCTGCGTGGCGGCGGACGCCCCGGCCTGGGAGCCGTTCCGCGCCACGGTGGCGCCCTATCTCGCGCCCCACGACATCGAGGACACCAAGGTGGCGTTCTCCTCCACCATCGTGGAGAACGGCAACTGGAAGCTCGTGTGGGAGAACAACCGCGAGTGTTCCCACTGCGCGGCCAACCACCCCGAGCTGTGCCGCACCTTCCCCGAGGCGCCGACCGCCACTGGCGTCGAGGCCGTGATGGGCGACCCCGCCATGGTGGCGCACTGGGGCCGCTGCGAGGGCGTGGGCCTGCCCTCGACCTTCCGGATCGCCGAGAGCGGGCAGTACCGCATCACCCGCGCGCCGCTGATCGAGGGCGTGGAGAGCTACACGATGCACGGCGGGCGCGCCGTGAAGCGGCCGCTGACGCCGGCCGTCACCGAGCCGCTGATCGGCACGCTGCTGCTGTTCCACTACCCCTCGACCTGGAACCACGTGCTCGGCGACGTGTGCACCTCGTTCCGCGTGCTGCCGATCGGCCCGACCCAGACGCAGGTCACGACCAAGTGGCTCGTCAACAGGGACGCGGTCGAGGGCGTGGACTACGACCTCGACGAGCTCACCACCGTGTGGCGCGCCACCAACGACCAGGACCGGCGCGTGGTGGAGGAGAACCAGCGCGGGATCCTGTCGCCGGCCTACGAGCCCGGGCCCTATTCGCGCGAGCACGAGTCGGGCGTGATGCAGTTCGTCGACTGGTATCTCGGCGCCACCGAGCGGGCGCTCGTGGGCGAGCCGAAGCTGCGCCGGGTGGCGTAGCGCGCCCGCCCGCCGAGGGGGCCAGGCCCCTCTCGGGCCAGCGTCGAGACCGAAGCACGGTCGGGGATCCAACCGTGGCTCATGAGGGGTCCCGGGGCGATGCTGTCGGGTCGCGATCGTCGCGTCAGTTCTGGTTTCAAAAGGCCCCCGGCCTTTTGCGGGTTTCAGGGCAGAGCCCTGAAAAAGCTGATAATCTCTTTTCAGGGCTCCGCCCCATAGGCACTCAGATTGGAGCAAAAACCCTGTTTTCCCCCCACCCTCCCTCATCCTGAGCAAGGGTCCGAAGGACCCGTGTCGTCCTTCGACAGGCTCAGGATGAGGGGACGCACGAGCGGGACGCTCCCGCGCGGAGGGCGCCTCTCGTCCTTCGACACGGGCGCTCCGCGCCCTGCTCAGGATGAGGGAGGATGGAGTATTTTCCAGGCTCAATGAGTGCCTATGAGCCTCCACCCTGAACCCCGCCAAAGGGCTCGCTACTTGGAATTCCCCACGAAGGGGAACATCACCTTGAAATTCTCAGTTCGCGCTTGCGCGGCCGGAGGGAGCCGCCTTATCTCGACCGGTCGGACGGATCGGGCTGCATCCCGGCTTCGGTAGGACGGACGGATGCGAGGCTGACCGATGATCTACAACGGTGCCGCGGTGCGGGAGCAGCTCACGCGGCTGCGCGAGGCCCTGGTGGCCGCCAAGGACCGGACGGAGCTCGACCCCTTCGACGACGCCATGTTCAACGCCATCCGCCACATGATCGACCTGTCCGAGACCCACAGCGTCGCGGTCGACAGCCTGCTGAAGTCGGTCAGGAAGGTGGAACGCAAGATCCGCTGAGGGTCCAACGGAGATCGGTGCTTCGGTCCGAATGCCCGACCGGGAGGCCGGCCTCCCATCGATCGAAGCGCTCATCTTCCGTGGGAGCCCTGACCGTCGCGGCGCGGATCACCGCGTCGGAACAGGCAGGAGGGCGCCATGACGGCCCAGGATCTTCACATCGGCGAGACCCGGATCCAGGTCCTGCTCGACGGCGTCTTCGAGACCGGGCGGGACGCGCTGACCCACCGCGGCGGCGAGGCCGCACGGGCCCGGGCGCTCGACCTGTGGGGCGACCGCCCGCTCCGGGTCGACGTCAACGCCTTCCTGCTGCGCGGCCCCCGCGGCACGGAGCTGGTGGATGCCGGGACGGGCCCGAGCTGGGGACCGCAGTTCGGCCACGCGCGACAGGCGATGCGGGACGAGGGCGTCGCCCCCGAGGCGGTCGACCGCGTCTTCCTCACCCACATCCACGGCGACCACGCGCTGGGCCTGCTCGACGGCGACGCCCCCTCTCTGCCCCGCGCCGAGATCGTCGTGCCCGCGGCCGACCTCGCCTTCTTCACCGACGCGGCCGAGCGGGACCGCCTGCCGGAGGCGCGCCGCGGCGGCTTCCACATCGCGCCGAGGCTGATCGCCGCCTACGGCGACCGGCTGAAGGCCGTGCCCTTCGGCGCCGTGATGCCGGGCGTCGCGCTCGTGCCCCTGCCGGGCCACACGCCGGGCCAGGGCGGAGTCCTGCTGACGGAGGGCGGTGATGCCGCGCTGCTCCTGGGCGACGCGCTCCACCTGGGCGACCTCCAGGCCGCCGACCCGGACGTCGGCCTCGTCTTCGACCTCGATCCCGCGACGGCCGCCGACACCCGCCGCGTCATCCTGGCCCGGGCCGCGGCGGCCGGCTGGGCGATCGCCGGGGGCCACCTCGCGGGCTTCGGCCGGGTCGCGGCCGAGGGCGGCGGGTTCCGCATCACGCCCGCGTGAGGAGCGGCTCCGGCCCGGCTGGAGCTTCGCCTTGCGCTCGCCCCCCTCTGCCTCTACCGTTTCGGCGACGTCGGACCACGGCGGCGCGGGCGTCCCCGCGCCGCCGCTGACCTGCATCGCGGAGCCCATCACGGCCGGACGACCTCCTCCGTCCGCGTGAGGGCGTCCGTCGAAGCCGGGACGCGAACCCGCCCGAGTCGTGCTCTCGCCGTAACCGAAGGGGAACGGGGACAGCTTTCACCCCGCTCCACCCCGTCCAGGTCCCGTGCGTCGTTCCCTCACCCTGATCGCCCTCGCCTTGTTCTGCCTGGCGCCGCTCCGGCCCGCCCGCGCGGTCGAGGCGGTCCGCGTGTCGCTGGACGGCGCGGCCGTCGACCTGACGCCGGTGGTGGAGCGCTTCACCGGCCAGGGGGACCGCATCCAGATCTCGACGGCGCCCGGCGCCGACGGCATCGTGCGGCGCATCGAGGTCGGCGCGAAGCAGAGCGGCACCAAGCCCAACTGGATCGTCTTCGCCCTCACCAACGACACCGACGAGCAGATCGAGCGCCTGCTGGTGGCGCCCCACTTCCGGCTGGTCGGCTCGGGGCTGATCTGGCCCGACCTCGGGGCCACGCGCATCTCGGCCATCACGGCGAGCCAGGGCTTCCCGCCCGAGGGGCAGGACAGCCCCGACGCCGACCTGTTCCGCCTGACGCTCGATCCCGGCGCCACCGTCACCTACGTGGCGGAGCTGCGCACCCCCAACCTGCCGCAGCTCACCCTGTGGGCGCCCGACGCCTACAAGGACCAGAACACCAGCCTGACGCTCTACCGCGGCATCGTCATCGGCATCGCGGGGCTGCTGGCCCTGTTCCTCACCATCGTCTTCGTGGTGCGGGGCGCCGTGATCTTCCCGGCCGCCGCGGCCCTGGCCTGGACGGTGCTGGCCTACGTGTGCATCGACTTCGGCTTCTGGCACCGGCTCTTCGTCGCGGGGGGCGACGCCGACCAGGTGTCGCGGGCCGTGGCCGAGGCGGTGCTGGCCGCGACGCTGTTCGTGTTCCTGTTCGCCTACCTCCACCTCAACCGCTGGCACGTCCGCTACGGCCACATCGGCGCCGCCTGGATCGTGTTCCTCGCGGCCCTCGTCGGCTTCGCGCTCTACGACGCGCCGGTGGCCGCGGGCGTCGCCCGCATCATGCTGGCCACGGTGGCGGGCATCGGCCTGATTCTCGTGCTCTACCTGTCGACCCACGGCTACGACCGCGCCGTGATGCTGATCCCCACCTGGTTCATCCTGTCCATGTGGGTGACGGCCTCGGGGCTGGCGGTCGAGGGGGTGTTCAGCAACGACCTCGTCTCGCCGGCGCTGATGGGCGGGCTCGTGCTGATCGTGATGCTGATCGGCTTCACCATCATGCAGAACGCCTTCGCGGGTTCGGGCCTCGGCCACGGCGCCGTCTCGGATTCGGAGCGCAAGGCGCTGGCCCTGACGGGCTCGGGCGACATCATCTTCGACTGGGACGTCGACGCCGACCGCATCTACGTCAGCCCCGAGATCGAGTCGCAGCTCGGCCTGCGCCGCGGCAGCCTCGAAGGGCCGGCCTCGGGCTGGTTCGACCTCCTGCACGGCTTCGACCGGGAGCGCTACCGCGCCTCCCTCGACACGGTGCTGGAACAGCGCTGCGGGCGCATCTCGCACGTCTTCCGCCTGCGCGCCGCCGACGGCCACTATTTCTGGTACACGCTCAAGGCCCGCCCGGTCGTGGGGCCGGACGGCGAGGTGGTGCGGGTGGTCGGCACGCTCGGCGACTGCACCGAGGCCAAGACCGCGGAGGAGCGGCTTCTGCACGACGCCGTGCACGACAACCTCACGGGCCTGCCCAACCGCGAGCTGTTCTTCGACCGGCTCGACGCGGCGCTGACCATGGGCCAGGCCGCCGGCGCCCTGCGCCCCACGGTGATCACGCTCGACGTCGACCGGTTCAAGCACGTCAACGAGCAGGTCGGCCCCTCGGTCGGCGATTCCATCCTGCTGACCCTGGCGCGGCGGCTCGGCCGCCTGCTGCGCCAGCAGGACACGATGGCGCGGATCGGCGGCGACCAGTTCGCCTTCATCGTCATGTCCGAGCAGGGCACGGAGGCCGCGATGGCGCTGGCCGACACGCTGCGCCGCACGCTGTCGACGCCTATCACCTTCGGCGACCACGAGATCGCGCTGACCTGTTCGGGCGGCCTCGCGCCCTTCGACCCCGGGGTCCACGCCAAGCGCGAGACCATGCTGCAGGACGCCGAGGTCGCCATGACGCATGCCAAGCGCGCGGGCGGCGACCGCGTCGAGCTGTTCCGCCCCGCCATGCGGGCCGTGCGCAGCGAGCGCGTGACGCTGGAGACGGACCTGCGCCGCGCCGCCGAGCGCAACGAGCTCAAGGTCCACTTCCAGCCCATCGTGCGGCTCGAAGACCGCACCATCGCGGGCTTCGAGGCGCTGCTGCGCTGGACGCACCCGCGGCTCGGCGCGATCCCGCCCTCGCAGTTCATCCCGGTGGCCGAGCAGACCGGGCTCATCGTCGACCTCGGCCTCTTCGCCCTCGACCGCACGGCGCGCGAACTCGCGGCCTGGCAGGCGGCGCTCGACGTCTACCCGCCGATCTACGCCAGCGTGAACGTGTCCTCGCGCCAGTTGCTGCGCCACGACCTGCTGAGCGACGTGAAGTCGGTGCTGACCCGCTCGGGGGTGATCCGCAACTCGCTCAAGCTGGAGCTGACCGAGAGCCTGGTGATGGAGAACCCCGAATATGCCGCCAAGATGCTGGGCCGCATCCGCGATCTCGGGGCCGGCCTGTCGCTCGACGATTTCGGCACCGGCTATTCGTCGCTGAGCTACCTGCAGCGCTTCCCCTTCGACACGATCAAGATCGACCAGAGCTTCGTGCGC
>CAXTBR010000093.1:0-17350 GCA_964242785.1 uncultured Lichenihabitans sp. | reverse complement strand
CGCGCTGGAAACCGCCACCCACTTCCATGAACCGGAGGGACCTGAGCAGTTACCCCGTTCACGCCCATCACAGACCCAGAGGCGCTTCCGGTCCGACCCGAACGCCACGTCTCCAACTCCATCGCAACGATGCGTCGACGGCTCACGGCGGCTCTCGCCAGGAGCCTCCACAGATGTCCATGCTGCCTCGCGCGCCGCACGACGCCAGCCAATTCACTAGACTTGTGACGCAGTAAGATTAGGCGACGCGCCACCACTCCAGTCGGACGCGACCCACTGATGGCGCTCGACGACGCGGCCGGGCCCAACCCCTTCGACCAGATCGGCGGCGACGTCGCGCCGCAGACTTCCTTCTTCAGCTCCGCCCTGCACGAGGCCGAGCGCGGTGTTCTCCCCCTGGTGGCTGGTGCCAGCTTCTTCGGCCCCGGCACATCCGCTGGCGCCACCATCGGCGCCTTCGGCGGCCCCTTCGCGCCCATCACGGTGCCGGCAGGCGGGCTGATCGGCGGCGTGGGCAGCATGCTCGTCGCAGGCTATGCCGCCAACAAGGCGCAGAGCTACGCCATCTCGAAGCTGCCGGACTCCTGGCAGGAAGCCGTGGGCCAGGACGAGGCGACCCGCGAGGCCGAGGCGCGGCAGCACCCCGGCGCGGTGGTGCTGGGCGGCCTGCTGCCGATGACCCTCCTCGCCTCGCCGGGCGGGCTCGGCCGCGTCGCCCAGGTCGCGGAGAACTCGACCGCCCTGCAGCGCCTCATGGCGAACCCCGCCACCGCCCGCATGTTCGGTGGGACGCTGATGGGTGGAATGGAGCTCGCCCAGGAGAAGGCCGAGGGCGACCCGCTCGACTGGCGGCGGATCGCGGCCGCCACCGCGTTCGGCACCGTGTTCAACAAGCCGACACGGCTCGGCGAGGCCCTGTCGAGCTTCGGGCATGGCCTGCCCTCGGCGGTGACGCCCGAGGCCGCCCCCGCCATCGAGGCAGCCGGTGCGACCCTGGCGCAGGCCGGCGACGCCAAGGTGCTCGGCCCGGGCATCACCGAGGAGGTGTTCCGCGGCGAGCATGCGCAGGACCCCGAGGCCGAGATGCGGGCCCAGGAGATGGCCCGCACCGAGGCGAGCGTGCTGGGGCCGCCAGCGCCCGGGCCCGACCTGCACGAGATCGCCCGGCGCCTGGATCCCGAGACGTTCGGGGCCTATGTCGCCCTGTCGGGGCAGCGCGACACGTTCCGCGCCCGGCTGGCCGAGGCCGCGAACCCGCTCGACGACGTCATGGCCGAGGCCGCGGGCCGCCGCGACGCCCTGCAGCAGCAGCTCGACGCCGTGCCGACGGCCGGCGCCGGCCGGAACCTGCCCGAGGCTCGCCGGCTGCGGGCACAGATCCGCGACGCGCAGCGTGAGATCGACGCGCTGAACGAGCGCCGCGCCGCCTTCGCCGAGGGCCGCGCCGTCGAGACGCCCGAGACGGCCGCACTCCGCCAGCAGCTCCAGGTCGTCGACTATCGGATGCGCGACCTCGCCCCGCAGGTCGCCAGCGCCTACCGGACGGCCGCCGAGGCGCATGCCGTCGCGACGGTGCCGGCCGAGTTCCTGCCGCAGGCGCCAGCGCCGGCGAGCCCCGCCCCCTTCGCCTCGATGGCCGAGATGCTGGCGGCGCGCGACCCGCAGGGCCCACAGGCCACGGCCGGCGCCGGACCAGCCCCCCCGAGCCCGACCGCGCCCGTCGAGGCCCCAGCCGTGCCGGGGCGCTCCACGACTATCCCGGAGCCCGCTGGCGCACCCGATGCCGCGACCGCCCGGGGCGATGCCTCGCCGTCGAGCCAGGTCCCTGCGGCTGACGCGGCCGAACCCGGCGCCCCAGCCCGTCCCGCGGCCGTGCAGCCGTCCGGGTCTGCGGTGCCGATCGAGCAGCAGCGCGCCTTCATCATCGCCGACGTGGTGCGCCATCTCCTCGCCGCCGGACGCACGCCGGAGGAGGCGCAGGCCGCGGGCCAGCTCCTCGCCGCGCGCTACGAGACCCGCGCCGACCGCTTTCGCGGAGCGCTGGGCACGCCCGAGGATCTGTACCGGCGCGAGGCGCCACAGGTTCGCCGCGAGGGTCGCCCGGTGCCGCCCCTGGCGCCGGCCCGACCGCGCGTCCCGGGCGAGCCCGCGCCAGTCGAGGCTGCGTCGACGCTGCAGCACGGGATCGCTGCCGGGCCTGGGGCAGCACCGCTGATGCCGACGGTCGATCGGCCGACCATCGGCAGGACGGCAGAGCCTGCCGGCGTCGAACTCCTGCAGAAGGCGCATGAGGCGCCCGAGGCCGGAGAGCCGGCCAAGACTCCCACGCGCCCGTCCGACGTGTCCGCGGGCGGCATCGAGGCGCTCGACCCCGCGGAGATCGGCGTCGACGCGGGACGTTTCCAGTACAAGGCCGGCGGCGATGCCTCGGGCGTCACCGAGCGGCTCCAGGGCGTGAAGGCGTGGGATCCCCGCTTGGCAGGGACCGCGCTGGTGTTCCGCGAGGCCGACGGCCGCCTCTTCGTCGCCGACGGGCATCAGCGTGTCGGGCTGGCGAAGCGCCTCGCCGCCGAGGGGCAGAGCGGGATCCGGGTGAACAGCTTCGTGCTGGACGCCGCCGACGGGGGCACGGCCTCGGACGCCCGCGCCATCGCGGCGGCGAAGAACATCGCCGAGGGCAGCGGCACGGCGATCGACGCCGCCAAGGTGATCCGCGAGGCCCGGGAGGGCGGGATCACCCCGCCGCCGTTGCCGCCACGCTCCGCCCTGGTGCGCGACGGGCAGGCACTGGCCCGGCTCGGGCCGGACGCCTTCGGCATGGCGGTGAACGAGGTGGTGCCGACCGGGCAGGCCGCGCTCGTCGGCCGGCTGATGACCGACCCGCTCCAGCAGGCCGAGGCCATGCGCGTGCTGGCGAAGCTCGGGCCCGACAATCTGCGCCAGGCCGAGATGGTGGTGCGCGAGATCGCCGCGACCGGCACCGAAGAGATGACCCGCCAGGGCGGGCTCTTCGGCGACGAGCATTTCGCCTCCTCCATCGTGCTGGAGCGTGCCAAGATCGCCGACGAGGCAATGAAGCAGCTCCGCCGGGACAAGACGACCTTCCGCACGCTGGTGGCGGAGGCGGAGCGCATCGAGGGCGCTGGCGCCACCGCGCTCGACCGCGGCGCCAACGAGGAAAGGCTCTCGACGAATGACCAAGCGGCCGATCTCTTCACCTCCCTCGCCACCCGCGCCGGCCCCGTCTCCGACGCCCTCAGCGGCATCGCCCGCCGCTTCAAGTCCGGCGACCTCAGCGCCGTCGCGGCTGGCCGAGAGTTTCTCGGGGCTCTCCGCCGATAGGTTGAGGCGGGCGTGGACCATGGGGCAGACGCTGGCGGCGCTGTCCCTGGCGCAGCAGGCGAGCGCGGAGGAGCCGCAGAGACCGAGCCTGCCCGCGAGCTGACGCAGCTGGTCGACGACCCCGACCAGACGACGTTCTTCCAGTCGGTCCGCGGCAAGATCGACTTCCGCGACGGCCGCCGGCCCCTCGTCACCTTGACGAAGGACGCCAACGCCTCGACGTTCATCCACGAGACGGGCCACGCCTGGCTCGAGGAGCTGATGCGGGACGCCCGACACGAGGCGGCCCCCGACGACGTGAGGGCCGACGCTCGGATTGTGCGGGACTGGCTGCGCAACGACGGCGGCGCCCTCAAGACGAGCCAGCACGAGCGGTTCGCCCGGGGCTTCGAGCAGTACATGCGCGAAGGCGTGGCGCCCTCGCCTGAGCTGTCCGGCGTCTTCGCCAAGTTCCGCAACTGGCTCGCCACCGTGTACCAGAGCCTCAAGGGCCTGGGGCCGGAGATCAGCGACGACGTCCGGAGCGTGTTCGACCGGCTGCTGTCGACGGACCCGCAGCGCACCGTGATCGCGCCCGAGCGGGAGGTTGCGCCCTCCCTCGCCGAGATGCACGCTGCCGATGCGCGCCTGATCGAGCCCGCCGAGGCCGAAGGGGGTGCCGATCGCATCCACGCCGAGTCGGCACGGGCGCTCGCCGAAGCGCCGCCGGAGGTGATCCATGAGCTCGAAGCCGCAGAAGCCGCCGCCCTCGCTCGACAGGACGGGGCGGGATCTGGACCGGACCGCGGCCGCCAAGGTGGCGGCGTCGACGCCGACGCCGGACCCAAACGGACCGAGCCTGCCGGAGAAGCTGGCGAAGGCGCAGGCGGACGTGGAGAGGTGGACGAGGCTCGCGGCCAGTCCGAACCTGTCTCCAGCCGCGGCGGCGCTGGCGCATCAGCAGATGCAGAGCGCGCAGGCGGCCGTGAAGCTCCGGCAGAAGGCGATGGACTACGCGACGGCGAGCGAACTGGATCCGCCGCCGGGGACGATGGCGCCGGGAGCCGGGCCGATGCCAGCGGGCGCGCCTCCCAGCCCCTCGCCCCCGTCGCCCCCACCCGGTTCCGACCCGAACGTTCTCGGTTCGTAGACCGCGCCGGCCACATCCGGCTCGACACCCTGACCACGTCCGACGACGTGCGGCAGGCGATCCGTGACGCGGCCGCAGAGAATCGAGACTTCATCGGCGACACGGGCGGGCGCGTGACCGACGGGCAGGTGATGGACCTCGCCGAGGCCGCGGGCCTGCCGGGCGCCATGGACATCGTGGCGAAGCGCGTCCAGGGGCAGGCCTTCAACGCCGTCGAGGTGATGACGCTCTGCAAGGCCCTGGTCCAGTCGGCGCAAGGGCTGTCTGATGCCGCCCGGGCCGCGAAGGACGGCGACCCGCAGGCCCTCCTGGACTTCGCCGAGGCCAAGGCACGCCACCAGCTCCTGCAGGGCACTGTCGCGCAGGCGACAGCCGAGGCCGGCCGCGCGCTGCGGGCCTTCCGCGACATCGGCATGAGCGGCGAGGCCAAGTCCGCGGACCTGCTCGCCCGCGAGGCCACCGGACGTACGCTGTTCAAGCTCAAGCGCGAAGCCGACCTGATGGCGACCTTCGACACGCCGCAGAAGCTGTCCAAGTTCACGGCCGACACGAACCGCGCCAGCGCCGGCCGGCTCTTGATGGAGATGTACGTCAACGGCCTCATCTCCGGCCCGGTGACACACACGACCTACGCCGTCGGCAACACGATCCTGACGGCGAACCGCATGCTGGTCGAGCTGCCGACGGCCGCCGCCGTGGGGGCGCTGCGGCGCAGCCTGGGCGGCGAGGGCGGGGTGCGGCTCGGCGAGGTCGGCGCGCAGCTCCGCGGTGCGGCCGGCGGTGTGGCTCCCGCCGCGCAGTCCATGCTGGACGCCTACCGGACCGGCGTCACGACGCTGCTCCCGGGCGAGGAGGGCCCGGCCTTCCTGCCCTTCGCGGGTCGCGATTTCGCACCGGCTGCCGGGCTCGACGAGCACGCCACCCTGTTCTCGGTGATGCAGGGCCTCAAGGACGGCGTCCTGGCGGCGGGCGGCATTGCCAAGGCCTCGGCCGCGGACCTCGTCACCGGCGCCCGCGGCGGCCCGTTGATCGGCCTCCAGCGCGACCCAGCGTCGGGCTACTGGCCCAACGTCGCGGTTCGGGGCGTCACGGTGCTGCCTGTGGGCGACGTGATCCGCTTCCCCGGCCGCAACGTGGCGGCCACTCACAGCTTCTTCCGCTCGATGAACTACAGCATCGACAAGGCCGGCATCGCCTACCGCACGGCCGCCAATGAGGGGCTGACGGGCCAGGAGTTCGCGGCGCGCGTCGCGGACATCCACTCCAACCCCTCGGACCAGGTGATGGAGCAGGCGCGCAGCACCGCCACCAACCTGACGCTGATGGGCCAGGGTGGCGAGTTCGTGAAGCGCCTCTCGGCCCTGCTGAACTGGACGCCCGAGCTGCCCGGCCTCGGCCCGGTACAGCCGCTGCGCTTCATCGACCCGTTCGTGAAGATCTCCGGCAACGTCATGGGACAGGCGCTGATGGAGCGCACGCCGATCGGCACCGCCTTCTCCCCGGAGATCCGCGCCAGCCTCGCGGGGAAGAACGGGCCCGCGGCCCAGGACTTCGCCGTGGGCCGCATGATCGCCGGGACCGCGCTCGCCACGACGTTCGGCCTCCTGGCGAAGCAGGGGCTGGTGACGGGCTCAGGCCCCATGGGCAAGAGCGAGGAGGAGACGCGCCACCTCCAGGCCGTCTGGCGCCTCGCCGGTAACCAGGCGCACAGCGTCCGCATCGGCGATCTCTGGTACGATGTGCACCGCCTCGGGCCGCTGGGCATGCTGATGGGCGTGGCGGCCGACCTGTCCGAGATCGGCACCTACGCCAGCGACGAGGACCTGTCGAAGGCCGGCGGCGCCGTGATGCACGCCTTCGCGCAGAACATCCTCGACGAAAGCTTCGTCAAGGGCCCGTCGGAGCTGATGCAGGCCCTCTCGGAGCCGGGCGAGTTCGGCCCCAGCTACATCCGCAACCAGCTCGCCAGCTTCGTCCCCTATTCCACCGGGCTCGCGCAGATGGCCCGGGCGTCGGCCCCCTACACCCGCGACGCGCGGACCATCCTCGACACCATCAAGGCCAAGATCCCCGGCCTATCCGAGACGCTCTACCCGAAGCGCGACGTGTGGGGCATGCCGATACCGCAGCGCGACGCGGTCGGCGGCTCCTACGCCACGGCCATCTATGCCCAGCGCGCGAACGCCGACCCGCTGGCGCAGGCCCTCCTCGACCTCAAGGTGTACCCGGCGCCGGTCGAGCGGAAGATCAGGAACGTCGACCTGACCGGCGAGCAGTACGACAGCTATCAGCGGCTCGCCGGTGGGATGCTGCGGGACAGGCTCCAGGCCGCGATCCGCAGGCCGGAATGGTCGATCATGCCCGACCACGTCCGCCACGATTTCGTCGAGGCCCAGGTGAAGGCGACCCGGAACACGGCCGCCGAGCTGGTCATGATGAAGTTCCCGAGCATCCCGCTCGCCGCCCACGCCGCCAAGCTCGCGAAGCTCCAGGGGACGAACTGATGCCGCGCCGCACCCCCACCCTCGCCGTCGGCGGCCGTCCCGTGCACGCCGTCGCGGCGCTCGACCTGCCCGACCTCGCACCGGCGCCGCTCGACGGCATGTCGGAACCCATCTTCGACCGCATCGCGCCCGGCGACCTCCTGGTCGACGAGACCTACCAGCGCGATCTCTCGGCCCGCTCGCTGCGGCTCATCCGCTCCATCGTCGAGGGCTGGGATTGGCTCAAGTTCAAGCCGCCCGTGGTGGCCCTCACGGATCGGGGCTTCGAGGTGGTCGACGGCCAGCACACCGCCATCGCGGCGGCCTGTCACCCGGAGATCGCGCTGATACCCGTGGTGGTGGTCGACGGCAGCGACCACGCGCGCCGGGCTCGGGCCTTCGTGTCCCACGCGGTCGACCGGCTGCAGGTGACGCCCGCTCAGGTGTGGCACGCCGCGGTGGCGGCCGGCGACGAGGACGCCCTGACGATCCACAACGTGCTGGAGCGCGCCGGGGTGAAGCTGCTGCCCTATCCGCCGACGGATGGCGTCTATGGGACGGCCGAGACCGTGGCGCTGGGGGCGGTGCGGCGCCTCGTCGACAAGCGCGGCGCCATGCGGGCCCGCGAGGTGCTGGAGATCGTCGCCAAGGCCGGCCTGGCGCCGATCACGGCCGACCACATCAGGGTCGCCGAGGCGCTGCTGACCGACCCCGACTATGCCGGCGACCTCGACGCCGCGCGCATCACCGTGGCTCTGCGCGACGTCACGCCGAAGCTGATCGGCGAGGCTCGGGAGCTGGCCTTCGCCAAGCGGCTGCCCTTCTGGCGTGCCCTGACGGCCGTGCTGTACCGATCCCATGCAGCACAGACCCGGAAAGGGCAGAGCAGGGTGGCCGAGACGGCGTGAGGCCCACCGACCCTACATGCGGATCAAGGCTTCTGAAAACGGACCCGCTTGAGACGTTCGACTTGCTTGGCCGCCCCTACCGGCATGGGGTCTACGTCCGCGGCCAACATGTCGGGGCGCCGTCAGGTCGTGCCAGCGAGCGCTTGACCCATATGGAACAGGCCGGCACCCGTTCTGATCAGCAGCGTGACGATCAGCGCCAACCCGCCCAGGGTTCGTGCCACAGCGTTCCAAAGTTGCCGCATGTCCGACAGTTCCTCAAATTCGAGCGAACCGTAACGGCGGGTCCTTAAGGGTATGAGCCGGCCCGGCGGGATCACCGCAGCCTGACTGGGTTGTGTCCCTCACACCGCGTCCAACCGAATGCAGCGGTACGACCATGCTGTGAACCGGCCGTCGTCGCCCTTCTCCTGCGTGTTCATCAGCTCGCCCAGGCGGACGGATCGGTCGCGGATGTCGGTCTGGATGAAGCGGACATCCTCGTCGGCGTAGTCGGAACCGAAGTCGATGCGGCCGTCCGCCAGGAGCACGAACGGGTAGAACGACGACGGCATCTGCCCCGTGAAGCCGAAGAACACGGCCCGCTCGACGACGCAGTCGCCGACAAGCGTCAGGTCGAAGGTGATCGTCGTGTCCTCGCCATCGGTCCAGCGATAGACGGCTCTGACATGTTGTCGGTCCAAGTCGCAGCCTCCCGGCGCGCCGCTGCGCCCAGAGCGTCCTACCGCGTCGCGGATGCCGCGGTCGAGGCGTGCAGGCTGTGAAGCGCGACCACGCCGCGCTGCTAACCGCCGTCAGGGCGGGGGATAGGCGCTGGGCTGCGGACGGTGGTCGGAGCTGCAGAAGTAGCTGTCTGCGACCTCACGCCAAGCCCTCACCACTCGTCGGGTGTCGGCGCGAACTGCTGACTTAGTGCCGACACAGCCTTGCGGCTCGAAAGCCAACCCAGAGCTATGTCACTGTAAAGGCTGGTGGAGCTGAGCGGAATCGAACCGCTGGCCTCTGCAGTGCGATTGTAGAAGCATAGTGTTTTCCCGTCCTTTCTTGTTGTTGCTCAACTTTGCTGATGGGATTGATCTTCCTCATGTTTTACCCTCATGGCTATTTCCAGCAAACTCGGGAAAACGCCTGGGTTTCCCGCTTACTATCCGCTTGCTGGAGGGACCTTGTGGCCAAGCTCACCAAGAAAGCCATCGACGGTGCCGCGACCGATCCGGGTGGCAAAGACCGCTTCCTTTGGGACACCGATGTGAAGGGGTTCGGCCTCAAGGTGACGGCTGCGGGGTCCAAGGTCTACGTGCTTCAGTACCGTACACCCCTTGCAGGGCGGACGCGGCGCTACACGATCGGAAAGCACGGCTCGCCGTGGACCTGTGAAGAGGCTCGGATCAGGGCCGTCGAGCTCCTGCGCGGCCTCATGGCGGGTGTGGACCCGATGAGCGCGAAGGCTGAAGGCAGGGCGGTATTCACCGTGGCCGACCTCGTGGATTTGTACCTCACCGAGGGGCCGACCGAGAAGCCGAACAAGAAGGCATCGAGCTGGGCAACGGACGCCTCCAACCTGCGCCGGCATGCCGTTCCACTGCTCGGCAGCAAGTCGCTCAAAGAGATCAAACCACAAGACGTCGCCCGCTTTCAGGCCGACGTAGCAGCCGGCAGGACAGCGGCGGACGTCAAGACCGGCAAGTTCGGACGCGCCATCGTGCGGGGCGGACGGGGCACGGCGACGCGCGCCACGGCTGTCCTCGGCGCCATGCTGGCCTTCGCGACCCAACGGGGCCTCATCGCGGCGAACCCTGCCAAAGGTGTTGATCTGGCCAAGGGGCGCAAGATGGAGCGTTTCCTCGTCGAGCGTGAGGTCCTAGCCCTCGCCGAGGCGCTGGCCACCATGGAGGAGGAGGCGAGCCTGTCCGCCACCATGGCGAACGCCATCAAGCTCCTCATGCTGACCGGCTGCCGGCGCCATGAGATCCGCAGCCTGGAATGGGCCTGGGTCGATGTCGAGCGGGGATGCCTGCGCCTGCCGGACTCGAAGACCGGCGCCAAGGTGGTACCGCTCGCCACGGCGGCTCTGGCGCTGCTCGCGAGCCTCGGCCGGGACAGCCTCTTCGTGCTGCCATCATCGCGTTCCGACGGGCACGTGGTCGGCCTGCAGAAGGCCTGGGATAGAGTGCGGACGCGGGCGACGGAGATTGCCCGGGCGCATGCCGTCGACGAAGGGCTGCCGGCCGCGAGCGCGCCGGACCTGTCGCGCCTGCGGCTTCACGACCTTCGCCACAGCTACGCGTCCTTCGCCGTCATGGACGGAGCCGCCCTGTTCCTGGTCGGCAAAGTGCTGGGCCACAAGCAGACGCGTACCACGGAGATCTACGCGCACGCCCACGACGATCCGCTGAAAGCAGTGGCGAACCGCACGGGAGATAAGATCGCCGACATGTTGCGGGTTGGCGCGGCGCGGCGGCGTTCTAACGGTTGACTGGCCCATCATCGTCATCACGGCTCGGTGGTGTGCGGCCGATGCGCTTCAGCTTCTCAGGATTGGAGAGCAGGCTCTCCATGGCATCGTGCACGGCAGTCGAGATCTCGGCGCGAAGGTCGAGGTCGCTCTCGGACAAGTTGTATCTCGGAGGATCCGAAAAGGTCCCGGCCAAACGATCGATGATCTCCTCGACGATGCCACGCTTATTGCGCTTCGCAGCGCGGCCGAGCCTATGCCACAGCTCGTCCGTCAGCCGCACGAAGGCAGGCTCCTTCTGCGGGTCGGGCAGGAGCCAAGCCTCAAGGGCCTTCACGGCTTCGGCATTCGCGCTGCGGCCGTTGATCTGAGCGAGTTCTGCCAAGCGGTCCCGGAGGCCATCGGGCAAGCGCACGATGATCTTGTCGAGCATGTAAGCTGGGCGAGAGTCGGACATGCCCGATGGATATGGCATCGTGCCAGACCTGGATAGGTTGGCACGGTGCCATAATGCGCTTGCCTATTATGGCACTGTGCTATACTCATGGCATAGTGCCATAACGGGGTTGCGAGATGAGAGACGTGCCTGCCGCGAAGGACCGACCCAAGTTCGTCGTCCGCCTGCCCGAGGATGCGAAGCGCTGGCTGGAGGGCGAGGCTCGCCGGAACGCGTCTTCGCAGAACAGCGAGGTGGTGCGCTCAATCCGTGGACGCATGGAGAAGCAGGCCGCCACCGGCCTAATAGCTTCGCCCCTGGAGGGCTGACAATGGCGACCAAGCTCCTCGACAAGCCCCGCCTGCGCCGCTGCGAGGCGTCGACCTACCTCGAACAGAGGCACGGGCTCACGGTGGCCGTGGCGACACTGGCGAAGTACGCCACGCTCGGCGGCGGCCCGGCGTTCAATCTGTTCGGCCGCTTTCCGATGTACGAGCCAGCGACGCTGGACGCCTGGGCGGCGGGGAAGCTCGGTCGGGCGCGGACCAGCACGAGTGATGCCGGGTGAGCCGTCACACTCGGCAAATCAAACGCTGCCTCCGTTTCGCCGCAAGATTGCGTGGCTGGCGCAACCTAGCCTAGCATGCCTTCCGAACCACCTCGGAGGGATGAGGCATGAGAAGCCTGCGCTGCGCCCTGCTGCTCGGCGCCCTCGCGGCGTCGGCCCTGCATCCGGTGTTGTTGGCGGCTCCGGCGCAGGCCCAAGCCTCGGCGCGGCGGCCGAACATGCGCGCCGCCGAGGCCGCCTTCTACGGGCTGACCGAGACCGAACGCACCGAGATGCACCTGCTGCTCATGGTGACGGGCGACTTCAATGCCATGTTCTCCGACCGCCTCGGCGGCCGCCTCTACGACGCGACGCTGAGCTTCCAGCACGCGCAGGGGATGGCCGAGACCGGCGTGCTGACGCCCGACACGGTGGCGCGGCTGCGCGCCGTCGGAGGGCCCATCTTCTCGAGCTGGGGGATGCGCTTCGTCGACCATCCGACGACCGAGGCGGAGCTCTCCGTTCCGGGGACCTTCGGCCTCGTCGAGACGCGTACGCCGCGCGGCCTCGCCTTCGAGAACAAGAGCCACACGTTCAGCGTGGCCTTCGCGGCCTACACCGCCGACGACGCGTCCATGGGGGAGGTATTCGACAACCTTTCCCGGGCCACGCCGGGCCGGCGCATCGACATGAAGGTGCTGCGGCCGGACTTCTTCGCGGTGGCGGCCGGCGGCGACCGCTACGGCACCTACTCGCGCTACATCGCGACGTCGGGCGGCACGGTCGGCTTCACGACGACGTGGAGCACCGACTACTTCCCAAACGGGAACCGAGTTGCCGTGGTGATGGCGAACGGGCTGTTCCCGCACCGCTCCGTCCCGGACAGCCCTCCGCCTGTCGCCACAGCCCCCGCGCCGCAGCCGGCAGCTCTGGAGCCTTCACAGCCTTCGCCGTCGAGAACGGTCATCGTCACGGGCTCGGGCTTCTACGTGTCGGCCAACGGCGACCTCATCACGAACAACCACGTCATCAAGGGGTGCGACGATGCCGTGGTAGTGAAGCGCGGGACTGCGCGCATCGTGGCGCGGGATGTGAAAAACGACCTAGCGCTGCTCCACCTCGTCGCCCGCCCCGACACTGGCACGGTCAAGCCCGTGGCGTTCCGGTCTACGCCGATGCAACTCGGAGAGAGCGTGTACGTGTTGGGCTATCCCTACTCGGGGATGCTCGACAACGGCGTGAACTTCACGAGCGGCATGGTCAGCTCGTCAGCCGGCATGGACAACGACTCGACCCGGTTCCAGCTCACGGCGCCAGTGCAGCCCGGAAACTCCGGCGGTCCCGTGCTCGACCAAGCCGGCAACCTGCTCGGGGTCGTGGTGGCCCGCATGAGCGACGTCGCCACGATCGCGCAGACCAGCACCGTCCCGCAGAACGTGAACTTCGGCATCAAGGGCGAGGTAGCAGCCTCGTTCCTGCGCGCCAACGGCATCACACCTGCCGTCGCGGGCGACGCGCCGGCCGCCCCGGCTACGCAGGTCGCGTCGAGCGGCAGCGCCTCGACGGCGCAGGTCGTGTGCTCCCGCGCGCCGGACTGACGACGGCCTTGATGCCCACTACATGGACATCCCGCCGCGGTGTTACAGGGCGACGTTGAGGAGGTCGGGCGGCTACGGAGGAATTGAGGGGTAGCACCCATATCCACGACGATCCGCTCAAGGCCGTGGTGGATCGGACGGGGGCGAAGATCGCGGAGGCGATGCGGGTGGGGACGGCGAGGGGGAGGACGTGATAGCGGCCGAGACGGCCTCACCGGCTTCTCTCTTTGATCGTTCATTGATTTTACCTACAATTTGCGCCCTCAATCAAAGTCGGATCAATGGGTATGCGACACGCAATCGGTTTGACGTCGCTTTGATGCCACCGTACAGATTGCGCCCAAAATCAAAGGGGCATCAAAGTGAGAAGGTAAACAACTGAGGCGGATGCGGCTCTCGCCAAGGTTGCGGGTGGCGCAATTGCGGCGGACTGCGAAACCCCTACACTCGATTTCAAGGAAGAAAAACAGAGTCGGTCAGAAACAGAGAAGATGTTGGCTGAAGCTGCAATCTGTTTCGCAAACGCAGCAGGTGGAACGATAATTTTTGGAGTTCGAGATAAGTCAAAAGGAAGCGATGCATTCGTCGGAACGAGCATCGAGGTAGGGAGAGTAAAGCAAAGAATTTATGAATTAAGTAGGCCGCCTTTAAATGTTGAAGCGTACTTTCATCACATATATAGAAATGTGATGATCATCTCTGTTCCTCAGAGTTCCGACATTCACTCCGACACACAAGGTCGAGCCTATCAACGCATAAACCTTGACTGCTTGCCTATGGATCCCGATCAACAAGCACGACTGAGGGAGGAAAGAAGGGGAATCGATTGGTCTGCCTCTGATAGTGGCATTAACTTCGATCAAGCAGCCGATGAGGCAGTTCTAGCGGCAAGGACGATTCTTTCTCGTTTTACAGATGAACGACGCAAACTAGCTACTCTGAGTCCACGTCAGCTGTTTGCAGCGCTCGGCGTCATTGATAATGATGGTGAGTTCAACAGGGCTGGCGCTATCCTATTCTGTAACCCAACCGCCGGCATACCATGCGGCATTGTATATCAGTATAGGTCAACTCCCGGAGGCGAGCCAAAAAACGTGAGTAGACTGGAAGCCCCACTTGCATATTCTTTTTCGCGAGTGCTTGAGCTGACAAAAGCAAGACAAATCACCACTCCTCTAAATCTACCTAATGGACAGCAAATAACGATCGAAGATTTTCCAAGCCTCGCTGTACGAGAGGCGCTTTCAAATGCTGTATGCCACCGTGATTATCATTTCGACTCGGTCGTTGTTGTTGATCATTCCCCCGAGACATTCGTTGTAACGTCTCCAGGACCGCTCGTTTCGGGT
Organism: uncultured Lichenihabitans sp.; assembly: GCA_964242785.1. Classification (GTDB taxonomy): domain Bacteria; phylum Pseudomonadota; class Alphaproteobacteria; order Rhizobiales; family Beijerinckiaceae; genus Lichenihabitans. The sequence continues at coordinate 3,103 of CAXTBR010000093.1, read as the reverse complement.
GTTACCACATCAAACATCATAACGACCACATCGCGCCCACGCAATCCGGCGCTCGCCAAGGCGGCCCGGATTCTAGGTCTTGCGGAGGAACTTGGTCGAGGAGTTGACAGGATGTATAGGGAGATGATCCGATCGGGCGGAAGAACTCCCGTCATCGACGCAGGTTTTGACAGTGTTAGAGTGACGTTTGTCGGCGGGGCACCGAACACAAACATCGCAAAGTTCGTCGCGTCCCTTCCAAATGAAGAGCAAGAAGATACGGACACGATGATATTATTGCTGAAAATGTGTTCATCAACGTCTATAAAGGCAAGCGCTGCTTCATCTATACTTCAGAAAAGCATTGAAGAGAGCGACGCTGTGCTGAAGCGCCTTTCAAGCGACTCCGTTGCTCTTCTAGAGAGGACAAGATCGACGGTAGGTAGATCAACAGGATTGTACCGTCTGCGCAGTGACGCATTAAAAGGTCTTGGACCTGCAGTCACTTACCAACGGAGAACGTCCGATGAAATCGATCGAAAAATCATCGCACATATATCAGAATACGGACGAATCACGAATAGGACAATTCAAAACGTATTCGATATCCATGTCTTTAAAGCCCGCGACATTATTGCAGATCTTGCGCAAAGAGGAGTTATAAAAAATATATCTGAAGCAGAGCGAGGTAATAAAGTTGAGTGGGGACCGGGAGAAAGCTTCCCACAGACAAAAAAGAGAAAAATATAATTGTAATGTAGGAAAGAGAAGACTTTCCCGCCATCTCGAGATCGTCGCGGGCCGGGAGGTAGCCGAAACCGGTGAAGTTCGTCACTTGAACCGCTCCATCTCCGCCATCCGGCCGAGGTCGCCCATGTCGAACGTGGGCGGCTCCTTCCCGGCTTCGCGGTAGACCAGCGCCAGCTTCAGCCCGTGGTGTTCGCGCCAGTCCTCGCACTTGTGAACCGCTCTGCGCAGCGTCATGGACCCAACGTCGGTCACCGTGACGGTTTCGTCCGGATCGGCATCGGCATAGGTCTCGGACATAGCACCCTCCCGCGGCTTGTCAGCCAATTCGCCGTGACGATCCGCACGGTTTCGGGCTGATCATCTCCGGCATAGCCACCGGAGGCAAGCGGCCTGCATAGCAGGCGCGTGGCCTGAACGCGCTCGAACAGGAAGGCCAGGATCAGGGTGTCAGGGGATTGGCGAAGGGTAGTCACGGTGGCGAGAGCTGGTCAGTCGAGAAGCACGGCAATCATCGTCATGTTTGGCCAGAGACGGCTGGCGTACCGCAAGCGTGGCAGAACGGGGAGAAGGTGTTCTTACGAGCGGCGCAGCTGCCGCAGTTGTTGAACAGGCCGATGCCGCAGTGAGGGCAGAACGAGTTGTCCGCGCTCTTCAGGTCGACCGGACGCTCACAGCCGGGACACACGCCCTTCGATAGTCGCGCGAGCGCGACGTCATAGGCCAGCTCGCTTCTGCGGACGTCGTCAGGCTGCTGTTCGATGAGCGCCTGCTGCGCGAGGCGCCGATTCAGTGCCGTGATGGCGTAACGGCCGACGAGCGCCGTCACGACGAGGCCGACACCATAATACACGTAGCCGCCGTAGCTCGGCAGGTAGGGCACGACCTCGACGAAGAACGCGACTAGGGCGAAGATGATGAAGCCCCACACGAAGGGCCACCACGTGCCGCCGCGTTTCTGAGCAAACAGCCATCCGGCGATCCCGAGCAGCGGCAGTGTCACCGCGAGGCGGTACAGGAACACCCGCAGTTCGGCGCGCTCGTTGTCGACTCGCACCCGCTCAGCCGCGTCCGTCTGCAGCTCGTCAAGCTTGCCCTGCGCTGCGCTCTGCGCCTGCTGCGCGTCGAGCGCAGCCTGCTGCTGATCGTCGACGAGGTGCTGCGCGTCGTTCTGCGCCGCCTTGAGCGCGTCGAGGGCGCGGGTCCGTCCGATCAGTTCCTCGTCCTGGCTCGGCAGGCTGGTCGCCTTGCGCGTCGCCAACCAATTCCCGAACGTCTCGTGGCCGTTGGCGTAGGCCTGCTGGGCGGCCTGGAGCCGGAGCGTCGCCTGTTCCAAGGCCCGGTCTGCCGTCTCCTGCGCCGCCCTGGCCGCCTTGATTGCGGACCGCAGCGGGGCTGCCTGCCTCTGGTCGATGATTTCGGCGCCCTGGAAGCGCTGCTCGACTCGCGGCAGGTCGTCGACCACGATCCCGCCCAGGCCGATGAGGAAACCGGCGAAGACCAGGGCCACGAGCCAAAGCCCGAGGTTGAACCATTTGGCAGACGAGCGCAGCGATTTGGTCATGTCAGTTATCCAGCCTTCCGCAGCCTCACCCCCGCTCCTTGGTGTTCTCAGAAATAAATCCTACGTCGGCTCGCTTGGTCGGCATCGCATAGCGCTACCAGGGCCTCCACCACTCTTTTGTCGTTGTCCTTCTTGACCACGACGACCTTGATACGGTGCGGACAAGGTCCATGCGCGCCGGAGTGGGCAACCTCACCGCTCACGAGGTCCGTGCAGAGCATGTATCCGTAGATCATCGGACGCGGCGACGCCCTGCCAACGCCGCCGCTCATCGTGTCCCAATGCAAACCCGAAAGCTTATCAAGCAAGACAGAGCCGATTTTCCAATCGTTCCAGTGACGACGGACACGGATAACCGTGTCTGGCCCGAGATCATCGACCTTCACAGAATCCTCCTGGATCTCATCCGTCAACCAAAACTGGCCTCGGTGACGCTCTCCAGGGCCGATCTGTCAACCGCCGGTCTCTCAGCCGAGCGCCGGGGGAGTACGATCCGGAAACCGGGACATCCGGCGGCCGCGGACCGGAAGCCCGAGTGCGATCAGAGCTTCCGGGTACGATCGGGAGCCGCAGAAGACAGTCCAGAATATTCCTGAAAATATTCCCGAACGCCTCAGATTACCGCGTCGAGCGCGATGCCGTCCTCATCGAGCTGTCCCTACAACGCGGAGGCTCGGCGGCTTGGTCGCCTCTGGCCTCTCCCATGCCCGCCTCCGCCGCCATCGCGGCTCCCGGCGTCGCCACCTGGACACCCACCCGGACGGGCTGGCCGGGGACGAGATCGGCGCCCCAGTCGACGCCGGTGCAGGTGAT
>CAXTBR010000092.1:0-17477 GCA_964242785.1 uncultured Lichenihabitans sp. | reverse complement strand
TCCGGCGCTGCGCGCCACCCGGGTCCCATCCCGGCGAGCCGGGATGGGTTCCCGACTCTCCCCGCTGGGGAGAAGGGCACCACCCCGCGGGTGCCGAGAGGTGTGCCAACCCTGGGTAGCAGGAGAGGGGCGCCCTTCGGCCGAACATCGTTGCGCTGGATCCCCGCCTGCACAGGGATGAGCGGAAATCCTGTCAGGCTCGGGCCAACCCGTCGAGCGCCGCCTCGCCCCCCTCCGGCGCCACCGCGACGAAGCCGGCGAGCTGGTGGCGCGCGAAGGTGGCCTGCCGCTTGGCATAGGCCCGCGTCTCCGCCTTCGCCCGCGCCACGGCCTCGTCGCGCGACAGGCTCCCGCCGAGGTGGGCCAGCAGCGGCCGCACCCCCAGCGCCCGCATCGCCGGCAGGGCGGGGTCGAGCCCGCGGTCGCGCAGCCGCTCGACCTCCCCCAGCGCGCCCTCCTCCATCATGCGGTCGAACCGCGCCGCGATGGCCCGCCCGAGCGCCTGCCGCTCCGGCGCCAGCACGAGCCCCACGGCCCGCGCCATCGGCAGCACCGGCGGCGCGCGGCGCGCCTGGAACGCCGCGAGGGGCTGCCCGGTGCTCTCGAAGACTTCGAGGGCGCGGGCGATGCGCTGCGGGTCGCTGGGCCTGAGGCGGGCGGCCGTCAGGGGGTCGAGCGACGCCAGCCGCGCGTGCAGGGCCTCGGGCGGCACCGCCGCGGCCTCGGCGCGGATGCGCTCCCGCACCGCCTCCGGCACGGCCGGCACGTCGGACAGCCCCTGCGTCAGCGCCTTGAAGAACAGGCCCGTGCCGCCCACCACCACGGGCACGGCGCCGGCCTCCCGGGCGCGGCGCAGCTCGGCCTCGGCCTCGGCGAGCCACAGCCCGACGGAATGGGGCTCGGCGGCGTCGCGGTGCCCGTAGAGGCGGTGGGGCACGCGGGCGAGGTCGGCCGCGACGGGGCGGCCTGTGAGCACGGCGAGGTCGCGGTAGACCGCCATGGAATCGGCGTTGATCACCACCCCGCCGAGGCGCTCGGCGGCCCGCATCGCCAGGGCGGACTTGCCGCTCGCGGTGGGGCCTGCGATGAGGAGCGTCCGCCCTCCCGTCCCGTGATCCCCCATCCCGATGCCCCTCGCCCCCCAGCCTTGTGTCGCGACCGTCATGGCCCGTAAAGGGCGCGACGGGATCGGGGGGGCGCGGCTGGCCGCCCTGGCCTCCGCCCTGCCCGGCGCGGGGACGCCCGCCTGGCTCGACCCCGGCCAGGCCGTCGACATCCCCTTCACGGCCGTGCCGGACGCGCTGCCGGCGCTCCGGGCCGCGCTCGGCGAGGTCCTCGCCGCGGGGAGGCTCGACGCCGTGCTGCAGCCCGCCGCGGGGCGCCGGAAGCGGCTGCTGCTGGCCGACATGGATTCCACGGTGATCGGGCAGGAATGCATCGACGAGCTCGCCGACTTCGCCGGGCTGAAGGGGAGGGTGGCGGACATCACCGGGCGGGCCATGCGGGGCGACATCGCCTTCGAGCCGGCGCTCCGCGAGCGCGTGGCGCTGCTGCGCGGGCTGCCGGCCTCGACCGTCGACCGGGTCCTGGCCGAGCGCATCACGCTCGACCCGGGCGCCGTCGCCCTCGTGCGGACCATGCGGGCCGCGGGCGGCTATTGCGCGCTGGTGTCGGGGGGCTTCACGTTGTTCACCGGGCCGGTCGCGGCCCGGGTCGGCTTCGACGAGCACCGCGCCAACGTGCTCGACCTCGACGGCGACCTTCTCGCCGGCACGGTGGCGGAGCCGATCCTCGGGCGCGAGGCCAAGCTGGAGCGGCTCGTCGCGCTGCGCGCCGAGCTTGGCCTGCCGCCCGAGGCCGTGATGGCGGTGGGGGACGGCGCCAACGACCTCGCCATGCTGGGGGCCGCGGGGCTCGGCGTGGCGTTCCGCGCCAAGCCCGCCGTGGCGGCCGCCGCCCACGCGCGCGTCGACCACGCCGACCTCGATGCCCTGCTGTTCATCCAGGGATACGCCCGCGCGGACTTCGCCGCGTGAGGGCCGCGGAGGACGGCGCCGACGGCCCAGAGGTCACGGCCTTCGCGGTCGGCCCCGGCGAGGCCGGGCAGCGGCTCGACAAGCTGCTGGCGCTGCACGCGGCGCGCGAGGACCTCGGCCTGTCGCGCACGCGGCTCCAGGAGCTGATCGCGGGCGGCTTCGTGCGGCTCGACGGGGCCGTGGCGTCGAGCCCCAACGCCAAGCCGAAGGCGGGCGCGCGCATCCTGTTCGAGGTGCCGCCCCCGACCGACGCGACGCCCCTGCCGGAGGACATCCCGCTCGCGGTCGTCTACGAGGACGACGACCTGATCGTCGTCGACAAGCCCGCCGGGCTGGTGGTGCATCCGGCGCCGGGCCACGCGAGCGGCACGCTGGTCAACGCGCTGCTGCATCACTGCGGGGCCGGCCTGTCGGGCATCGGCGGCATCCGCCGCCCCGGCATCGTGCACCGGCTCGACAAGGACACGACGGGCCTGATGGTGGCGGCCAAGTCCGAGCGCGCCCACCAGGGCCTGGCCGACACCTTCGCCGACCACGGGCGCTCCGGCTCGCTGGTGCGCGAATACCGCGCCCTCGCCTGGAACCTGCCCGACCGCGGCGCCGGCACCGTCGAGGCGCCGCTCGGCCGCCACCCGCACCACCGCGAGCGCATGGCCGTGGTGCCGGCCGCCAAGGGCCGCCGCGCCGTGACGCACTGGAGCGTCGAGGAGAAGTTCGCGCCCTCCGCGAGCCTGCTGCGCTGCCGGCTGGAGACGGGGCGCACGCACCAGATCCGCGTCCACATGGCGTCGATCGGCCACCCGCTGATCGCCGACGACGTCTACGGCGCGGGCTTCAGGACCAAGGTCTCGGGGCTCGACGACGCGGGCCGCGTCGCCGTCGCGGCGCTGGGGCGCCAGGCGCTCCACGCCGCCGTGCTGGGGTTCGAACACCCGGCCACCGGGGAGGCGCTGCTGTTCGAGAGCCCGCTGCCCGGCGACATGGCGGCGCTGGCCGAGGCGCTGCGGGCCCAGGCCAGGGGGTGAGCGGGCAGCGCCTTCACGGCGGCGTTCCTTCCATCCAGGGGGCGCTGCGGGAGGCCGCGGAGCAGACCCGGACCGCCGTCACGCCGCGAAGCGGCCGGGACGGTAGGGCGCCAGCAGCGGGTGGGGCTGGCCCGTCACGATCTCGCCGGCCAGCAGCTCGCCCGCGATCAGGCCGAGCGTCGCGCCGCTGTGGCTGAAGGCGAGGTGGTAGCCCGCGATCTCGTCGAGCCGGCCCAGGACGGGTTCGCCGTCCTGCGGGATGGGCTTCGGGCCGACGCCGTAGGAGTCGAGCACGAGGTCCGGGTGGCCGTCGAGGACGGCCGAGGCTTCGCGCAGCAGCCCCCGCACCGTGGAGTCCCTCACCTCGTAGCTCCCGTCCCCGCGCACGACGACCTCCTCCTCCGACCACGCGGAGTCGAGCACCAGCGCCCCCGTGGGGGTGGGCCGCACCGCCACGCGGGGCGTGTTCAGGACGGCGCGCAGGGGCAGGCCGGCGGGCGCGGTCTTGACCAGGAGCGCGGTCGGCGTCGCGTCCGGGATGTGGATCCCGTTCTCGGCGAGGAGCTGCGGCACGGCGGCCCCGGCCGCCACCAGCACGGCGTCGGCCCCGAAGCTCTCGCCGTCGGCGGTCCTGACCCCCGTCGCGCGGCCGCGCGCGACCTCGACGGAGGCACGGCCCGCGTGGCCGACGAGGCGACCGCCGAGCGCGAAGAACTCGGCGAGCAGCAGCTCGACCAGCGAGGGCAGGTCGACCCACCCCTCGCCGGGGTTGAAGATGGCGCCCTGGGGCGTCACGGCGCGGGCGTCGACCCCCGGCGTCACCGCCGCCACCTCGTCGGGGCGCAGCAGGCGGGCGTCGTAGCCGATGCTGCGCTCGTGGGCGTAGGCCGCCGCGATCCCGTTCGACGCGTCGTCGGCGTCCCAGGTCAGACCGCCGTCGAAGCGCAGCCAGGCGGCGTCCGGGTGCCGGGCCGCCAGCGTGCGGTAGCGGTCGATGCCGATCATGCGCAGCCGGTGGTACTCGGCCGAGCGCGCCCGCGCCGAGTTCAGCCAGGACAGGGACCGGCCGGAGGCGCCGCTCGCGGGGCCGCGGTCGGTGACGAGCGTCACCTCGGCCCCGAGGCGGGCGAGGTGCAGGGCCGAGGCGGTGCCGAAGATGCCGCCGCCGAGCACGGCGACGCGAGGGGTGGAGGGGGCTGTCATGGGGTGCCTTCGATGATGTTCGGGTCGGAAGGGGATCGGCGCGGCGGGAGGAGGTCCCGGCGTCAGGGGCGCTCCCGGGCGTCGGAGCGCCCGGGGCGGAAGACGGCGTCGACGAGCCGCGGGGCCTTGGCGCCGCCGCGCGTCCTCTCCCTGCGAGTCATGGCGCCCTCCTTCGCGTTCCGTCGCCGCGGATCCTCACAGCACCTCCGACAGGAAGCGCCGCAGCCGCGGGCTCTGCGGGGCGCCGAAGAGGGCCTCGGGCGGCCCGACCTCCACCACGGCGCCCTCGTCCATGAACACGACCTGGTCGGCCACGCGCCGGGCGAAGTTCATCTCGTGGGTGACCACCACCATGGTCATGCCGCTGCGGCCGAGCCCCGCCATCAGCGTCAGCACGCCCTTGACGAGTTCGGGATCGAGCGCGCTCGTCACCTCGTCGAACAGCATCAGCTCGGGCTCCAGGGCGAGCGCGCGGGCGATGGCGACCCGCTGCTGCTGGCCGCCCGACAGGTCGAGCGGGCGATGGTGCATCCGCGCCGCGAGGCCGACCTCGGACAATCGCTCCTCGGCGATCCGCCGCGCGGCCGCGGCGGGCAGCCGCTTCACCTCGCGCAGCGCGAGCGCCACGTTGCCGAGCGCGCTGTGGTCGGGGAACAGGTTGAAGTGCTGGAACACCATGCCGACGCGCCGGCGGAGCTGGTCGGGCTTCACCGCCAGCACGCTCGCGCCGTCGAGGCGGATGTCGCCCGCCTTCGGCTCGGCGAGGCGGTTGAGGCAGCGCAGCAGCGTCGACTTGCCGGACCCGGACGGGCCGATCACGCAGGTGATCGTGCCGGCCTCGGCCTTGAGGCTGACCTGCCGCAGCACCTGATAGGCCCCGTAGGCCATGTCGAGGCCGACGACTTCGAGGCTGGCGCCCTTGCGCGCGGCGGGGGCGCGGTCCGGCCCGGGGCGCGCGGGCGCGCCGGAGCCGAGCGCCGCGTCGTCGGCCTCGCCGAGCTCCCGCAGCCCGCTCGTCGCCGCGGAGACGCGGCGGCCGGCCCGCAGCCGGCGGTCGATCGCGTTGACGAGGTGGGTCAGCGGCACCGTGATGACGAGGTAGAACAGGCCCGCCAGCATCAGCGGCGACAGGTTGCCCGACACCACGGCCTGGTCCTGCCCGACGCGGAACAGCTCGCGCTCGGAGGCGAGCAGCCCCAGGAAGTAGACGAGGCTCGAATCCTTGATGTTGCCGATGAACTGGTTGACCAGGGCCGGCAGGACGCGCCGCACGCCCTGCGGGATCACGATCAGCCGCATGCCCTTGGGGTAGGTCATGCCGAGCGCGCGGCAGGCTTCGAGCTGGCCGCGCTCGACGCTCTGGATGCCCGACCGGAAGATCTCCCCGATATAGGCGCCCGCGATGAGGCTCAGCGCCAGGATGCCGAGCGGATAGGGCGAGGGGCCGAAGATCTGCCGCCCGATGCGGGCGAAGCCCTGGCCGATCAGCAGGATCGTGACGATGGCGGGCAGGCCGCGGAAGACGTCCGTGTAGACGCGGGCCGGCGTCCGCACCCAGGCCGAGCGCGAGATGCCCATCACGGCCAGCACCAGGCCGATGGCGATGCCGAGGAGCGTCGAGGCGACCGCCAGGATCAGCGTGTTCCTGAGCCCCACCGCGATCATGTTCGGCAGCACGGCCGCCATGGCCTGCCAGTCGAAGAAGCTCCGCCCGATGATCTCGAAGAAGCCCATGCGGCGGCCCGTCCGTCAGATGCGGTCGCGCGGGTGCGCGGGCGAGAGGGCGCTCCGAGCCGACCACGCGGGGGACGGCATCATTTCCGGGGCAGGTACTGGTCCGGCATGGGGGAGCCGGGGAACCACTTGAGGTAGAGCGTCTTCCAGGTGCCGTCCTGCATGGCCTCGTGCAGCGCCTTGTTCAGGCCGGCCCGGAAGGCCTCGTTGCCCTTGCGCACCACGAAGCCCGCCGGGGCGTCGAAGGACGGGATGTTGATGGCGAGCTTCAGCCCCGTGAACTGCTCGCCATACTGCTTGGCGGCCTCGTAATCGAGGAAATACGCGTCCACCGAGCCGCTGTTGAGGCCGGAGACCCCGGAATTGTTGTCGGGGAAGTCGACGATGTCGGACTTGGTGAAATGCGCCTTGGCGTAGCCCTCCTGCAGCGTGCCCTGCACGACGCCGAACCGCTTGCCGGCGAGGTCCTCGACGGCCTTGATGGCGGGGTCGGAGGTCAGCACCGTCAGGTAGCCGGCGAGGTAGCCGTCCGAGAAGTCGACCGTCTTCTGGCGGGCCTCCGTGGTGCCGATCGCCGAGACCGCCACGTCGAACCGGCCGTTGGCCACGGAGGGCAGCAGGGCCGAGAAGTCCTGCCCCGTGAAGGTCACGTGGTCCTTGTCGAAGCCCATGCGCCTGGCGACGTCGCGGAACAGCTCGATGTCGAAGCCGTCGAACTGCCCGTTCGCGTCCGTGAACGTGTAGGGCTTGGAGTCGCCCGTGGTGCCGACGCTGATGGTCGAGGGGTCGATGAGGTCGAAGGGGTTGGCGGCCGCGAGGCCCGGCGCCGAGCCCATGAGCAGCGCCGCCCCTCCCGACAGGATGGAGAGGAGGGTCGTGCGGCGATTCCATCCGTTCGTCATGGTCCTGCTCCGAGTCCGCCCTGAAGTCCCGCGCATCCCGGCCGACCGCGGCGCGCACGTCGGATGATCGCGGCACGGACCACCCTGAGACCGGTCTCCTACCCTCTTGAGACCGGTCTCACAAGGGCATTTTGCGGCATTGACGGGCCGTCGGCCGGGGGGATAGTCGGCGCCATGGAACCAGGATTCAGCGCGAGGCGGTCCGCGACGGTGGCCGACGTGGCCCGCGCCGCGCAGGTGTCCAAGGCCGCGGCGGCGCGGGCGCTGGGCGGCTACGGCTCCGTCAGCCCGGGCCTGAGGTCGAGGATCCTCGAAGCCGCCCGCCGGCTCGACTACCGGCCGAACGCGCTGGCCCGCACCATGGCGACCGGCCGATCGGGGACCATCGGGGTGATCGTCGGCGACATCGAGAACCCGTTCTTCGGGCTGGCTGTGCGCGGCATCAGCGACCACGCCAAGGCGTCGGGCTTCGACGTCATCCTGTCGAACTCCGGGGAGAACGTGGCGGAGGAGCGCGCCGCCGCCGGCGTGCTGATGGCCAAGCGGGTGGACGGGCTGATCGTGGCGCCGGCCGCCATGCGCGAGGGCGCGCATCTCAGGGACGTGCTGGCCCGGGGCTGCCCCCTGGTGCTGCTCGACCGCGACGTGCCGGGCCTGCCGGTCGACGCCGCGCTGGTCGACGGCCGGGCCGCGGCCGGGGCCGCGACGGAGCTCCTCGTGGCCGCCGGGCACCGGCGGATCGCCTACGTGACGGCGGCGCGGGCCGCCGGGATGCACTACACGGGCCCATCCCAGATCGCCCTGACGACGGTGCTGAACCGGATCGAGGGCTTCGTCGAGGCTTCCGTCGCGGCCGGCCTGCCCGAGCCCGCCCGCTATATCCGCCTCGGCGCCACGAGCACGGCCGCCTCGCAGCTCATCCTGTCGGACCTCCTGACGGCCCCCGACCGCCCCACCGCCATCCTGGCCTCCGACAGCCGGATCGCGCTCGAAGTGTTCCGGGCCACGAAGGCGCTGGGCCTGGCCGTGCCCCGGCAGGTGTCGCTCGTCACCTTCGACAACGCCGACTGGACCGACGCGATCGCCCCCGCCGTGACGGTCGTGGCCCAGCCGGCCCACCGGCTCGGCCTCGAGGCCGCCCGCATGCTGATCGACCGCATCGAGGGCGCGCGGACGCCCCCGCGGCGCCGCGTGCTCGACGCCGTCCTGATCCGGCGGGAGTCGGTGACGGGCCCGAGCGACGGGGGCTAGCGTCGGCACACATCTCGGCACCTGCGGGGGGGTGCCCTTCTCCCCAGCGGGGAGAAGGTGGCGCGCAGCGCCGGATGAGGGGGGATCCACCCCCTGTGGAATCCCCTCATCGCGGCTTCGCCGCGACGGGCACCCGGGTCCCATCCCGACAAGCCGAGATGTGTGAAACCCACAGCGGCTGGCCCGGGAGGCGCACGGCCCCTCGATCGAAGCCCTCATCTCCGTGGCGGCCCGAAGCGTGGCGTTGACTTGCTATCGCCCATTGAATACGGTCGCGGGATTGAAGAGGCATCGCCGTCATCCGGCCGGTCGATCGATGACGGTTGAAACACCTCGCATCGGTTGCAGCCGGTGGGATTTGCGATATGCCTCGTTATTTCTTCGACATCTACAGCGACGGCAAGCTCGCGGCCGATGAGTTCGGCCTCGAACTGGACAGTTTCGACGAGGCCCGGGACCAAGCCATCAGCATCCTTCCCGACATCGCCCGCGACGAACTGCCGGACGGCGAGAAGCACGACTTCGTGTGCGAGGTGAGGGCCGCGGAAGGCCAGATGATCTACAGGGCCATGCTGATGTACCGCGGCGAGCGGTTCGACGGCGCCGCCGTGAGCTCTCGGTGACATCACGCGGCCCCGGGCCGGCCCCCGACGTGGGATGCTCGGCCGCGCGACGCGAGCCTCGTTTGCAACCTGCAATGCCTCGCGCCGGGGTGCCGCCCGGAAAACCCGCGGAAGACCGGGAGAGACTTCGGAGATCGCGGCCGACGGAGCTTGCGCCGTGAGGGGCTTCTTCATAATCTCCCCGCAAGATGACGGTCGATCTGGGGGGCCGCGCGCATGCTCTATTTCACGGCGGTGGGGTTGATCGGCCTCGCCTGCGCCATGGCGTTCCGCTGGCCGGTGATGTTCGTGCTCGCGGCCCTGGTCGCCGTGGGCTGCCTCGCCGTCCAGTTGCGCCATGGCGCCCCGGCGAGCGTCGCCGCCATGGACGCCATCGCGTCCTCGCTCATCCTTCAGCTCTGCTACGTCCTCGGCGGCTTCCTGCTCACCGTCAGGATCCGCGGGGTTTCGGCGAAGAAGAACCTCGAAGTGTGACGGCCCGGCTGCGCCGCCGGCGTTCAGGCCGATAGGAGTCCCAGCCGCTCGGACAGGAAGGCCAGGACCCGGCCCCGGTCGCCGGCCGCGAGGTCGTTCCAGCGCGCGATGTTGCCGGCCGCCTCGCCCGCGGCCCGCTCGCGCCACCCCGGCTCGCCGAACCGCGCCGCCAAGCGGCCGGCCGCGGCCGCGACGTCCAGAGGATCGACGAAGAGCCCGGAGTCGCCGAGCACCTCGCGGAACACGGGCCCGTCGGGCGCCACGGCCTGCAGCCCCGCATATTGCGCCTCGATGAGCGGCAGCCCCAGCCCCTCGTCGTGCGACGTGCAGATCAGGGCGTCGAAGCTCTCCATCACGCGCCGGGCCTCGTCCTCGGGCAGGAAGCCGTGCAGCGTCACGTGCGGCATCGCGGCCAGGGCCGCGTGGTCGCCGCCCCAGCCGGCGCGGCCGACGACGTGCAGCTCGACCGGCCGGCCCAGGCGGCGGCCGAGCTCGCCCGCGATGGCGGCCGCGGCCGTGAAGTTCTTGCGCGGCTCGACGGTGCCGACCGCGCCGAGCCTCAGCGGCGCGCCGTCCGGGCGCGTCGGCGGCCGCGGGGCGAGGCCGAACACGTTGCGCACCTGCGGCCGGTAGGGCCTGATCTCGGCGTCGGGCCGCACGTGGGGCGCCAGGGCCTCCCCCGTGGTGACCGAATTGACGAGGAAGTAGCGCAGCCGCTCGACGGCGATCTGGAACGGTAGGCTCATGTAGAGCCTGGCGGCGCGGTTGAGGTCCTGCCGGCGGGTGATCAGGAACATGTCGTGCACGTACATGACGGCCCGGTCCCGGAACAGCGCCGTCAGGGGCGAGGGCGGGAAACCCGAGAAGGCCCAGACCGTGGAGGGCCGGGCCATCATGGCCAGCGGCGCCTTCGCCATCTGGGCCGCCGCCACCGCGAGCCTGCCGGTCCCGGACGCGCCGAAGCCCTCCACCGGCAGGGGGCGGAGCGCCTCGTCCGAGAACAGCTCCTCGGTGATGCGCTCGATTCCGGACGAGCGCCGTCCGAGGTGGGTGCGGTCGACGATCAGCGTCTTCGACCGGCTCATCGTTCACCGGATGCGGAGGCGAGCTCCGTATCCCTGCCGAAACCTGCGCCCTCACGTCGAACGGGAGCCCCGTCGACCGGCCGTTCCCCGCCCGAGGCCCGGGGCTTCGCGGGCACGTGGAGCAGCGTCAGATAGGGCTTCTCCACGAACCTGAACGTCAAGGTCGCGAGCGCCAGGACCACCACCACGATCAGGGCCATGCTCAGGTCTCCCAGCCATGGACTGCCGAGGTCGAGCACCTGGACGTGTTCGCCGTTCATGGTGAGGTATGGCTTCCAAAGCGCCCTGCGGGTCCATCTCTCCGCGAGCCCGACGACGCGCGAGCAGAGGTCGATGACCGTGAAGTGGATCAGGTAGACCGAGAAGGAGATCTCTCCCAGGACGACGAACGGCCGCCGGACGAGGATCCCGGATATCCTGCCCGTGCCGGCCGCATAGGTGAGGACGACCAGGGCGAAGGCCGGCGGCAGCAGGAGCGTCCAGATCGTGTCCCCCGACAGCATCAGCAGGGCGATGCCCAGGCCGAGGAATGCGACCTCCATCGCCGTGCCGCGAAGCCTGCGGGTCCACCCCGCGCGCCACAGGGCGTGGCTCAGATAGCCGATGCCGAACCCGTAGAAGCATCTGACGAGGTTCAGATCGTTCGAGGTTTCGAGGGCATGGCTCGACCACAGCGCGATGACGGCGGCCGCCACCAGGGTGACGGCCGATCCCAGCGCGATCCGATAGCGCGATGAGTCGATCGACAGCAGCGTCACGAAGGACACGTATGTCCAGAACTCCACGCTGATGCTCCAGGCAGGGCCGTTCCAGCCGTCGACGCCGACACCGGGGAGGGCTTGCATGAGCAGCACGTGGGGGATGAGGAGCAGTGGATCATAGAGGCCCGTGAAGGGCGCGGCCTTGAAGCTGGCCAGGCCGTAGACCGTCAGGGCGAGAAGGCCGAGCTGAATGATCGCCATGACCGTCAACACGAAGACGTGCAAGGGCCAAAGGCGGCTCAGCCTCTTCGTCAGAAAGCTCAGGCCGTCTCGCAGGCTGGCGATCTTTCCGTGATACGCGTGGCTGACCACGAACCCGCTCAGGACGAAGAAGAAGTCGACGAACAGCCAGGACTGCTCGATCAAACGTGACCCATAGAGGTGACCTGACACGTTCGTGTGATGGAGCAGCACGAGGACGGCACAGATCCCACGCCAGCTATCGAGCGCCACGAACCGGCCGCCAGCTTTCGCCGATGTCTTCACTTCGGTTATACCTCTCATGTCCGGGTGTGATCGCAGGGCGCGCATCGGGAGTCAGGCGCGCAGAAACAGGTGCAGGCCCGCGTCGACGGCGGGCTTCAACCGCGCCGGCAGGGCCGACAGCGAGGATCGCAGGCGCTCGACATCCCGCGCCGGCAAGGGCGAGAGCAGGCGCAGCGCGATGCCGTAGACGGCAGCCCCGGCGACGATCGCCACCGCGACGCCCAGGATGCTGGGCTCGACCGTCACGACGGCCCGCGCCGCGACGGCGCAGAAGAGGGCCGCCAGCGCGGAGCGCCCGAGGTCCAGCACCGGGACCCGATAGGCGAGGTTGCGGTAGAGGTACACCATGGTGGAGGCGGCGATCAGCGTCTGGATCCCCACCCGCCCGCAGGCCGCGCCGATCGGACCGAACGCCGGCACCACCGCGAAGCCGACCACGACGGACAGCACGGCGCCGATCAGACCCAGCACGAGCCCGAAGCGGGTCCGTTCGGCCGCATTGGCGTAAGTGCCGGCGACGGACGTGCAGGTCGCGAGCGCGGCTCCGGCGACGAGGATGGTGGCCGAGGGAACGGCCTCCGCGAAACTCGCGCCGTAGATGGCCGGCAGCAGCACCGGGGCGATGGCGGCCGTGCCGAAGCAGGCCGGGAACACGATCAGCGCCATGATCCTCAGGCAGGTGGCGTAGAGCGCGCGGGCCTCCTGCTCCTCGCCGCGCCCGAGCCGTTGGGCCAGGTGCGGCAGCAGCGTGCCGGTCAGCAGCAGCGGACCCTGGGTGGCGAGGTTCGACAGCGTCAGGCTGACGGTGAACAGCCCGACCGCGTGGCTGCCCCAGCTCCGTTCCAGAAAGAACACTTCCATGCGGGTCGCGAAGAAGGCCACGACCATGTAGCCGCCCCACGTCTCGAACGTGTAGCGCAGGACGCGGCGGCGCAGGTCAACGGACAGCGCGGGGCCCTGCGTGCCCGCGGACAGGAGCGCCCAGGCCGGGATGAGGGCGCCGAGCGCCGAGCCCGCCAGGGCACCGGCGCTGCCGAAGGCGAGGGCGCCCGCCGCGGTCCCGCCGATCTGCACGACGCTGCCCAGAAAGGCGAGACGGGCGAAGTCGCCGAAGCGCTGCATGCCCTGCAGCCAGCCGCCCGCGAAGCTGGCCAGCGATTGCGCCACGCAGGACAGGGCCACGAGGGCCCAGAAGAGCGGGGAGTCCTGGAAGCTCTCGGGCAGGACCGACCAGGGGTTCGGGAGCGCGTGGAACCAGTACAGGCCGACGGCGTAGCTGAAGAAGAGCGTGCCGATCCCGGCGGTCGACACCAGAAAGGGGTTCAGCAGCATCCGCGTCAGGCCGCCGGCCGCGCCGTCGCCGCTCCGCGCGCGCAGTTCCGGCAGGTAGCGGGCCAATGCCCCGGGGATGCCGACGTCCGCCACGATGATGGCGATCGTCACGGCCCAGGCCGCGTAGGCGACGATGCCGGTGCCCTGGACGCCGAGCAGGCGGGCGACCGCGACGCTGCTCAGGAAGCCGCCCAGGGTGACGCAGGCGCCCGCGAGGGCGTTGACGATCGAGTTGCGGAGGAAGCTGCCGGCCATGACGTGTCGCCCCTACCCGGCCAGCCGCGCCGACGCGGCCCTCACCGCGTCACCTGCCGGGCCAGCAGACCGCCGACCTTCCTGTAGATTTCCCCCCGCACGGCCGGCTCGGCCGCGGCCAGCCTCAGCATCGACTTGAGGTCGCGTTTCCGTCGCGCGTGATAGAAGCTCGCCACCGGTCCGACGCGCCGGAGGTGGTCCATGCGGGCCTCGATGGCGGCGCGCGCCGGATGACCGGGGCCGACGCCGCGCCGCGCCGCGAGGCGCTGGAGGGCCCGCACCACGGCCGCGTCGTTCGGGACCGTGTGGGAATGAGCCGGGAGGGTGCCCCGGTTCGCCGCCGGCATCGTGTAGAGATACAGCGGCTCCGACATCGCGCGCACGGCCGCGCCGGCCAGCAGGAGGTCGAGGTACAGCGTCAGGTCCTCGCCGGCCCGCAGCGCCTCGTCGTACCGGATGGCGTTCCCGTCGAGGAAGGCCCGACGCATCAGCGGCTTCAGGTAGCCGTAATCGAGGTCGCTGCCCTCCACCCTGGGGTCGAGCAGGTCGGCGACGCCGATGCCGCCCTCGGGCAGGCGGGGGAAGACCGGGCCGGTCTCGCGGCCGCTCGCGCCGTCGAAGCCGCACAGGTTGTCGAACACCGCGTCGGCGCCTCCCCCCGCGACGGCCAGCATGCGGGCGAGCCGCTCGGGCCGCCACGCGTCGTCGGCGTCGACCAGCGCCACCCAGGCGCCGCGCGCCGCGCCGAGTCCGATGTTGCGCGCGCGGGCCGGGCCGCCGTTGATCGGCGACCGCATGACCTGCAGCCTCGCCTCGTCGCGGTAGCGGTCCGCGACGAAGTCCGCCGTGCCGTCGGTCGACGCGTCATCGACCACGATGAGTTCGAGGCTCGCGTGGGTCTGGGCGATGACGCTGTCGATCGCCCGACCGACGACGCCGCGGGCGTTGAAGGCGGGGAGCAGGACGCTCACGTCGAGTGTGTCGGCCGGATCGTTCATGGGTCGACCATCTGCGCGAAGAGCGGGAACCCGGAGGCGGAGGACGGCGGCTTCACGGCGCGGCCGTGAAGCCGCGCAAGGTGCCGGCGATCCAGGCGCGGCGGTGCGACGCGCCCTCGAAGTCGAGCCGGGCCGCGCAGACCGCGGCCCGGGCCGTGGCGCGCGCCACCGGCGCCGCCACCGTGGACCAGCCGTAGCCATGCTTGCGCAGGACGCGGCCGAAGCCGGCCGAATAGGCGCGGACGCGGCCATGCTGGCGGGCGGCCTCGGGATCGCCCTGGTCGTGATGCACCGTCAGGGCGGGGTCGAAGCGGCCGGTCGCGCCCGTGCGGAGGCAGCGCAGCACGAAGTCGGTCTCCTCCCCCGACTGGTAGGGCGAAGGCGCGCCGACCCCGAGCGTCTCGTCGAAGCCGCCGACCGCCTGGGCGAGGGCGCGCCGCACGAAGATGCCGTTGGAATTGCCGGCCTTGAACACGTTGCCGCGCGTGATGACGGCGTCCTCGGACAGGTGCGGGCTGACCGAGGTCGCACCCGATGCGTCCGCGGTGCGGCCGGTGAGGAGCGAATGGCCGGGCTCGCGGGCGAAGAAGCCCTCGACGCGGCCGAGCAGGTCGGCCGGATACCAGCAGTCGTCGTCCGGAAAAGCCACGATCTCGCCCCGCACCACGGCGAGCCCGACGTTGCGGGCGCGCGACAGGCCGCGCTCGGAGGTCACGCGCGCGACCGGCAGATCGCCGAACCCGGCCAGGACGCCGTCGAGGTAGCCGGCCGGGTTCTGGTCGACCACCAGGATCTCGACCGGCCGCACGTTCGAACCCCGCACCGACTCCAGGAGGCGGCGCAGAGGCTCCGTGCGGCCCAGGGTGCAGACGATCAAGGACACGCTCATGGCTCACCTGCATCTGCACACCGCGACATCGGGGCGACGGAGGTCATGGTCTCGGGGCTTCCACGGACATCCGTGCTTCGATCGAGGGGGCCAGAGTCGAGAGCGAAGCATTCATCGTCGCGGGGACCCTCAACCCACCGCCGCGAGTTCGGCGGGGTGCGGGATCTCGGCCGCCGGTCGGTCGGACATGAACGCCCCGATGGCGTCCAGGTAGGCGTGCCCGTGCGCCAGGTCGGGCTCGACATAGTTCCCCTCGGCCCATTCGTTCCAGGCCTTGATGAAGATGATCCTGCGGTCCGGAGTCCGCTCCTCCACATGCGTGAAGGCCTTGTCCAGGTAGCGCCTGAACAGTTCCGGGGTGGAACCGCTGAAGACGACGCCGCGGGGCCCCGACCGCGGTGTGTTGTCCCAGTTGGGAAGCACGCAGGGAATGTGGCGGGACGCTTCCGGCGTCCGCCGGAAGGCATGATCGACCACGCCGGCATAGTCGAACACCGCCGGTTTCCTGAGCCTCGGGCTGACCAGTCCGTAGAGGTTGCGGGTCTGCAGGCGCGTGCGGGCGCGCTCGAACCGGGACTGGTCGCCGATGAAGTCCTGAGGTGGAAGGGAGGTGACCGCGTCGAACGCGTCCAGCCTGGGATCGGGGTATCGGTTCGTCATGGCGACGAAGAAGGGTTTGGGCAGGTCGTTGCGGACGGCGCAGTCCTGCCAGTTCGCGATCCAGCGGCGGGGATCGGGGATGTCGAAGGGATCGAACATCACGAACAGGGGCCGGCCGTCCACGCGGATGTAGCGGTCGTCCCGGAAGGCGGGAAGCAGGGACGCGAAATGGGCCTCGTCGTCCTCGCGGCCGGGATATCTCTGCTCGATGAGGACCTTCTTCGGGCTGCCGTGCCAGATGCCGGTCCAGGACTGGTTGGCCCAGGCGAGGCAGAAGGGGAGGTCGGGATTGCCGGACCGGACGACCTCCTCGAAGGGACGTTCGAGGATCCGACGACCCTCCCCGAACCAGTAATGCCAGTAGCAGAAGCCCTCCACGCCGCAGCCCTTCGCCAGGGACGCCTGCGCCTCCCGCACCTCGGGCACCCGCAGGTCGTAGAAGCCGAGATCCGACGGCACGACGGGCTGCGCATGCTTGCGGAACAACGGCTTCGCTTTCGCGACATTCGTCCATTCCGTGAAGCCGCGCCCCCACCACGCGTCGTTTTCCGGGATCGGGTGGAACTGGGGCAGGTAGAAAGCGATCAACCGGGCTTTCTTCGCGAAGTGCATCGTCATCTCGCTCTCCGAACGAATGTCTCGGGCCATGGGTGAAGCGGCGTCGATGGCGGGATCCTGCCGCTCGTCGCCGCCATCACGACGAGACGTAGCGGCGGACCACGCGCCACTGCGGCGCCTCGACGCCGTCGACCGCGTAGAGGTTGAACGGGTTCGCGCCGAAGCGGGACCCGTAGAGCCACAGGTTCGCCGGCAGGCCGGCCCCCTTCCAGAAGGCCAGACCCTTGTCCAGCACGGCGAGCCAGCGCGGGTCGTCGACGCCGACGTTGGTCTCGCCGATGTGGCCGCGCAGCTTGCGCTCGGCGCACCACGCGGCGAAGCCGCGCGTCCGGTCCACCAGGACCGTGTCGGGGATGCCGGCCCGGACCAGGGCCGCGTAGTCGAAATGCGTGCCCGACGCGTCCGGGTCGGCGTAGCAATGGGCCGAGTAGGTGATGCGGTCGTGGGCGTCGCGCAGCGGGTAGCCCGGGTTGGCCTCCGCCCAATGGGCCGCCGAGGACCAGCGGTCGCCCTCGACGAAGATGGCCTTGCGGCCCTCGACGGCGTCGATGGCGTCGACCGACGCCTGCATGATGGCGGCGAGGTCCTGCCCGTCGCCGAGGTCGTGGGGCTCGTTCATGATGTCCCAGCCGGCGACGCCGGGATGGTGCGCCAGGGCCGCGGCGAGGCGGTGCCACAGGTCGGCCAGGTGCCCGGAGGTCAGCACGCCGTCCCCGGCCCCCAGGACGTGGTCCTCGCCGCCCACAGAGCGGCGCATGTAGTTGTGGCAGTCGAGGATCACCGCCCGGTCCACGCCCGCGGCGGCATCCGCCACCGAGGCGATGTGGCCGAGGTAGGTCGGGTCGAGGGGGCCGCCGGGCGCCGGCTGGAGCCGCTCCCACCGGAACGGCAGGCGCGACGGCCCGGTGGTCCGGGCCGCCACATAGGCGAGGTCGGCGGGGGTCGCGGCGAAATAGTCGGTGCCCTCGCGGCCCGGCAGGGTCGGGCCCCCGTCGAGGCCCTGGAAGTTGACGTTGACCCAGAAGGGCCGCTCCGCCGCCGCCCGGGCCCACCGCGGCGCGAGGGGCAGCAGGCAGGCCGCGGCCAGCACGGCGCGCCGGTCGATGGGGGTCGGACCCGCGTCAGGCGACATGCGGCGAGCCTCG
>CAXTBR010000091.1:0-17516 GCA_964242785.1 uncultured Lichenihabitans sp. | reverse complement strand
ATCATGTCGATCGCGGCCGCCAACCTGTGGACCCGCAACATCCACGTGGAGTTCATCAACCCCCGCGCCACGCCGATGCAGGAGTCCCGCATGGCGAAGCTCGTGTCGCTGGTGGTGAAGGTGGGCGCGCTCGTCTTCGTGGTCGGCATCCCCAAGGACTACGCCATCAACCTCCAGCTCCTCGGCGGCGTGTGGATCATCCAGACCCTGCCGGCCGTGCTGCTGGGGCTCTACACGCGCTGGTTCAACTCCTGGGCGCTGCTGATCGGCTGGGCGGTCGGCATGTCGTTCGGCACGGCCGTGGTCACGGCGAACCAGTTCAAGGGCGCCACCTACACGCTGTCGCTGCTCGGCTACCAGATCCCGGGCTACGTGGCGGTCTACGCGCTGCTCGCCAACCTCATCGTGGGGGTGCTGGCGACGCTGCTGCTCAACATGGTGATGCGTCCCGAGCGGCGGGACGCCACGGTGGCGGCCGACTACGTCTGACGGGATCGCCGGGTGACCGCTCCCCTTCACCGCTCATCCCCGCGCAGGCGGGGATGAGCGGAGGAAGGATGGTCGTACGGAGCGTCGCCGCCCGCCCTCGCTCACCGCGGGTCGAGCAGCCGTTCCAGGTCGCGCTTGATCGCGTCGCGGTCGGCTTCCGCGGCCGCGACGATCCGGGGGAAGCGGAAGAAGTCCAGCACCCTGAAGCCGCTCACCGGCGGCCGCACCAGGAGGTCGGGCGCCCGCTCGCGCAGCATCTTGGCCGTGATGGCGCCTTGCATGATCTGCGCCGAGCCGAACATGGCCTGGAACGGCGTCGGCGGCCCGTCCTCGTCCGACACCGGCCCCGCCACCACGTCGCAGGCGACGGCGCGGGCGCCCGGCGGCAGGCGGTCGTAGGGCAGCGGGTTGGTGGCGGCGCCGTCGACCAGCGTGCGGCCGTCGCGCAACACCGGCCGCACGAGGCCCGGCATGGCCATCGAGCCCGCGACCGCGCTGCGGAGCGCGCCGCTGTCGATCAGGAGCTCGGTCCGGGCGTGGAAGTCCGTCGCCACCGCGGCGAAGGGGATGGCGAGGTCCTCGAACCTCTCCGGCATGTCGGGTGGCCAGAAGGCCGCCAGCACCAGCTCGGCGTCCACCATCACGGGGTTGGCCAGCCCGCGCCGCAGCACCTCGGTGAAGCGCCCCACCCGCGCGTCGAGCAGCAGCGACATGACGCGGTGACGGCGGCGCAGCACCCGCAGGAGGTGGGAGCGCAGCGCGCGGCCCGAGTGGCCGGCCGCGTAGGCCGCGCCCACGATGGCGCCGATCGAGGTGCCGGTGATGGCGACGGGCCGCACCCCGAGGTCGTCGAGGGCTTCGAGCAGCACCACGTGGGCCAGCCCGCGGGCGCCCCCGGCGCCCAGCGCCACGCCCAGGCCCTCGCGCCGCGCCCCGCCGCCCGACCCTCCGAGGGTCAAAGGAATCCCATCAGGGCGTCGGCCGTGGCGCGGGGGTTCTCCTCGGCCATGAAGTGCCCGGAGTCGATCTCGATGCCCTCCGCGCCGGGGGCGAGGCCGCCCCGCCACACGTCGATCGGCGCGGGGGCGCCGGGCTTGACCAAGTAGGCGGTGCTGGCCAGCACCAGGGTCGGGCAGGCGATGCGCCGCCCCGCGGCCTCGTCGGCGCGGTCCGCCTCGACGTCGAGCGTGGCGCCGGCGCGGTAGTCCTCGCACATGGCGTGCACGCGGGAGGGGTCGCCCCAGCCCGCGCTGTGATGCGCCAGCGCCTCCGGCGCGAAGGCCGCGAGGCTCTTCGCCTTCGTCCACGTCGCCATCAGGCCGCGGAAATACCCGTCCGGGTCCGCCCGGACCGCATCCTCCGGCTCGGGCTCGGGGCGCGCCAGCACCGGCCAGTGCGGCGACACTTGCGCGTCGCGCTCGCGTGCCCGCCACACCTCGACCGTCGGCACGATGTCGAGCAGGGCGAGCCGGTCGACCCGGCCCGGCTGGTCGAGCGCGAGCCGGTAGCCGACCCGCGCGCCGCGGTCGTGGCCCGCGACGGAGAAGCGCGCGAAGCCGAGCTCGTCCATCAGCGCCACGACGTCCTCACCCATCGCGCGCTTCGTGTAGCCCGCGCCGCCGCGGCTCGCCGGGGCCGAGGACCAGCCGTAGCCGCGCAGGTCGGCGATCACCAGGGTGAAGCGCTCGGCGAGGCGCGGCGCGATGCGGTGCCACATGGCCCCGGTCTCGGGGAAGCCGTGCAGCAGCGCCAGCGGCGGCCCCGACCCGCCGACCCGCGCGAAGACGCGGCCGGCCGCGGTCGAGGCCGTGTGGGACGCGAAGCCGGGGTAGAGGTCGGCGAGGTCGGGCATGGCGCGGGCTCCGGGCGGTCTGCCCCGTCAACGCCGCGGCGCGGGCTTGGGTGGCAGGGTCTGGCGCCGGCCGAAGCCGTCGCGATATCGCCCCGGTGTCGTGTCGAGCACCCGCAGGAAGGCGCGCCGCATCGTCTCGTCCGTGCCGAAGCCGCAGCGCTGGGCGATCCGCTTCACCGGCTGGGCCGTCTCGGCCAGGAGCCGGCGCGCCGCCTCGACGCGCAATCGCTCGACCGCGCGGGCCGGCGTCAGCCCCGTCGCCCGCGGATAGCGCCGCACGAAGCTCCGCACGCTCATGCCGGCCGCCTCGGCCATCGCCGCGACCGTCAGCGCCTGCCCGAGGCGGTCCGCCATCCAGGCGTGCAGCGGCTCGAAACCGCCGTCCGCGTCCTGGAGGGCCAGCACGGCGGAATATTGCGCCTGCCCGCCCGGGCGCTTCAGGAAGACGACGAGCTGCCGCGCCACCGCCAGGGCCGCGACGCGGCCGAGGTCCTCCTCGACCAGCGCCAGGGCGAGGTCGATCCCGGCCGTGACACCCGCCGACGTCCAGACCGCGCCGTCGCGGATGAAGATCGGCTCGGGCTCGACCGTCACGCGCGGGAACCGGCGCCCGAGTTCGGCGCAGCGGCCCCAGTGGGTGACGGCGCGCCGCCCGTCGAGCAGCCCGGCCTCGGCCAGGAGGAAGGCCCCGCTGCACACCGACACCACGCGCCGGCAGTGCCCCGCCTTGGCGCGCACCCAATCGACCAGGGCGGTGTCGCGCAGGGCCGCGTGGACGCCGTGGCCGCCCGCCACCACCAGCGTGTCGATCGGCGCGGTGGGGGACGACAGGGGGAGCGACGCGAGGCCGAGCCCCGCCGAGGCCGCGACTCCGCCCGGCCCCGCGGCCACCACGACAGGCTCGTAGGGCGGCACGCCCGCCGCGGATCGCGGGTCGGCCGCGAGATCGCAGGCCGTGCTGAAGACCTGGAGGGGCCCGGCGACGTCGAGGAGTTGCACGGCCGGGAAGGCCAGGATCTCGATCCGGCGCGGAGACGGTGGCGCGATCTGTGGGCTGGATGGCGACATGGCCAGAGGATCGAACGGTTAGGCTCGGGCCGTCAATCGCGGAGAGCCCCCATGTCCCCTCCCCTCGGCATCGGCTTCCTGGTGTTCCCCGACATCCAGCAGCTCGACCTCGCCGGCCCCTACGAGATCGTCTCGGTGCTGGACGCGCCGAAGGACATCCACCTCCTGTGGCACGACCTCGCCCCGGTCCGCTCGACGACCGGCATCACCTTCCAGCCGACCCGGACCTTCGCGGACTGCCCGCCGCTCGACGTGGTCTGCGTGCCGGGCGGCGCGGGCGTGAACGCGCTGATGCGGGACGAGGCGGTGCTGGCCTTCCTGCGGCGCCAGGCCGAGACGGCGCGCTTCGTCACCTCGGTCTGCACGGGGTCGCTGGTGCTCGGCGCCGCCGGTCTGCTCCGCGGGCGGCGGGCCACGAGCCACTGGTCGGCCCGCGACCTCCTGGCGGGGTTCGGCGCGGTGCCGACGCCGGGCCGCATCGTGCGGGACGGGCCGATCATCACGGCCGGCGGCGTCACGGCGGGGATCGACTTCGGCCTGACGGTCATCGCCGAGCTCTGCGGCGTCGAGGCCGCGCAGGCGTGCCAGTTGTACCTCGAATATGCCCCGGCACCGCCCTTCGACGCCGGCACGCCCGAGACGGCGCCCGAGGCGGTGGTGGCGCGGGCGCAGGCCAGGGGGGCCGCGATGCGCCGCGAGCGCGAGACCTTGATCGCCGAGCGGGCGACGGCCGCCTGGGCAGGTTCCTGACGGATCTATGATGCTGTTCTCGGCTTGCGGGGTGACGTCGCCCCGAGAACGGGATTCCAAAGGGCTCGCCCTTTGGCGGGTTTCAGGGCGGAACCCTGAAGATGAACTCATCAGCCTTTTCAGGGCTCTGCCCTGAAACCCGCAAAAGGCCGAGGGCCTTTAGAATCCGGACTGGCGCGATACTCGGGAGCCGTCATCGGCTTCAAGAGCGAACCTGCCTCCTTGACGCCGCCCACGAAAAAGCCCGGCGCGAGGCCGGGCTTCCATCGTGTCTCTCGGTTGACCGTCAGGCCGAGGGCTGCGGCTCCAGCCCGCCCTCGGGGCCGTGCTTGGGCCGGGTCTTCCCGACGTTGGGCACGGGCGAGGCGCGCGGCGGGGCGGGCTCGTCGTCCGACTCGCGGATGGGCGCGATGCCCTTGATGACGCCGCGGATCTCGTCGCCGCTCAGCGTCTCGTATTCGAGCAGGCCCTGGGCCAGCGCCTCCAGGTCCTGGCGCTTGGTGGTCAGGATGTGGGTGGCGTCGGCGAGGCCGGACTCGACGAGCCGTCGGACCTCGGAGTCGATCTTCTGCGAGGTGGATTCCGAGATGTTGTTCTGCTTGCCCATCGAGTAGCCGAGGAAGACCTCCTCCTGGTTCTCGCCGTACATGACGGTGCCGAGTTCGTCCGAGAAGCCCCAGCGCGTGACCATGGCGCGGGCGAGCTTCGTGGCCTGCTCGATGTCGGACTGCGCGCCCGACGTCACCTTCTCCTTGCCGAAGATCAGCTCCTCGGCGACGCGGCCGCCCATCAGCACGGCCAAGCGCGAGGTCATCTGCTCGTAGCTCATCGACAGCTTGTCGCGCTCGGGCAACTGCATCACCATGCCGAGCGCCCGGCCGCGCGGGATGATCGTCGCCTTGTGGACGGGATCGGTGGCCGGCACGTTGAGGGCCACGAGGGCGTGGCCGCCCTCGTGATAGGCCGTGAGCATCTTCTCCTGCTCGGTCATGACCAGGGTGCGGCGCTCGGCACCCATCATGATCTTGTCCTTGGCGTCCTCGAACTCCGACATCGTGACGATGCGCTTGCCGCGGCGGGCCGCCATCAGGGCCGACTCGTTGACGAGGTTCATCAGGTCGGCGCCCGAGAAGCCCGGTGTGCCGCGCGCCACCGTCTTCAGGTCGACGTCGGGCGACAGCGGCACCTTGCGGACGTGCACCTTGAGGATGCGCTCGCGGCCGACGACGTCCGGGTTCGGCACGGTGATCTGGCGGTCGAAGCGGCCCGGGCGCAGCAGCGCGGGGTCGAGCACGTCCGGCCGGTTGGTGGCGGCGATGAGGATGATGCCCTCGTTGGCCTCGAAGCCGTCCATCTCGACGAGCAACTGGTTCAGCGTCTGCTCGCGCTCGTCGTTGCCGCCGCCGAGGCCCGCGCCGCGGTGCCGGCCGACGGCGTCGATCTCGTCGATGAAGATGATGCAGGGCGCGTTCTTCTTGGCCTGCTCGAACATGTCACGCACGCGGCTGGCGCCGACGCCGACGAACATCTCCACGAAGTCCGAACCCGAGATGGTGAAGAACGGGACGTTGGCCTCGCCCGCGATGGCGCGGGCCAGCAGCGTCTTGCCGGTGCCGGGGGGGCCGACCAGCAGCACGCCGCGCGGGATGCGGCCGCCGAGGCGCTGGAACTTCTGCGGGTCGCGCAGGAACTCGACGATCTCCTGGAGGTCCTCCTTGGCCTCGTCGACGCCCGCCACGTCCTCGAAGGTGACGCGGCCGTGGGCCTCGGTGAGGAGCTTCGCCTTGGACTTGCCGAACCCCATGGCCTTGCCGCCGGCCCCCTGCATCTGGCGGGACATGAAGATCCACACGCCGATGAAGGCCAGCAGCGGCAACCCGTTGACCAGCAGCGTCACGAGCCAGGAATTGCCGTCCGACGGCGCCTTGGCGGTGATCTGCACGTTCTTCTTGTAGAGGTTGCTCACCAGCGACGGGTCGTTCGGCGCGTAGGTCGAGAAGGCCCCGCGGCTGTCGCTGTAGTGGCCCGAGATCTCGTTGCCCGCGATGGTGACGTCGTGCACCTTGTTGCTGTCCACCTCGTTCAGCAACTGGCTGAAGGTGATGTCCGTCGCGGCCTGCTGGCGGCCCGGGTTCTGGAACAGGAGCACCAGCGCCACGACCAGGAGGAAGATGATCACCCAGAGGGCGAAATTCCTGAAATTGGGGTTCATTGGGGACTCGTTCAAAGCGTTGACGATCGCGGCAGGTCGAAGATCCGGCTCCGCCCGAAGGCCACGCTGCTCGGAAGCTGAATGTAGGCTGTCGTCCGACCCTTGCCAAGGGAAGCCCCGGGACCGCCCCGGGGCTCCCCCGGCCCGGCGGCCGATCCGCAGTGACGCAGGCGGGGGCGGCCCGGATGTCCCGTCAATCGGCGCCGTCGACCGCCACCCTGAAGGCCCGTCGTGGCGGTTCCCGGGCGACCGTGAGGCGATCTTCGCCGTCGAAACCCACCGCGGCCCCGTGCAGCGTGTGCCGCAGCGCCCGGCCCGCCGCGGCGGCGTCCCCCAGGGCGTCGGCCAGCCGCTCCACGCGGTCGAGCCGGGGCCGGCCCGGCGCGGCGCCGAGATCCGTCAGGACGAGGTCGAGGATGCGGTGGCGCAGGGCGGCGGGCTCGGCGAGGAGCCGCCGCGCCGCGTAGAGGCCCGGCGCCAGGGCGGCCCCCTCCACGGCGCGGCGCGCCGCCAAGGCCAGCGCCGCCTCGGCCTCCGCCATGCGGCGGGCGAGGAGGGCGAAGCGGGGCGCGTCGAGCCCCTCGGCGGCCAGGGCCGGCATCAGGGCCCGCAGCCGGGCGCGGGCGAAGCGCGGGTCGGCGTTGGCCGGGTCCTCGACGAAGCTCCAGCCCCTCGCCCGGCACGTCGCCGTGAGGCGGGCCTTGGGAACGGTGAGGAAGGGGCGCAGGTGCACCACCCCGTCGCGCTCGACCGCGGGCCGCATGCCCGCGAGCCCCGCGACGCCGGAGCCGCGGATCAGCCGGAACAGCACCGTCTCGGCCTGATCGTCGAGCGTGTGGGCGGTGGCGAGGTGGGTCGCGCCGGCCCGCCGGGCGCAGTCCACGAGCAGGGCGTAGCGATGGTGGCGCGCCCGTTCCTGGAGGCGGGTCGCGGGCTTCGGGCCGTCCCAGCTCAGCAGGTGGGCGGGGAGCCCGAGCGCCGCCGCAGCCGCGACGACGGCCTCGGCCTCGGCCCGCGAGCCGGCGCGCAGGCCGTGGTCGACCGTGGCGACGGACAGGACGGGAGAAGGGGAAGGAGCCGAGGCCGCGAGCGCGGCGGCGAGCCGCATCAGCGCCGTGCTGTCGGGTCCGCCGGAGACGGCCAGGAGGACGGCAGGGGCTCGGGCGAGGGGGAGCAGGAGGGGCCGGACCTCGTCGCCGGCGAGCGGCGGGGCGGGGGTCGGGTCGGGCACGGCCGGGCCGGGGATCAGCAGTGGGCGCGCTTGAGCTCGCGGTCGACGGCGGCGCGGAGATCGGGACCCGCGGCCGGGTATTTGCGGTCGACTTCCTGGTAGGTGGCGCAGGCCTGGGCGCCGGCGCCGAGCGCGTTCAGCGCCATGCCGAGGCGGAGCAGGGCGTCGGGCGCCCTGTTGGACTTGGTGAAGTCGGTCGACAGCTTCAGGAACTGCTCCGCGGCCTCGCGGTGCCGCCCGAGCCGGGCGTAGCTCTCGCCGAGGAAATAGGTCGCGTCCGGCACGAGCCGGTCGCGGGGGTATTTGCCGAGGAAGTCGTTGAAGCCCGCGACCGCGGCCTCGTATTGCGCGCCCTTGTAGAGCCCGTAATCGGCCTCGTATTCGCCGCGCGTGCTGCCGGGCGTCAGGCTCGCCACGCCGCTCGGCGGTGCGGCGGGGGCGGCATCGGCCGGCGGCGGGACGGGTGCCGCCGCCGCGTTGGCGCCGTGCGTCAGGTCGAGCGGCGCGCGGGGCTGATCGGCCGGGGACGGGAGGGCGGCCGTCCGGGAGCCGGAGGGCGCGGCCGCCGCGGCGGGCGGCATGCTGGAGCGCAGGGGCGGGCTCGCGACGGGCGGGCCGGCCCCGAGCGGACGGGGCGCGCCGGGGGCGCCGGGGTCGGTCGCCGGGTCGAAGGCGTCGCCGCGGCGCTGCGGCTTGGCCTCGGGCGCCGCGGGGGGTGCCGCCGCCGGCGTGGGGGGCTCGGCCGCGGGCGCGTCCGGCGCGGCGTCGGCCAGCGCATCGGGGGAGGCGTCGCCGAGGTCGCCGCGGCGCTGCAACGGCGGCTTGCCGCCCGGCGCGACGGGCGCGCGGTTGAGGTCCTGGAAGCGGAAGTCGACGTCCTGCTGCGTCTTGCGCAGGGCGTCCTCCAGCCGCTTGTTCTGGAACTGCAACTGCTCGATCTGCCCCGTCAGCGTGCGGAGCTTGTTCTCGAGCCGGTCGACCCGCACCAGCAGGGCGGCGGCGCTGGGGGCGTCCGGCGCCGGGTCGGGGTCGTCCTGCGCCAGCACGATCGGGGCGCCGCCCGCCAGGGCCGGGACGGCGGCCGTGGCGATCAGGGCCGCGCCCAGCACCGGGACCAACAGGGATCGAAGGCTGTATCTCATGGGGCTCCCCCGCGGCCGAGGCCGCGAGGGCGGCCCGGGCGATCGACGACCCCGGGCTCAGGGTCCCCACGGACATCGGTGCTGCGGTCCCGACGCGGGTCCGAGAGGCGCCTGGCCCTCTCGATCGAAGCACTGATGTCCGTGGGAGCCCTTATAGCCGCGATGCGCGCGGGACGGCAGGGGCCATCGCGCGGCCGACGGGGTGGCTCAGGGCGGAGGACCCTTCGCGACCAGGATCGTCACGGTGTCGGTCCGATCGCCTTCCTGCACCGCTCGTTCCCGCGGATGCGGGAACCCAGCGCAAGAAGGCGGCCGAAGGCCGTCACTCGGCCGGACATGTCGCGCTGAGTCCCCGCCTGCGCGGGGGACGAGCGGCCGAGAGGGCGATCCGAGCCGCTCAGGACTCCCCGCCCTTGAGCACCGTGACGGCGCGGCGGTTCTGGGACCAGCAGGAGATGTCGTTGCAGACCGCGACGGGGCGCTCCTTGCCGTAGCTGATGGTCCTGATGCGGCTGGCAGACACGCCGCGCG
Source organism: uncultured Lichenihabitans sp. (assembly GCA_964242785.1). Classification (GTDB taxonomy): domain Bacteria; phylum Pseudomonadota; class Alphaproteobacteria; order Rhizobiales; family Beijerinckiaceae; genus Lichenihabitans. Next base: position 8,241 of record CAXTBR010000091.1, on the reverse strand, counting down.
CCACCAGATACTGCTTCACGGCCTCGGACCGCTGGGCGCCGAGCGCGAAATTATACTCGCGGGTGCCGCGCTCGTCGGCGTTGCCCTCCACCGTGAAGGCGTAGCGCGGATACTGGGCCAGCCAGCGGGCCTGCTTGTCGAGCGTCGCCTGGGCGGTGGAGGACAGGTCGGTCTGGTCAGTGTCGAAGAACACGCGGTCGCCGACGTTGTTGGCGAAATCCCCCACGCTGCCCGGCGCCGAGGATCCGCCGCCGCCGGCCCCGTTGGCGCCGAAGCGGCCCGCGCCGTTGCCGAAGGCCCCCACGGCGTCGGCGGGATCCTTGGCGCAGCCCGCGACCGCGAGGCCCGCCACCGCGACGGCGACCAACCCGAACGCGCGGGCGGAGTGGAGAAGCGTCATGCCAGTGATCCTCGTGCAACAGCCTGCCGGCGATCCCCTCGTGATAGCCCCCGACCGTTAAACGAAGGTTCCATCAACCTTAGCGGGGAGTTGAAGTGATGCGGCGCAATGGACCGCGACAAGCGCCATGGTTGATGGCGGGTTGATGGCTCCAATGCGGCGTCCGTGTCGGTTCGGCACGGCCTGTGGCGCCGCGGTCACAGCCGCGATCCCCCTACTCGGCCGCCACCGCTTCGTCCGCCGGCAAGTCCGCCGAAACGTCCGCCGACACGTCCGCGGCGCTCCGCAGGGCCCGCTCGGCCTCGACGATGTAGTCGCGCGTGAGAGGCGCCGCGTCGACCGCCTTGGCGAGCTGGACCTGGAACACCATGAAGCCGAAGTAGCGGAACGAGATCTCGCTGCCCACGAGGTAGAACTCCCACATGCGGCGGAAGCGCTCGTCGTAGCGGTCCGACAGGCTCGCCCAGCGCGCCTCGAAGCGCTCGCGCCACAGCCGCAGCGTCTCGGCGTAGTGCAGGCGCAGGATCTCGACGTCGTTGATCCAGAGCCCCTGGCGCTCGACCGCCGGCATCACCTCGGACAGGGCCGGCACGTAGCCGCCGGGGAAGATGTATTTCAGGATCCAGGTGCTGGTCGGCGCCGGGCCGTACATCTTGCCGATGGAATGCACCAGCGCGATGCCGGAGGGCGCCAGCAGGCGCTTGATGGCGCCGAAATAGGTCCCGTAGTTCGGGACGCCGACGTGCTCGAACATGCCGACCGAGACGATGCGGTCGAACTGGCCGTCGAGCAGGCGATAGTCGATCAGCTCGAAGCTGACCCGGTCCTCCAGCCCCTCGTCCCGCGCCCGGCCGCGCGCCACGGCGAGCTGCTCCTCCGACAGCGTGATGCCCAGCACCGTCACGTCCGCGGCGCGGGCGATGCTCAGCGCCAGCCCGCCCCAGCCGCAGCCGATGTCGAGCACCCTCTGGCCGGGTTCGAGCAGCAGCTTGGCGGCGATGTGCCGCTTCTTCGCCACCTGCGCGGCCTCGATCCCGTCGCCGGGATCGCGGAAATACGCGCAGGAATATTGCATGTCCTCGTCGAGGAAGGTCCGGTACAGCTCGCCCGACAGGTCGTAATGGTGGGCGATGTTGGCCTTCGCCCGCCTGGGGTCGTTGCGGGCGGACAGCGCGCCGACGATCTTGGAGGCCCATTGCCCGACCTTCGGGTTCGGGTCGGCCCCGAGCGCGGCGATGTTGTAGCCGAGCAGCTCCATGAGGTCGCGGAAGCTGCCCCGCTCCACCACGAGGTCGCCGTCCATATAGGCCTCGCCGAAGTACAGGTCCGGGTTGGCTGCGATCTTCAGCACCGTGGCGGCGCGGCGGATGCGCACCCGCACGTCGAGCCGGGCGGCCGGGTGGTCCCCGCCGGGCTGCCCGGCCGCGACGGTGCCGAGCGGCGTGACGACCGTCAGCCGGCCGTGGCGGATGATGCGTTCGAGCAGGGGCTTCAGCATCGGCACTTCCATGTGGCGCGCTTCCTCGCGCAGGCGGGAGATCGGCCGAAGACGCGCCGCGCTTCACAGCATGAGTTTCGACTCACGAAGACGTTTTGCCGCCTCGAATGCCGGGGTCAAGCCCGGTTTCGACATGACTGCGCGATCCGCTATGCCGAGCTGTGGACCTCAGTCCGGCCGGCGCGGCAGGGTCCGCCATACGGTGCCGACGCCGGGTCCGGAACGTCGCGTCGGTCCGGATCCAAAAGGCCCCCGGCCTTTTGCGGTCGGGGCAGAGCCCTGAAAAGGTTGACCATCCGTCGCCAGGGCTCCGCCCTGGAACCCGCCGAAGGGCTCGCCCTTCGGAATCCGATTTGAACTTCTACTCCTCAGCCCAGCAGCGGCCCCCAGGCGGGGTCCGAGGCGCCGCCCGGCGTCGGGACGGGGAACTCGCCGCGGCCGAACAGGTCCGTCATGAAGATCTTCGCTGTCGCGCCGTTGCCGGCGTCGCGGAAGAACATGAGGTAGAGGCCGTTCGGCGCCCAGGTCGGCCCCTCGTTGTGGAAGCCCTGGGTGAGGATCTTCTCGCCCGAGCCGTCCGGCTTCATGATGCCGATGCCGAACTGGCCGCCCGACTGCTTGGTGAAGGCGATGTAGTCGCCCTTGGGCGACCAGACGGGGGTGGAATAGCGGCCGTCGCCGAAGGAGATGCGCTTGGCGCCGCCGCCCCCCGCCCCCATGACGTAGATCTGCTGCGTGCCGCCGCGGTCCGACTCGAAGACGATCTGGCCGCCGTCCGGCGAGTAGCAGGGCGAGGTGTCGATCGAGCTGTCGTCGGTGAGCTGGCGGGGATCGCCGCCGCCGATCGCCATGGCGTAGAGGTTGGAGCTCGCCCCCTCGGACAGCGACATGACGACCTTGCGGCCGTCGGGCGAGAAGCGCGGCGAGAAGGTCATGCCGGGGAAGTTGCCGACGCTCTGCTTCTGGCCGGTCTCGACGTTGAGCACCAGCACCTGCGGGTCCGCGTCGCCGAACGACATGTAGGCGACCTCCTGGGCCGTCGGCGAGAAGCGGGGCGTCACCACGAGGTTGTCGCCCCGGGTGAGGTAATGGACGTTGCCGCCGTCCTGGTCGATGATGGCGAGGCGCTTGCGGCGGCGCTCGGCCGAGCCGCTCTCGTCGACGTAGACCACGCGCGAATCGAAGAATCCCTTCTCGCCCGTGATGCGGGTGAAGACGGCATCCGCGACGATGTGGGCGACGCGCCGGCTGTTCGACAGCTCGGTCGCGTAGTGCTGGCCCGCCACCTGCTGGCCCGAGCCCGTCTCGAACAGCCGGAAGTCGGTGTTGAACCGCCCGCCGCCGCGGTCCACCCGCCCCGTGACGAGGAACTGCGCGCCGGCCGCCTTGTAGGCCTCCAGGGCGGGTGCGTCGGGGTCGACGGCGGGCTGGGGGCCGTCGAGGGGCTTCAGGTAGACCGAGCGCCTGAAGTCGTTGGTGATGATCCCCGCCACCTTGGCGGCGTCGCCGCCCTCGCCCGCGAAGGGCGCCACCGCCACCGTGACGGGCGTGAAGTTCCCGCCGGGCCGGATGTCGAGGTAGCGGTCCTCGGCCCGCGCCGGGACGGCCTGCAGGGTCCCCCCGAGCGCCGCGAGGGCGGAGGACGCCAGGAAGGCGCGGCGGTTGAGGCGGATCATCGGCGGGCGCTCCTCGATTGTCGTGGCGCAGGGATGGCCGGGGTCGGTTAAGAATTCACCCGATCGGCCCCGTCGCGGATCGGCTCAGAGTTTGTCGATCTATCGAACTCGTGCCTGAATGCCCTCTGACGACATCGAGGTCTCTCTGCCCGTTTTGGGGCAGATGGGCCTTCATCCACGGACTCTCACCCCGACATCTCGGCCGGGTCGAAGCGCAGGATGCGGCTGCGCCACTGGTCGTAGAAGGGCGAGAACTGCGCCGGGATGTGCAGCGGGTTGCACTGCCGCACGGCCCGCATGGCGCTCTCCGCCAAGCTCCGCGCGTTGGGATCGGCCGGCCTGTTCAGCAGCACCGGCTCGTTCGACAGCGACCCGTCCTCGGCGTAGCTCACCTTGATCTCCGGGATGTAGCGGCCGTGGTCGAGGCCGAGGTAGCTCCAGCACTGCTTGAACTGGTCGGCCAGGAGGCCGTCGAGCGCGTCCGACTGGGTCGGCGACATCTTGGCGGCCGTGCCCGAGGCGGCGCCGCGCGACGCCGTCCTGCTGGCCGTCCGCCCCGTCGAGGGCGGCGCCCCGGCGGGCTCCGCGTTCAGCATCTTGGAGATGTCGGTGGGATCGAAGTTGCGCTGCTCCGTCGGCTCCGCCGTGCCCTCGGCGGCGGCCGTGTGCTGCGCCGCCGGGGCCGGCTTCGGGTGGGCGGCCGCCTTGTGGACGGGGTGGGACGGGGCGGGCGTCGGCTCGGCCGGCGCCGCGTCGAGCAGCTTCGCCAGTTGATCGGGCTCCGTCTTCTCGGCCGGACGCGGCTTCTCGACCGGATGCGGCTTCGGCGGCGGCTTCGTCTCGACCACTTTGGGGGGCTCGGGGGGCTTCGGCACGGGTTTGGGCGGCGGCGGCTTCACCTCGACGTGTTTCGGCGGCTCGGGCGGCTTCGGCACGGGTTTCGGGGGCGGCGGGGGCGCGGGCTTGATCACCTCGGCGTCGGGGTCGCGCTCCGGCGGCACCGGCGCGGGGGGCGCCGGCCTGGGGGCCGGGGGAGGCGCCGGGACGGGCGGCGTGGGGACGGGCGGCGTCGGCACCGGAGGCGGCGCCACCGGAGGCAGGGGCGGCGGCGGGTCGGGCCGCTTGGGCGGCTCGGGGACCGGCGGCGGAGGCGGCGCGGGCTCGGGCGGCACCGGAGGCGTCGGCACGGGGGCCGCGGGTTTCGGGGGGGGCGGGAGCGGCACCTCCTTCTGGACGTCGGGCTTCGGCGCCTCCTCGTGCTGCTCCTCGGCCTCGGCGACCTTGTCGACCTTGGTGGTGGGCTGCTTGGTGACGTCCTTCGACGTCTTCTCGCCCTTCATGATCTGGTTGAAGTCGGTGTCCGTGATGGTCTCGATCGGCACGGCTTCCGGCATCTCGTCCGTGGGAAGCGTCTGCGAGAACCAGGGGATGTTGAAGATCAGCAGCGCCAGCACGGCCCCGTGCGCCACGATCGAGATCGCGGTTCCGGGCTCGGAAAAGTCCAGCTTCAAGGCGGTCCCCGCCTCACTTGCCCGGCTGCTCGGTCACCAGGGCGACCTTCTTGTAGCCGGCCGAGGTGATCAGCGTCATGACGTCGGCGATGCGGCCGTAGTTCACGGCCTTGGCGCCGCGGAGGTAGATGCGCTCGTCGTAGCCGTCCTTGGCGAGCTCCTGCAGGCGCGGCAGCAGCCCGTCCAGCGCCACGGGCTGGTCGGCCACGAAGACGTCGCCCTTGTCGTCGATCGCCACGCTCAGGGGTTTCGAGTCGATCTTGAGCTCGCCCGCGGTGGTCTTGGGCAGGTCGATCGGCACGCCGCTGGCCAGCAGCGGCGCCGCCACCATGAAGATGATGAGCAGCACCAGGACGACGTCGATGAACGGCGTCATGTTGATCTCGGCCATGGCGCCGTAGCGCGGCACGCCGCGCTTGCGCCGGCCGCCCTTCTTGCCCGCGGCCCCGACCGACATCCCCATCGCGACTCTCCCCCCGGTCCGCGATCAGGCCGCGCGGTCGCGCTCGCCGCCGACGTGGTGGTCGATCTGGCGCGACAGGATGGACGAGAACTCGTCCGCGAAGGATTCCATGCGGGCCTGGAAGCGCGCCACGACGCCCTGGAGGTTGTTGAAGAAGATGAGCGCCGGGATGGCGGCGAAGAGCCCGATGGCGGTGGCGAGCAGCGCCTCGGCCAGGCCCGGCGCGATGACGGCCAGCGAGGTGTTCTTCGAGGCCGCGATGGAGCGGAACGACGTCATGATGCCCCACACGGTGCCGAACAGCCCGACGAAGGGCGCGGTCGACGCCACGGTGGCCAGCACGATGAGGTTGGATTCGAGCTTCTCGACCTCGCGGGCGATCGACACGTCGAGCACCTTCTCCAGGCGCGCGTGCAGGCCCATGAAGGAGGCGCCGACGTTCTGGAAGCTGCGCTTCCATTCCCGCATGGCGCCCACGAACAGCGACGCCATGCCGATCGTCTCGCCCTGCGACAGGTTGGTGTAGAGTTCCTCCAGCGACTGGCCCGACCAGAACACCTGTTCGAAGCGGTCCATCGCCTTGCGGGTGCGGGAGAACAGGATGCCCTTGTTGATGATGATGGCCCAGCACCACAGCGAGGACCCCAGCAACCCCAGCATGATCACCTTCACCAGCACGCTGGCGTTCATGAACATGCCGAGGATGGTGATCTCCGACGCGGGGGCGGCCACGGCCGCGACATCTGCAGGGTTCATGCGGTCCATTTCCCGGCGCCGGCGGCGCATTTCACGGGTGCCGCGCCGCCGCGCGGAGGGGCGCGGCAGCGGCGCGGGCCGCGCCTTCTTCGGAGATCGTTCGCACGTCCTGCGGTGGGAATCCGTCAATTCTGCGGCTTCGCCGTCACACTCAAGGGCATTCTCCCGGGCCGGAGGAAGCACCGGGCAGGGTTAAGGGCCGGTTAAGACGGGAGATCCGCCACCCCCGGCCGCCGTTCTGCCGCGAGCGCCCGGCCGCCTTCATACCGTTTTCGTCTGATCCTTTCCCTTCACCGCTCATCCCCGCGCAGGCCCATAGGCGCTCATTGAGGCGAGAAATACCCCACCCTCGCTCAGGATGAGCTAGCGTTGGCACACATCTCTGAGGCTGGCCGTCTGCGCCCTTCTCCCCTCGGGGAGAAGGTGCCCGCGAAGCGGGCGGATGAGGGGGACTCCACAGGTGGTGGATCCCCCCTCATCCGGCGCTGCGCGCCACCCGGGTCCCATTCCGGCGAGCCGGGATGGGTTCCCGATTCCCCCCACTGGAGAGAAGGGCAACCCCCGCGAGCGCCGATACGTGTGCCAACGCTAGCTCAGGAGGAGGGAGGGTAGGGAAAACAGGGTTTTGCTCCCATCTTAGCGCCTATGCGCGCAGGCGGGGATCCAGCGCCAGGAGACGGCCGAAGGCCGACAACCTCTATCCCGCTCCGTGCGCCGCGCGGTCGCAGGGGAAGGGCCGGCCTTCGGCCGGACATCGTGCGCTGGCTTCCCGCCTCCGCGGGGACGAGCGGGGGAGGGGGCGATCCGAACTGGTCAACCGGACGACGCCCTGTCATCCCTGAGCCGCGCCGCCACGCCGGCCGGCAACCGAACGGCCCGGCCGCGCGACACGGCCGCCACCCTGACGCTCGCCTCGACCAGGAGATCGTCCGCGGGGACCCGCAGCAGCCGCTGACGGAGGAGCAGCGACGCGCCGCCGACCTCCGCCACGCCGGTCTCGACCGCCAAAAGGTCGTCCATGCGGGCCGGGCGGCGGAAGTCGATCTCCAGGCGGGCCACCGCGAAGGCCAGCGCCCCCTCGCCCGAGAACAGCGCCGCCTGGTCGATCCCGAGGTCGCGCAGCATCTCGGTCCGCCCCCGCTCCAGGAAGCGCAGGTAGTTGGCGTGGTAGACGACGCCCGAGAAGTCCGTGTCCTCGTAGTAGACCCGCAGGGTGAAGCGGTGGACGCCCTCGCTCACCCTCCGGCCTCCTGGTCGGCTTCGCCGACGGTGGCTTCGCCGACGGTGGCTTCGCCGCCGGGAACCTCGCCGACGGGGACCTCGCCCGGGACCGCGGCGAAGAGGCCGTACTGGTCGGGGGCCCTCGGCTCCTTGAGGCCGAGGTGCCGGAAGGCGTGCGGCGTCAGCAGCCGGCCGCGCGGCGTGCGCTGCAGGAAGCCGAGCTGGATCAGGTAGGGCTCGATGATGTCCTCGATGGCGTCGCGCGGCTCCGACAGGGCCGCCGCGATGGTCTCGACCCCGACCGGGCCGCCGCCGAACGACAGGGCGATGATGTCGAGGTAGCGCCGGTCCATGCCGTCGAGGCCGATGTCGTCGACGTCGAGCAGCTTCAGCGCCTCGTCGGCGATCCTGCGGGTGATGGTGTCGGCGCCGTCCACCAGGGCGAAGTCGCGCACCCGGCGCAGGAGGCGGCCGGCGATGCGCGGCGTGCCGCGGGCGCGGCGGGCGATCTCGTTGGCGCCGTCGGGCGCGATGCCGATGTTGAAGACGCGGGCGCCGCGCCGCACGATCAGCTCCAGCTCCGCCACCGTGTAGAACTGGAGCCGGATCGGGATGCCGAACCGGTCCCGAAGCGGGGTGGTGAGCAGGCCGGCGCGGGTGGTGGCGCCCACGAGGGTGAACTTCGACAGGTCGATCTTGACCGAGCGGGCGGCCGG
>CAXTBR010000090.1:0-18083 GCA_964242785.1 uncultured Lichenihabitans sp. | reverse complement strand
CTCGTCTCGGTCGTCGCCGAGGGCGACAAGGTGATCGTCGCCTATGTGATCCCGGTCAAGGATACCAAGGATCCGTCCAAGACCTACACCACGACATCGTTCGACATGTGGCGCTTCGCGGACGGCAAGGCGGTCGAGCATTGGGACGTCCACACCAAGGACGACTGAGGATCGCGGCCGGGCGCCACGAGCGACGCCCGGCCCCCTGCTGATGGAGGTCGTTGCACCGTCGGTCTGTTGGCTCACCGAGGTCGTTCGGGGGTGACGCCATGACTCGGACACGACGAAGGCCGAGGCCGGCGAGGCTTGGATCACCATGCCACGCTGCGCCGACGCCTCACGGCCGCCCCCGTCCGAACCCTCCACAGGTGCCCGTGCCGCCTCGCTCAGTGCACGACGCCGTCCACCTCACCGGGCGTATGACGCCGCGAGACCGACCCTTCGGCCGGGGCGCGCTCCAGCGACGCGTCGTGGCCGAGCCACAGGACGATGCCGGCCCCCAGCAGCGCGCAGGCCGCGAGGAACACCAGCCCGGCCGCGTCGCCGCCGGTGCGGTCCCGGAGCAGGCCGAAGACCTGCGGGCCGAAATAGCCACCGAGGTTGCCGATGGAGTTGATGGCCGCGATGCCGGCGGCCGCGCCCGTGCCGGAGAGCAACGCGGTCGGCAGCGCCCAGAAGGACGCGTAGACCGCGAAGAAGCCGAAGCCCGCGACGCAGAGGCACGCCATCGTCAGCGTCGGGCTCGGCATGGCGGAGGCCGAGAGCAGCCCCGCCGCCATGCACAGGAACGGGATCACCGTGTGCCACTTGCGCTCGCCCGTGCGGTCCGACGAGCGGCTCCACAGGATCATGCCGACCGCGCCGACGAGGTAGGGCGCGGCCGTGACGACGCCGACCTCGACGCTCGACAGGCCCCCGAAGGCCCTCACGATCTGCGGCAGGAAGAAGCTCAGCCCGTATTGCGGGATGTTGGCGCCCATGTAGACGAAGCCCAGCGCGATCACGCGCGGGTCGACGATGGCGCGCCTCCAGCCGAGGCGGTGGCGGGACTAGCGGTTGGCCCGCTCGGCGTCGAGGCGGTCCTGCAGCCAGCCGCTCTCCTCGGGCGTCAGCCAGCCGGCGGCACGCGGGCTGTCGGTGAGATAGGCGAGCACCGCCATCGACATCAGCAGCGCCGGCAGGGCCTCGATCAGGAACATCCACTGCCATCCGTGCAGGCCGGCGGCGCCGTCGAGCTTCAGGACGAGGCCCGACAGGGGCGCGCCGATGACGGTCGAGATGGGGATCGCGAACATGAACAGGCCGACGATGCGGGCCCGGTAGGCGGACGGGAACCACAGCGTCAGGAAGAAGATGATGCCGGGGAAGAAGCCCGCCTCGGCGAGGCCGAGCAGGAGCCGCACGGCGTTGAAGCTCGCCTCGCCGACGACGAAGGCCTGCGCGCCCGAGATCAGGCCCCAGGTCACCATGATGCGGGCGATCCAGACGCGCGCGCCGAAGCGGTCGAGCGCGAGGTTGCTCGGCACCTCGAAGAAGAAATAGGCGATGAAGAAGATGCCGGCGGCCCCGCCGAAAGCCGCGGCCGAGAGGCCGAGGTCCGCCCGCATGCTGGCGCCCGCGAAGCCGACGTTGACCCGGTCGAGGTAAGCCACGAAGTAGCACAGGATCAGGAAGGGCACGAGCCGCCGCGTGACCTTGCCCATCGTGCGCGCCTCGAGGCCGGCGCGCGCCGTCGCATCGTCCATGTTCCCCACCCGGTCTTCTCTGTCGTTGGACCGGCAGCATACAGGTCGGGCGCGAGGGCGCCAGACCGCCCCGTGGGAGTGTCGCCCGCGCCGTCACGATGCGGGTCGTCCCGAACTCAGGCCGCCGGCGTCGGCCTGGGCAGGCTCGCATCGGACGGCCCGGGACTCCCGTGTCGTTCCGGCCCCCTTCACCCCCGCGGTGCCGTCCCCTATGGTCGCCCCATCATGTCGCGGGCCGACCGGGGACACCACCATGGACGCACCCTTCCGCCTGACGTCGCTCGCCCACGGCGGGGGGTGCGGCTGCAAGCTGGCGCCCGCGGTGCTGCGGGACATCCTGGCCCGGATGCCGGCCGCGAAGCCCTACGCCAACATGATGGTGGGCATCGAGACGGGCGACGACGCGGCCGTGTACCGGCTGAACGACGGCCAGGCTCTCATCGCCACGACCGACTTCTTCACGCCCATCGTCGACGACCCGCGCGACTTCGGCCGCATCGCCGCCGCCAACGCGCTGTCGGACGTCTACGCCATGGGCGGCAGGCCGATCCTCGCCCTGGCGCTGGTCGGCATGCCGATCGACAAGCTGCCGGTCGAGATCATCCAGGAGATCCTGGCGGGCGGCGCCTCGGTCTGCGCAGAGGCCGGCATCCCGGTAGCGGGCGGCCATTCCATCGACAGCCCCGAACCCCTCTACGGCCTCGTGGCCTTGGGCCTCGTCCACCCCGACCTCGTGCTGCGCAACGTCGGCGCCCGCCCGGGCGACCGGCTGGTGCTCACCAAGGGGCTCGGCGTCGGCATCCACGGGGCGGCGCTGAAGCGGGGCGCGCTGTCGGACGCGCATCACGCCGCCATGGTGGGGTCCTGCACGCAGGTCAACGTGCTGGGCGCCGACATGCCGGCGATCTCCGGCGTCCACGCCATGACGGACCTCACCGGCTTCGGCCTGCTCGGCCACGCGCTGGAGATGGTGCGGGGCTCGGGGCTGGGCCTCGGGATCGACTTCGCGGCGCTGCCGCTCCTGCCGGGCGTGGCGGAGCTCGCGGGCGCGGGGGTCAGGACCGGCGCGTCGGGGCGCAACTGGGCGAGCTTCGGCCGCGAGGTCGACCTCGGGGACGGGCTCCCGCCCTGGGGGCGCGATCTCCTCTGCGACCCGCAGACCAGCGGCGGCCTGCTCATCGCCGTGGCGCCCGAGGCGCTCGACGCGGTGATGCGCAAGGCCGAGGAGCGGGGCTTCGGCCGCGCCGCCGTGATCGGCACCTTCGCCGAGGGCGACGGCCGGGTGACGGTCGCGTGACGCCGGCCCTCCCGCCCCGCCCCCGGGCCGCCGACGAGGCCCTCTCCGTGGTCACCGCCATCGCGGCCAGGACGAGACGCGGCTGAGGGTCCCCGCGAAGATGATTGCTTCGCTCTCGATGCTGGCCCGAGAGGTGCAGGGCCCACTCGATCGAAGCTCTGATTGTCGTGGGAGCCCTCACCGGCGCCCGGGGACGGGCCAAGGTGCCGGGCAACCCGGCCGCCGTCCAGGGCGCCGAGGACACGGCCTTCGGAAATTTCATGATCGCGGGCAGCGGCACGGGCCTGGCTGCGGATCGAGGATATGCCGGCGCGGCTCTCGGCCGAACCGGGCGTGGCCGTCCCTCGCCGAGCCGAAGCCCTATCCGTCGCGTCCGCGGCGCCGAAGGGCCGAACTCCAGCGGGATGTCTGATGGCTCGTCCGAAGCAGATGGTCGCGCGAGCGCCGCCGACCGAATCCGAGATCGAGGCGGCGTCCTATGCCGGCAGTGGGGAGCACAAGGCGACCCGATGGTGGGGTGGCCTCCCGAAGGCTCACGTCGGAGCCGGTGGGATGGCCACGAGGCCCGGCAGGCAGTTGACGACCCTGTGCCGTCTGACGGCTGCGGCCGACCGGGACCGAGCCACGGCCTGGGTCCGCTTGGCCCTGGCCCGAGGACAGTATCGCCACTACGACGGCGATAAATTGTACCCCAAGCACATCTGGCATAAGGACGACGTCGGCCAGTACTGGTTCGGCTTCTGCATCAACGGCATCGCCGGAAGCTACAAGGGATGGCCCATCGAGGAGGCGGAGAAACGTGAGATTTTCGGCTGACTGGCGAAACGACGGCGAGAATGCCGCGCCCGAAGAGCGGGCCACCGTCGCGGATCTGTCCCTGTCCCTGGACGGGATCAACGTCACGCAGCATCTCGTCGACGGCGCCTCCCGGGATCGCGTGACGGTCTCCCTCTACGGCTTGGCGCACGGCATCGCCCATGACTGGTGGACCATCTTCGGATCGCGGAACGAGGGCGTCTCTCTCCTCAAATACCGCAGCGGGTATCTGCTGCCGGACGTGCGGATGCGGTTCGACGGTGCTTCGTTCGACGTCGAGGCACGGCAGCACACCTACCGGGATCCGGACGTCCGCTTCTGGGGAGGCGCCGCCGAGACGGCGAGCCGAGAGGGCGGCGAAGCCATGCTCGACGACCTCTTGGCGACCGTGTTGGAGCGCCTGGAAGAGGCCGGCCAGCGACAGTCGGGGGCTTGGCTGCGATGGCAGCGCGTGCAGGCCTCGCGCGCCTCGGCGGAGGCCGGCTTCTGCGAGGCGGCGGGCGGGCTTGGACTCGATCCCTATGCCATCACGGACGAAGCCGCAGAGTTCATCGAGGGCGCCGAACGACTGTTCGAGCGCGAGACCCTGGTGGAGTTCGTGTCGGGAGCCGCCGGCGTGAGGCAGGCGGACCTTCTGCTCTGGGCGGAGCAGATGGAGCGGCAGCGGGGCGACGTCTATCGCGTCCCCGGCCTCCGGCCCGCGGTGGACGAGATCGGGCGCGCCGATCCGGCGCGATCCGGAGAGCCTGCCTGGGCCGTCGGCTATCGGCGGGCGGGCGCCATGAGGCGCGTGCTCGGCCTGGGGCAGGCCCATCGGTTCGGCTCGTTCCAGGACGTCGCCCGACGGCTGGACGCGTCGTCCCATTTCGGTCCGGCGCCGGGCGTGGAGGGCATCAGGGCGCTGCGCGGCGAGGGCGAGGACGGCATGAGGATCTATCTGCGGGATCACGGCCGATCCGCTGGAGCGCCGGCCGGCCATCTCTTCACCATCGCGCGCGCGGTGGGCGACGCCGCCTGCTTCCCAGAGACATCCCTCGCCCCGATCAACGACCTCCACAACGCGTTCCGTCAGGCGGCCGGCCGGGCCTTCGCGGCGGAGTTCCTCGCACCCATGGCGGAGATCCGTTCCATGCTGGAGGATCGGCATGACCTCGTCACGATCGCCGACGAGTTCTCGGTGTCCATGGCGGTCGTGACCCGGCAGATCGAAAACGAGGCCCGGATCGCGCGGGCCGTGGCGTGACGAGGGACGCTCGCGCCCATCGGCGTCGGCCCGCGGGCCGTGACGGCCGACACTGAAGACAGGACGGATCGCGTGACGAGCAGCTACATCCCCGGCCTGATGATCGGCACCGCCCTCATCGCCTTCGGCCTCGGCCACGCCAACGGGGCGCGGGGGCGCACGATGTTTCCGGCCGCCTGGATCGACGGCGCGGTCCTGGCCTTCATCGGGGCGAACGTCCTGGTGTTCACCTACTTCGGGCTGCATCCCTGAGCGGGAGGGGGCGAGGCGGCCGAGGCGCGCCGGCCCTCAACGATCCGGCGCGATCAGGCCGCGCAGGGGGCCCAGCGTTTCGAGGGTGAGCTTCTGGGCGAGCGTGGCGAGTTCGCGCCCCTGGGCCGTCATGGTGTCGAGCTGCCGGCGCAGGTGGTCGGCGTTGAGCGCCACCGCTTCGGGCACGGATTTAGTCTGCAGCAGCGCCGCCATGTGGCTGCCCGTCGCCGCCATGTTGGCCCGCATCACCTCGAACAGCTTGGCATTGTAGAGCCCGAAGGCGTCGGCGGAGCCCGACAGCGCCGCCTCGGAGGCCCGCGTGGTGCGCGCGACCGCCTCCCGCGCGGCGGCCGCGACCTCACCGGCCGACGGCACGGCCGGCGCTTCCTCGGCTTCGGTGACGCCGTGCGACGCTTGGCTCAGGCCGGCGACCGCGGACTCGATGATCTCGGCCGGCGCCGGGGCGGGATCGACGGCGGCGGAGGCCGGCTCGGCCGCCTCCGGTGCGGCCTCCGCGGCGCGGTCGAACAGGCCCCGCGCCGTCGCCGCGACCGCGACCGTGCCATGCGCCACGCCGTCGGCCAGTTCGGCGGCTCGGTGCGCCGCGTGCTCCATCATGGCGTCGGTGACGGCCGGGATCGCCGCGGTGCTCGCCTGGGGATCGGCCTTCGGCGTGGGGGGAAACGAATCCGGATTCATCGTGGATCTCCCGGCAGGCACGGGGCCGCCCTCGCGCAACGCCTTCATCAGCTTCTTGAGCCGTCTCTTCTGCTTCTTCCGCCCCATGCGGCATGGTCCCGGGTCGAAGGGCGGCGACGGGCCCCGGAGGGCGGCACGGCCCGGGGGCCGCTCCGCCAGCCGAAGGGTGTCAGCCCTGGTTCCGGTTCATCGCGTCGTCGGCGGCGGACTTGATCGAGGACGAGGCCGACTGGACCACGCCCTGGGCGGTCGTCTGCATGATGGAGCCGAGTTCCTTGGCCTGATCCTGGATGGTGGTCATCTGGGTCTTGGCATAATCCGTCTGCAGGGCCAGCACCTCCTGGAGGTCCTTCGCCCGCACCAGCTTCTGGGCGAGGTCGAAGGCGCTGCGGACGTTGCTCTCCGCGAAGCTCATGGCCTTGGAGCCGATCGACTTGGCGTTGGTCTGGACGGTCGCGGCGGTCGTGTCGGCCTGGCCGGCGGCCTTCTGGGCGGCGGTCATGAAGCCGTCGAAGGCGCGGCGGGCTTGGTCGACGCTCTTCTCGGCCATGTCGCGCATGTCGGACGGAATCTCGTAGGACGGCGTAGTCATCGCACTCTCTCCTGCTCGGGGACGGGGTCGGACGGAGCCCGCGCGGCGGGTGCCGACGCGGAGGAGGCTGAAATCAGGACGCCGACCGCGGCGCTTCCCTACCTCAAGGTGTATTGCGTTGCAATATCATTGTGCAGCGCAACATGGCCCGTGTGAGACCCTTGGCCGTTCTCCAAGCGCCTCGGCGGGCGGCCGTCGTGCCGCCGCGGGGATGCTTCAGTTTAGATTAAAACGTGTTAGCCCTGGCGAAGGTGGCGTCTGGCGCGTGTTAAATCGTCCCTCGATCGGCGAGGTCGGTCCCGGGGCACGTGGACGGTGGTGATGCAGCGATTCGACGACCGAAGCGGCCGACACACGGACGTCGACGACGTCTTCGCCGATCCGGCCTTCGCACCCCTGAAGGCGGCCGGCGCGGCCTTCGCGGTCGTGGCCCTGGGCCCGCGGCGGGTCGTCTGGGCCAATGCCGCCGCGATGACCCATTGGCACGCCGACGACGCCGAAGCCCTCGGGCGGGCGCTGTTCGGCTCGGACGGGCGCCCGGCCGGGTG
Organism: uncultured Lichenihabitans sp.; assembly: GCA_964242785.1. Taxonomy (GTDB): domain Bacteria; phylum Pseudomonadota; class Alphaproteobacteria; order Rhizobiales; family Beijerinckiaceae; genus Lichenihabitans. The sequence continues at coordinate 10,891 of CAXTBR010000090.1, read as the reverse complement.
GCTCGACGCCATGGCTCGCGGTGCCGTGCCCGGCCGCCCCCCGCGGCTCGCCCGCGCGGGCCTGACACGGGGTTTCCTGATGCGCGCCGAGACGGCGCTGACCTGCGCCTGGACGGCCTCGGACGGCTCTCTCCTGCTGGGCTTCGCGCTGCCGCTTGCAGCCGGCGAGGCATCCGCCGGAGACTGGCGCCACCCAGCCCCGACCGCGCCGGAGGCGCCTCGGACCGCGGAGGCCGCCCCCCCCGCGGCGCCCGCCCGCCCGGCGGACGAGGAGGCGCCCGAGGCGGGCGATGGGCCGGGCGCGGACGCGGCCCCCAACCTCGCCCGCCGCAGCCAGCTCGCCATCCTGCGGGATCGGTTGAACCATGCGGTCGACGGCGCGGCGTCGCTGCGCTTGCTGTGGCGAACCGACGCGGCTGATACGGTCACGCAGGTCGACGCCGACACCTTCGCGCGGCTCGGCTCGCCGGTGCGGTTCGGGGCCGCGGCGCTGCCCGACGTCGTGGCGGGTTTCGATCCCACCGGCGCCGAGCGGCTGCGCGCCGCCCTGGCGGGTCGGACCACCTGGACGGGCATCACGCTCGCCCTGCCGGTCGCCGACGGGGCCGCGACGGCGCCGATGGCGCTGAGCGCATCGCCGATCCTCGGGGCGGACCGGGCCTTCGCGGGCTTCCGGGGCTTCGGCATCGTCGACCTCACCCGCCTCGACCTCGTCCCCCTCGCCGCGGCCCGCTCCGACCAGGCCCCGCCCGCCCCGCGGGACGACGAGGTCGCCGCCACCTCCCCGATCGGTCCGACGCCCACGGTGGTCGAGGCCCCCGCGGATGCCGCCGGCGAGCCTCCCGCGCCGCAGGAGGTCGCGGCGGAGGTGGAGCGGTCCGACGCGGCGGAGGCACCCGAGCCCGCGATCCCCGCCCCGCCGCCTTCGCCGGACAATGTCGTCCATCTCAGGTCGTTCCAGGCCAGCGCATCGGTCCGCGTCCTCCCCGCCCCGACGCCGACGGTCGTGGCGGAGACGGAGACGGTCGCCGAGTCCGAAGGCACGGAGGCGCCCGCGGCCCAGAGCGACGCCCTCGCCTTCCTGGCTCTCGGTGAAGCCCTGCGGGCCCGCATCGACGCCCTGCCGCGTGACGCGGAGGCGACGATGCTCCCCGAGGCGCCGGCCGAGCTCGCCGAAGCGGCGCCCGCCCCCGATGAGCCCCGGGAGGCCCCGGACGGGCCGGGGCCGGGCGGGCCGACCCTGTCGCTCGACCTGCTGCCGATGGGGCTCCTCGTGATGGCCGGGCGCGCGCCGGTCTTCGCCAACGCCGCCGCCGCCGCCCGGCTCGGCTATCCGTCGCCCCGTGAGCTCCTGCGGGCCGGCGAGGCCCTGATGGCGCCGGAGCCGGCGGGCGGGACCGGCGTCCTGCTGCGCCGGGGCGGCGACGGCGCGGCGGTGGCGACCGCGGCGCGGACCCTTCCCATCGCCTGGGACGGGGCCGATGCGACGCTGTGGATCCTGGACGAGCCCGACCCGGCCACCCCCGCCCGACCCGTAGCTCCGCCGGTGCAAGAGGCCGGCGAGGAGGAGGCCGGCGAGGAGGAGGCGCGCGCCGGCGACCTGCTCGACCGCGTCGACGACGCCGTGGCGCTGCTCGACGCCGACGGGCGCATCCGCCGCCTCAACCGGCGCGGCGAGGGATGGTTCGGGCGCCCCGGCGCCGAGGGCGCCCGTGGGGAGAGCTTCACCGAGATGCTGGCGCCCGAGAGCCGCCCGGCGGCCCTGGGGCTGCTCGGCGAGGTCAGGGCCCAGCGCGACGGCACGGGGGCGCCGCCGCTCAAGCGCGACGTGCTGGCCCGCACCGGCGAGGGCACGGCCGTGCCCATGGTGCTGACGCTGGGCCGGCTGGGGGCCGCGGGCTTCTACGCGACGCTGCGCGACGTGACGGCGCTCAGGCGCGCCGAGACGGAGCGTGCCCGGACGGAGCGCGACCGCGTCGGCGACGCCGGGCGGCTGTCCGGCCTGCTCGACAAGGTCAACCACGAGATCCGCACGCCGCTCAGCGCCATCCTGGGCTTCGCAGAGGTCATGATGGACGAGCGCTTCGGGCCGCTCGGCAATCCCCGCTACAAGGACTACCTGAAGGACATCCATGCCTCGGGCAGGCAGGTGGTGGCGCTGGTCGGCGACCTCCTCGACCTGTCGCGGATCGAGGCGGGCCAGCTCGACCTCGACGTCGCGGCCGTCGACGTCAACCGCATCGTCGCCGAGACGGTGGCGCAGATGCAGCCCGAGGCGCATCGGGAGCGCGTCATCATGCGGACGTCGCTGGCGGGCCGCGTCCCTTCGGTGCTGGCGGACGAGCGCTCGGCGCGGCAGATCGTGAGGAACCTCCTGTCCAACGCCGTGAAGTTCAACGAACCCGGCGGACAGGTGATCGTGTCGACGGCGCTCAGCGAGGCCGGCACCGTCCTGCTGCGGGTGCGCGACACGGGCGTCGGGATGACGGACGAGGAGATCGCGGCGGCGCTGGAGCCGTTCGGCGGCACCGCCGCGGCGCGCCCCGCCGACGGCAACGGGCTCGGCCTGCCGCTGACGCGGGCGCTGGTCGGCGCCAACGGCGCCAGCATGGCGATCCGCAGCCGCCCCCACGAGGGCACGCTGGTCGAGATCGCCTTCACGTCGGCCGGCGCCGACGAGGCCCGCCTGCCGGCCTGACGGGCCGCCATGCCATGCCCGACAGGGCGCCCGTGAAGGGCTTGGGGATCGGGGTCGCGAGGTCGCCGCGCTTGCTCGTGCCGAGCCCCAGGCCGCACAGGGCCTCGACGAAGCGCACCGCCACGCCCACCCCGTCGATCACCGGCACGCCGAGGTCGCGCGACAGGTCGGCGGCGAGGTCCGCCATGCCGGCGCAGCCCAGCACGATGGCGCCCGACCCGTCCTCGTCCAGCGCCCGCCGGCACTCGTCGAGGATGCGGGCGCGGGCGTCGGAGGCCGGGTCGTCGAGGTCCAGCACGGCGAGCTCGGTCGAGCGCACGCGGCGGCAATGGTGCTCCATGCCGTAGTCGCGCAGCAGGTGCTCGGCGATGATCCGGGTGCGGCCGAGCGTGGTCACGACGCTGAAGCCGGTCGCGAGGAAGCTCGCCGCGTGCATGGCGGCCTCGGCGATGCCGAGCACGGGCCCGCGCGCCGCTTCCCGCGCGGCCAGCAGGCCGGGATCGCCGAAGCAGGCGATGACGTAGCCGTCGCAGCCGTCGCGCTCGCCCGCGCGGATCTCCTCCAGCAGGCCCACGACGCTGACGGCCTCGTCGTAGTGGCCCTCGATCGACACCGGCCCCGTGGGCGAGGTGGCGGCGACGATCTCGGTGCCGGGCGAGGCCGCGGCCCGCGCGGCACCCGCGATCACCTCCGTCATGGCCGCGGTGGTGTTGGGGTTGATGACCTTGATTCGCATGTTCGGGATCCCGGGCGGCGGTTCGGAGGCGGCGCGGCGATCGTGGCACGGGCCGCCGGTGCCGGCGATCCCGCGGCGCGCACCGCGCCCGGCGACCGTCAGCCCGGCAGGGCGAGGAGGCCGGCCGCGCCGGCGCGCGTGCCGAACAGGAGCCGGTCGCCGGCCGCGTTCCAGCTCAGCGCCGACACGGCGCCGCCCTCCGGGTCCTCGCGGCGGATCAGGATCTCGGAATTGTCCTTGAGCCGCACCATCAGCACGAAGCCGTCCTCGTAGCCGAGCGCCAGCACGCCGGCGCGGGGGTGGAACGCCACCTGCGACACCCGCACCGGCCGCACGCCGCATTCCCGCGGCGCCTTGCCCATCGGGCCGTCCTTGCCCTCGAAGGGCCAGACCACGCAGGCCTCGGCGCCCGACGTGGCGAGCCAGGCCCCGTCGGGCGACCAGGACAGCGAGCGCGGCTTGGCGGGGTAGCCCGACATCCGCATGTGCTTCGCGTCCGCCACGCGCCAGCCGTGCATGGCGTTCTCCTGCATGGTGGTGACGACGAAGCGACCGTCGGGCGACCAGGCGACGTCGAGGTGCGAGCCCTTCCACTCCAGCGCCTGCGGTGCCTCGGCCGCGTTGGGGAACCACAGCGACGCCCCGTTGTAGTGGCTGAAGGCGAGCCGGTAGCCCTTGGGCGCGAAGGCGAGGCCGCGCACCGAGGAGCCGGCCGCGACGCTCCTCACCTCGCCCTTGGCGGAGCGCGCCCTCACGGTGCGGCCCGTCGCCCAGGCCACCGCGCCGGTGGGGTGCAGCGCCAGGGCGTCGATCCAGCCGCCCGCCTCGGCGCCGAGTCGCTCCGAGGCGCCGTCGGCGCGGGTCGACACGACCCGGCCGTCGTCGCCCCCCGTCACGAGCCGGCCGCCGTCGGCCGCGGCGCAGAGCACCGCGCCGTCGGGATGGGCCGCGACGCGCCGCTCCCCGCCGGTGCCGAGCAGCACCGTGCCGTCGCCCAGCGCCAGCGCCGGCACGGCGCCGAGGAAGCACGCGGCCGTGACGTGGGCGCCGGCCGCGATGGGGGTCACGGCGGAGGCGAGGCTGTCGGTCGGGGCTGGTGGCATGGTGGGCTCGATCCGGGGCGGCGGGCTGCGGAGGACCTGTCCCGGTCGGGATGGACCCCTACAGGGAGAAGCCGCCATCCACGAGGTGGATGGCGCCGGTGGTGTAGCTCGACTCGTCGGACGCGAGGTAGACCGCGAGCAGCGCGACCTCCCGCGCGGTGCCGAGCCGGCCCATGGGCTGGCGGTCGACGAAGGATCGCTGCACGGCGTCGCGCGTCTGCCCGGTGACGGTCGCGAGCGAGTCGATGCGGCCGTCGAGCGAGGGGCTCTCGATCGTGCCGGGGCAGATGGCGTTGCAGCGCACGCCGCGCTTGATGAAATCGGCCGCCACGGCCTTGCTGAGGCCGATCACCGCCGCCTTGCTGGCCCCGTAGACGTAGCGGTTGGGGAGGCCGCGCACCGAGGAGGCGCCGGACGCCACGTTGACGATGGAGCCGCGGCCCCGCTCCAGCATGCTGGGCAGAACGGCGCGGATCGTGCGGTGCATGGATTTGACGTTGAGGTCGAAGGAGAGATCCCAGTCGTCCTCCGAACAGTCCAGCACCGTGCCGTGGTGGACGAAGCCGGCGCAGTTGAACAGCACGTCGACCGGGCCGACGTCGCGGGCCAGGGCCTCGACGGCCGCGGTCGAGCGCACGTCGAGGGCGCGGCGCTCGGCGCCGTCGCGGCCGGCGAGCTTGGCGGCGTCGAGGTCGGTGGCGATCACCCGCGCGCCCTCGGCCAGGAAGGCCTCCGCCGTGGCGCGGCCGATCCCCTGCCCGGCCGCCGTCAGCAGCGCGGTCCTGCCCGCCAGTCGCCCCGCCAGTCGCCCCGCCATGACGGCCTCCCCGATGGTCCCGCCGCGGGGTTAGGAGCGCGGGGCGCGGTTGTCAAACGAGGGGCGACGCGGCGGCTCCGGCCGCCCGAGGGCGGGGCCGCCCTTGCGCGGGGCACCGATCTGCGCCATCTAGGCCGCGGGAGGTTGGCGTGGGGCGTTTCACCCGCCAACCGGGTCAGATCCGGAAGGAAGCAGCCCTAACGGGACCGAGCGGGTCCGCGTTCAGCCTCCCACTGCGCTCGGCCTGGAGGCTTCGCTTCGGCTGCGCCTCCCCACCCCCGAAGCGCCGTCCGCCGCGCGCGCGCCCCGCGAAGCGTCAGGGAACCTGCGTGTCGCTCGACAACACCTACCGGGTCCTGGCCCGCAAATACCGGCCGACCCACTTCGACGACCTGATCGGCCAGGAGGCGCTGGTCCGCACCCTGTCGAACGCCTTCGACCTCAGCCGCATCCATCAGGCCTACCTGCTCTCGGGCGTGCGCGGCGTCGGCAAGACCACGACGGCGCGCATCATGGCCCGCGCGCTGAACTACCACCGCCCCGCGGCCGAGGGCGCGCAGGCCATCGACGCCCCGACGATCCGCATGCCGGGCCTCGGCACCCACTGCCAGGCCATCATCGAATCGCGCCACGTCGACGTCGTCGAGATGGACGCCGCGTCCCACACCGGCATCGACGACGTGCGCGAGCTGATCGAGGGATCACGCTACCGCCCCGTGATGGCCCGCACCAAGGTCTACATCATCGACGAGGTCCACATGCTGTCGAAGGCGGCCTTCAACGGGCTGCTGAAGACGCTCGAGGAGCCGCCGGACCACGTCAAGTTCCTGTTCGCCACCACGGAAGTCGACAAGGTGCCGGTGACGGTGCGGTCGCGCTGCCAGCGCTTCGACCTCCGGCGCGTCGAGGCCGACGTGATGATGGCGCACCTCAGGTCCATCTGCGCCCGCGAGGGCGTCGGCATCGACGACGAGGCGCTGGTGGTCATCGCCCGCGCGGCCGAGGGTTCGGTGCGCGACGCGCTGTCGCTGCTCGACCAGGCCATCGCCCACGGGGCGGCCCACGCCGACGGCGGGGGGCCTCGGGTCGCGGCCGACGGCGTGCGGGCCATGCTGGGGCTGGCGGACCGCACCCGCATCATCGACCTGTTCGAGGCCGTGATGGGCGGCCGGCTCGCCGAGGCCATGACGGGGCTGAAGCTGCTGCACGACAGCGGCGCCGACCCCGGCCACCTGATGTCCGACCTCGCCGACTTCGTGCACCTCGTCACGCGGCTGAAGCTCGTGCCCGACGCCGCCCGCGACCCGGCCCTGACCGAGGAGGAGCGGCGCCGCGGCGGCGGCTTCGCGGCGGCGTTGTCGCTGCCGGTCCTCACCCGCACCTGGCAGCTCCTCGTCAAGGGGCTGGCGGACGTGAAGGACGCGCCGCGCCCGCTCCAGGCCGCCGACATGGTGCTGGTGCGCCTCGCCTGCGCGGCCGACCTGCCGACCCCCGACGAAGCCCTGAAGCGCCTGATGGCGCTGCCGCCCGGCGACGCCCCGCCCGCCCTGCCCCCGCCGAACGGCGGCGGCGCCCGCGTGAGCGCCATGGTCGGGGGCGGCGCCGCGGCCATCGCGCTGGGCGCGGCGCCGGCCCGGCCGCTGCCCGACGCCGCGCCGACCCCGTCGGCCGCGCCCAAGCCCGGCCCCGACCCGCAGGCCGCCCCGCGGCTGGACAGCTTCGCGGAGGTCGTGGCCCTGGCCCAGGCGCGGCGCGACATCCAGCTCAAGCTGTCGCTGGAGCGCGACGTGCGGCTGGTGCGCTTCGAGGAGGGGCGGATCGAGTTCGAGCTCGCGCCCAACGGCTCGCCGCAGATCGCCGCCAACCTGATGCGGCGCCTCACCGAGTGGACCGGCGCGCGCTGGATGGTGTCGGTGGTGTCGGGGGGCGGGGCGCCCACGATCCGCGAGGTTGCCGACGCCCGGGCGCGCGAGGAGAAGGACGGCGTCGCGGACGACCCCATCGTGCGCCAGCTTCTCGCGGCCTTCCCGGGCGCCGCGGTCGTGGCGGTGCGCTCGCTCGTCGAGCCGCCCCCGGCGGCCCCGGCGGCGGCGGTCGAGACGGGCCCGGACGACGAGGTGGGCTACGGCGCCGACGACGGGTACGGCGAGGACGAACTCTGAGGACGGGAGACGCGACATGGCCGACATCATGGGCTTGATGAAGAAGGCGCAGGAGCTGCAGGGCCGGGTGGCCGATATCCAGAAGGAGCTGGAGCTCCTGGAGGTGGAGGGCGCCTCGGGCGGCGGGCTCGTGCGCGTCACGCTGACCGGCAAGGGCGCGCTGAAGGGCGTCAGCATCGACCCCTCGCTGCTGGTGGCGGACGAGCGGGAGATCCTCGAAGACCTGCTGGTCGCGGCCCACGCCGACGCCCGCACCAAGGCGGACCGCGCCACGGAGGAGAAGATGAGGGACGCCACCGCCGGCCTGCCCCTGCCGCCCGGCTTCAAGCTGCCCTTCTAGGCGGGCCCGCGGCACCCCGCATGGCCGACCGCGTCGTCGGACCCGAGATCGAGCGGCTGATCCAGCTCCTCGCGCGCCTGCCGGGCTACGGCCCGCGCTCGGCGCGGCGCGCGGCGCTGCACCTGATGCGCAAGCGCGAGGAGCTGCTCTCGCCCCTCGCCGACGCCCTGCGGGTGGCACGCGAGCGCATCGTCACCTGCGAGGCCTGCGGCTCCGTCGACACGCGCAGCCCCTGCGCCATCTGCTCGGACGCGCGGCGCGACCCCGCGCAGCTCGTCGTGGTCGAGACGGTGGGCGACCTGTGGGCGCTGGAGCGGGCCGGGGTGGTGAAGGGCCGCTACCACGTGCTCGGCGGCACGCTGTCGCCGCTCGACGGCGTCGGCCCCGGCGACCTCAACCTCGGCAACCTCGTCGAGCGCGTGGCCGAGGGCGGGGTGCGCGAGGTGATCCTCGCGGTCAACGCCACGGTCGACGGCCAGACCACCGCCCATTACGTCACCGACATGCTGTCCCACCTCGGCGTCGCGGTGACGAAGCTCGCGCACGGCGTGCCGGTCGGCGGCGAGCTCGACTACCTCGACGAGGGCACGCTGGCAGCGGCCATCCGCTCGCGCACGGCCTTCTGACCCGATCCTCATCCCGCTCGTCCCCGCGCAGGCGGGGACGAGCGGGGAGGTGCAGCGCTCAGCCGAAGACGCGGGCGAAGATCGTGTCGACGTGCTTCGTGTGGTAGCCGAGGTCGAACAGCGGCTCCAGCGCGCTCCCCGGCAGCCGGGCCGTCACCTCCGGGTCGGCCTTGAGGAAGGCCAGGAAATCCCCCTCCCCGCGCCACACCCGCATGGCGTTGCGCTGCACGAGGCCGTAGGCCTCCTCGCGCGAGGCGCCGGCCTGGGTCAGCGCCAGCAGCACGCGCTGGGAGTGGACGAGGCCGCCGAGCCGGTCGAGGTTCTTCCTCATGTTCTCCGGGTAGACCAGCAGCTTGTCGACCACGCCGGTGAGCCGCGCCAGGGCGAAGTCGAGCGTCACGGTGGCGTCGGGGGCGATCATGCGCTCGACGGAGGAATGCGAGATGTCGCGCTCGTGCCACAGCGCCACGTTCTCCATCGCCGGCAGCGCCATGCCGCGCACGAGGCGGGCGAGGCCGGTGAGGTTCTCGGTCAGCACGGGGTTGCGCTTGTGCGGCATGGCCGAGGAGCCTTTCTGCCCCTCGGAGAAGAACTCCTCGACCTCCAGCACCTCGGTGCGCTGGAGGTGGCGGATCTCGGTCGCCAGCCGCTCGACCGAGGACGCCACGACCCCGAGGGTCGCGAAGAACATGGCGTGGCGGTCGCGCGGGATCACCTGGGTGGACACGGGCTCGACCGCGAGGCCCATCGCTGCCGCGACGTGGGCCTCGACCCGGGGGTCGATGTTGGCGAAGGTGCCCACCGCCCCCGACAGCGCGCAGGTGGCGATCTCGGCCCGGGCCGCCACCAGCCGCTCGCGGTGGCGCGCGAACTCCGCATAGGCCCCCGCCAGCTTCAGCCCGAAGGTCACGGGCTCGGCGTGGATGCCGTGCGAGCGGCCGACCGTGGGCGTCATCTTGTGCTCGTGGGCGCGGTGCTTCAGCGTCGCCAAGAGCGCGTCGACGTCCGCGATGAGGAGGTCGGAGGCGCGGGCGAGCTGCACGGCGAGGCAGGTGTCGAGCACGTCCGACGACGTCAGCCCCAGGTGCACGAAGCGCGCCTCCGGCCCGACGATCTCGCCGAGATGCGTCAGGAAGGCGATGACGTCGTGCTTGGTTTCCCGCTCGATGGCGTCGATGCGCGCGACGTCGAAGGCGGCACCCCGCCCCCTGGCCCAGATCGTCTCGGCCGCGGCCTTCGGGATGACGCCGATCTCGGCCAGCGCGTCGCAGGCGTGGGCCTCGATCTCGAACCAGATGCGGAAGCGCGTCTCGGGCTCCCAGATCGCCACCATGGCGGGGCGGGAATAGCGCGGGATCATAAGGGGGGCTCCGGGGCGGTGGGTGTTTGCCCATTTCTTAGAATGCGCGACCGTGCCGCGCCACAGACGTGTCGAGCGCGACGCCGGCCGTCGCCGCCGTCAGCTCACCCCTCTCGTCCCGGACGGGGTCCAGGCGGACGAGAGGGTTCTTGCTGGCGGTCATCCGAAGACGCGGATGGCATCGCGATCCACGCTCGGCCGAACGTGCCGCGACAGACCCTCACGGGTCGAGTAGCCGATCTCCATCCCGGGCAAAGCGTCCAGGAGGCGCCGATAGGCGCCCATGTAATGTCCGAGATGGTAGAAGGCCGGCGTGCTCGGCTCGATGAACAGGTCATGTCGGAGGCCTCGTCGGCCTCGTCGCGGGCGACCGAACCGAACAGGGAGAGAGTGCCGACGCCGAAGGCCCGGATCTCGGGCTCGGCCGCTTTCGGACGGGACAGGACTTCATCGCGTCGCATGGCGCCGACCGACCGCATATGATGGATGGAGACATGCCCGCCGCGCGATGGAATGTCGGTCGTCGATGGCACGCGACGCGACGCGCAACGTCGGAATGCGCGCCACATCGACCGACCGCTCGGCATGCCACAGGTCGTAGGTGACCTGCAGGCGAAGCCAGACCTGCGGGCCGTTGCCGCAGAGCTTGCCGATCCGCAGCGCCATCCCGGGCGAGATCGCGGCGCGTCCCGACAGCACCCGATGCAGCGCCTGCCGCGTGACGCCGAGATGGCGGGCGGCCGTCGAAACCGGCAGGTCGAGGCTGGTCAGCACGTCCTCGCGCAGGACCTCCCCGGGGCGGATGGGTGGTCGGGCGGGGTCGCGCCGCACGTCGTCACGCGCCATGTCGATCCGAGACCCGTAGCGCCCGGCCTTGACGAGGCCGTCGACGACGTTTTCGAGCGCCTCGCCGAGACGGCTGCTGCCGGACATGGACGATCTTCCCCCCGTGACCTCACCTAGCGTTGGCACAGATCTCGGCGCCCGCGGGGGTGCCCTTCTCCCCCTCGGGGAGAAGGTGGCGCGCAGCGCCGGATGAGGGGGGATCC
>CAXTBR010000089.1:0-18309 GCA_964242785.1 uncultured Lichenihabitans sp. | reverse complement strand
CGCCGCCACCAGCACGGCCAGCACCTGCAGCGCCGCCACCAGCCCGTCGCCCGTGGTGGAGAAGTCCGACAGGATGATGTGGCCGGACTGCTCGCCGCCGACGTTGAAGCCGTGCTCGCGCATGTGCTCCAGCACGTAGCGGTCGCCCACCGCGGTGCGGACCATCGACAGGCCGAGGCCCTCGACGTAGCGTTCGAGCCCGAGGTTCGACATCACGGTGGTGACGAGGCCCGGCTTCGACAGCCGCCCGTCCTCCATCCAGCTCTGGGCGATCACCGCCATGATCTGGTCGCCGTCGATGACCTCGCCCCGCTCGTCGACCATCAGCAGGCGGTCGGCGTCGCCGTCGAGCGCGATGCCCACGTCGGCCCGCATCTCGCGCACCTTGGCGACCAGCGCCTCGGGCGAGGTGGAGCCGACGTTGTGGTTGATGTTGAACCCGTCCGGCGAGACGCCGATCGAGAAGACCTCGGCGCCGAGCTCCCACAGCGCGTCCGGCGCCACCTTGTAGGCGGCGCCGTTGGCGCAATCGAGCACGATGCGCAGGCCCTCGAGCGAGAGCTGCCGCGGCAGGGTGCGCTTGGCGAATTCGATGTAGCGCGACTGCGCGCTGTCGACCCGCATGGCGCGGCCGAGCGACGGGGACTTCGACAGGCGGCGGCCCAGGTCCTCGTCGAGCAGGGCCTCGATCTCGCCCTCGACGTCGTCGTTGAGCTTGAAGCCGTCCGGGCCGAACAGCTTGATGCCGTTGTCCTCGTAGGCGTTGTGCGAGGCCGAGATCATCACGCCGATGTCGGCCCGCATGGAGCGCGTCAGCATGGCGATGGCCGGCGTCGGCATGGGCCCGAGCAGCATCACGTCCATGCCGACCGAGGTGAAGCCCGCCACCATGGCGTTCTCGATCATGTAGCCCGACAGGCGCGTGTCCTTGCCGATCACCACGCGGTGGCGATGGCTGCCGCGCTGGAACAGGAGGCCCGTGGCCTGGCCGACCTTCATGGCGAGGTCCGGCGTGATGACGCCGTTGGCGCGCCCGCGGATGCCGTCCGTCCCGAAATACCTGCGACCCATGAGGATGTACCCCGCGATGAAAGCCGCGCCATTCCCCCGGCCGTGGCCTCCCATATTCGCGCCAGACTGCCCCGGCAAGGTTCAAATTCGATGAAGGACGCGGTCGCGGGCGCCCTTGCGCGGCCGGGCCCGCCCGCTCACATCTCAAGGCGCGCGGGCCGGCACCGATCCGGCGCGCCCCGGAGTCCTTCCCATGTCCGACAGCGTGACGACCCGGCTCCTCGGCGGCTCGCCGCTGACCGTGCTGATCCGGCTCGGGGTGGTGTCGCTGCTGGTCGGCGCACTGATGACCTGGGTGGGGATCGACGCGGCCGACCTCCTCTACGACCTCCAGCGCGGCCTCCTCCACCTCTACGGCACGGGCTTCGCGGCCCTGCGCGACGTCGGCCGCACCCTCCTGGCGGGGGCCGCCGTAGTGGTGCCGGTGTGGCTCGTCCTGCGGATGCTGAGCTACCGCGCGCCGCGGGTCCGGCGGGTGATCGACGACCCGCGCGGGGCCGTGCCGCCCGAGGCGCCGCGCTGGTCGAACCCCGAACGCAGGCTCTGAGCGCGCTGGGGCGCCCTCACTCGGCCGGCAGGCCGACGCCGATCCGGTCCGCCGCGCGCCGGCCCCGGAGCACCGGCCCTTCGAGCACGACCGCCGCGAGGCCGATGACGGCCGCCACCGACAGCCAGACGCCCGGCATGGCCTTGTTGCCGGTGGCACTGATCAGCACCTCGGAGATGAGCGGCGTGAAGCCGCCGAGCACCGTGGCGAGGCTGTAGGCCATCGAGAAGCCGATGCCCTTGACCGAGGCCGGCATGATCTCGGTGAGGTGCACCACCATGGCGCCGTTGTAGACGCCGTAGATGAAGCTGAGCCACAGCTCGACGGCGAGCAGGCGCCCGAAGGACGGCGCCGAGGTCAGCCACAGCATGGTCGGGTAGGCCGTGAGGATGGCCGCCACCGTGCACAGGATCAGCAGGGGCCTGCGGCCGATGCGGTCCGACACGGCGCCCGCCACGGGCAGCCAGAACAGGTTCGACACGCCCACGCAGAGCGTCACGAGGAGGCTGTCGTCGGCCCCGAGCTTCAGCACGCTGCGGCCGAAGGTCGGCGTGTAGGCGGTGATGAGGTAGAACGACACCGTCGTCATGATGACGAACATCATGCCGACCGCGACGATGCGCCAGTTGGAGGCCAGCGACAGCCAGACCTCGCTGAGCCGCGACGTCTTCTGCTGGCGGTGGGTGAATTCCTCGGTCTCGACCAGCGTGCGACGCAGGAGGTAGATCAGGGGCACGATGAGGCAGCCGATGATCAGCGGCACGCGCCAGCCCCAGTCGGACATCTGCTCGGGCGTCAGCAGGCCCTGGATCACCACGCCCAGGATGGCCGCGACGATCACCGCCACCTGCTGGCTGGCCGACTGCCAGGACACGAAGAAGCCCTTGTTGCCCGGCGTCGCCACCTCCGACAGGTAGACCGACACGCCGCCGAGCTCGACGCCGGCCGAGAAGCCCTGGAGCAGCCGGCCCGCCACCACGACCAGCGGCGCGAGGAGGCCGATCAGCCCGTAGCCGGGCGTCAGCGCCACGGTCAGCGTGCCGACCGACATCAGCGCGAGCGTGAGGATCAGGCCGGCGCGGCGGCCGTGGTGGTCCATGTAGCCGCCCAGCACCAGCGCGCCGATGGGGCGGACCATGAAGCTGACCCCGAAGGTGGCCAGCGCCAGCATGATCTGGGCGAATTCGCTGCCGCTCGGGAAGAAGGCCCGGCCGATCTCCTTGGCGTAATAGCCGAAGACGAAGAAGTCGTACATTTCGAGGAAGTTGCCGCTGGCCACCTGGACCACCGGCTTGATCCGGGCCCACCGCCCCGCGCCCGCCATCGCCGCCATCGCCGCGCCTCCACCCGTTTTGCGACGATTAGCTCAATCCCGCGCGCGATGCACCTCCGCCCCGGTCCCGGGCGGGAACAGGTGCGATCCATCCGGCCCCAGCGGCAGGGGCTGGACGGCCCGCACGGCGCCGAGCCCGAGCGGGCCGTGGAGGTGGGGGAAGAGCGCGCCGCCGCGCGAGGGCTCCCAGCGCAGCGCCGGGCCCAGCGCCTCGGCCTCGACCGCGACCAGCAGGAGGTCGCCCTGGCCGGCGAAGTGGCGGGCCGCGGTCTCGCGGAGCTGGTCGGCGGCCGAGAAGTGGATGAAGCCGTCCGCGAGGTCGACCGGCGCGCCGCGGAACGAGCCCGCGGCCTCGGCCTCGCGCCACAGCGCGGCGGGGGCGATCTTGTAGATGAGGGTCGTCATGGGCGATGGTCCGGTTCAGGATCGGGATGAATCCCCATACGCCGCGGGTCGCGGGAAAGGCGAGGTGGATGCGGGATCGGGACATCGAGGCGATCTCCGACTGGCTGGTCCAGCAGGGGCTCGCGGGCGCCACCGAGCCGGACCTGATGCACGGCTTCTGCGGGCGCTGTGGGGAGGCGGGCCTCGCGCTGTCGCGCGCCCTGACGCTGGTCGACACGCTCCACCCCATCTACGAGGGCCGCGCCTTCCCCTGGCGCAACGACGGCGTCGCCGAGACCACGATGGGGGAATACGGCCGCACCGACGTCGGCGAGGCCGCCGAGGCGTGGCGGAACAGCGTCTTCCACCACATCGTGCAGAGCGGCTGCGGCGACCTCCGCCGCCACTTCGGCCGAGGCGACCCGTGCGACTTCAACAAACTCGCGGACTTCCGCGACGAGGGCCACGTCGACTACCTCGCGGTGGTGACGCGCTTCGCCGCCGAAGCGCCCATCGGCGAGATGGACTGCGTCTATTCCCACTGGATGACGCGCGAGCCGCGGGGCTTCGCGGAGGCCGACGTCGCGGCGCTGCGGCGCCTCGTGCCGGTGCTGGCCCTGGCGATCAAGAGCGCCTCCCTGGCCCGCATCGCCCACACGCTGGTGGAGGTCTACCTCGGGCGCGACGCCGGGCGCCGGGTGCTGAGCGGGCGCATCTCGCGCGGCGTGGCCGACAAGATCGCGGCCGTCCTGTGGTTCTCGGACCTGCGCGGCTACACGTCCATCTCGGACACGGCCCCGCCCGGCGAGGTGATCCCGCTGCTCAACGACTATGCCGAGGCCGTCATCTCGGCCATCGACGACGCGGGCGGCGACGTGCTGAAGCTGATCGGCGACGGCATCCTGGCGATCTTCAAGGCCGACGACCCGTCCCAGGCCTGCCGCTGCGCGCTGGACGCCGAGGCCGACCTGCGCGGTCGCCTGGGGCCGCTCAACGCGCGCCGCGCCGCCGAGGGGCGGCCCGTCACCACGGTCTACCTCGGGCTGCACATCGGCGCGGTGTTCTACGGCAACATCGGCTCCGAGAGCCGGCTCGACTTCACGGTGGTGGGCCCGGCCGTCAACGAGGTGAGCCGCATCGCCGCCCTGTGCCGCTCGGCCGACCGCGGGGTGCTGCTGTCCTCCGACTTCCGGGCCGCCGCCCCGCCGGCGGCCCGGGACCACATCGTGTCGGTCGGCCGCTACGCCCTGCGCGGCGTCGGCAAGGCGCAGGAGCTGTTCACCCTCGACGAGACGGCGTGAGGGCGGGCGTCGCGCGCCGGGATCCATCCCGGATCGGGACGGGGGGAAGGTGTCGTTAACCATTTCCTCAAGTTTTACGCCGATGCTTGAACGATCGCGCGAGGCCGGACGGACCGGAGCTTCGGCGCCCGTTCGAGAGGTCGGACATGCACACCATAGCCCTGGTCACCCAGAAGGGCGGTTCCGGCAAGAGCACCCTGTCGGCGTCCCTCGCCGTGGAGGCCCAGTCGCGCGGGGAGAAGGTCTTCCTCGTCGACATGGACCCGCAGAAGTCGCTGACCACCTGGGCGAAGAACCGCGCCGACGAGCGGCTCGGCGTCGAGGCCGTCACGCCGCGGCGGCTCGGCGCCGTGCTGGAGACGCTGGAGGCGAGCGGCGTCACGCTCGCGGTCATCGACACGCCGGCGAGCCTGTCGTCCGCCTCCGAGGCCGCCATGATGATGGCGGACCTGATCGTCATCCCGGTCCGGCCGACGGTGTTCGACATCTGGTCGAGCGAGGCGACCTGGCGCCGCATCCGCGAACTCCGCAAGGACTGCGTCTTCGTCCTCAACCAATGCTCGATCCTCCAGGGCAGCCGCCGCGTGAAGGAGAGCGCCGCGGCGCTCGAAGCCATGGGCGGGCTGCTCCAGCCGATGATCACCGCCCGGGTGGACTACCAGGACGCGATGCTGCGCGGCCTCGGCCCGACCGAGGTGGACGCCACCGGCCCCGCGGCCGACGAGGTCCGGCAACTCTGGCAGTCGCTGCGCCGCCGCGTCGCCCGCGCCCGCTTCGACCGCAGGGCCGCCCAGATGGCGGCGTGAAGGCCAGCGCCGCCGGTGGAGGAGCGCCTGCCCGGGCGGCGGGTCCAGATCACGGACCTCGACCAAGGTGAGGGCGGTCGCGCGCGGGTCGTCGCGGTCGTCTCCGAGCCCGGGTCCCGGGCACGTGCGCGAAGAATTCGTCGGCGTTCCGGTCGGCCACGAGCGTGACGACCGATGGGTCGGACAGCGCTGCCCCCGCCGGCCCCGGCCTTCGGCCGAGCCACCCTCTCACGGGCTGACGGGTTCACACATCACTGACGCTGGGCGTTGGCGCCCTTCTCCCCAACGGGGAGAAGGTGCCCGGCAGGGCGGATGAGGGGGACTCCACAGGGGGTGGATCCCCCCTCATCCGGCGCTGCGCGCCACCCGGGTCCCATCCCGGCGAGCCGGGATGGGACCCGATTCTCCCCGCTGGAGAGAAGGGCACCCCCCTCCGGCTGCCGAGATGTGTGAACCCCATAGCTCCCACGGGAGGGACGACGGCGCCGCTGGGGTTCGCGATCCGTCGCGGGCGGGCACGAGCGTCTCATCGAGTGGACGTCGCGCAGAAATCACAGTTCGGCCCGCACCGCCCGCGTGGTGATGCCGGACGTCGTGGCGGCCCTGGGTTCGATCCACACCTTCGGCTTGTCGTATTCGATCCCGCCGAAGGGCGTCGAGAAGGCGACCTCGGCGGCGTCGCGGCCGATGCCGATCCGCACCAGCCCGTCGGGCGCCGCCTTGCGGGTGGGGTCGAACAGGTACCAGCCGAAGCCGGAGGGGCCGTCGAGGTAGGCCTCGATCACGGCGTGGAAGTCCGGCGGCTCCAGGCGGTGCGCGTAGGCGCTGACGTAGCGGGTCGGGATGCCGAGCGCGCGGCACAGGGCGATGGCGAGGTGGGCGAAGTCGCGGCACACGCCCGCCCGCTGCGTGGCCGTGTCGAAGGCCGAGGTCATCTCGTCCGAGATGCCGCCCACGTAGTCGACGTTGTCGTGGATCCAGTTGCACAGAGCGTTGACGCGCGCGTAGCCCGGCGACTCGCCGCCGAAGGTGCGCTGCGCCAGCCGGTTCAGCTTGTCGGACTGGCAGTAGCGGCTCGGCCACAGGTGCGGCAGCACCGACAGCGGCAGGTGTCTCGCGGCGATCTCGGTGACGGCCTCGGGCGCCTCCAGCACAGGGTCGAGCGTGACCTCGGCCCGGTAGTCCAGCGTGAAGGGGCCGGGCTCGGCGTCGACCCGGAGGTAGCGGTTGCCGGACTCCGGCATGGTCCAGCGCTCGACCGCGACATCGGGCGTGAGCGTCAGCGTCTCCGACGTGACGACCTGGCCGGGATGGCGGGCGGCCTCGACGTTGAACACGAAGGAGGTCGGCGACTCGACCCGGTAAGGCAAGGTGCAGCCGATCGTGTAGTCCATCTCGCGCTCCGTTCCGTAGCCGAATGCACCCAAGGTGATAAGCAAGCAGAATGCCACTCAGCCAGGCTTGCAAACGTCATTTAGGCAGTGTTTTTACGACCAGCCATAGCATAGGCCCACAACGGAGCATCGATCGGTGACGCGTACCCCTCGCCCTACGACAGGCAACCAAGCACGTATCGATCGTTGGAATGCGTTTCTCGCTTGGGTCGATGTTCATAGCGACTCAAGCTGGGTTTTTCGTGGTCTTGGGGATGTAAATTTCTCGCTGATATCCGGAGCGGGACGCATCGGTAATTACCGTCTCGCCGATGAAAAGGTAGTGCTCGAAATTTTCGATAAGCGATCTGCCGAGTTCATCGATTTGAGAGGACTCAACAAATGGGATCGAATGGCGATCGCTCAACATCACGGATTGCCGACCCGCCTCCTCGACTGGACGACTAATCCTCTTGTCGGTGCGTACTTTGCATCTTCCTCCGCCCCAGGCTATTTTGACGTCGTCGACGCTGGTGGAAAGACGTTTCGCGCTTTGCGAGACCCGGTTGATGTTGCGGCGAGGGTCGTGGCCTTTCGCGTCCGGAGTGACGTCGTCATCGACCCAACACGCGAACCAGATCCCTTTACCCGTGACGACATCGGTTTTTTGCTTCCGAGATCGATAACGACGCGGATCGTGACGCAAGGCGGGCTGTTCAGTTATCATCCGATGCCGGCCACTGCGTGGGCAGCACCGCTCAGCAGGACAAAAGATGTCTTCGACATACCAGGAAACATGCGCGACTTTTTTCGGCGGCGACTCTTTTACCTCGGCATCGATCCACAACGTATCATGGGCGGACTCGATGGAATCGGCGGCCGACTAGCTTGGCAATACAATACCCGCATAGGTCTTGGAGCAGTGAGGTAATGCCATGAGCTCTTCTGAAATGAAACATACTATCAAGCCAGTGGAAAACAACGATAAGAGATCAGCCATCATAAAGTCTATCGCTGAAATCGATGTCGCTCATAGTCATATTTGGGATGAACTTGATCAACTGTCAACCCACACGGAATTTGAAGAAATCGATGCTGTACCTGAGGGAATATTTGAGATCGAGGGTGGCGATTTCGAAGCAGTAGCAACGGTCTACATCACCCTGAACTATGGAGATCGGCGAGATCGAAGCTCGATGAGTGATTCATACCCCGCCCACGTTCGGGGAACCTATGATGAAAACACGAAAGAGGCGTCAGTGATCGACCTGTCGGTCGACACCTCATCCTTCTATCGTTAGCGATCGGGGATCCCGGGGTCGTTGAACCCCGGGTCGAGCCTCGATCTCACTCGGCCGCTTCCATCGGCTTGATGCGGTCGTTGGCGACCTTCTTGAAGGACTTGCCGGTCGTCTTCTCGATCGTGTCGATCTCCTCCATCTTCGTCTCCACGTGGCGGGAGAAGACGAAATCGGCCGGGCGCTGGTCCGCCAGCGAGATCTCGGGGGCCATCGGCCCTTCCGTCCTGATGCCCTGAACGGCGAGCTTCAGCATCTTCCACGGCGCCTTGACGGCGTCCTTCACGGCCGTGGCCTCGAAGCCGCAGTGCACCATGCAGTCGGCGCATTTCTCGTAGTTGCCGGTGCCGTATTTCTCCCACTCGGTGGTGTCCATGAGCTCCTTGAAGCTCCGGGCATAGCCCTCGCCCAGCAGGTAGCAGGGCTTCTGCCAGCCGAACACCGTGTAGGTCGGGTTGCCCCAGGGGGTGCAGGTGTAGGTCTGGTTGCCGGCCAGGAAGTCGAGGAACAGCGGCGACTGGAACCAGGGCCAGGCCTTGCCGCCCTTGCCGCGGGCGAAGATGCCGCGGAACAGCTCCTTGGTCCGGGCACGGTTGAGGAAGTGCTGCTGGTCGGGCGCGCGCTCGTAGGCGTAGCCGGGCGACACCGTGATGCCGTCGATGCCCATCGCCGTGACGGTGTCGAAGAAGCGCGCCGCCTTCTCGGCGTCGGCGTCGTTGAACAGGGTCGTGTTGATGTTGACGCGGAAGCCCTTGGCCTTGGCGGCCTTGATGGCCGACACGGCCTTGTCGTAGACGCCCGTCTGGCACACCGATTTGTCGTGCATCGACTCGTCGCCGTCGAGGTGGACCGACCAGTTGAAGTAGGGGCTGGGCTCGTACTGGTCGAGCTTCTTCTCCATCAGCAGCGCGTTGGTGCACAGCGTGACGAACTTCTTCTTGGCGACGGCGCCCCGCACGATCTGCGGCATCTCCCTGTGGAGCAGCGGCTCGCCGCCGGCGATCGAGATCACGGGGGCGCCGCACTCGTCGATGGCCCGCATGGCGTCGTCGTAGGAGACGCGCTGGTTCAGGATCTTGTCCGGATAGTCGATCTTGCCGCAGCCCGCGCAGGCGAGGTTGCAGCGGAACAGGGGTTCCAGCATCAGCACCAGCGGATAGCGCTTGCGGCCCGTGAGGTGCTGCTTGAGGACATAGGCGCCGATGCGCGCCGTCTGGTGGAAGGGGATACCCAAGTTTGACTCCTTCAGGGCGGGCCGGCCGTGGGATTCAGTCCGCGAGTTCCGCCGGCAGGCGGAACGAGATGGTCTCTTCGATCCCGGGCAGGACCGACACGTCGAGCGGGCGCATGCGGCGCAGCGCGTCGATGACGTCGTCGACGAGGACCTCCGGCGCCGAAGCGCCGGCCGTCACGCCGACCACGCCCGCGTCCTTGACCCAGTCGGCGTCCAGCATCGTGCCGTCCGCCACCAGGTAGCTCGGGACGCTGTGCTCGGCGCCGATCTCGCGGAGGCGGTTCGAATTCGACGAGTTGCTGGCCCCCACCACCAGGATGACGTCGGCCACGCGCGTGAGATCGCGCATCGACGTCTGCCGGTTCTGGGTCGCATAGCAGATGTCGCGCGTCTCGGGACCCACGATATCGGCATAGCGCGCCTGCAGCGCCGCGATGATGCCGCGCGTGTCGTCCACGCTGAGCGTCGTCTGGGTGATGTACGCGACCGGGCGGCCGGGCGGCAGGTCGAGCGCCTCGACGTCCGCGACGCTGCCCACGAGGTGCACGGGCGCCGGCACGCGGCCGAGCGTGCCCACCACCTCGGGGTGGCCGGCGTGGCCGATCAGCACCACGGCCCGGCCCTGCGCGGCGTAGCGGCTGCCCTGGGCGTGGACCTTGGCGACGAGCGGGCAGGTGGCGTCGAGCACGCGCAACCCGCGCTCGGCCGCCTCCTCCTCGACGGAACGGGCGACGCCGTGGGCGCTGAACACCGTGACGGCGCCGGGCGGCACCTCCGACACGTCCTCGACGAAGATCGCGCCCTTGCGCTCCAGGGACTCGACCACGTGGCGGTTGTGCACGATCTCGTGGCGCACGTAGACGGGGGCGCCGTGCCGGGCGAGCGCGCGTTCGACGATCTCGATGGCCCTGATCACGCCCGCGCAGAACCCGCGCGGCTGAGCCAGGACGACCTTCATCGATCGCTGTGTCGGCTCACCGATCATCCCATCCCCATCCCGTGCGGGCGCCGCAGGGCGCACGCGCCGTGCCGACAGACCAGCACACGATCTCACGTCGTTAGGGAAAAAACCCCGCCGTCGCAACGATCCGCCCTCCCCCGCCGACAGTTCCGCGCCACCTGTGGCCGCCGTGAGACAGGGGTCGGCGGCGCGCCGGGAGCCGCGCCGCGGCGCGCCGGAACCGGTTAATCGTTAGGGTTAAACTCCCGTTAGGCAGTCGCTGCCATGGTGCCTCCACGGCCGGACGCGTGGGTCCTGCCCTCGCGCAGCAACTCGAAGAGGACTGATCCATGGGCCAGATGAAAGCCCTTCTTCTCGCCGGAGCGGTGGCGGTCGGCGCCGCCGGTTCCGTCCATGCGGCGGACCTGCCGCCGCCGCCGCCGTTCGAGCCGATGGCCCCCGAGCCCGTCGACTTCGGCGGCTGGTACCTCCGGGGCGACGTCGGCGTGGGCTCCTCGCTCCGCCCCGACATCCGCTCGTCCTTCGACGCCGACGTGACGGTGCCGAGCCCCCGCTTCGACGAGCGCAACCTCGGCGACAGCGCCTTCGCGGGCGGCGGCGTGGGCTACCAGTTGAACAACTGGCTGCGCTTCGACGCCACCGGCGAATACCGCACCGCCCAGTCGTTCAACGCCGTCGAGAGCTACAACGCGGGCTTCTTCAACACGCCCCGCGACAACAGCCGCGCCTTCGACACCTACACGGGCCAGGTGCAGAGCACCGTGGCGCTGGCCAACGTCTACGTCGACGCCGTCCACTGGAACCGCCTCACGGGCTTCATCGGCGGCGGCATCGGCGGATCGTTCAACCGCGTCTCGAACCTCACCGACATCGGCGTCGGCGGCACCAACACGGGCTTCGGCTTCGCCCGCGAGCGCTCGAGCGTGAGCCTCGCCTACCAGGGCACGGTCGGCGTGTCCTACGACGTGACCCCCAACCTGAAGCTCGAACTCGCCTACCGCTACCTCGACATGGGCGACGTGCGCAGCGGGGCGATCAACTGCCAGAACACCCCCACCTGCCCGAACGAGGTCCAGAAGATCGGCCTCGCGTCCCAGGACGTGAAGCTCGGCATGCGCTGGCTCTTCAGCGACGTCGGCTACGCGCCCCCGGCGCCCGCCCCCTACTACCCCCCGCCCCCGCCCCCGCCCCTCGTGCGCAAGTATTGATCGACGCCGTCCCCCGTCACGCGCACGACGAAACGGGCCCTCGCGGCCCGTTTCGCTTTTCGCGGCCCCGCGCGGCCACGATCCCGCATGGTTAAGCTCCGCTTAAACCCTGCCGACTATGGTTTCCGTGAGGTTGACGCGGGCCCGCGGGCGGCGTGCGAGAAGGGGATCGGGATCCATGAGGCTCGGAACGGCAAGGGTTGCGGCAAGGGTCACGGCAAGGGTCGCGGCGGCGGTGTCGGCCGTCTCCGCCCTCCTCTCGACGGGCGCCGCGGGCGCGGCCGACATGCCGTCCTATTATGCGCCGCCGGGCGGTTACGCGCCCGCCGACCCGCCGCTCGAATTCGGCACGGGCTGGTACCTGCGCGGCGACGCCTCCTTCGGGCCGGAGGACAAGCCGAAGCTGCTGCTGCGCGACGACGTCCCGACCTTCGACAGCAGGGCCAGTTCCTTCGGCTACGCCTTCGGCGGCGGCGCGGGCTACAAGTTCACCGAGCACTTCCGCGCCGACATCACGGCCGACTACCTCGACCCGTTCCACTACGACGCCGTGATCCCCTGCGGCGCCACCTGCTCCATCGACCGGCAGACCAACCTGTGGCGCTGGGACGGGCTGGTGAACGGCTACCTCGACCTCGGCGACTGGTTCGGCGTCACGCCCTACGTCGGCGCGGGCGCGGGCGTCAGCGGCACGCACCAGGACGGCTCCATCGCGGTCGACGGCGCCCCCCTCGCGGCCGGCGTGATCGACCCGCGCACCGGCACGCTCGTGACCTCCACCGTGCCGAGCCGCACCGACTACCGCTTCGCCTGGGCCGCCATGGCGGGCTTCTCCTACGCCTTCGCGCCCCACATGCTGGCGGACGTCGGCTATCGCTACCTCGACCTCGGCCGCACGGCGATCCCGCTGTTCCCGGCCGCGGGCGTCACGCGGGATCTGTCGAGCCAGCAGGTGCGAGTGGGGGTGCGGTACATGATCGATTGACGACACCGCTCCTCCACACCGGCCAAGCCTCGATCATGGTTGAGAATCGACGAAGCCGGACCGCGTCGCTAGCCCGTCGTTAACCTCGACCGCCGACGATGATCCTCGACAGCACACCAGGGCATCGGTGAGGAGACGAGCGTGACATCTGCGGCCTTCAACGCGACGGCGACTTTCGAGCCGTCGATCAGTTCGAACACCGTCCTGATCAGCGGAACGGCGTCGAACACCTCCGACATCGCCAACATCGAAATCTATGACGGCACGACCGATCTTGGTGGGACCGGACAATTCGCGGGGTCACAATGGGGTTTCGTGACGACGCTCGCGCCTGGCAAGCACATCATCCACGGAGTGCTCACCACACTGTCGGGAACGCCCGCGACGCTGAACTTCAACACCCCCTATGAGCTCGTCACCGGGATCCAGAACCAGCCCTACGTCTTCCAGGAACTGGACGAGAACAACGCGGGGATCGTGACCCGGATCAGCAGCTACGACGGGACCGGAACCCTCGTCAGCCAGACGGCCCTCGCCGTCAACGGGGGCGCCGCCTCGCCCTTCAGCGTCGCCTTCGATCCGACCGCGACTTATGCGGGCCCGACCGAAGCGCTGCTCACCGGCACCAACTCCGCCTACGGCAACGCCTCCGCGATCGAGATTTTCGACGGCAGCGCCGGCAAGGTCTTCGATCCCAAGACCGGCGCCATCCTGCCGGGCGCCAAGGCGCTCGGCTACGCCACCGTCAACGGCGACGGCACCTGGACCTTCGACGCCCACGTGAGCGCCGGCTCCCACCAGTTCACCGCCGTGGGGACCTCCGTCACCGGTCAGACCGCCGTGGCCCAGAGCGCCTTCAACATCGTCGCCGGCGTCGTCGGCAGTCCCTACGTCTACCAGGAGATCGACCACGCGGCGAACGGCAGCGTCGCGGCGACGACATCCTACGCGCAGGACGGAACCGTGGTGAGCCGCAACAACAACGGGGGGCTGAACATCAACGGCGGCACCTCCACCGGCGAGATTATCCGGAGCGCCTACGAGGACGTGATGACGGGCGACGGCACCGGCAGCACGACCTTCCAGTTCAAGCGCGGGTTCGGACAGGACGAGATCACCAACTTCAACTATCTCAACGCCACGGAAAGCCCTTCGCACATCGAGCACGACGTGATCAGCCTGCCGCAGGCCGTGTTCCGGACGTTGGTCCAGGTGATCCGCCACACCACTTCGGCGCTCGACGGCGACGCCGTGATCCACCTCAGCCCCACCGATTCGATCAAGCTCGACGGCGTGACCAAGGCGGACCTCATCACCCATCCCAACGTGATCCGCTTCCACGCCTGATCCGGCCGGCGATCGATCGCCTCGCCCGGGAAGCGTTCCCGGACATCCCGCTGCAGTCATGGCTCTCGGCGGCCGGGGGCGCCCACCTGCCTGCGCCTCGGGCACCACCCTCCCGCGATCTTCGCGATAGTGACGCGGCGCGTTCGACGCTAAGAGGGTGTCGGCCGCCGGCCCGCGGATGCGCCCTCCACCCTGCGCGCTCCCCGCCTCCGGTGTCCGCGGCCCCATGGCCGCCCACGGGATGGAGCCGTCATGTTCCGATCGCTGATGACGTCGCGACGCTTCGCGCCGCTCTTCTGGTGCCAGTTCTTCTCGGCCTTCAACGACAACGTCCTCAAGAACGCGCTCGTCTTCCTCATCCTGTTCAAGGTCGGCGGCCCCTCGGCCGCCCTGCTGGTGACGGTGGCGGGCGCGCTGTTCGTGGCCCCGCCCCTGATCCTCTCGGGCCTCGGCGGCCAGTGGGCCGACCGCTACGACAAGGCCCGGGTGGCGCAGCGGCTGAAGCTCGCCGAGATCGCGGCGGCGCTGTTCTCGGTCTCGGGCTTCGTGCTGGCGTCGCTGCCGCTGCTCTTCGCCGCGCTGGTCATGTTCTCGGCCATCGCGGCCCTGTTCAGCCCCGTGAAATACGGCATGCTGCCCGACCAGTTGCGGCCCGAGGAGCTCCCCACCGGCAACGCGCTCGTCGAGGGCGGCACCTTCATCGCCATCCTGCTCGGCACGATCGCGGGCGGCTGGGCGGCGGCCGACGACCACGCGCTCGCCTACGGGGTCGCCGTGTCGGGCTTCGCGGCCCTGTGCTGGGGGGCGAGCCTGCTGATCCCGCCGACCGGGGAGGGCGCGCACGGCCTCAGCGTCGACGCCAACCTGTTCCGCTCGACGGGCGGGCTCGTGCGCCACCTGCGCGCCGACGGCCGGCTGTGGTCCTGCGGGCTCTTCGTGAGCTGGTTCTGGCTCACCGGCGCCGTGGCGCTCACGCTGCTGCCGATCCTCGTCAAGGCGAACTTTGGGGGGAGCGAATCCGCCATGACGGCGGCGCTGGCGGTCTTCTCCATCGGCATCGCGGTGGGCTCCGGCCTCGCCTCCTGGCTGTCGGCCGGCCGGGTCATCCTGCTGCCGACGGCGCTGGCGGCCGTGCTGCTGGGGCTGTTCTGCCTCGACCTCGCCTGGGGCGCGTCGGGCGCGGTCGCGGGCGAGCCGCGCGGCGCCCTCGACCTCTTCGGCCACGGCGCCGGGCTCCATGCCGCCATCGACCTCTTCGGCGTCGCGGTGTCGGGCGGGCTCTTCATCGTGCCGGTCTTCACGGCCGTGCAGGTGTGGAGCACGACGGAGGACCGGGCCCGCAACATCGGCGCGGTCAACATCCTGTCGGCCGGCTTCATGGTGGCGGGCGCGGTCGCCACCGCGGCGCTCCAGGCCGCGGGCCTGTCGACCCCGGCCCTGTTCGGCGTGCTGGGCCTGGCGAACCTCGTCGCGGCCTGGTGGATCTTCCGGAGCCTGCCGACCAGCGCCTTCCGCGACCTGCTGTCGATGATCCTGCGCTGCTTCTACCGGCTCGAGATCACCGGCCTCGACAACGTCGCCAAGGCCGGCCCCAACCCCATCATCGCGCTGAACCACGTCAGCCTGCTCGACGCCGGCCTCGCCCTGTCGCTGCTCGACCGGGAGCCGGTCTTCGCCATCGACTCCACCATCGCGACCCGCTGGTGGGTGAAGCCCTTCCTCAAGCTCACCAACGCCATGCCGATCGACCCGGCCAAGCCCATGGCGACGCGGGCGCTGATCAACGCGGTGCGGGGCGGCAACACCCTGGTGATCTTCCCCGAAGGCCGCCTCACCGTGACGGGCAGCCTGATGAAGGTCTACGACGGGGCCGGCCTCATCGCCGACAAGACCGGCGTGCCGGTGGTGCCGGTGCGGATCTCGGGCCTGGAGCGCACGCCCTTCTCCTACCTCACGGACCGGCAGACGCGCCCGCGCCTGCTGCCCAAGATCGACGCCGCCGTGCTGGAGCCCCGCACCATCCACGTCGACGCGGGCCTGTTCGGCCGCCGCCGCCGTCAGGCCGCCGGCGCCGCCCTCTACGACGTCATGTCGGACGCGGCCTTCCGCACGACGCCGATCGACCGCACGATCGTCGAGGCCGTGCTGGCGGCCGGCGCGGAGCACGGGTGGACGCGCGTCGCGCTCGAGGACCCCGTCGCCGGCCCCATGACGTACAAGCGGCTCGCCATCGGGGTCCGCGTGCTGGGCGCGAAGCTCATGGGCTTCGCCCCCGAGGGCCGCGCCGTGGGCGTCATGCTGCCGACCGCCGCCGCCACGGCCGTCACCGTGCTGGCGCTGCAGTCGGCGGGCCGCGTGCCCGCCATGATCAACTTCACCTCGGGTGCCGCCAACGTCATGGCGGCCTGCCGGGCCGCGGGCGTCTCCACGGTGCTGACGTCGCGGGCCTTC
Source organism: uncultured Lichenihabitans sp. (assembly GCA_964242785.1). GTDB lineage: Bacteria > Pseudomonadota > Alphaproteobacteria > Rhizobiales > Beijerinckiaceae > Lichenihabitans. The sequence continues at coordinate 2,010 of CAXTBR010000089.1, read as the reverse complement.
GTGGCCAAGGCCAAGCTCGACAGGCTCGCGGCCGCCCTGGCCGAGGGGATCGAGCTCGTCTACCTCGAAGACCTGCGCGCCACCGTCACGGCCGCCGACAAGCTCCGGGGGCTGCTGAACCACCGCGAGCCGCTCGTGCGGCGCGGGGCGCACGACCCGGCCGCCATCCTGTTCACCTCGGGCAGCGAGGGGGCGCCGAAGGGCGTGGTGCTGAGCCACCGCAACCTCCTGGCCAACGTGGCCCAGGTGGCGGCCCGCGTCGACTTCGGCCGCGCCGACAAGATCTTCCAGGTGCTGCCCATGTTCCACGCCTTCGGGCTGATGGCCGGGCTGGTGCTGCCGCTCGTGTCGGGCGTGCCGGTCTACCTCTACCCCTCGCCGCTGCACTACCGGATCGTGCCGGAGCTGGTCTACGGCACCAACGCGACCGCCATCTTCGGCACCGACACGTTCCTGGCCGGCTATGCCCGGTCGTCGAACGCCTACGATTTCCGCTCGCTGCGGCTCGTCGTGGCGGGGGCCGAGCCCGTCAAGGACGCGACCCGGAAGGTCTACCTGGAGAAGTTCGGGCTGCGGATCCTCGAGGGCTACGGCATCACCGAGACCGGGCCGGTGCTGGCCGTCAACACGCCCATGTTCAACCGCTTCGGCACGGTGGGGCGGCTCCTGCCGGACGTCGAGGCGCGGCTCGTGCCGGTGGAGGGCGTGGAGGGCGGCGGCCGGCTGTCGGTGCGCGGCCCCAACGTCATGCTGGGCTACGTCCGGGGCGGCGACCTCGCGGTCCTGGAGCCGCCGCCCGAGGGCTGGCACGACACGGGCGACATCGTGTCGATCGATCCCGAGGGCTACGTCGCCATCAAGGGCCGGGCCAAGCGCTTCGCCAAGATCGCCGGCGAGATGGTGTCGCTGGCGGCGCTGGAGGCCGTCGCGGCCGACCTGTGGCCGGACGCGAACTCCGCCGTCACCACGGTGCCCGACCCCCGCAAGGGCGAGCGGATCGTGCTGGTGACGGAGCGGCGCGACGCCACGCGCGGCGCCTTCCAGAGCTTCGCGCGGGAGCGGGGCGTGGCGGAGCTCGCGGTGCCGTCCGAGGTGGTGGTGATCGAGCGCCTGCCGCTGCTCGGCTCGGGCAAGCTCGACCACCCGGCCGTGGCGCGGCTGGTGCGCGAGCGGGCCGAGGCCGCCAGGCCCGAGCCCGCCCTGGCGGGGTGAGGCGGCGTCCGGCCGATCGGGTGGGGACCGCGTGAGGCCGGACGCTCGGCTCAGAGTTTGTAAATATATCGAACTTGTGCCTGAATGCCCTCTGAAAACATTGAGGAACTTCTGCCCGTTTTGGGGCAGATGGGCATTCATTCACAAACTCTCAGATGTGGTAGGTGAAGGCGTGGTCCGGCACGGCCGAGCGGCTCCGCATCTCGGCGATGGAGGTGCCGTCGAGCAGCTTGGCCGACAGGTCGCGGACCTCCGTCATCAGCAGCCGCACCGAGCAGGATGCGACGTCCTCGCAGTCCTCGCAGGGGCGGTAGCGCGTGCGGCTGGCGCAGCCGATGGGCGCCAGCGGCCCGTCGAGCGCCCGGATCGCCGCGCCCGCCATGATCTCGCCCGGCGGGCGGGCGAGGCGGTAGCCGCCATTCTTGCCCTTGCGGGTGACGATGAGGCCGGCGTTGCGCAGGTCGCCCAGGATGGCGTCGAGGAACTTCTTGGGGATGGATTCGGCGCGGGCGATCTCCACCGACTGCGCGGTTTCCTCCGGCGGCAGGCCGGCGAGGTGGACCAGGGCCTTGAGGCCGTATTTACCCTTGTTGGTCAGCATCGCGATCCGAGGGACCACCCCGCGGTCCCGCCGACGACAGGTCGGACGAGGGCCGGGCCGGCGATCTCGATCCCCTCTATAGACGCTGGGGACCTCGGGCGGAAGCGCGGGGACCGCCATCGCCGACGCGCGGGACCGAGTTTTAGGGCGTGTCGTCAAATAGGGGGTTCCCCTGGGGCGGGAAGTCGGATCCATAG
>CAXTBR010000088.1:0-18405 GCA_964242785.1 uncultured Lichenihabitans sp. | reverse complement strand
GAGTCCTTGCCGATGGAATAGAGCATCACGGGACGACGGAACTCGGCCACCACCTCGCGCATGATATGGATGGCCTCGGCTTCGAGGCGGCGAAGGTGCGTGGACAGACGTCCGGACATCGGGGGCTCATCGGCTTGGCGTGACGTATGGGGTCGGCGGAGACGGGGCTGATATAAGTTCGATGGATGAACTGCAACAAGACGGCCGGCGGAGGGCGCGGTCAACGCCCCGCGCCGCAGACCTCCCCCGCGGTCCGCGCCGGTGAGCCCGGTCCTGTCGTCGTCGGGCGCCATCCTGTTCGGCCTCGGGGTGCTGTTCGTGGGCGTGACGGCCGTCGGGTCCACCCTGCTCGTGCGCGTGCTCCACCCGCTGCTGGTGCGCTACGCCCTCGCCCGGCCCAACGCCCGCTCGGCCCATGCCGCGCCGACCCCTCAGGGCGGCGGCATCGCGGTGCTCGGCGCCGTCCTCCCGGCGGCCTGGATCGCCGCCGCGGCCCTCGGCGTCGACGGTCCGACGGCGCTGGGCTTCGGGCCGGGATCCGGCTTCGCGCTGGACGCGGGCGACCTCCTGCGCCTGTGGACCGTGCTGGGCGCCGCGGTGCTGGTGGCGGGGGTGGGCTTCGTCGACGACATCTGGCCCCTGCCGCCGCTGCCGCGCCTCGCCCTGCAGATCATCGCCATGGGCCTCGCGGTGGCGGCCCTGCCGGACGAGGCGCGGGTGCTGCCCTGGCTGCCGCTGGCCGTCGAGCGGCTCGTGCTCGTCGTGGGCGGCGCGTGGTTCGTCAACCTCACCAACTTCATGGACGGCATGGACTGGCTGACGGTGGCCGAGACCGTGCCGGTGACGGCGGCCCTGTCGCTGTTCTGGTTCTTCGGCGCCCTGTCGTCGCCCGCGGGCCTCGTGGCCCTGGCGCTGCTCGGCGGCACGCTCGGCTTCGCGCCCTTCAACAGGCCGGTGGCGCGGCTGTTCCTGGGCGACGTCGGCAGCCTCGCGATCGGCCTGCTGGTCGCCTACGGCCTCTTCGACCTCGCGGCCCACGGCGGGCTCGCGGCCGCGGTGCTGCTGCCGCTCTACTCCATCGCGGACAGCGGCCTGACGCTGCTGTGGCGCCTGCGCCGCGGCGACCGCGTGTGGGAGGCGCACCGCCACCACTTCTATCAGGTCGCCGTGGCGCGGGGCTTCACGGTGCGGGACGTTCTGGCCCGGGTGGCGGTGACGAACCTCGCGCTGGTCGCCTTCGCGGCCGCGAGCCTGTGGCAGGGGAGCGCGGTGCTGTCGGCGGTCGATGTGGCGCTCGGCGCCGGGGCGGTGGCGCTGCTGCTGCGCGATCTGGCGCGGGGTCGGCCGGCGGTGGAGCGGGCGGAGTAGGGGGCCGATCGCCGCCGTGCGACCTACGCCTCGAAGCGGCCTGTGGCGTCGCGATTGCGCTCGTATCGTCTCGTGAGCGGAAACGGCGGCAACCAGGACTCGCGACGGACGATCCAGCTCTCGTAGGTCGGCTTCAGTCGGTCAGGGGCATCCAGGGATCCCAGGTTGACTTCGATCTCATCCGCGGTGCGCGCGAAGATGGACGAGCCGCAGCGGGGACAGAAGAAGCGCCCTGCGTAGTCGCGTGTTTCGCCCTCGATCGTCACCGCATCGTGCGGGAATATCGCCGACGCGTGAAAGAGTGCCCCGTGATGCTTGCGGCAGTCGAGGCAGCGACAGAGGCCGACCCGGTCTGGGCGTCCCGACGCCACGATTCGGACGTCCCCGCACAGGCAACCGCCCGTGAAACGGTCCATGCTGTATCACCTCGTGAATCAAGCGATCGGAATACATTTAAGGAAAGCGGAAGGGAGCTGGGCCATTCGTCTTGGATCTGAATTCCATGGGCCGCGCACTTTGGAAATGGACGGTCGTTCAGCCTCTCGGCTACTGTGCACTATTCTATCTACAAGGCATGCAGTATGGCCTTGGTTTCTACGAAGGTGAGTGCTTCGATCTCCGCGGCATTGGATCCTCTGTCAAGCGTCCAGCACGAAGTGCTGATCTCCGGGAAGCCTTCGCGGCGGAGGCTCACTCACGGATCAGAGCAGGTGGTGAACTGCACGGCGTAGCGAGGGGTGTGCCGGTCCTCGGAGACGAAAATCGCGCCTTCCGTGATCGCCTGCGAGATCAGAAGGTGGTCGAAGGGATCGCGGTGGTCCGCATGGAATGGCAGACTATCGAGCGCCGTCAGATGCACAGGGCTGATATTCAGCAGCGAGAAGCCCTGATGCCCGATGGTTTGCGAGATCTCCCCGATATCGGCCTGTAGCTTCCCGACACGCACCTTGATGACGATCTCCCAGAGCGAGACCGTGCTGACCAGCACGTCATTGCCGGGGTTCGCGATCAGTTCCCTTGCCCGGTGCTCAAGCTGCACGTCGTCGTTCAGCCACCAGAGGAGGGTGTGGGTGTCGAGGAGAAGCTTCACCCCTCCTCGCCTTCCATCGCTGCCAACACGTCTGGCGGGAGCGCGTCGAAATCGCTCGCCATGCGGATCCTTCCTCGCAGAGCGCCCGGTCGACGGTGAGGTTGGACGGATTTCGAAGGTGGATGAATTTCAGCCACGACCTCATCACGCGATGTCAGGAGAAACGTGCTGCCGTCCCGGGCTTGCCGCAAGAAACTGGCCATGTTGCCGCGAAACTCGCGGACACCGAGCCGTCGGGTCGTCAGGCTTTTGTCCCTGTCCGATCCAGCCATACCCGTGTCCCGGTGTGTTCCCATCCCGTGTACACATAACTGGAACGACCATCAACGTCCCATGGGAAAGCTGCCGTCGCCGAATGATCGATCGGCACCGACCCAAGATGCGTGATCGAGCTTCGACGTCGGGCGAAGCCCCCCGGCACATGCCTCATCCATCGTGGGTCACCCATGACCGACTGGCCGGCCCGAACCGCACGCCACCGTGGTGCGAGGCGCGAGTGACCGGCGCTGTCCCGGGACATCCAAGGACCCGCGCCGGCGCGCCTCGACCCCGGCGGATCGGCTTGCCACGCCGGGCGCACCGGCCCAGAACGCGCCCATGTCCTCCGAACCCGCCCTGACCGCCGCCGCCCATGAGGCCGCCGCCGCCCTCGACGACGTCGAGCGCTTCATCCTGCGCGGCACGCGCGAGTTCACCCTCGCCAACGTGGCGCTCTTCGCCGCGGGCTTCACCACTTTCGCGCTGATCTACTGCGTGCAGCCGATCATGCCGGTGCTGGGCCGGGACTTCGGCGTCGATGCCGCCACCGCGAGCCTGTCGCTCTCCGTCACGACGCAGAGCCTCGCCTTCGCCATGCTGGTGGCGAGTTCGCTGTCGGAGGTCTACGGGCGCAAACCCGTCATGGTGGTGTCGCTCTTCGCCTCCTCGGCCCTGATGGTGGCCTCGGCCTTCGCGCCGAACTGGCCGAGCCTGCTGGCCGTCCGCGCGCTGGCGGGCATCGCCTTCAGCGGGTTGCCGGCCACCGCCATGGCCTACGTGGGGGAGGAGATGGACCGGCGCTCGGTCGGGCTCGCCATGGGGCTCTACATCGGCGGCACGGGGCTCGGCGCGCTCGCGGGGCGGCTCATCGTCGGCGGCTTCACGGACCTCGGCTCGTGGCGGCTCGGCCTCCTCGTGATCGGGCTGATGGCGCTGGCGTCGAGCGTCGTCTTCGTCGCGGCGCTGCCGCCCTCGCGCCACTTCCGGCCGAGCGCCCCGAGCCCGCGCGCCCTCGCGGCGGGCTTCGCGCGGCACCTCGGCGATCCGGTGCAACTGATCCTCTACGCCGAGGGGCTGCTGCTGCTCGGCGTCTTCGTGTCGCTGTACAACTACCTCGGCTACCGCCTCATGGCCCCGCCCTACGGCTTCAGCCAGACGGCCGTGGGGCTGATCTTCACGATCAGCCTCGTCGGTATCGCGTCGTCGGCCTGGGTGGGCGACCTCGCGGGCCGGCTCGGGCGGCAGCGGGTGTTCCCGGCCCTGGTGGCGCTGATCGCCGTCGGCACGGCCGTGACCCTGTCGGCCGGGATCCCCCTCGTCCTGTCCGGCATGGCGATCCTGACTTTCGCGTTCTACGGCGCCCACACGGTGGCGTCGGCCTGGGTGGGCGTCGCGGCCGGGACCGCCCGGGCACAGGCCGCCTCGCTCTACCTGTTCAGCTACTACACGGGGTCGAGCGTCATCGGCTGGCTCGGCGGCGTGGCCTTCGTCCATGCCGGCTGGACCGGCGTGGTGGAACTCTCGGGCGGCGTGCTGGCCGTGGCGCTCGCGCTGTCGGCCGCGCTGGCGCGGCGGGCGGCCTGACGGCCTATCCCGCGTCCACGAGGCCCGGGACAGGGACGCCGAAGATCTGCGCGCCGAAGATCTGCACGCCGAAGACCTGCAGGATCAGCACGAGGTTGAGCGCCAGGATGGCGGCCGTGCCGAGGACGGCCGCACAGGCCACGCGCCGGGAGTTGACGAAGGCGCCCATCACGTCGCGCCGGCAGGTGAACAGTACCAGCGCCACCATGGGCAGCGGCAGCGCGAAGCTCAGCACCACCTGGCTCAGCACCAGCGCCCGGGTGGGGTCGACGCCCATCGCCACCACGACGAAGGCCGGCACCACCGTGACGAGCCGCCGGAGCCACAGCGGGATGGAGACGCCCACGAAGCCCTGCATGATGATCTGTCCCGCCATCGTGCCGACGGCCGAGCTCGATAGACCCGAGGCCAGCAGCGCCACGAGGAAGAAGCCGGCCGCCGCGGAGCCGAGCAGCGGCGTCAGCGTGTGGTAGGCGGAGGAGATCTCGGCCACGTCGGCGTGGCCGAGGTGGAAGGCCGCCGCCGCCATGGCCACCATGGCCATGTTGATCAGGCCCGCGGCCGACAGCGCCAGGAGCACCTCGCGGTTGGAATAGCGGACCAGGGCGGCGCGCTCGCCGTCGTCGCGCGCCGGGGCGCGGTGCTGCGTCAGGCCGGAGTGGAGGTAGAGGGCGTGCGGCATCACCGTGGCGCCGATGATGCCGACCGCGATCGTCAGGGCCTCCGGCGCGGGGATGCGGGGCACGACGCTGCCGAGCCCCGCCGCAGCCCAATCGACCGGCGCGATCACCACCTCGGCGAGGTAGCTCAGCCCGATCACCACCACGAGCGTGCCGACCGCGATCTCGATCGAGCGATAGCCGCGCCGCTCCAGCGTCAGCAGCGCGTAGGTGGCCAGCGCCGTCACCACCATGCCGGCGAAGAGCGGGATGCCGAGCAGCAGCGACAGGCCGATGGCGCCGCCGAGGAACTCCGCGAGGTCGGTCGCCATAGCCGCCACCTCGCTGGCGATCCACATCGGCACGGTGACGCGGGCCGGAAAATGCCGACGGCACAGCTCCGCGAGGTTCGCCCCCGTGACGATGCCGAGCTTCGCCGACAGGGCCTGGAACAGCATGGCGACGAGGTTCGCCACCACCACGACCCAGAGCAGCGCGTAGCCGAATCGCGCGCCGGCCTGGATGTTGGTGGCGAAATTGCCGGGGTCCATGTAGGCGATCGACGCCACCACGGCCGGGCCCATCATCAGCAGCTTGCCGCGGAAGCCGGTGCGCCGGCCCGCCAGGACCTCGCGGATCGCCGCGTCGGTGGCGTTGCCCGCGCGGGCCGGGGCCGTGTCGAACACCGTCATCGATCCCGCTCCATCGGCCCGCCCGCTCGTCCGTCCCTCAAATTGTAGCCTCGGCTACATGATCGTCAACCGGCTTCATTGACGCGGGGGCGCGAAAGGGCCGACACCTGCGCGGAAGGCGCTGGCGGGGCGGGGGCGGATGGACGACAAGACGACGGCGGAGGACGTCCCGGCGCAGCGCTTCGGCAAGGCCCGCTCGGCCCGCTCCTCGGCCATGCTGGAGGACTACACGGAGTTGATCTCCGACCTCCAGGCCGGGCAGGGCGAGGCGCGCACCACCGACATCGCCCGCGCGCTGGGCGTCACCCATCCCACGGCCAACAAGGCCATCGCGCGGCTGAAGCGCGAGGGGCTCGCGACGTCGAAGCCCTACCGCGGCGTCTTCCTGACCGAGGCCGGGCAGGCCATGGCGGAGCGCTGCCGCGCCCGGCACCGCACGGTGGTGAGGCTGCTGATCGCCGTCGGCGTGCCGCCCGAAGCGGCCGAGATCGACGCGGAGGGCATGGAGCACCACGTCTCCGACGCCACGCTCGACGCCTTCGAGGCCTTCCTCCGGCGGAGCGCCGATGGCGCGTGACGCGGACCTGCCGACGCGGGCGGGGCTGTTCTTGGTCAGCTAAGCCGTCCCGGAGGCGCCGCCGACCCTCATCCTGCGGCGCGTCGCCAGCCTGCCGATGGCGCTGCCGGAAAGATGACAATGAAGAGAACGGGATTCCAAAGGGCTCGCCCTTTGGCGGGTTTCAGGGCGGAGCCCTGACGACGCTATACTTCGCTTCATCCAGGGCTCCACCCTGAAACCCGCAAAAGGCCGGGGGCCTTTTGAAACCAGATTTGATAGACTGACTTCAGTCATTCGGATAATGACAGGCCGCGACGCGGCCGTCGCCGACATCGCGCAGCAGGGGCGGCTCGACGCGGCAGCGCTCCTGCGCCTTGGGGCAGCGGGTGTGGAAGCGGCAGCCGGGCGGCGGGCGCAGCGGGCTCGGCACGTCGCCGCGCAGCACGATGCGCGTCCGCCGCGCTTCCCCCTCGTGCACTACCGGCACGGCCGACAGCAGCGCCTCGGTGTAGGGATGGGCGGGGCGGGCGAAGAGCCGGTCGGTGGCGCCGGTCTCGACCACCGAGCCGAGATACATCACGGCCGTGCGGGTCGACACCTGCCGCACCACGCTGAGGTCGTGGGCGATGAAGATGTAGGTGATGCCGAGCCGGTCCTGCAGGTCCATGAACAGGTTGACGATCTGCGCCTGCACCGACACGTCGAGCGCCGACACCGACTCGTCCGCCACGATCAGCGACGGCTCCAGCGCCAGGGCGCGCGCGATGCCGATGCGCTGGCGCTGGCCGCCCGAGAACTCGTGCGGGTAGCGCTGGAGGTGCTCGGGCGAGAGCCCCACGAGGTCCATCAGCTCCAGCAGCCTGTCGCGCACCTCGCCCGCGCCGCGCTTCCGCCCGCCGGGGTGGGGGTGGACGCGCAGCGGCTCGGCGATGAGGTCGGCCACGCGTCGGCGCGGGTTCAGCGACGCGGAGGGGTCCTGGAACACCATCTGCAGGCGCGGCCGCAGCGGCCGGAGCGCCCCGAGGCCGGCCCGCGAGATGTCCCGGCCCTCGAACCGCACGGTGCCGCCGGTGACGTCGTAGAGCCGCACGAGGCAGCGCCCGAGGGTGGACTTGCCGCAGCCCGATTCGCCCACGAGCCCGAGCGTCTCGCCGCGGTGGACCGACAGCGACACGTCGTCGACGGCGCGCAGCACCTGGCGCCCGCCGGGCCGGAAACGGCCGCCGATGGCGAAGTGCTTCGACAGGTGCTCGGCTTCGAGGAGGGGCGCCTCGGTCACGGCGAGACGCCCTCGGGCACGAGGTAGCAGCTCACCTCCTGGGCGCCGCGCGCGAAGAGCGGCGGATCCACCGCGCAGGCGTCGTGGAGGTGGGGGCAGCGCGGCCCGAAGGGGCAGCCGCGCGGGCGCCCGGCGATGGAGGGCGGCGCGCCGGGGATGGCGGGCAGGCGGCGGGGCTTCTCGCCCGACATGGGCGGGATCGAGCGGAGCAGCCCGACCGTATAGGGGTGGCCGGGTGCCGCGAAGAGGTCCGGCTTGGGGCCGCGCTCGACGAGCTTGCCGGCGTACAGGACCATGACCCGGTCGGCGACCTCGGACACCACCCCCATGTCGTGGGTGATGAAGACGATCGACGAGCCGTGGTCGCGCCGGAGCTGGGCGATCAGCCGCAGGATCTGGGCCTGCACGGTCACGTCGAGCGCGGTCGTGGGCTCGTCGGCGATGAGCAGCGACGGGTTGCAGGAGAGCGCCATGGCGATCATGGCGCGCTGGCGCATGCCGCCCGAGAGCTGGTGCGGGTAGCGGTCGACCTGCGTGGCGGGGTTGGGCATGCCCATCTCGGCCAGGAGGTCGACGGCCCGCGCCCGCGCCTGCCGGCGCGTGAGCGACGTGTGGGCGCGGATCTGCTCCTCGATCTGCCAGCCGATCGTGTAGACCGGCGTCATGGCGCTCATCGGGTCCTGGAAGATCATGGCGATCTCGTCGCCACGCACCTGCCGCAGCGCGCGGCGCGACAGGCCGACGAGCTCCCGGCCCTTGTAGCGGATCGAGCCCGTCACGATCGCGTTCGGGTCGTCGATGAGGCCCATGACGGCGAGGCTCGTCAGCGACTTGCCCGAGCCCGACTCGCCCACCACCGACAGGATCTCGCCCGGCGCCAGCGCGAAGGACAGGCCCTGCACGGCCGCGAACGTGCCGGCCTCGGTGCGGAACGACACCGACAGGTCCGTGACGTCGAGGAGCGGCTCGGGCTGCGTCCGCTCAAGCACGCGCGAGCCTCACGCGCGGATCGAGCGCCGCGTAGAGGAGATCGACGGCCGCGTTGGCCGCCACGACGAAGAAGGACGCATACATCACGGTCGCCATGATCATCGGCAGGTCGAGGTTGCCGAGCGCGTTGTAGGTGAGGAAGCCCACGCCCTGGAGGCCGAAGACGATCTCGGTCAGCAGCGTCCCGCCGCCCACGAGCGCCCCGAAGTCGAGCCCGAACAGCGACACGAAGGTGATCAGCGACGTCCGCAGCGCGTGGCGGACCAGCACCCGCCCCTCCGTCAGGCCCTTGGCCCGCGCCGTGCGGATGAAATCCTCGTGGTAGCTCTCGATGAGGCTCGCGCGCAGCACCCGGCCGTAGAGCCCGATGTAGAGGATCGCCAGCGTGATCCAGGGGATGACCAGGGCCTTGAACCAGCCGGCGGGGTCCTCCGTCAGCGGCACGTAGCCGAGCGCCGGCACCCAGGAGAAGATCCACGCGTCGTGGTAGCGGCTCTGGGTGAGGAGGTTGGCGACCTCGCCCACCCAGAAGACCGGCATGGAGATGCCGATCAGCCCCAGGATCATCAGCAGGCGGTCGAGCCAGGAGTTGCGCGTGAGGGCCGCGGCGACGCCGATCACGATCGACGCCGCGACCCAGATCACGGCCGCGCCGAGCAGCAGCGACAGCGTGACCGGCACCGCCTGCAGGATCGCCGGGATCACCTTCTGGCCGCGGTTGACGAAGGAGGCGAGGTCGCCCGTGACGAAGAGGCGCTTCATCAGCAGCAGGTACTGCACCCACAGCGGCTGGTCGAAGCCGAAGTCGTGCCGCACGGCGAGGAGCACCTCGGGCGACGCGTTGCGGCCGGCGATGCGCGCCGCGGGGTCGGCGCCGGGCGTCGCGAAGAAGATCAGGAACACCAGGATGGAGATGCCCGCCATGACGAAGACCATCTCGCCCAGGCGGCGCAGCAGGACCAGGAGCATCGCCTACGCCACCCGCAGCTTGGCCCGCGGATCGAGCGCGTCGCGCACCCCGTCCCCCAGCACGTTGAGGGCCAGAACCGTGAGCACGATGGCGATGCCCGGCGCGACGGCGACGAGCGGCCGCGTGTAGAGCAGCGACTGCCCGTCCTCGATGATCGTGCCCCACGAGGCCTGCGGGGACTGCACGCCGATGGACAGGAAGGACAGCGCGCTCTCGATGATCATGTTGAGCGCCATGGTGAGCGGCGCGAACACGATGAGCGTCGTGAGGACGTTGGGCAGGATGTCGACCCACAGCATGCGGCTCCGCGGCACCCCGAGGCCCGTGGCGGCGAGCACGAACTCGCTCCGCGTGAGTTGCAGGACCTGCCCCCGGATCGGGCGCGCCACGTAGGGCACGTAGACGATCGCGATGATGAGGATCGGCAGGAGCAGGCTGTCGGAGCCGATCGTGACGGGCCCGATCGCGAGCCCGTGGCCGATGGTCACGATGGAGAGCGAGATCGCCAGCAGGAACACCGGGAAGGCCCACAGGATGTCGATCAGGCGCGACAGCACGATGTCGATCCAGCCGCCGAAGAAGCCCGCCACGATGCCGATCAGGGCCGCCAGGACCAGCGTGATGACCGTCGCGCTTCCGGCGATGATGAGCGAGTTCTGGCCCCCGTAGAGCAGGCGGGCCATGACGTCGCGCCCCTGGGTGTCGGCCCCGAGGAGATACTGGCCCTCCCAGGTCGGGCCGATGGGGGTGGTGCCGAGCCCGAGCCCCTCGGTCTCGGCCCGCATCACGGGCACGTCCTGGCCGTCGATCGTGACGCTGCCGCTGAGGTTGGACGAGAAGGGGTCGGTGTGCGCCACGAAGGCGGCATAGAGCGGTGCCGCCAGGGTGGCCAGCACGATGAGGAGCAGGAGACCCAGGGCCGCCATGGCGGCCCTGTCGCGCCTCAGCTTCAGCAGGGCCGTGGCCCAGGGCCCCCGGCTCGCCCTCGCGGGCCGGGGGAGCGCCCCGGCCTGGGCCGGGACGTGGTCGGTGACGGCGGTCAAGACCGGAGACGCTTCACTGCACCCAGGCCTGCGACAGGAGCATGTGGTAGGTGTCGGTGAACATGAAGTTGCCGAAGCGCTTCGAGGTGACGTCGACGCGCTTGGGCTGGAACAGGGCCGCGGCCGGCGCGGCGTCCGTGATCTCCCTGTCGATCGCCGACCACATCTTGTCGGCGGCGGCCGGATCGGTCACGGCGGTCTTCAGGGCCTGCTGCATGTCGCCGTCGACCTTCTTGTCGCACCAGCCCGCGATGTTGATGGACGAGTCCGAACCGGGATGGAACGAGCCGCAGCCGTAGAGCACGTTGAGGAAGTCCGAGGGCGCGGGATAGTCGGCGTACCAGTCCGTCACGCTGATCTGGACGTTGTTGCCGGTGTTCTGGATGTAGGTGAACTGGATGTTGTGCGAGACGAGCTTGAGGCTCGCGTCGTAGCCGAGGTCGCGCAGCACGCCCTGCATGTAGGTGGCGATGCCCTTGGGCACGGCCTTGTCGTCGCCGATCAGCGTCACCTTCTGGCCCTTGGTGCCGGACTCCTCGATCAACTGCCGGGCCTTGGCCATGTCGGGCGCGGTCCAGGGCTTGCCGGGGCCGGCGTCCCTGGTGAAGGGGCAGTAGGGCTCGTAGCCGCCCATGCCGGCCGGCAGGTGCTGGCAGAGGGGCGAGGCGAGGTTCGCGCCGCCGAACAGCCCCACCAGCGCCTTGCGGTCGACCGCGTAGGCGACCGCCTGACGTGCCTTCTCGTTGTTGAAGGGCGCGATGTTCACGTTCATCGGGACGTAGTAGTAGGCCGACAGCGTGTGGACCTTGACCTGCTTGGCGAATTTGGTGCCGAGCTCGCCCAGGCGGTCGCTCGGCGGGTCGTCGAAGGTCCAGTCGGCCTGCCCGTTCTCCACCGCGGTCAGGCCCGCCTGGTCGTCGAGCCCGAAGTTGTAGTCCATCGCGTCCACGTAGCCGCTCGGCTGGGCGTCGACGCTCCATTCCTTGAAGAAGGGGTTGCGGACGATCTTCAGGCCGTGGTCGGGATCGTAGCTCTGGACCATGTAGGCCCCCGTCGCGACGGGCGGGGTCGTGCCGAGGTCCTTCGCCGGCGTGTCGGCCGGCAGGATGCTGGCGTGCGGCACGGACAGCTTGTCGAAGAACTCGGCGTCCGGGTCCGTCAGGTGGAACGTCACCGTGCGGGCCTTGTCGTCCGCCACGACGCCGTCCTTCAGCGTGCAGGAGGCGCCGTCCTTGAGGCAGGCGTCTGCCCCGACGATCCCGTTGTAGAAGGAGCCGGCCGTCGGGCTCGACACCTTGAAGATGCGCTGGAACGACGCCACGACGTCGGCCGGTGTCACGTCCTTGCCGTTCGAGAACTTGATGCCGTCGCGCAGCTTGAACGTGTAGGTCTTGCCGCCGTCCTCGGGCTTCGGCAGGGCCTCGGCGAGGTCGGGCACGATGGTGTTACCGTCCGGGCCGTCGACCTTCTTGAAGCCGAGCAGGCCGTCGTTGGTCGACGCGTAGAGCTGCCAGAACTCCTGCTCGTAGTTGATCTGCGGGTCGATGGTGCCGGCCGAGCCGTGGGCGTTGAGCTTCAGGGTGCCGCCGCCGTGCTGCTTCATCAGGGCGTCGCGGTCGGCGGCCGCCTGGGCGGCCGTGGAGGCGAGGCCCAGCACCAGGGCACTCGTGGTCATCAGTCGACGCAAACGCATAGGACATCCTCTGAGGGGGCCGGGCGACGTCGGGCGGGACCGAAACTTTGCCCAGGACTCAATCATACTGCCCGAGAAAGGCCCCGACCAGATCCATGCAGGCCCGACGCTCCTCCACGTGCGGCATGTGGGACGAGTCCGGGAAGACCGTCCACCGCACGTCGGGGATGTAGTCGGCGAAGGGTTGCACCGTGGCGGGGGTGGCTTCGTCGTGCCGTCCGGACAGTAGCAATGTCGGTGCCACGATCCGGTGCAGCCGCTCGACGACGGTCCAGTCGCGCAAGGTCCCGACGACGTGGAACTCGTTGGGGCCGTTCATCGTGCCGTAGACCGTGGGGTCCGCCGCCATGGCCTGGAAGGTGCGCGTCACCTCGGCGGGCCAGGGATCGAGCCGGCAGACGTGGCGGCGATAGAACTCGCGCGTGGCCGCCTCGTATTCGGGATGCGCGGTGGTTCCCGCGACCTCATGGCGCAGCAGCGCGGCCTGCACCTCGGGCGGCAGCATCAGCCGCAGGCGGTTGGCCTCCGCCACCCACAGCGCCATGGAGGCCGGGGAGTCGGCGATCACCAGCGCGCGCAGCCCCGGCGGGCGCCGCACGGCATGCTCGGCGCCCAGCATGCCGCCCCAGGACTGGCCGACGAGGTGGTGGCGCGCCGCGATGCCGAGATGGTCGAGCAGGTTGTCGAGTTCGGCGAGGAACAGGTCGACGGTCCAGAACTCCGGCCCGCGGTCGGGCAGGTGGGTCGAGCGCCCGTTGCCGAGCTGGTCGTAATGCACGACCGCGCGCCCGTCGGCCGCCAAGTCCTTGAAGCTGTCGACGTAGTCGTGGGTGCAGCCGGGTCCGCCGTGCACGACCACCACGGGCGCGCGCTCCGCCCCGAGGTCGCCCGTCACGCGGTACCAGGTCTCGAAGCCGCGGAACCCGGCCCTGCCCTCGACGGCGTCCATGCCGATCTCCCGACCCTCGGCCCCCGTCACATCCCCGACGGGTTGCCGGTGAAGCTGCGGGGCGCCGGGCTCAGCACCGTGGCGGCGGCGCCGCCGATCTGCAGCACCGCGAGGCCGCGCTCGTTGGGCCCGTCGGCGCGGAAGCGGAACACGCCGTCGGCGCCGTTGAAGCCCGAGGTGGCTGTGAGGGCGTCCTGGCTGAAATGCGACGAACCCGGGGCGTGGGCCAGGGCGGCGGCGAGCGATACGGCGTCGTAGGAGAGCGTCGCGATGCGCGACGGGTCGGCGCCGAATTTGGCGCGGTAGCGGGTCGCGAAGCCCGCGAAGCCGGCGTTCTCGGGCGCCGCGAACCAGGCGCCCTGGAGCGCGGGCAGCTTCAGCACGCGCGGGTCCTGCCACAGGCCGGTGCCGAGGATTTGCACCTTGGTACCGTCGATGCCGTTGGCGGTCATCGCCGCCGCCACGGCCGGCATGTCGTCCGGCGCGTCGGGGATGAACAGGGCGTCGATGCGGGGCAGGGCCGCCGCCATGCGGGCCACGGCCTCGGCCGGGGCGCCGGGCTTGTAGCGCTCGATCGCCTCCACCCGCACGCCGAACCGCGCCGCCGCCTGCTGGTACTCGGCCAGGGCGACGTTGCCGTAGTCGTTCTCGGGCACGAGCGCGCCGAGGCTCCTCTTGCCGTGCGCCGCCGCGTAATCGACGATCCTGTCGACGTAGCCCTCGATCAGGAACGACAGGAGATAGACGCCCCGCGTGGCGGAGGCCGTGTCGGTCGAGAAGCCGATGACGGGCCGGTCGGCCGCCTTGGCGACCTTGGCGGCCTCGCGCAGGTCCGCCGCGAAGAGCGGCCCGAGGATCATCTCGGCGCCCTCGCCGAGGGAGGCCTGGGCGGCGTCGCGCGCGCCGTCCGGGGTGGAGCGGTCGTCCTTGACCATCACGGTCAGGTCGTTGGTGCCGGCGTCCGCGTAGGCGAGCTCGGCGGCGTTGCGCAGCGACTGGCCGACGCCCGAGGGCGTGCCGTTCTGCGTCAGCGGCAGGATCAGCGCCACCTTGACGGGCCCGGAGCCGATGGTGCCGGGCTGGGCGGCGCTGGGCAGCGGGCGCGACTGCACGGCCGTGGTGGGGGCCGACAGGGGCGCCTGCGGGGCGGCCCCGACGCGACGCCCCTCGCCGCCGAACGGGCCGCAGGCCGACAGCAGGGACGCCAGGGCGAGGACCGTCGCCGGGCCTCCGATGGAACGTGCCGACACCAAGCGCCTCTCCCCTCAGCCGCCCCGCGCGGCCGGCACGACGATCGCGGGCAGCCCCGTCGAGACCCGCCCGGGCGCACCGCATCGAGCCGAAACGGGTAGCACGTCCGGCCCCGCGAGGCCACCGCGCCGCCGCGGCACGGCTTGCCACCGCGCCGCCGCCGCGCCACACAGGCCGCCATGGACCCTCAGGACCGCGACGACGCGCAGGGACCGGCCGGGGAGCGCCGGCGGGAGCGGAGCTTCACGCTCCACGGCGCGCGCGTGCCGGCGGGGCCGCAGGCGCCCGGCCTGCACGTGGTGGCGACGCCGATCGGCAACCTCGGCGACATCACCCTGCGCGCGCTCGGCGCGCTGGCCGGCGCCGACGCCGTGCTGGCCGAGGACACGCGGGTGTCGCGCGTGCTGCTCGCGCATTACGGCATCGACGCGCCGCTCGTGCCCTACCACGAGCACAACGCGGCGGCGATGCGCCCGCAGGTGATGGCCCGCCTCGCCCGCGGCGAGTCGCTGGCGCTGATCTCTGACGCCGGCACGCCGCTGGTGTCGGACCCCGGCTACAAGCTGGTGGTCGAGGCGGTGGCGGCGGGCGCCGGCGTCACGGCGCTGCCGGGCGCCTCGGCCGTGATGGCCGCGCTGGTGCTCGGCGGCCTGCCGACCGACCGCTTCTTCTTCGAGGGCTTCCTGCCCGAGAGGGGCGGCGCGCGCCGGACGCGGCTCGCCGACCTCGCGGCCGTGCCGGGCACGCTGGTGTTCTTCGAATCGGCCCGCCGCCTCGCCGACAGCCTCGCCGACATCGCGGCCGTGCTGGGGCCGCGGCCGGCCGCGGTGGCGCGCGAGCTGACCAAGAAGTTCGAGGAGGTGCGGCGCGGCACGGCCGCCGACCTCGCGGCCGCCTACGCGGCCGAGGGGCCGCCGCGGGGCGAGGTGGTGGTGCTGGTGGCGCGGCCGGAGGCCGGGCAGGCCCCGAGCGCCGACGACCTCGACGCCCGCCTCGCCGCGGCGCTCGACACGCTGTCCGTCAAGGACGCGGCCGCCGTGGTGGCGGGCGAGACGGGGTTGCCGCGGCGCGAGGTCTACGGCCGCGCCGTAGCGCTCGCGGCGGGCCGGCGCGGCCGCCCGTGAGGCGCGACGCCGACGACCGGCGCCGCACGAACCGCGCCGGGCGCCGGGCCGAGGGGATCGCGGCGGCGCTGCTGGCGCTGAAGGGGTACCGCATTCTCGCCCGCGGCTTCACGGTGGCGGGCGGGGAGATCGACATCGTGGCGCTGCGGGGGGCGACCGTGGCCTTCGTCGAGGTGAAGGCGCGGACGGACCGCGACGCCGCCCTCGCGGCCATCGACGGCATCAAGCGCCGCCGCATCGCGCGCGCCGCCGCGGTGTGGCTGGCCCGCAATCCCTGGGCAGCCTCGGCGACCTTTCGCGGCGACGCCGTGCTCGTGGTGCCGCGGCGCTGGCCGCGCCACGTGCCGGACGCCTTCCCGGTGGCGATCGGCTGGTGAGCGGCTCTTCATCGAAGATGGATCCCAAAGGGCGAGCCTTTGGCGGGGTTCGGGGCGGAGCCCTGATTTCGAACGTTTCTGATCAGGGCTCTGCCTTGAAACCCGCAAAAGGCCGGGGGCCTTTTGAATCCGGATTGAAAGCCGAGCGATCGCGCGAAGTGACGGTCGGACCTGTCCGGGCGTTGCCGCAGTCGGCCGAAGATCTCACGAGGATGAAGCGTCCATGGCTTCACCAATGGTTCGCGCGGCTGATCCTCTATGCCTGGGTGGCGTCCTTCGTGAGCCGCGAGGCGCGGCGGTGGGCGACGCCCCCGAACTCCGCGGCCGCACGCTCGCCATGCCGGCCCATCCCGACGTGGTGGGACGCCGCTCCGTCATGCCTGTCCTCCCACGTTTCCCGCCGCGGCCACATCGTCAACGAAGGCTGAAAGCAACGGATCGCTCATCCTGTGCCTTGCGGCCGGCTTAACCTTGTCAAATTCCGATGAATTCGTGTTCATCTTCCAGAAATGGCCCGCCGCCACTGTCGTGATAACGCAAGGACGGATCGCCATGACCATCGAGACAGCCGCCACGACCATTCCCGCGCCCGCCTCTCTGCATCGTCATCTCTTCGCCGAGGGCTCGCTCGACCGCGCCGAGGCCGAGTCGCTGTTCGACCTCGAACGCGCCGCGCTGAGCCGCTGCGACGCCTGGACGAGCTTCTTCATCCAGGCCGTGACCGACCACGTCGTCTGGGGCGCGCGGCCCACGGGGCGGCTCGACGAGGGGCAGGCCGAGTGGCTGATCGCCCAGGTGGACGCGGCCCGGACGCCGGCGAGCTTCGCCGTGCTGGTCAACGTGCTGGACGAGGCCCAGTCGGTGCCGTCCTGGTTCACCGGGGCCGTGCGGGCCCGGGCGGTGGCCGGCTGGCCGGGCGTGTCGCGCGGCGAGGACGTCTTCTCGCGCCCGCTGCTCCGCGCCGCCTGACGCGGCCGCTCAGCCCGTGCGGGGCAGCACCAGGGCCAGGATGATGAAGATGCCGATGACCAGCACCAGCCCGCCGATGAGCACGTAGCGCACGCCGACGCCGGACTTGCCCGCGCGGGCGTCGGTCTTGTCGAGGCGGGTCGGGGGTTCGCTCATCGATTTCGCTCCCTGGGCTGGTTCGGCCGACCCTGCCCCATTTCGCCGATTCGGGCACCTTCGATTCCGCCCCCGAGGGCGCAATCCACGGCGGCTCGCGCCGCGTCGCCCGAGTGCTGCGGCAACGGCCGCTGAGGCCGCAAGTTCCGCGCAGAGCGCGGGCTGAGGCCGTCAGGGCGCGGTCGGCCCGAACACTGCCTCGAATTCGGCCCGCAGCAGGGCGTCGAACTCCGCCAGGGTGACGGGATGGCCGAGGTCGACGAGGCTGGTGACGCCGTGATGCGAGGCCGCGATCCCGCAGGGCACGATGCCGCTGAAGTGGTCCAGATCCGGCTCCACGTTGACCGAGATGCCGTGGAAGCTGACCCAGCGCTTCAGCCGGATGCCGATGGCCGCGACCTTGTCCTCGGCGGGCGAGCCGTCGAGGCCCCGCGCCTTGTCGGGCCGCGCCACCCAGACGCCGACGCGGTCCTCCCGCCGCTCGCCCCTGACGTTCAGCCGCGCCAGGGCCCCGATGATCCAGGCCTCCAGCGCCGCCACGAAGGCCCGCACGTCGGGCCGGCGCCGGTTGAGGTCGAGCATGGCATAGGCCACCCGCTGGCCCGGCCCGTGATAGGTGTACTGGCCGCCGCGCCCGGTGCGGTACACGGGGAAGCGTGGCGCCCTGAGGTCGCCGTCGCGCGCCGATGTGCCGGCCGTGTAGAGCGGCGGATGCTCGACCAGCCACACGCGCTCGCCGGCCTCCCCCGCCGCGATCCTGGCCGCGCGCTCCTCCATGGCGGCCACGGCCTCGCCGTAGGGCACCGGCGCCTCCGCCACGACCCACTCCACGGGCGGATTGCCCGGGGCGGCATGGAACCCGCCACCGTGGGTGCGGAGGCGAGGGGCGGATGTCGGTGCTGGCGGAGGCGTCATCGAGCGTCGGTGCGGAGCGGAAGGAGCGCGACCATAACGCCCTCGCGCCGAAGCGGAAACGCGGCACAGGGCTCCGTATCCGGGTCGACGGGTTCGGAGGGCGGGGATCTCGGCATGGCGGACGATATCGCGGGCGAAGCGGTCGACCGCGGCCGCGCGGTCGCCGGCAGAGCGGCTCGCAGGGTTGACACGTCCCGGTGCCCTGGCGATAAGCGCGGCCACCGGGCGGCGCCGATCGGCGACGTCGGGCGGGATGGAGGAGTGTCCCGAGCGGCAAAGGGGGCGGACTGTAAATCCGCTGGCTATGCCTTCGTAGGTTCGAGTCCTACCTCCTCCACCATTCACGCCCCGTCACGGCCGACCTTTTCCGGAACGCTCTGGCGCAGTCTGTCGCGGCCTGTTACCGTTTACGCTGGAAGCGGCTCGCGGGTGTAGCTCAATGGTAGAGCAACAGCCTTCCAAGCTGATGACGAGGGTTC
>CAXTBR010000087.1:0-19202 GCA_964242785.1 uncultured Lichenihabitans sp. | reverse complement strand
GGCCGTCGTCAGCCGCATCGGCATCCTCGAACGGAAACTCGCGATGGATCCGTGGGGCGAACTTCACTCGGCTGAGCGCGCGGAGGGTCGCCACCGATCCGACGTCGCTCCCCTGCAGCGCGATGCGCTTTTCGAGGGTGGCACCCGTGTCGATCCGATCAGCGAATCCGGTCAGGACACCCATCGATCGTTGCAGCGCGAGGATCGAGAGGCCGCCCGTCCCCAGGAGCGGCACCGTCTCGCCCGGCTGAACAGGCCGCCGCTCGAACAGCGCCGGCCAAGCGGTGACGCCCGCGCAGGGACGAGTGGCCGTCTCTTCGAAGGCCATGCCGTCGGGAATGGCGACGGCTCCATCGGTTAGGACGACGATGTGCTCGGTCAAAAGCGTCGGCTGCTCCTTGTCAGAGCCTGCCATCTAGCAGCACAATGCACTCCGCAGCAGTACGTACAAAACCAACATGTAGTATCATGGATGATAGTCAGGGTCGCAAGGCTCAGCGCCGCAAGGCGGGCCGCACAGGCTGCGATGTCGAGGTGACCCTCTCGGTCATCGGCGGCGTGTGGAAGCCGGTGCTGCTCTTCCACTTGCTGGAAGGCAAATTGCGCTTCAACGCACTGTGTCGGCTGACCCCCTCGGCAACGGCGCGGATGATCACGCTCCAGTTGCGCGAACTCGAAAGCGACGGGATCATCAGCCGTACGATCTTCCCCGAAGTGCCGCCCAGGGTCGAATACGAGCTGACCGACCTCGGCGTCTCCCTCGCACCGGTCCTTCTCAGCATGCGCGACTGGGGTGAACGCCTTCGGAAATCGGATTCGGCCTCGACCCGGTCGACAGCTCACGGCTAGTGCCTTCGTCGAGCGCTGGCGGCCATCGCGGACATCTGCCCTTTTGCGTGATCGAGGAGACCGCCCTGATGCGGAAGGTCTGAATCCGCGCGCCTCATGACCGCTGCCGCCGTCGATGGCAGGGTTCGGCATCGATGTGACGATGAGATCACCCCGGACCCAGGCTTTGCAGCGCCCATCTCCGCCCGTCGTGGCTGAGCCGGGCACGGCACAGCGGCGGGGCGTCGATGCGCCAGAAGGCGGCCGGCCCGGCGTCGAGCGCTCCGACCACCGCGGCGCGCAGGATCGCCGGATGCGTCACGGCGGCCGTCCTCGTCCCGTCCGCTGCACATCGATCGAGCCAGCGTCCGACCCGGGCGAGGAGGTCGAGCAGGCTCTCGCCGCCATGGGGTGCTGCGGCGGGGTCGGACAGCCAGGCGGCCAGCCCTGCCGGTTCGCTGCGCTGGAGGTCTCGGAGATCTCGCCCCCTCCAGCGCCCGCAGTCCCAGTCCCGAAGGTCCGGGTCGACCGCGACGGCCCGGTCGCCGCCGAGCGCCGCGGCCGTGGAGGTCGCGCGCCGCTCGGGACCGGACAGCCAGCGGCCGGCCGCGACCGACGCGGTGGGGGATGTCGGGACGGCGCGCCGATCGTCGATGTCCTCGTCGCCCGGGAAGCGGGCCGCGCGCACGGCCTCCGTCGCGGCGTGGCAGATGATCGTCAGGCGGGTCATGATCGGGCCGGCTCACACGATGGGGGACGAGAACGACTTTGACTCGAAGGGGCCGGCGCCTCAGAGTGGGGCCGGGGATCGAGGAAGCCGGTGGGATTCCGGCGCGGTCGCGCCACTGTATGCCGGGCTCCCGCCCGGTCAGCCAGACCCGAGGTCCCCACATCGTCGCACGCCGGGACGCTCGATCCCTGGAGGCCCTCCATGTCCGCTATCGCCATCCATCCGTCCCGCGCGCCGGCCGCACTGCCGCTGCGCGAGGTCCTGCCCTGGCTGCTGTTCGCCGGCCTGCTCTGCCTCATCGCCCTCTACTTCGTCGGCGCCGAGGAAGGCGCGACGTCGCTGATCAGCGGCATGTACGTCCACGAGTTCCTGCACGACGGTCGCCACCTGCTCGGCTTTCCCTGCCACTGAGGGAGCCTGACATGGTCGGAAAACTCCTGCTGCGCGGCATGCTGGTCGGCATCGTCGCGGGCCTCCTCTCCTTCGCCTTCCTGAAACTCGTCGGCGAGCCCCAGGTCGACCGCGCCATCGCGTTCGAGGCGCAGATGGATGAGGCCAAAGACAAGGCCAAGGCCGATGACGCCATGGCCAAGGGCATGCCCATGCCACCGGCCGAGCCGGATCACGAGATCGTCAGCCGGCCGACGCAGGCCGGCCTCGGCCTGTTCACGGGGGTCGGGGTCTACAATGTCGCCTTCGGCGGCCTCTTCGCCCTGGCCTTCGCCCTGGTCTACGGCCGCATGGGTCCGTCGAGCCCCAGGGCGACCTCGGCCCTGGTGGCCGCGATGGGCTTCATCGCCGTCTACGTCGTGCCGAACCTCAAATATCCCGCCAACCCGCCCTCGGTCGGCGACCCGGAGACCATCGGCCTCCGCACCGGCCTCTACTTCGGCATGATCCTCGTCTCGCTGATCGCGATGGTCGCGGCCAACACGCTGCGGGGGTCGGTCCTGGACCGGTTCGGCGGGTGGAACGCGGCGATCGCCGCCGGGGCCTTCTACGTCCTGGCCGTGCTGGTGGCGGGGCTGCTGCTGCCCGGCGTCGACGAGGTGCCGGAGACCTTTCCGGCCGTCGTCCTCTGGCAGTTCCGGATCGCCTCGCTCGGCGCCCAGGCGATCATGTGGTCCACGATCGGGCTGATGTTCGGGGCCGTCGCGGAACGCTTGCTGGCGCCTCGGGACGACGTCCCGCGGTCCGTCCGCCGGGCGGTCGTGTGATCGGTCGGCGACAGTCGAATCGAGACATCATCCTATGTTCGATTTGCGCTCTTCTTCGGGGCTCCGCCCTGGAACCCGAGAAAAGGCCGAGGGCCTTCTGAAACCAATCTCGGACTACTGCCGCGGCAGGCCGACGCTGCGTCCCGCCTCGGCCGGCCGCGGCAGGCCCGCGTGGGCCCGGGCGAGCCGCTCCACCGCGGCCAGCACCGCCCCCTCCGCCGGGACGCTGCGGCCGGCCGCCGTGTCGACGTGGAGCAGCATCTGCTCGGCGCAGGCCAGCACGGCGCCGTCGGACGCCCGCCGCAGCCGGTGGAAGACGTGCAGCCGCTTGGCGTCCGCCCCGAGCACCTGCGTGTCGACCGCGAGCGCCTCCCCCAGCTTGGCCTCGCCCCGGTGCATCAGGTGCGTCTCGACCGTGTAGACGCTGCGCCGCGATGCCAGGGAGGCGGCGTCGACGCCGATCAGCCGGAGCAGCGCGTCGGTGGCCTCGCCGAAGCACTGGAGATAGCGGTGCTCCGTCATGTGGCCGTTGTAGTCGATCCACTCGGGCGGCACCGTCCCGGCCCAGGTCGCCAGCGGGGCGGCGTCGCCCCCCTCGGCCCGCCCCGCCAGCGCCCGCTCGTGCGCCGCCACCACGGCGCCCGCCCCGTAATCCTGCCCCCGCAGCGCCGACAGCACCGCCACGAGGCAGTCGTCGCGCCGGCGTTCGAGCGCGCGGATCGAAGCGCCGCCGGCCTGCGCGTCCGACTGGGCGGCGACGCGGTCGACGAGCGCCTCCGTCAGCTCGGGCGCGACCAGCCTCGTCCAGGGCAGCTTCAGGGCCGGCCCGAACTGCGCCAGGAAGTGGCGCATGCCGGCCTCGCCGCCCGCGAGCCGGTAGATCAGGAACGTGCCCATGAAGCTCCAGCGCAGGCCCGCGCCGTAGCGGATGGCGTCGTCGATCTCCTCCGTGGTGGCGACGCCGTCCTCGACGAGCCACAGGGCTTCCCGCCACAGGGCTTCGAGCAGCCGGTCGGCCACGAAGCCGTCCACCTCCTTGCGCACCCGCAGCACCCGCATGCCGATGCGCCCGTAGAGCGCCGCGGCCCGGTCCTGCGCCTCGGGCGCGGTCCGCTCCCCGCCGCAGACCTCGACCAGCGGCAGGAGGTAGACGGGGTTGAACGGGTGGCCGACGACGAGGCGCGACGGATCCCCCATGCCGGCCGCGAGCCGGGTCGGCAGCAGCCCCGAGGTGGAGGACGCGATGACGGCGCCGGGCCGCGCCGCGCGGTCGATCTCGCCGAGCACGCGCACCTTCAGGGCCTCGACCTCGGGCAGGCTCTCCACCACGAAATCCGCCTCCGCCACGGCGTCGGCCACCGAGGCCGCGACGCGCAGCGCGCCCTCCGGCACGGCGACGCCCGGCATCAGCCGGGCTTGAGCGCGGCGCGCGTTCCCCACCACGGCGTCGAGCTTGCGGGCGAGCTCGGGGTCGGGGTCGTAGACCGCGCAGTCGTGGCCGTTGAGCAGGAAGCGCGCCGCCCAGCCCGCGCCGATGACGCCCCCGCCGACGAGGCCGATCGCCTCGCGGGGGCTCACGCCGGGCTCCGGAGCTTCAGCGATTCGCGCACGGCGGCCGGCCCCATGACCGAGGCGCCCATGGCGGTGAGGATGGTGGCGGCGCGCTCCACCAGCGCGCCGTTGGTGGCCAGCACGCCGCGGTCGAGGTAGAGGTTGTCCTCCAGCCCGACCCGGACGTTGCCGCCGGCGAGCGCCGCCATGGCCACGTAGGGCATCTGCCGCCGCCCGATCGAGAAGGCGCTGAACACGGCGCCGGCCGGCAGGCGGTGCACCAGCGACATCAGCGTCAGCGGGTCGTCGGGCGCCCCGTAGGGGATGCCGAGGCAGAGCTGCACCAGGACGGGCCCGTCGAGCAGCCCCTCGCGCACGAGGTCGCCCACGAAGACGAGGTGGCCGGCGTCGAACACCTCCAACTCGGGCCGGACCCCGAGCGCCTGGACCTGGCGCGCCATGGCCCGGAGGGTCGCGGGCGTGTTGGCCATCACGTAGTCGCCGAGCGCGAAGTTCATCGTGCCGCAGTCGAGCGTGCAGAGCTCGGGCCGCAGTTCGGCCACGTGGGCCAGGCGCTCGGTCGGGCCCACCATGTCGGTGCCGGCGGGGTCGAGGGGCAGGGGGGTCTCGCCCGCGCCGAACACCACGTCGCCGCCCATGCCGGCCGTGAGGTTGAGGATCACGTCCGTGCCGGAATCGCGGATGCGCTCCACCGCCTCGCGGTAGAGGTGGGGCGCGCGCGACGCCCTGCCGGTCTCGGGGTCGCGGACGTGGACATGCGCGATGGCGGCGCCGGCCCGCGCGGCCTCGACCGCCGCGGCCGCGATCTGCCCGGGCGTCACCGGCACGTGCCGGCTCCGGCCCGCCGTGTCGCCCGAGCCCGTGACCGCGCAGGTGATGAAGACGTTGGGGTTCATGCCGCGCGGTGCTCCCGGTTCGAATCCGTCCGATGATCGTCCGGCCCCTCCCGTGCGGCTTGACGCCCCGCGACGCTTCCCCGGCCGGAATACGACCTCGCGCGCCGCTCGCACTCACCGATCACTGAGGCTGGGCGTTTGCGCCCCTGTCCCGCTTGCGGGAGAATCGGGTCCCATCCCGGCAAGCCGGGATGGGACCCGGGTGCCCGTCGCGGCGAAGCCGCGATGAGGGCGGATGAGAGGACTCCACAGGGGGTGGATCCCCCCTCATCCGGCGCTGCGCGCCACCTTCTCCCCAAGGGGGAGAAGGGCGAAACTCCCCGGCCGCCGAGATGTGGAGTCGCCGAAACGCCGGGAGGTCGCGTTCTTGCATGCGCGTCCGCCCATCGCAGGCGGAGGGAGAACGCGGCATGGCGGGGGGCGAGGATCACGTCGTCGAGGTCACCGAGAACCTGTGGATCCCGCTGGGCGACGGCACGCGCCTCGCCGCCCGCCTGTGGCTCCCGGTCGGGGCGGGGCCCGTCCCGGCGATCCTCGAATACATCCCCTACCGCAAGCGCGACGGCACGCGCGGCCGCGACGAGCCCCTGCACGGCCTCTTCGCGGCCGCCGGCTACGCGGCCCTGCGGGTCGACATGCGCGGCTCGGGCGAGTCCGACGGGCTGCTCGACGACGAATACCTCGCCCGGGAGCAGGACGACGCCCTCGAGGCGATCGCCTGGATCGCCGCCCAGCCCTGGTGCTCGGGGGCCGTCGGCATGATGGGCAAGAGCTGGGGCGGCTTCAACGCGCTGCAGGTGGCGGCGCGCCGCCCCCCGGCCCTGAAGGCCATCGTCACGGTCTGCTCCACCGACGACCGCTTCGGCGACGACATCCACTACAAGGGCGGTTGCCTGCTCAACGACAATCTGTGGTGGGGCGCCATCATGCTGGCCTACCAGGGCCGGCCGCCCGACCCCGAGCTGCGGCCGGACTGGCGCGCGCGCTGGCTGGAGCGGCTCGACCACATGCCGTTCTGGCCGGCCCTGTGGCTGGCCCACCCCACCCGCGACGCCTACTGGCGCCACGGCTCGGTCTGCGAGGACTGGGGCGCGATCCGCTGCCCGGTGCTGGCGGTCGGCGGCTGGGGCGACAGCTACACGGACGCCGTGCCGCGGCTGCTCGCGAACCTCGACGTGCCGCGCCTCGGCATCGTCGGCCCCTGGGCCCACCTCTACCCGCAGGACGGCAGCCCCGGCCCCGCCATCGACTTCCTCGGCGAGGCGACGCGCTGGTGGGACCAGTGGCTGAAGGGCCGCGACACCGGCATCATGGAAGAGCCGATGCTGCGCGCCTTCGTCGAGGACTGGCAGGCGCCCGCGGCGACGCGCGCGGCCTCGGCCGGCCGCTTCGTCGGGGTGCCGGGGCCGCCGGACGTCCCGGTGACGCCGCGCGCCCTCGGGCTCGCGCCGGGCCGCCTCCTGGGCGGATCCTCCGAGCCGGGCCGGCTCGCGTTCCGCTCGCCGCCCTGGACCGGCACCTGCGGCGGCGACTGGATGGGCACGGGCGTGGCGGGCGAACGCCCCGGCGACCAGCGCCTCGACGACGGCCTGTCGCTCTGCTTCGACGGCGACGTGCTGCCCGAGGACATGGAGATCCTGGGCAACCCGGTCGTGGAGCTGGAGCTGTCGTCGGACTGCCCGCAGGCCCAGCTCGCGGTGCGGCTCTGCGACGTGGCGCCCGACGGCGCCTCGCTGCGGCTCTCCTACGCTGTGCTGAACCTCGCCCACCGCGACGGCTCGGAGGCGCCGCGCCCGATGGTGCCGGGCGAGGCCGTGCGGGTGAGGCTCGCGCTCAAGATGTGCGGCCACCGCGTGCCGGCCGGCCACCGGCTGCGGCTCGCCCTGTCGAGCGCCTGCTGGCCGCTGGTCTGGCCGGCGCGCGACGCCGCCACCCTCACGGTCGAGACCGGGCGCAGCCTCCTGCGGCTGCCGGTGCGGGAGCCCGGCGGGGCCGACGTCGCCTTCGCGCCGCCGCGCCGCGGCCCGGCCGCGCCCGCGACGCGGCTCGCCGAGAGCCGGGCGGCGCGGAGCGTCACCTTCGACCTCCTGGCTGAGACCGCCACGGCCGTGACGGAGGGGATGGGCGGGCTCTTCGGCGAGGGCGTGCTGCGCTGGGACGACATCGGCACCGAGCTGTCGCACGACCTGACGCGCACACTCACGGTCGGCCGGGACCCGCTGTCCCCCGAGACCCGCATCGTCCAGCGCTACGCCATGGGGCGGGAGGGCTGGCGCATCCGCATCGAGACCGAGACCGCGATGAGCGGCGACGCCGCGGCCTTCACGATCACGGGCGAACTCAGGGCCTACGAGGGCGACGCGCTGGTCCGCACCCGGACGTGGCGCGAGCGCGTGCCGCGGCGCGACCTGTGATCCGGTTTCCTGTAGGATCGGAGCCCCGGAGCACCCCTCCCTCCGCTCCTGGCGTTGGCACACATCTCGGCGCCCGCGGGAGAAGGGCGCCAACGCCCAGCGCCGGTGATGTGTGCCAACGCCAGCCTTCCGCCCGTCCTCGCGCAGGCGGGGACCCAGCGCAAAAATGTCCGGCCGAAGGCCGCCCCTCTGTCCTGCGACCGAGCGATGAGCGGCACGCGAGATCGTTCCGTCGGCCTTCGGCCGCTTTTCGAGTGTGAGCAGGTTCGCAGGAACCTGCCAAGAACCCGCTCAGTGGGGCCGCGGCTGGAGCAGGGCCGCGATGGGCACCTCCAAGACGTCGGCCACGGCCTTCAGCGTCGAGGCCGCGATGCGGACGCTGCCCTTCTCGTAGTTCTGGACCTGCTGGACGCTCACGTCGAGCGCGAAAGCCAGGCGAGCCTGCGTGATGCCCGCCGCCATCCGGGCATCGCGGATGGCGGCCCCTATCCTGATTTCGTCCTCGACCCTTCCGACCCGCTTCTTGCCCATCGAGACCTCCGGAGGAGACCATGCTCATCCGGCAGGACGGCGGCAATCGTGCGGCCCGTTTAACGTTACGCGCGGGGCTTTCGCTCAACTAGAGCTGTTGCCGCTCGCCTTGTCTCGCAGCTCCAGCGTCCTGTTTTTACGAGCATCTTCACGCGATCAGGTGATTCCACCTGATCGCGATCTGCTCTAGCCCGCGCCGGCCGTCCTCAACGGACCGGGATGGCCAACCGCGTCTGCGGGGCGACCCGCACGTGGTCCACGTAGACCCGCGACGCCGTGCGGCCGACCACGCAGCCGACGATCGCGCCCAGGATGGGATGGCGCCCGGCGAAATGGCCCGCGACGCCCCCGAGGGCGGCGCCGCGCAGGCAACCGGCCGCTTCGGCCGACGTCGCGGCCAAGGATCCCGCCAACGCCAGTGTGATCAAGATACCGCGCATGTGAAACTCCCGATGGATCTGTCGCGGAGAAACGGGCGTCCGTCCTCAAAGATCCACCGCCCGGACCGAACTCCGGCGCGGCGACCCGGTCTCCCCGCCGCCGGATCCGACCGGACCGCGAGGCGGAGCGGCGTCCGGGCCGGCGCCTGGGTCCCCACGGGGATCGGTGCTTCGTTCTCGACCCTCGCCCGAGAGGAGAACGCCCCCTCGATCGAATCACCGATCTCCGTGGGAGCCCCTGTCCCGGATCGGGCGCGGGTTTCCCTTGCTTCGCCCGCCGCCCTCGGCCAGGACCGTGAGCGAGAGGGCGACGGATCGAGGGAGAGGAGCGGCCGCATGAAGGGTGACCCCCGCAGCCACGGCCTGTGGGAGCTGACCGCGCCGCCGGCCCCCCCGACCCTGCCCCTGGCCGAGCCGGTCGAGGCCGACGTCGTCGTCATCGGGGCGGGCTTCACCGGCCTGTCGGCCGCGCTCCACCTCGCCGAGGCGGGCACCCGCGTGGTGGTGCTCGAAGGCGAGGAGATCGGCTTCGGCGGCTCGGGCCGCAACGTCGGGCTGGTGAACGCCGGCATGTGGGTGATGCCCGACGACCTGCCGGCCGAGCTCGGCCCCGTCTACGGCGACCGCCTGCTCCGGGTGCTCGGCGACGCCCCGAAGCTCGTCTTCGACCTCGTCGAGCGGCACGCGATCCCCTGCGAGATCATGCCGGTGGGCACGCTGCACTGCGCGGTCGGCGACGCGGGCCTGAGGGAGATCGAGGAGCGGGCCGCGCAGTGGCAGCGCCGCGGCGCCCCGGTCGAGGTGCTGGGCGCGCGCGACGCCGCCGCGACCATCGGCTCGGGCCATTATTCGGGCGCGCTGCTCGACCGGCGCGCCGGCACGATCCAGCCCCTCGCCTACGTGCGGGGACTCGCCCGCGCCGCGATCGACGCCGGGGCGCGGCTCCACACCGGCTCGCCCGTGGAGAGCGTCGCGCGGGACGGCGCGAACTGGACGGCGAGGACCGCGGGCGGCTCCGCGTCGGCCCCCTGGGTGATCGTCGCCACCAACGCCTACACGCGCACGCCCTGGCCGGCGGTGCGGGCCGAGCTCGTGCACCTGCCCTACTTCAATTTCGCCACCGAGCCGCTGTCCGGCAACGTCCGGCGCTCGATCCTGCCCGAGCGGCAGGGCGCCTGGGACACCGAGGAGGTGCTGAGCTCCTTCCGGTTCGACGCGGCCGGGCGGCTCATCTTCGGCAGCGTGGGGGCGCTGCGGGGGAGCGGCCGGCCCGTCCACGCCTTCTGGGCGCGGCGCATGCTGGGCAAGCTGTTCCCGCAGCTCGGCGCCGTGCGCTTCGAGGCGGAATGGCACGGCATGATCGGCATGACGGCCAACAGCCTGCCGCGCGTCCACCGGCTCGCCCCCCAGGTCGTCGGCTTCAGCGGCTACAACGGGCGCGGCATCGCGCCCGGCACGGTCTTCGGCCGCGAGCTCGCCCGGCTGGTGCTGGGCCGGATCGCCGAGGCCGACCTGCCCCTGCCGCTCACCGACCCCCGCGCCGAGCCGTTCCGCCTCCTGAAGGAGGCCTTCTACGAGGTCGGCGCGCAGGCCGCCCACCTGAAGCAGGCCGTCCTCTGACCCGTCCCCCCTCCGACGCCATGGTGCCTCCCTTGTCCAGCTCCGCCCTCGCCGACGACGCCCTGTCCCTCCTCGCCGGCCTCGGGGTCGACCCCGCCGGGCTCCGGGGCGGCCCGCGGACCGTGCGCTCGCCGATCGACGGATCGGTCCTGGCCGGACTGGCCGAGACCACGCCCGAGGCCGCGGACCGCGCCATCGGGCGGGCGCACGAGGCGTTCCTGGCCTGGCGGAGCGTGCCGGCCCCGCGGCGGGGCGAGTTCGTGCGGCTGCTCGGCGAGGAGCTGCGCGCCCACAAGGACGAACTCGGGCGCCTCGTGACGCTGGAGGCCGGCAAGATCGTGTCCGAGGGCCTCGGCGAGGTCCAGGAGATGATCGACATCTGCGACTTCGCGGTCGGCCTGTCGCGGCAGCTCTACGGACTCGTCATCCCGTCCGAGCGGCCCGACCACAGGATGACCGAGCAGTGGCACCCGATGGGCGTCGTGGGGGTGATCTCGGCCTTCAACTTCCCCGTCGCGGTCTGGTCGTGGAACGCGGCCCTGGCGCTCGTCTGCGGCGACAGCGTGGTGTGGAAGCCCTCCGAGAAGACGCCGCTGACGGCGCTGGCGGTCGGGGCGCTGGCCGAGCGCGCGGCGCGCCGGTTCGGGGGCGTCCCGGACGGGCTGACGGCCGTGCTGGTCGGCGGCCGCGAGACGGGCGAGCGCCTCGTCGAGGACGGGCGGGTGGCGGTGGTGTCGGCCACGGGCTCGACCCGCATGGGGCGGGCGGTGGGCGAGCGGGTGGCGCGCCGCTTCGGGCGCAGCATCCTCGAACTCGGCGGCAACAACGCCTCCATCGTCACGCCCTCGGCCGACCTCGACCTGACGCTGCGGGCCGTCGCCTTCGCGGCCATGGGCACGGCCGGCCAGCGCTGCACCACCCTGCGGCGCCTCATCGTGCACCGCAGCGTCTACGGCGCGCTGGTGCCGAAGCTCGCCCGGGTGGCCGAGACCATCACGGTCGGCAGCCCCGTCGCGGGCGATGCCCTCGTCGGCCCCCTGATCGACGGGGGAGCCTTCGCGGCCATGCAGGCCGCGCTGGAGGAGGCCCGCGCGGCCGGCGGCACCGTCCACGGCGGGACGCGCGTCGACGTGAACGGCGCGGCCTCCTTCTACGCGCGCCCCGCCGTGGTGGAGATGCCCGCGCAGACGGGGCCGGTCGTCGCGGAGACCTTCGCGCCCATCCTGTACGTGCTGCGGTACGACGACATCGACGAGGCGATCGCGCTGCAGAACGGCGTGCCCCAGGGCCTGTCGTCCTCGATCTTCGGCCATGACCTGCGCGAGATCGAGCGCTTCCTGTCGGCCCAGGGGTCGGACTGCGGCATCGCCAACGTCAACATGGGCCCCTCGGGGGCCGAGATCGGCGGGGCCTTCGGCGGCGAGAAGGAGACGGGCGGCGGCCGCGAGTCCGGCTCGGACGCCTGGAAGGCCTACATGCGGCGCCAGACCAACGCGATCAACTACGGCCGCTCGCTGCCGCTGGCGCAGGGCGTGCGGTTCGACGTCGAGGGCTGACGCCTGGACGGCAGCCCGACGGCCGCCATCGTCGGATGACGGGCGGGAGGGCCGCGAGGATGATCCATGACGGCCTCCGGGTGCCGCCATGGCGCTCCCTGCCGCCGGGATGGTATCGACCGATCGGGTCCGCGGCGCGGGACGGATGTCGAAGCGCGATGGCGGCCGGGAGGAGAGGGTCGGATGAGCGGTAACAGCCTCAACATTTCGGAGCAGGTCGTCCTCGTCACCGGAGCGGGCCGGGGCCTGGGGACGGCGATCGCCACGGCCTTCGCGCGCGAGGGCGCCCGGGTCGTCGTCAACTACAGCCGGAGCGCGGAGGCCGCCGCGGCGCTGGCCGGCCGGCTCGGCGGCCGCGCCGTCGCGCTCCAGGCCGACGTGACCGACCGGCAGGCCGTCGACCGCATGGTCGCGGCCGCGGCGGATCGGTTCGGCGCGGCCGTCACCACGGTCGTCAACAACGCGCTCGGCGACTTCCGCTTCGACGGCGACGCGCGCGCGCGGCTGCAGACCATCCCCTGGAGCGACTTCGGCGCGCAGGTCGACGTCTCGCTCCGCGGGGCGCTGAACCTGATCCAGGCGACGGAGCCCGCCATGGCGAAGGCCGGGTTCGGCCGGATCGTCAACATCGGGACCAACCTGTTCCAGAACCCGGTGGTGCCCTACCACGACTATACGGCCGCCAAGGCCGCCCTGCTGTCCCTGACCCGCACCGCGGCGGCCGAACTGGGCCCGTCGGGGATCGCCGTCAACATGGTGTCGGGCGGTCTGCTGCGGACGACGGACGCCAGCGCCGCGACGCCCGAGGCGGTCTTCGACTATATCGCGGGCGCGACGCCCCTGCGGCGCGTGACGACCCCGGACGACTTCGCCGACGCCGTGCTGTTCTTCGCCTCGCCCTGGAGCCGCGCCGTCACGGGACAGAATCTCGTGGTGGACGGGGGCCTGGTGATGAACTGAGGGCGCGACCGGCGCGGCGCGGCCGGGGCGGCCGCCCCCGCCGCACCGCCATGGTCCACCTCAGCATCGATGGACGTCGTCGACTTCGGAGATCTTGGGGCGACAGCTTCCTCCGGGGCTGTCGAAAAGTAAGTTATGATGTCGGAAACAGATCGACGCCTATTGCCCAGGCGCCGCATTCTCTCCATAGAGGAACCAGACCTGTCGTCGAGACAGGCCCTCCTCAGGAGCCAGGTCGACAGCATCATGACGCAAGACACCGACAAAATTCACCACCAGACCACGATGACGGCCGAACTCGTGGCCGCCTACGTGACGAAGAATTCAGTCCCGGCGGCCGAACTGCCCAACCTGATCCGCAGCGTCTACCAGTCGTTCGAGACCCTCGGCGCGCCCCCCGCCGCCGGACCTGCCGCCGAACCTTTGAAGCCCGCCGTGCCGATCAAGAAGTCCATCACGGACGAGTTCATCATCAGCCTGGAGGACGGCCGCAAGCTGAAGTCCATGAAGCGCTACCTCGCCGGCCTCGGCATGACGCCGGACGAGTACCGGGCGAAGTGGGGCCTGGCGAAGGACTACCCCATGGTGGCGCCGAGCTACGCGGCGCAGCGCTCGACCCTGGCCAGGACCCTCGGCCTCGGCCGCAAGTCGGCCCCCCAGCCCGCCCCGGTCGAGTCCGAGGCCGAGCCCGACGAGGTGCCCGAGCTCGACGCCGAGGCGGCTCCTCCGGCCGCCGAGGCGGGCAAGAAGCCGCGCCGCAAGAACGCCAAGGCGGCCTGAACGCCCGACGCGCCGGGGCAGGGCCCGGCCCCGGACGGTCTTCGCACGATCGCTGCCCTTCACCCCTCATCCCCGCCTGCGCGGGGATGAGCGGAGGGAGGGGCGCCCCGAGCCTCACGCGACTTCGCGCGACGCATCCACCGCCACACGCCGCGCCGCGAAGCCCGCCGCGGCCCGCGAGGTCGCGCCGCGGCCCAGGCCGAGCGCCAGGAGGCGCCGGGTGATGCGCCTGGCGCAGAACTCCGCCCCGCACACGAAGCGCAGCATCGGCCCGAACTCCACGGCGGCCGGCGTGCCGACGAAGTGGAGGCCGGGGACGCTGGAGCTGAAGTCGGCCGACAGGCTGGGATAGCCCCGGTGCGTGTCGAGGGCCGCCACGATGTCGGCGTCGAGGAAGCCCAGCCGGTCGAGCTCGATCGCGTAGCCCGTCGCGGCGAAGACGTGGTCCGCCTCGATCACCCGCTCCGCGCCGCCCTGCCGGATCCCGAGCCGGACGCGGCCGTTCGCCTCGCGGGCGGACACGAGCTCGGCGCCGAGCACGAGGGGGACATGCGCCTGCACCGTCTCCTTGACCGACAGGGTCGGGGACGGGCCGAGGTAGCGGCGCAGCACCTCCGACCGGAACTCCGCCGGCATGCGCCGGAACAGGAGCGGGCCCTTCCAGGCCATCACCTTGTTCCAGCCCGGGCCGAGCGGCGTCATGGGCGCGCGCAGGGCGTGGTACCAGCGGCGGCGGCCGGTGGTCCTCGGCGGGAAGCGCAGCGCGGGGCGCCGCGCCACCAGCGTCGCCCGGGCGCCGGACCGGTGGAGGGCCGCGGCGACGTCGACGGCCGACGAGCCGCCCCCGAGCACCACGACGTCGCGCCCCTGCAGGTGGCCGAGGTCGCCCGCATCCGAGCTGTGGCTCAGCCGCTCCGGCGGCAGGCCGGCCAACTCGCGCGGGATCGCGCCGAAGCGGCGCAGCCCCGTCGCCAGGATGACCTGGGCGGCGTCGACCCGCGCGCCGTCGTCGAGCGTCAGGGTGAAGCCCGACGGTCCGCGCGCCAGCCGGGTGACGAGCTGCTCCTCGAGGTGCGGCACGAAGCGGCGCTGGAACTCGCGCCCGTAGGCCGTGAACATCTCGACGGGCAGCGGCATGTCCAGGGGATCGTAGGGGATGCCCTGCTCGGCGCAGTGCTGCGCCAGGGTGTAGCGCCGCCCGGGATCGGACAGGTCGGTCGCCATGGCGGCGGATTTCAGGAACATGCCGGGCGGCATCCCGGTGGCCCAGGTGTCCATGGCGCGGCCGAAGACGCGGGTCTCGATCCCGGCCCCGTCGAGATGCGCCGCGATGGACAGCCCGTAGGGGCCGGCCCCCACGATGACGACGGGAGGAGTGCGGGAGCTGGGCATGGGGTTCCTCGAAGCGGTGCGGGGGACAGGGGAGGGTGGAAGGGGCGGGGCCGGGCCGCGGTCCCGCGCCGGGTGAGGCCGGCTCACAGCAGCGCGCCGGTCGCCAGGGCCGGGTCGAACGCCCGTTCGACGGCGGCCCAGACCATGGGGATCGGGTCAGAGGCCAGGTAGCGCAGGAGGGCGCGGTCGTGCCGGTTGAGGCGCCAGGGCAGCAGCAGGTGGAGGAGGATGTCCCGGTGCGCCAGCACGTCGGCGCTCCGGCCCGCCTTCGCGCGGTCGACGGCCGCGTCCTTCGCCCGGAACCCCGCCTCCACGAAGTTCGTGCCGGCGATCAGGGCCAGGTGGATGCGGTACCAGAAGCGCGGGTTGCACTCGATGAAGTGGATGCGCCCGTCGGGGGTGCGGCGGACGTCGAAGCCGATCACCCCGTCGTAGGCCGTGTGATCGATGATGAGGCGGGCGTTCCGGTCGATCTCCTCGTCGTGGATGAAGACGACGCGCGACTCCGCCCTCCTGTACTGGACGGACGCCACCACGGCGCCCTCCCGGCAGACGAAGAAGGCGCAGACGTCCTCGCCCGGCACGAAGTCCTGCACCAGGATCGGCGTGTGCTCGAACCGCGCCGGCAGGTCCTCGGCGCGGTCGATCCTGCGGACGCCGAGGCTGCCCCACAGGCTCAGCGGCTTCAGCACCAGCGGGAACCGCAGCGCTTCGCCGCCCCCCGCGCCGAGGAGGTCGCCGATCGTCGGCACGCAGCGCGTCCTGGGGCAGGGCACGCCGAGCGACACGCAGAGGGCGGCGAAGCGCCACTTGTCGTCGAGCTGGTCGAAGACCGCGACGGAGGGGACCGGATAGTGCCGGGCGTGGAGCGCCCGCCCGTGCAGCGACAGGTAGCGCGCCGTCACGGCGCAGCTCGGCAGGACCTGGCCGATGTCGTAGGACGCGCAGATGGCGTTGATCCGCTCGACGCTCGCGGGATCGAAGCTGCCGAAGGATTCGCCGAGGTCGAAGTAGCGCCGGCAGTGCTTCGAGGTGCCGAGCTTGACGGCCCCCGGGGCGCCCAGGACGTAGATGTCGTCGAAGCAGGCCGCGGCGCAGCGCAGCACGCGATAGGGAAGCCTCAAGTTCTCGGCCAGGAGGAGAACTCTCTTCGGTCCAGCCATGATTCGCCCCCCACGGCTCGATGGTCACGCGGGCGCCCGTCTCCGCTGAAGAGGCCGTGAGGGTGACGGACCGACCCAGGACGGGCGGCCCGCACGACGCCTTCACATCTCGCTGAAGGATGGGCGGCGTCGCGCGGCGAGGACAAGGAAACTTACGGGCGTCTCCGAACAGCCGGTGCGCCGGCCCGCGTGCATGAGGGTTACGACTTTCGACGCGGCGCGGGTCGCGGCGGCCGGGACGAGAGATGGGGCCGGGCGAGCTGACGATGGGCGAGGATCAGGGGACGAGGGAGCGGGACGGCCGCGAGGGCCACGGGTCCGGCACCGTCGGCGACCCGCCCCGCTCCCTGATCGTCACCGGGCTCGACGTCACGCCGACCGTGAACCGGCCGGGCCGCTTCACGTCGGCTTGCCCGCCTCCGCCTCGTCGATGAGCCTCGCGACCCGCCGCAGCGCCAGCCCGTAGCCCTGGGTGCCGAAGCCGGCGATCACGCCGTCGGCGCGCAGCGAGACGTAGGAATGGTGGCGGAAGGCCTCGCGCCGGTGCACGTTGGAGATGTGGACCTCCATCACCGGCCCGTCGAAGGCGTTGAGCGCGTCGAGGATCGCCACGGACGTGTGGGTGTAGGCGGCGGGGTTGATGACCAGGCCGCCGGCCGCCTCGCGCGCCTCGTGGATCCAGTCGATGAGCTGCCCCTCGGCGTTGCTCTGGAGGAAGCGGACCTCCAGGCGGAGCTCCCCGGCCAGCGTCCGGCACTCGGCCTCCACGTCGGCCAGCGTCTCGCGGCCGTAGATGTGGGGCTGGCGGCGGCCGAGCAGGTTGAGGTTCGGGCCGTTGAGGACGTAGACGAGGCGGCTCATCGCGGGACACCTGCGCGTTGGGGCGGAGAAGACGCCACCGGTGTGGCGCATGCGCGCCGCGCCGCCAAGGGCGGGCGGCATCGAACACGAGGGAAGGCTACGCCATGGACCTGCCGGTGAACCGCTTCAAGCGCGCGCTCAGCGAGGGCCGCCAGCAGATCGGGCTCTGGTGCTCGATCCCGGGCGGCACGGTGGCGGAGGTGCTGGCCGGGGCCGGCTACGACTGGATCGTCTTCGACACCGAGCATTCGCCCGGCGACCCCCTGACGGTGCTGGAGCAGTTGCAGGCGGCCGCCCCCTATCCCGTCTCGGCGGTGGTGCGGCCGCCCACCAACGACGCCGTGCTGATTAAGCGCTTCCTCGACATCGGCGCCCAGACGCTGCTGATCCCCTACGTGCAGGATGCCGAGGAGGCGCGCGCCGCCGCGGCCGCGATGCTCTACCCGCCGGCGGGCGTGCGGGGCGTGTCGGGCTGGACGCGGGCGACCCGCTTCGGCCGCATCCCGGATTACGCGCGCCGCGCCGCCGCGGAGCTGTGCCTCCTCGTGCAGGTCGAGACCGCCGAGGCGCTGGGCGAGATCGAGGCCATCGCGACCGTCGAGGGGGTCGACGGCATCTTCATCGGCCCGGCCGACCTCGCCGCCAGCATGGGCCACGCCGGCGACCCGATGCACCCGGAGGTCACGGCGGCCATCGAGGGCGCGATCCGGCGCATCCGGGCCTGCGGGGTGTCGGCCGGCATCCTCACGCTCGACGCGGGCTTCGCGCGGCGCTGCATGGAGGTCGGCACGCGCTTCACGGCGGTCGGCACCGACGGCGGGATCCTGTCGCGCGGTGCCGACGCGCTGCGGGCCGCCTTCCCGGCGGCGGCCGAAGGCGGGAGCCCGTAGCCTCGCGTCCACATCCCGCGCCGCGCGCTCGTCCGCTCGACGACCGTGTTCCGGGGCGCCGCAGCGGCGACCGGCCGGAGCGCATCGAGGAGGACGGCCGCGCCATGCTAGATCGACGGCCCTACGTCCGCTACGGCGACGACATCGAGACCCGCCCCGAGGGCGAGGACGAGACGATCGGCGAGATCATCGCCTCCATGACGGACGAGAGCCGCAGGATCGCCGAGCGCGAGCACCACACCGTCCGGGCCTCCCACGCCAAGGCCAGCGCCTTCCTCAAGGGGGAGCTGCGCGTCCTCGACGGGCTGCCGCCGGAGCTGCGCCAGGGGCTCTTCGCCGAGCCGAAGACCTATCCCGCCGTGGTGCGCATGGCCCAGGGGCCGGGCGAGACCCTGTCCGACAGCGTGTCGACCCACCGCGGCCTGTCCATCAAGGTGCTGGGCGTCGACGGCCCGAAGATCCCCGGCCACGAGGGCGAGACCACGCAGGACTTCGTCTTCGCCACCGGCCCCGTGTTCCCCAACGAGGACGCGGCCGCCTTCCTCACCGCCATGAAGGGCCTCGAAGCCACGGCCGGCGGGCATGAGACGTTGAAGACCGCCGTGTCGGCGGTGACGGGTGCGGTCAACGCGGCGGTGAGGGCCGTGATGGGCGGCGACAGCCCGCTGATGGACTTCTTCGGCCACACGCCACGCCATCCCCTGACAGACAGCTACTACAGCTAGAGCTGTTGCCGCTCGCCTTGGCTCGCAGCTCCAGCCTCCTGTTTTTACGAGCATCTTCACGCGATCAGGTGATTCCACCTGATCGCGATCTGCTCTAGGCAGCGCTGCGCTACGGCGACTACGTGGCCAAGATCATGGCGGTGCCGGTGTCGCCCGGCCAGGAGGCGCTGAGCCACGATGCCATGGACACGTCGGGCAACCCGGACGCGTTCCGCGACGCCACGGTCGACTATTTCGCCCGCGGCGGCGCCGAGTTCGAGATCCGCGTGCAGCTCTGCACCGACCTCGACGCCATGCCGGTCGAGGACGCCTCCGTCCAGTGGCCGGAGGACCGGAGCCCCTACCGTCCGGTCGCCCGGCTGGTGCTGCCGAAGCAGGACGCGATGAGCGAGGCGCGGAGCGCCTTCGTGACGGACTCCATGTCGTTCCGCCCTGGCGGCGCATCGGCCGCTGGGCTCGCTGATGCGGGCGAGGCTCGCCGCCTATCCGGCCCTGGCGGCCTACCGCGAGCGGCAGAACGCCGTGCGGCCGGTGGAGCCCGCGACGCTGGACCAGATCCCCGACTGAGAGTCTGTGAATGAATGCCCATCTGGCTCAAAACGGGCAGAAATTCCTCAGTATTTTCAG
>CAXTBR010000086.1:6545-19284 GCA_964242785.1 uncultured Lichenihabitans sp. | reverse complement strand
GATCGGCCTCGCCGTCTTCGGTGCCGCGGCCGTGCGCTCGCAGACGGACGCCGTCACGGGCGACTTGCGCTGGCAGATCGCCCGCACCACGTGGCGGGCCGTCGCCGAGGTTTTCCCGGTGGGCGCTGGCCTCGGCAGCTTCGAGCGCCTCTACGCGCGGGTCGAGCGGTCCGGCGACCTGATCCCGGCGGTGGTCAACAACGCCCATGACGACTGGCTGGAGCTGGTCCTCGAAGGGGGCCTGCCCGCTCTGCTGCTCCTCGGCGCGGCGCTGGCCTACTTGATCCGCGAAACCTTCGCCGCCGGTCCACGGCCCGATCCCTCGCCGTCCGAGCGGGCCATCCGGAGCGCGACGCTGGCGGCGCTCTGGCTCTGCGCCCTCCACGCGACGGTCGATTACCCGCTGCGCACGATGGCGGTGAACCTGCTCGTGGCGCTCGCCTGCGGCCTGAGGACCCTTCCCGCCGCGGCGATCGACGCCCCGGGCGACCGCGATGGGCCGCGGCGGCGGGGCGTGGCCGCTTCCGTCCCTCGGACAGAGCGCCCGGGCCGGGCCGGATGACGGAACGTTCGCCGGACCTGCAGTGGCTGATCGATCTCTGCCGTCACGACCTCGGCGGCGGTGCGCGCCCGTTCCGCGAGGCAGTCGATCCAGCAGCGGTGGCCGCACTTGCCGACGCGCACCGGGTCACGGCGATCGCGGAGCGCAGTTGGCGGGCGCTGTCCGCCCGGTCGCTGGCGCCGGAGCCGCCGCCGGCCCTGCTCGAGCGCGCGAGCCGGGCGCGGCGCCGGTCCTTCCTGGCCGCCGCCCATCTCGTCCGCTTGGCCGGAGCGCTGGAGGCGCACGCCGTGCCCTGGGTCGCCCTCAAGGGGCCGGCGCTGTCGATGCAGCTCTACGGCGACGCCACGGTCCGGACCGCCCGGGACCTCGACGTGATCGTCCCGAAGGACCGGCTCGGCGCGGCCGTCGCCGCGGCCGCCGGGGTGGGCTGGACGGCGCCCGAGCAGTGGCGCGACCTGCTGCGGATCACTGCCCGGTACGACATGGAACTGCGGCCGACGCTCGAGGGCCAACCGCTGCTCGAGTTGCACGGGACGCTGGCGCCGCGCTTCGTCCAGTTCGCCCTCGATCCGTTCGCGGGCGGCGCGACCGCATCCGTGCCGATCGCCGGGTGCCCGATCCCGGCGCTGACCGGAGCGCCGCAGGCGGCCTACGTCGCGTGGCACGGCGGCCGGGGGCTGTGGTACCGCCTCGCGTGGCTCGTCGACTGCGCCCGGCTCTTGCCGCGCCGGGAGAGCGAGGCACTGACCTTGCTGACCACCGCGCAGGTTTTCGGCGCGGAGGTCGCGCTGCGCGCTGGGGCGCTGTTCGCCCAAGCCCTGTTCGCGGTCGAGCCGCCGCCGTGGCCGGCCG
The DNA here is from genome assembly GCA_964242785.1 of uncultured Lichenihabitans sp. Taxonomy (GTDB): domain Bacteria; phylum Pseudomonadota; class Alphaproteobacteria; order Rhizobiales; family Beijerinckiaceae; genus Lichenihabitans. Next base: position 17,870 of record CAXTBR010000086.1, on the reverse strand, counting down.
CTGCGCCCGCCGTCGCGCGCCGGACCGAGAGCGTCCTCGGCTGGGCCTTCGAGCGACTGGACCTCGGCGTCGACTCCCCGCGGGTCTGGGCCCGTCCGGGGTCCTATCGATGGCTCTGGCGGGAGGTCGCGCAGCAGGACGATCCGTGGCGCTCCGCCGCCGACGCGCTGGTTCACCTCGCACGGCCGACGGAGGAGGACGCACGGCGCCTCGGCCTCCGGCTGCCGCCCGCAATCCACCAACTTGCCCGTCCGTGCTTCGTCGCCGGACGCCTGATCAAGGATCTCGCGGCGCGGACCGCCTGAGCGCGCCTACGGCGCCCCGGGGGGCGGATCGGGTGACCGCTGTCGCGCGGAGACCGTCGCCGGCCCCGCCGCCGTCTCCAGGTCGAATCTGGTCCGGGTCGATCCGCACGGCACCGGCCTCGGTGTCGACCGCGAGGCTGTCGTAGGCGCCGGTCCTTTCCCCAGCCTTGAAACGGACACCTTTCATTGAAAAACGCAAGTCTCTGCGCTGCTCGGACGACGCGAATCCCAGCATATAGCCGGACCCGGACCGTCGTGCTTACTACGTCGTACAGCGTGGACGAACACGGCACGCCCGCATCGCCGGCCCGGCGCGGGCGAGGAATCGCCGCGGATCGCGGGACGGGTCCGTCTGCGAAGGGCCGCTGAGGTTCGCCCCGTCAACCATTCCTGAGCCGGATATCCATCGTGGGTCGCCTGACGCGCATCGGCTGTGATATCGCCCTCGCGGTCCTCGCGACGCTGAGCGCGATCTTCCTGCGCACCGACCTGACCGTCCAATGGTCGGACCTCGCCGCGTCCGCGCCCTATCTTGGCGTCACCGCCGCGACCGCGATGCTGTTCGTCGGCGCCTCCGGCCTGGACCTCGGGGTCTGGCGCTTCGCCTCGCTCGTCGACATCGTCAAGGTGATCGGCGTCTCCCTCGTGACGACGGTGGCCACCGTCGCGGTCGTGTTCGCGTACAACAGGCTGGAAGGCGTCGCGCGTGCCGTCCCGGTCATGCAGCCGGTCCTGATCGCGGTGTTCCTGCTGGCGCCGCGGCTCCTCTCGCGCACGCGCTTCACACTGCGCAAGCGCAACCCGCGACGGGTCGCCATGCCCGTCGCGGCCGTCCGGACCGAGAGCGTCCTCATTGTCGGGATGAATTCGCTGACCGAGGTGTATCTGCGCGCCCTGCTGGAGGCGGGCGACACCCGGCTGTCGGTCGCCGGGATCGTCAGCGCCCGGCCCCGCCACGTCGGGCGCTTCCTGCGCCAGTATCGCGTGCTGGGCACGTTCGACGACATCAGCCGGGTGGTCGCCGATCTCGCCGTGCACGGCGCCTACGTCGGCCGGGTGATCCTGGCGGTCCCGCTTTCGGCCCTGCCGGTCCGCTCGCGCGAGGCCCTTGCTCAGCTCGAGGCGAAGGGCATCCTGCTCGACCCGCTGGCGGCGCGCCTCTCCGGGACGCTCCTGCCATCTCCCGTCCCTGCGACGGTGGACGACGAGCGCGCGGCGCTCGGTGCTCAAGCCGCCGCGCGCCGCGCGCCGGCCCGCCCCCCGGCGGCGCTGCGCCCGGCCGAGTTCGAGCGGATGGCCCATGCGCCCTACTGGCGCTGGAAGCGCGCCGTCGACCTTGCCGGAACCGCGCTCGCCGCGCTGCTGCTGCTGCCGGTCGGAGGCGTGGTTCTGGTCCTGGTGACGATCGACCTCGGCTGGCCGCCGATCTTCTGGCAGGACCGGCTCGGCATCGGCGGCGGCGCGTTCAGGCTCTACAAGTTCAGGACGATGGCGCCGGCCCACGACCATCAGGGCAGGCGGATCCCCGAAGAGGACCGGCTTTCGAGCATCGGCGCTCTGCTGCGGCGCAGCCGGCTCGACGAGCTCCCCCAGCTCTGGAACGTGCTCGCGGGCGACATGGCTCTCATGGGTCCGCGCCCGCTCCTGTCCATCGATCAGCCCGAGGACGCCTGGGACCGGCTGTCGGTGCGGCCCGGCCTGACGGGCTGGGCCCAGGTCCAGGGCGGCCGCAAGGTCAGCAACGCCGAGAAGGCCGCCCTGGATCTCTGGTGGATCCGCAATGCGTCCTTCGGCCTCGACCTGCGCATTCTCGTCGGCACGCTCCGCATGATGCTGACGGGCGAGCGCGTGAACGACGGGGCGCTCACGCAGGCACGGGCCACCCGGGAGGAGAACGGCCCCGACGCCGTGCGGTCGCCTCACCAACCCTGCGGCTCTGACCGGGACATGAGGCGCAGGGTCAGCCTCGGCGCGGGCCGCGGATCGGCCGAGGCGTCGCTCACGCCGCGCGGCATCCCCGGCGCATGACCTCGTCCAGGAGCCCGTCCCAGCGAGCCAGCGCCGTGGCCCGGTCGAATTCCGCCTCGAACGCGCGCCGCGCGCGGGCACCCATCCCGTCGCGGAGCGCGGGGTCGCGCGCGAGCGCAGCGATCGCCCGTGCGAGCCCCTCTCCATCGCCGGACGCGATCGCGTGACCGCAGCCGTAGCGGGCGATCAGGCGACCGATCTCGCCGTCGGGATCGCCCACGAACAGGATCGGCCTGCCGGCCGCGGCCGCGGCGGCGACCTTGCTCGGCACCACGAGTCCCTCGAATTCCGGCCGCAGCGACGCGACGTGCGCGTCGGCGGCCGAGAGGCTTCGCGCCAGCGCGCCGGCCGGCTGATACGGCATGAACGCCACGTCGGCGAGCCCGCGCCGCAGGGTTTCCGCCCGCAGCGCCGGCATCAGCGCGCCACCGCCGATGAAAAGCCAGCGCACCCGCGGATCGCCCGCCTGCGACGCCCGAGGATCGGCGAGGATCGTCATCGCGTCGAGCAGGGTCGCGATGTCGTGGACGCGGCCGAGGTTGCCCGAATAGGCGACCACGAAGGCGTCGCCGAGGCCGGCCTCCCGCCGGAAGGGGTTGTCGGCGTGGGCGATCGGCCATATCGCCGCCGGGTCGACCCAGTTCGGGATGATCCGGATCCCTTCGCGCGGCACGCCCAGGGCCTCCACGCGCGCGGCCATCCCGCGCCCGATGACGACGTTGACGGCCGCGACGCGCAGGGACGCGGTTCTGGCCCAGGACAGGAACGCGTAGGCGAGGCGCCGACGCTGCCCGATGCCCGATGCCCGGGCCACCTCGGGAAACAGGTCCTGCAGCCAGTTGATCAGGTGGGCGCCATGCAGCCGGCACGCGAGCGCGGCGACGACCGACACCATCGGCGGGTCCGTCTTGGCGACGACCACGTCGCCGGCGCGCGCCAAGCGCCAGAGGCACCACGCCGCGCACGGGTAGAAGGTGAGATAATCCGCTGCGCGCCCGAGGAGGCGCGCGCGACCCAGGCGCGTGGTCCATACCCGGTGCACGACCACGCCCCCCACGGTCTCGCGGGGAGCCAGGTCCGGTCCCGCCGCCGAGGCGGCCTCATGTCGGGACTCGCGGGCGGACTCATGGGCTGCCTCGTAGCGCAGCCGGCTCGTGATCACGTGGACGCTCCGCCCGCGCTCTGCCAAGCCGAAGGCGAGGTCCGAGAGGATCTGGCTGGTGGCGGAGAGGTCGGGGTGGAAGAAGCGGTTGATGAAGATCACGCGCATGGGCGAGAGCCCGGGCCAAGCCTCGCGCCGCACCCGGCGCCGGCCGCGACGGGGACGACGCGATGCGCCTCGCCGTCCTGACGACGCACCCGGTACAGTACTACGGCCCCCTGTTCCGCGAGCTGGCGCGGCGCCTCGACGTCGAGGTGTTCTTCGCCCACCGCGCGAGCCCGCAGGACCAGGCGCGGGCGGGCTTCGGCCACGCCTTCGACTGGGATCTCGACATCACGGAGGGCTACGCCCATGCGTTCCTCGCCAACCTCGCGCGCCACCCCGACGTCGACGCGTTCTCCGGCTGCGACACGCCGGAGATCGGCGACCGGCTGCGCCGCGGCGGCTTCGACGCGCTCCTGCTCACCGGCTGGGGCAGCAAGACCTACATCCAGGGCCTCTCCGCCGCCAAGCGCCTCGGCCTTCCCGTGGTCGTGCGGGGCGACAGCCATCTCGGCACGCCGCGCTCGTGGGCCCGGGCGGCCCTGAAGGCCTGCCTCTACCCGGCCTTCCTCCGGCTGTTCGACGCCGCCGCCTATGTCGGCGAGCGCTCGCGCGCCTACTACGCCCATTTCGGCTACCCCGCCCGCCGCCTGTTCTTCTCGCCGCACTGCGTCGACACGGAGCGCTTCGCCGCGGGGGCGACGCAGGCGGCGCGCGCCGCCCTGCGCGCGCGCCTCGGGATCGGCGCGGCGGCCCGGGTCGCGCTGCTCGTGGGCAAGCTGATCCAGCGCAAGCGCCCCCTCGACCTCGTCGCCGCCGCAGCCCTGTGCCGTCGCCGCGGCCTGCCCGTCGAGATCATGGTCGCCGGCTCCGGGCCCCTTGAGGACGCGCTCGGTGCGGCGGCGGCGGAGGCGGGCGTGCCGACGCACCTGCTGGGTTTCCGCAACCAGACGGAGCTGCCGGACGTCTACGCCGCCGCCGACTGCATGGTCCTGCCGTCGGATATCGAGACCTGGGGGCTCGTCGCCAACGAGGCGCTCGCCTGCAATCGACCCATCGTCGTATCGGATGCCTGCGGATGCGTACCCGACCTGACGCGGGACCCGGCGGCGGGGGGGGCGTTCCGCACCGGCGATCCGGCCGCCCTGGCGGACGCCATGACGCGGGTGCTCGCGATGGCGCCCTCGGACGCGCCCCGCGCCCTCGCGCGGCGCTACGGCTTGTCCGCCGCCGCGCACGGCATCGAGGCGGCGCTCGGCGCCGTGGCCCGGCCGTGAGCACGGGGACGGGCGAAGGCCCGACGGCCGCTCTCCGGAACGGCGATGCCCGACGGGCCGGACCCGCTCCCGTGGAAGATGCCGCGGGGTATCACTTCGACCCGCGTGCGGCGGCGGGACACCATCACGGGTATCTGTCGAAGCCCGTCCTGGAGATCCTGGGCGGGACGAGGTCCGGTCGGATCCTCGACCTCGGCTGCGGCGACGGAAGTTTCGCCGCTCTCCTGGCCGACAAAGGGTACGATGTCATCGGCGTGGACCCGTCCGCGGATGGCGTTCGCGCCGCACGTCGTGCCTATCCGGCCTTGAGAGTCGAGCAGGGATCGGCATACGACGACCTCGCCGGCCGGTTCGGCACCTTTCCGGTCGTGGTCAGTCTCGAGGTCGTCGAGCATGTCTACAGCCCGAGATCGTATGCCCGGACCTTGTTCTCCCTGGTCGAACCGGGAGGAACCGCGATCGTCTCGACGCCCTACCACGGCTACGTGAAGAACCTGGCTCTGGCGGTATCGGGCCGGATGGACGCGCATTTCACCGCCCTGTGGGATCATGGGCACATCAAGTTCTGGTCCATCAAGACCCTCACCGCCCTGCTTGCGGAGGCCGGTTTCTCGAGAATCGCGTTCAGGCGCGTCGGGCGCATACCCATGCTCGGGAAGTCGATGATCGCCGTGGCCCACAGACCCACGCCGCGCGCAGGGAACCGCGCCCGCGCGCCCGGGCCGGCCGCCTGACGAGGACGGCGTCGCGGCCACGCCGGCCTCGACCGGGCGAACCCATCTTCGCGCCGCATTGCCGCGGTAGGCGGTGGCGTGAGACGGGGTCGCGCGGCCGGGTGCCGCGGACGCTCCGGCGGGCTGATCGACACGGATGATCACGATGACGCGCACCGCGGCCCTCCGCTCCCTATCGCGACGCAGCCGGCCCTCCGCCGCGGACGGGATCGGGGCGGCGCCCGGCGCCGTGCGCCGGCCGTGACCGCCGTCGCCCACCCGCGGAGGCTCGCGGGCGCGCCTAAGCCGAAACGGGCACTCGTCGGGCGCAGGCTCCCGGCGGCGGTGCTCGGGGTCGCGGCGGTGATGATGCTGAGCTTCGGGTTCGGACCGAACATGGGCCTCGCGATCCTGGCGCTCGCCGTGTTTGTGGCCGGCTGCGTCGTCCTGTGGCGGCCGGGCGAGTCGCCCGTCCTGGTGCTGACCTTCTGCCTCCACTGGTTCGGGGCGTCCGTCGCCGTCTTCTACGCGAACTGGCTCGACATCGACATCGTCTGGTATTCGACGTTCGGCGGAGACATGTATCTGGCGACGGTCCTCAGCGTCGTCGGCACCCTGTGCCTCGCCGCCGGCATGCGGATCGGGGCGGGCGCGTGGCGCCCGGGAGAGGCGGAGGCGGCGCGCTCCATCGTCCTCGCGTGGCCCGTCGCCCGCTGGTTCTACCTCTACGGCCTTGCCTGTGCGGTCTCGTTCGTCGCGCTGACCTTCGTCTGGGTCGTGCCGGGCCTGTCCCAGACGCTGCTCGCCGCCGCGGCGCTGCGGTGGGCGTTCTTCTTCGTGCTGGCCTACGCCACCTTCGCCCGCGGCGGCTTGGCCGGCCCTTACCTTCCGCTCGCGTTCGGCGTCGAACTCGCCGTCAGCCTCGGCACGTACTTCTCCGACTTCCGCACGGTGTTCCTGTTCACGATCTTCGCCGCCTTCGCCTCCGGCCTTCGCCTGACCGTCCGGATGCAGGCCGGGCTCGCCATCCTGATCGGGGGGCTGCTGTGCCTCGGCGTCGTCTGGACGGGCGTCAAGGAGGAGTACCGCTACTTCGTGGCGGAGGGGCGGAGCGAGCAGATCGTCGCGATCGACTACGCGACGCGGATGGCCAAGCTCGGCGAGTTGGCCGCGGCGCTCGACGCGCGCGGGATCGAGGCGGGCTTCGACAAGATGCTGCACCGCCTCTCCTATGTCGAATACTTCTCGGTCGTCCTCGGCTTCGTCCCGGACCAAGTCGCGCACGAGAACGGTGCCCTGCTCGCGGACGCTCTCACCCGGCCGTTCATGCCGAGGGCCTTCTTTCCGGAGAAGGCGGCCATCGACGACACCGAGCGCACCAACCTCTACACCGGCGGCCTCGCCGGCCAGAGCGATGGGACCTCGATCAGCATCGGATACATCGGCGAGACCTACATCGACTTCGGCGCCTACGGCATGATGGCGGCGCTCGTCGGGATCGGTTGGATCTACGGCCTCGCCTACAGGCTGCTGTCGCGCTCCAAGGCGGCCGGAAGCCTCGTCGGCATGGGTCTGGCGTCCGCCGCACTCATGCCGGTCGGCGGTCTCGAAAGCAGCTTCACCAAGGTGGCGGGCGGCTTCATCGTCACGCTGCTCGTCGCGTGGCTCTTCGTGCGGTTCATCGTGCCGGCCGGCCTGCGGTGGATCGCCGGGCCTGGAGCGCTCCCCGCCGAAGCGGCCGCAGGTGCGGCGCGCGGGAGCGCGGACGAGCGGAGCCCGATGAGCCGTGCCCGTCCCGACGGGCACGGCGTCAGCGGAGGCCGATGAGGCCCCTCCGCGTCCTGCACGTCGTCCCCTCGCTCGCGCCGCAGGACGGCGGGCCGACCCGTGCGATCCTGGAGATGGAGGCCGGCCTCGCCGAGGCTGGCGTCGAGGTCACGACTGTGACGACGGTGGCCGGGCGGACGCGGCCGGCAGACCCGGGCGAGCGCGTCAGCCGGGTCTGCCTGCGCCGGTGGGCCGCGCCCTACAAGATCGCCCCGGGCTTGGCGCCTCGCCTCCCGGCCCTCCTGCGCCGGCACGACGTCGTGCACGTGCACGCCCTGTTCTCGTTCGCGCCGAATCTCGCCGCCCTCGGGGCGCGCGCGTTGGGCGTACCCTACATCATCCGCCCGCTCGGGACGCTCGGGCGCTACGGCCTCACGCAGCGGCGCCCCGCGCTCAAGCGCCTGTCCATCGCCTGCGTCGAGGGGCCGATCCTGCGGGGGGCGGCGGCCGTGCACTTCACCAGCGCGGCGGAGCGCGAGGAGGCGGAACGCCTGCCCGTCCCGATGCGCGGCGTCGTCATCCCGCTCGGCGTCCCACGCCCCGTGGAGGCGGTCGCGCCGCTCGAACACCCGGCGCTGGCCGGGCGCACGGTGCTGCTCTTCCTGTCGCGGCTCGATCCGAAGAAGAACCTGGAGGGCCTGATCGACGCGGCGGCCGGGTCGGCCGGCTTCGCGGCCTCGGCGGCGCTGGTGGTGGCCGGGGGCGGGCCGCCGGACTACGTCGCGGGCCTCAAGGCCCGTGCCGCCCGGGCCGGCCTCGGCGGCCGCATCGTCTGGCTCGGCCACGTCGAGGGCGCGCGGAAGGCGGCGGCGCTCGCGGCGGCGGACCTCTTCGTGCTGCCGTCGTTCTCGGAGAATTTCGGGATCAGCGCCGTCGAGGCGCTCGCCGCCGGCCTGCCCTGCCTGCTCGGACGGGGCGTGGCGGTCGCCGACGAGGTCGCGCGCGCCGGCGCCGGGGTGGCGGTCGCGCCCGACGCGGCCTCGTTGAGGGCGGCGATCGAGACGCTGATCGGGGCGCCCGCGACGCGCGCGGCGATGGGCCGGCGCGCCCGGGCCCTCGCGTCCGAGCGCTACTCGCCCGGCGCCATGACGCGGCGGCTCATCGACCTGTACGAGGAGGTCTCCGCCCGCCGGAGCGGCCGCCGATGAGCTTCCTCGACCAGATCTGCGTTCTCATCCTCACCCGCGACGAGGAGGCGAACCTCGCCCGCACGCTCGATGCCGTGTCGGCGTTCCCCCGCGTCGTGGTCCTCGACAGCGGAAGCACGGACGCCACGCCCGCGATCGCCGCGCGCTACCCGAACGTCCGCCTGCACGTGCGCGCCTTCGATGCGCACGCCAACCAGTGGAACCACGGCCTGGCCGGATGCGGGATCGAGGCCGCGTGGGTCCTCGCGCTCGACGCCGACCATATGCTCGATCGGGCGCTCGGTGCGGAGATCGCGGCCCTGTCCCCACCGGAGGACGTCGCGGGCTACCGCGCGGGCTTCCGCTACTGCATCGCGGGCCGCCCGCTCTCCGGCACGCTCTACCCGCCGCAGATCGTCCTGTTCCGGCGCGCCCGGGCGCGCTACGTCCAGACCGGGCACACGCAGCGGCTCATCCTCGACGGCGATGTCCGCCCCCTCGCCGCGAAGATCCGGCACGACGACCGCAAACCGCTCGCGCGATGGATCGCCTCGCAGCAGCGCTACGCCGCCCTCGAAGCGGAATACCTCCTGGCCGCCCCGCGCTCCGCGCTCGGCGCGACGGGCCGCCTGAGGCTGCTCGGCTGGCCGGCGCCGTTGGCAGCCTTCGCCTACACCCTGCTCGTCAAGCGCTGCTGGCTCGACGGTCGGGCCGGCTGGATCTACGTCCTGCAGCGCACGCTCGCCGAGATCATGATCGCCCTCGAGGTCCTGGACCGGCGGGGAGACGCTCGGGCGGGGGATCGGCGCCCGTGATCGCCACGCGCCGGGGTGCGGCAGGGGCGGGGACCGCCCCCGAGGGGAGTGCCTCGCAGGTCCGGCAGGCCCTCGCCCTGTTGCGCGACGCGATCGGCGACCGCGCGGGCCGTTTCGGCCTCATCGTAGCCTTGTCGGTGCTCGCGGCCGCGCTGGAGAGCCTCGCGCTGGTCCTGCTGCCGGTGCTCCTGGGGGCCGGGCCGGGCGCCGGGTCCGGACCGGGCCTCCTCGCCGCGGACGCGGTCGGCCTCGCCGGCGTGCCGGCGTTCTACCTCGCGCTCGTCGGCCTCACCTCGATCCTGCTCTACGCCCAGGCGGTCGCCTCGAACCGGTTGACGCTCGATTTCGGCGAGCACCTGCGAACCCGCCTGCACGCGGCCGTGATGCGGGCCGGGTGGGGGACGCCGGCCCTGTCCCGGCCCGCCGACATCGTCCACGCGCTGACCGCCGAGGCGATGCAGTGCGCGCACGCGACCCAGGTCGCCATCGACCTCGCGACCCGCCTGATCTACCTGCCGTCGCTGATGGCGGCGGCCCTGTTCCTGTCCCCGAGGCTCGCCCTGGCGGCGGTCGCGCTGGCGACGGTTGCGGGCCTGCCCATGCTGCCGCTCGCGCGGCGCGCCTACGCCCTGTCGGGGAGCCTCGCGCGCGCGGCGATGCGCCTCCACGCCGAGATCTCCGACGCTCTGGCGGGCCTGAAGGCGCTCAAGGTGCTCCGGGCCGAGGCGGCCCGGGGCGACGCCCTGCGGGGACTCCTGCGGGAGGTGCGCGACGCCCAGCTCGCCCAGACCCGCGCGACGGCGGCGGTGCGGGCGTGGCAGCGGCTCGCGGCCGCCACCGCCGCGGTCGCTGGCGCGGTCTACGGGCTGAGCGTGCTGCACCTCGACGGAGCCGCGATGCTGGCCCTCGCCCTCGCCCTCGGCCGGCTGGCGAGCAGCCTGTCGCAGACCCTCGAAGCGTGGCGCCAGCTCGCGCGCCTGCTTCCGGTCTACGGGCAGTTCCGCGCCCGGGAGGACGCGTGCCGTGCGGTCGCGGAACGGGAACCCGCCGCGGAGGCGCCCCGGCTGCGGCACTGCCTGCACCTGCGCGGCGTCGCCTTCACGCATCCCGGCGCGGAGGGCCCGGCGCTCTCGGGCATCGAGCTGACGATCCCGGCCCGCGCCATCACCGCGCTGACCGGGCCGTCGGGGGCGGGCAAGTCCACGCTCGCGGACGTCGTGATGGGTCTCGTCGCGCCCACGGAAGGCGAGATGGCGATCGACGGCGTGCGGCTCGACGACCCGGCGCGGGTGGCGTGGCGGGGACGAGTCGCCTACGTGGCGCAGGAGCCGTTCCTGTTCCACGACACGATCCGCGCCAACCTGCGCCTCGCCCGCCCCGGCGCCGGGGACGCGGATCTGGAGGGGGCGCTGGAGGCGGCGGCGGCGACCTTCGCGCTGCGGCTGCCGCAGGGGCTCGACACGGTCGTTGGCGAGCGGGGCAGCCGCCTGTCCGGCGGCGAGCGGCAGCGCCTCATGTTCGCCCGCGCGCTCTTGAGCGCCCCCGATCTCCTGGTCCTCGACGAGGCGACCAACGCCCTCGATCCCGTCTCCGAAGCGCAGGTCATCGCGAGCATGCGCCGGCTCGCGCGGCACGTCACCGTCCTGGTGATCGCCCACCGCTCGGCCTCGATCGAGGCGGCCGACCGCGTCCTGCGCCTGGAGGGCGGGGCCATCACAGTCCGGGAGCGCCAAGGACCGCCGCCGGACGCGGATCGAGAGCGGCTTCCATGACCATCGGATCGTGGAAGCCGTTCCATCTTTCTGCCGTGCCGGATCTCTTGCGCCGAACCGGAAGCCGCTTCGGCGAGAAATGCGCTGGCCTCGGACGGCCGCGGCACCCTCGTCGAGCCCACGCCCGAGACGGCGACCGGCGTCCTTTCCCCGCCTCGCCCCACGGGTCGCCGTCCCGGCCGACCCCGCCAGTCGGCGCGTGACACCGAGTCCGTCGCAGCGGAGCGGGACCCACGAAGACCTGTCGCGATGCGGGG
>CAXTBR010000086.1:0-6445 GCA_964242785.1 uncultured Lichenihabitans sp. | reverse complement strand
CCGTTCGTCCTGGATCGCCCGGAGCAGCGGGAGACCTTCACCCTCGTGCAGGCCGACCCGCTGCCGGCCCACGATCACCTGAACGGGCCGCGCGACCCCTTCTCACTGCTCTTCGACGGCGGCCGCACGGACATCCAGTTCGACCAGCAGGTCCTGCCGCTCGAGCACGCGGCGCTCGGCGAGGTGGCGCTGTTCCTGGTCCCGGTCGCGCGCAACCCCGAGGGGACCATCCGTTATCAGGCGGTGTTCAACTGAGGCGTCAGGCCGCCCATTCCATCAGCCGGTACGGTCCGTTCCGGCTCACCTCGCGGAAGCCGAGGCGCGCGTAGAGGCGCTTGGCCGGGTTCTCGCCCTCGACGTGGATGCTCACGCGCTTGCCCTCGGCGCGGGCCTCCGCCTGCACGGCGGCGAGGAAGGCGGTGCCGAAACCCCGGCCGCGTGCCTCCGGGAGCAGGGCGATGTCGACCACGCGCAGGTCGGCCGGGTGCCCCCGGTCGAGGGCGAGGCGGCCGACCGGCGCCCCGTCCCGCTCGATGATCAGGAAGTCGGACCGGGTGTAGTGGGTGGTGTAGTGGTGGTGCTGCCGTGCATGCTGGTCCGCGAGGAAGGCGAGGCGCGCGGCATCGTCCCAGTGCGGCACGCGGCTCACCTCCTCCCAGCGCAGGGATATGTAGAGGCGGCGCAGGAACGGGACGTCGGCCTCCACCTGCGGGCGCAGGCCGACGCCGCGCCCGGCAAGCGCCGCCGGCACGGCGAAGGCGCGCCGCGCCGGGGCCTCGGGTGAGCTGTCCGTCACCTACGGCCGGGGTGGGAAGATGCCCGTCAGCGCGATGCAGAAATTGATCGCCAGGTAGGGCTGCTGGTTGGGGTGAGGCTGGCCGCCGCCCGCCGACGCGCCGATCGACTGCGGGGCCAGGATGGTGGTGGGCGTGGCGGTGTTCGTGAAGTCGGCCTGACCGATGGTGCGGGCGAGGTGGCAGCCCGCCGTCGGGGCGTCCACGGTCTGCCCCGAGGTCGGGTTTCGCCCGTTGAACGCGTGCGAATGGGACGGCAGCTGCTGCACCGACACCGTCGCCGTCGGGCTGCCGAAAGTCTCGCCCAGGCTGCGGAAGGTCAGCCCCCCGGCACCCTGGCCGGACGAGCACGCCGCGCTGCCCTGGAGGTTCGGCAGCGCGAACGTGGATTGGCCGTTGCCGCCGTAGGTCGTCCCCAGCAGGGAGAACAGTGCGGTGTTCTGCGCGATCGGCAGCACCTGGCCGTTGCACTGCGCCCAGTTCCGCGGCGCGAAGTTGAAGCCGAAGATCCGGATCTCTGCGACGAAAGGGTCGGACATGCGCGGGTCCTGCCTCAGTTCTGCGTGGGGAAGATCCCCTGCAAGGCTATGATGAAGTTGATCGTGAGGGTGTTCATGGTGTTGTCGTGCGGCTCGCTGCCGCCCATGTTGCCGACCGTCGCGCCGCTCCACTGCACGACGGGCGCGTCCGGGGGCTGGGCCGTGGTGTAGAGACCGTAGACGCCGGCCGACTGGTTGCCCTGCGCCGCGCCGTACATCACGGATGGGCCGGCGGTGATCGTCGTCGCGGCGACGGTGCTGGCGGTGGCGGGATGGGCGTGCGCCGCCATCTCGTTGACGGTCAGCGTGTGGCCCTCCTCGCCGGCGGACTGGCCGAGCGCGCGGGCGGAGAGGCCCGAGCCGTTGCCCTGGCCGATCGGGAGCCGGCCGCGCAGGTCCGGCAACTGGAAGGTGGTCTGGCCGTCGCCCCCGTAGGTCGTGCCGATCAGGGTGAAGAGGGTGCTGTTGTCAGCGATGCTCAGCAAGGTGCCGTCGCAGAAATTCCAGCCCTGCGGAGCGAAGTTGCCCGCGAACATGCGGATCTCGCCGAGGAAATTTTCCATTTGCGCGCCCCCCGGATCAGTTGCGAGACGGGTAGATGCCCTGCAGGGCGATGCAGAAGTTCAGGACGAGGAAGGGCTGCACGTTGTTGTGCGCCGTTCCGGTGCCGGAATTCGACACGCTGTCGGCCGCCAGCGCGACCGTCGCTCCACCCGCCTGGACGTAGATGTTGATCGTCGTCCCGCCGCCGATCGCGCCGGCCGTGGCCGGAAGATGCCCCGTCGCCTGGGGAACGTTCCCCGCGGCGCTCACGGCGTTCATCGCATGGGTGTGCGGCGGCAGGTTGGTCGCGGCCAGCGGCACCGTCTCGGTGCCGGCCTTCTGGCCGATCGTATAGCTCTGTCCGGCGTTCGACCCGATGTGGATCGGCGCGCGCCCCTGCAAGTCCGGCAGGGCGAACGTGGTGGAGCCGTTGCCGCCGTAGAACGCCCCCAGAAGCGAGAACAGCGCCGCGTTCTGATTGACGGGCAGCAACGCGCCGTTGCAGAGGGCCCAGCCCCTGGGCGCGAAGTTCCAAGGGAACGTCCTCACCTCGCCCAGGAATGGATCCACTGCCCGCCTCCTTCGATCGTGTCGCGACTGGCCACCGGCGCGCGAATCACGATCCCGCGCCGCCGGAGTGGGTCCGGCCGGCACTGCGCCGTCAACCTCTCCATAGGAAAATATCTTGTTTTTTGAACGCGACGTTCCCCATCCGCGACGGTTCCCGCAGGCCGGGGCGGCCACGGATTCGGCTGCGGCACGTTTACAGATTTTCGTCCGCCGTGGTAAGTTTCGGCTTCATTCCTGCCGGGCGCCGTCCGCGCGGCGCCGTCTGCCGAGGGAGGACAGCCGTGTCGGAACCGACGGAAGAAGAGGACACGGCCGAGCATCGTCAGCCGGCCTCGCCGCAGCGCAAGCCATGGTCCGCCCCGACGCTGACGGTGCGCTCGATCGAGGAGGTGACGCACGGCAGCCGGGCGACAGACACGACCGACGGCCCCAGCTTCTTCTTCTCTTAAGGCTTGCCTCGTCGTCGGAGTTCTCTGCCGCGGGCTTTGTCGATGACGTCGGCCGATCCTCCGTAAGCTTGAGCGACGACCCGCACGGCGCCCGAGGTCGCGGCGGAGGCGGAGGACCGGCGAGCCTTCCGAGGCTGAGTCGCTGCCGTGGCCTCGCCCTCGGTCCGAGTCGATCCCGGCGGCGGGCTCGACCGACGCCGCCGTCCAAGTGGTTGAAGTTCCCCAGGCGCGATGGCGTTGTCCTCTCCCGGCATGTGCGATTCTCCCGGCGTGTGCGATCCGGCATCGACGTTCGGGCAGACCGGGACCCTCCGCCCTCCGGCGCCGCGGTGAGCGCCTTCGTCGGCGTCGTCCGCTGGGGTGACGACCGCCGCCTCGACCACCGCGACGGCGAGCGCCTCGCCTCCGCCGTCGCCGTGCCGGGGCAGGCACGGCCGGCCCTGCTGTCGGCGCCCCCGCTCCACGCGGCCTTCCGGCAGACGGTCGTCACCCCGGAGGACGCCGACGAACGTCAGCCCATGGTCGCGGGCGACATCGTCTCCCTGTTCGCCGGCCGCATCGACGACCGGGACGGCTTGGCCGAGCGGCTCGGCCTGTCCCCCGTCGGCATGCCGGACGGCGCCCTCGCGCTCGCCGCCTCCCGGCGCTGGGGCGTGGACGCGGCGCGGGACATCGTGGGTGAGTTCGCCTGGGCGGCCTGGGACGGCGCGGCGCGGCGCCTCGTCCTCACCCTCGACACCTCCGTCGCCCGGACCCTCTACCTGTACCGCACCGACCGGTTCGTCGCCTTCGCCACCGGCCTGCGCGCCCTGTTCGCCCTGCCCGAGGTGCCGCGCGAGGTGGACGAGCGGAGTCTGGCCGAGTTCCTGGTGATCAACCCCGGCATCGGGGAGCGGACGGTCTACCGCGACGTCGTGCGCGTCCTGCCCGGCACGACGCTGGCCGTCGACTGCGACGGCCTGCGCCGCGCGGCAGGCTGGCAGCCCCGCCCGGTCGCCGTGCCGCGCGGGCCGCAGGAGGTCGCCGAGGCGGCGCGGGAGGTGTTCGGCCGCGCGCTGCGGGCGCGGCTGCGGGCGATCGGCCCGACCGCGGTGTCGCTCAGCGGCGGGCTCGACTCGGCCATCGTCGCTGCGGAAGCGGCGCGGCTGTGCGCGCCCGAGCCCGTCCACGGCTTCGTGCTGGTGCCGCAGGCCGGCGTGCCGCTCGGGCTGCGGCGGTGGGAGGAGCCGGACGACCGCGCCCAGGTCGAGGCGCTCGCCCGCGCTCACCCCAACCTGAAGGTCACGTACATCGAGCCGGGGGCGGACCCGCTCGACGCCGACCCGACCGCCCTGTTCGTCGAGGCCGGCCATCCGGTCATGCTCGCGCCGAACCTGACCTGGATGCTCGCCGGCTGGCGCGCCGCGCGGGCGGCCGGCGCTCGGCTGATGCTGACCGGCGGCGGCGGCGAGACCTCGCTGACCCATTACGGCTCGCTGCGCGCGGTCGTGCGCCAGGGCGACGTGCGCCACGCCCTGCGCGAGGCGTGGCTGCTCGGGCGACGCAGGCAGGGCAGCTTCCTGGGCCAGCTCGACCGCGCCTTCCTCGGCGGGCGCCTGACCCGGCTGCGGGACCGGGAGCGCGGCCGGGGGGTCGGGGACTGGCACCG
The DNA here is from genome assembly GCA_964242785.1 of uncultured Lichenihabitans sp. Classification (GTDB taxonomy): domain Bacteria; phylum Pseudomonadota; class Alphaproteobacteria; order Rhizobiales; family Beijerinckiaceae; genus Lichenihabitans. The sequence goes on along the minus strand of CAXTBR010000086.1, from coordinate 1,902 downwards.
CTACAGCGCGATCCACCCGGATCTGGCCGCCTCGGCCGGAGTGCGCGACCTCCTGCTGGCGGAGGGGTTTCCCGGGGGTGCCCAGCACGACGCCCCGAGCCAGCGCGAGATCGTCGCGCGCAGTCTGCGCTGGTCGGCTCTTCCGGCGGAGAACGTCGCCGCGCTGCGCCACCTCACCGGGCTTGAGCAGACGAGCCCGTTCACCGACCGCCGGGTGGTGGAGTTCTGCCTGTCGCTGCCGGAGGCGATGTTCGTGCGCGACGGCTGGCCGCGCTGGCTGGCGCGAGCGGCCTTCCGGGACGTGCTGCCGCCGACGGTGCGCGGGCGGCTGGTCAAGGCCGCGCAGAACCCCGAGTGGTTCCACCGCCTCGGTGGCCACCGCGCGGCGTTGGGCGCGCAGCTGGAGCGGATCGAGACCTCGCCGCTGGCGGCACGGGCGCTCGATCTCCCCCGCCTGAAGGCGATGCTCGACGACTGGCCGGCCACGGCAGGGGCAGCGGATGCGGAACGGTCCGCCTACCGCTCCGCCCTGGTGCGCGGCCTGCAGGCGGGCGCCTTCCTGCGCTGGCTCGACAGCGACAACGGCGGGTGAGGCGGCACGATGAGGGCGGTGCTCAGGAACCTGCTCAAGAAGGGGGTGGAACGGGGCCTCGGCGCCTACGGATATCGGATCGTCAATCCGGCCTCCCGGTACGGGATCGACGTCATCGCGGACGTGAGGCGGCTGTCGCGGCTCTGGGGTGTCGATGTCGCGACGATCTTCGACGTCGGCGCGAACGTCGGCCGGACGACGATGGCCTTCCGGGCCGCGTGGCCCGCCTCCCGGATCTTCGCGTTCGAGCCGAACGGGAGCGTCGCGCGCGCGCTGCGCGCCGCCGTCGGGCCGCCCGGGACCGTCAGCGTCGAGCAGATCGCGCTGAGCGACCGGAGCGGCCGATCCGACTTCTACGTCCACGGAGCCTCGGAACTCGGCTCCCTGAAGGCGCAGGCGCCCTACGTCGAGCGCCACGGCCTGCGGGGCCGGACCGTCGGCGTGGACGTGACGACGCTGGACGCGTTCTGCCGCGAGCGGTCGATCGGCCGCGTGAACCTGCTCAAGATCGACACCGAGGGTTCCGATCACGACGTCCTGCTCGGTGCGGAGCGTGCGCTGGCTGAGGGGCGCATCGACTTCGTGACCTGCGAGTTCAATTCGTTGGACGGCGATCCCGGGCGCGCGGGCTCGCTCCTGCCCATCGCCCGGCTGCTGAGCGGGCACAGGTACAACTTCATCGCGAGCTACAACGACTACATCATCACGGAGGGACGGTTCTTCGCGGTCTCGAACGCTCTCTTCGCGGCGGATCGTACGGCCGTCGCGTCAGAGATAGCCTAGCTCCACCATGACGCTGCCGTGGTCGGCCTCGATGCGGGCGACCTGAGCGGGGCTCAATGCCTCGTGCCAGCCGCCGGCGATCCCGCGGCGGAAGAACCTCCGCGCCTCCAGCGGCTTCTCCCCGAAGCCGTGACGGTCCTCGGCCGCCCGCAGCGCCTCGAACCGCGTCGCCGCCACCGCCCGTGCCACCGCGTCCTCGGGCGCATCCCAGCCGAGGTGACCGGCGGTCCGGGACAGTGCCGCTGCGGGGTCGGCGAGCATGTCCTCGTAGCGCAGCAGCATCGGGAGCACCGGCGCCTCCAGCCACGACCGGGCGTGACCGCTCCAGGCGAGCAGCCGCTGCGGCAGTTGAGGTCCACCCTGCCGCTTGCTGCCGGCGATGACCATGTCCGGCCGACCCATGCAGGCGATCGTCCGGTCGAGGTCCAGCCCGGTATGGTGGGCGAGGGAGACGGCCACGTCGCGCGGGTCGCGGGCGATGTAGATCGCGGCGAGCGTCAGGGCCGGCGGGAACAGCGGCTCGCCCG
>CAXTBR010000085.1:19085-19291 GCA_964242785.1 uncultured Lichenihabitans sp. | reverse complement strand
GTTCGCGGAGCGCTACCTCGCCATGCTGGCGGCGGGCGGCACCCGGCACCATCGCGCGCTTCTCGCGCCTTTCGGGCTCGATGCGCGCGACCCGGGCTTCTGGCAGATCGGCCTCGGCGTGATCGAAGGCATGATCGCGGAACTGGAAACCATGCCGGCCGGGTGACGGGCCCGCCGGCCTCGGGCATTGCGTGGAGGAGAGCGGG
>CAXTBR010000085.1:0-19075 GCA_964242785.1 uncultured Lichenihabitans sp. | reverse complement strand
TGTGCCTCGCGATGAATGCCGACCGGCTCGAACCCGGCGAGCGTTGCGCGTCGACCTCGAACCGCAACTTCGAAGGCCGGCAGGGGCAGGGCGGCCGCACGCATCTGGTCAGCCCGGCCATGGCGGCCGAGGGCGCGCAGGTGATGCTGAACGGCTTCGGGGACGCCGAGGCGATCGAGGCGGCGCGCGGCGGGATCGAGCGCGACTTCGGGGTCCAGGCTGCCTATTCCCCGGCCGACATGACGGTGCCGCCCGAGATCGCCGCCATGGTGGCGGACGCTGAGCGGCGCTTCGGGTCGGTGGATGTCCTGGTCAACAATGCCGGGATCCAGTTCGTGTCGCCGGTCGAGCTTTTCCCGCCCGACAAGTGGGACCAGATCATCGCCATCAACCTGTCGTCGGCCTTTCACGCCATGCGGGCCGCGGTGCCGGGCATGAAGGCCCGCCGCTGGGGCCGGATCGTCAGCACGGCCTCGGCGCACGCCACCGTGGCCTCGCCCTTCAAGGCCGCCTACGTGGCGGCCAAGCACGGCATCGCGGGCCTGACCAAGACGGCGGCGCTGGAACTTGCGCTCCACGGCGTCACGGTCAACTGCATCTCGCCGGGCTACGTGTGGACGCCCCTCGTCGAGCGGCAGATCCCCGACACGATGCAGGCCCGCGGCCTGACGGAGGAGCAGGTGATCCGCGACGTGGTGCTGGCGGCTCAGCCCACGAAGCAGTTCGTCACCGTGGAGCAGGTGGCGTCGCTCGCGGTCTATCTGACGTCGGACTCGGCGAGCCAGATCACCGGCGCCAACCTGTCGATGGACGGAGGCTGGACGGCGGCCTGAGGGTCTCCGCGGAGATCGGCGCTTCGGTCGCGCCCCGACGGGATCAACCCTCCCCGAGCACCCCGATGGCGCCGAATGTCGCGTGCGACGGGTGAACCGAAACGGCACGGGCGGCGTTCGATCCTCGTGAACGGGATGTCAACACATCCCAGGGGGACCGTCCGTCGTGACCTTCATCGCACCCGCCCAGCCCGCCGGCGCCCTCGCCGACATCGTCCGGCCCTTGTCGCAGATCCGTCGGATCTCCATGGCTTCCCGTCGCCGCTCCGCCGAAGAGGACGGTGCCCGCCGGGCGCTCGGGATGGACGGCCTGGCGCCGGTCGCGATGCTGCCGGGCACGTCGCTCGAACATCTGGCGCGCATCGCCTTCGGGTGAGAGTTCGTGGATGAATGCCCATCTGCCCAAAGCGGGCAGAAAGACCTCGATGTTTTCAGAGGGCATTCAGGCACAAGTTCGATACATTCATAGGCTTTGACGCGCCGTCAGTCGGACCTCCTCAGCCGCCACACGCCGCTGCTCTTCACGTCGGCGTCTTCGAGCGAGCGCATCACCGGCACGTCATATCGTTGCAGGGCTTCGAACGCGTCGACCTCGAAGTAGCTGCGGCCCGGATCGCCGACCAGCACCAGCGCCCCGCGCCGCGCCAATCCTTTCAGCCAGGCCGTGACGGCGCCGGCCGTGTCCCGCTCGTAGAAGATGTCGGCCGCCAGCACGGCGTCCCACCCTTCGTCGCGCCCGATCAGGTCCTCGCCCCTCACCTCCACCCCGACGCCGTTCTCCGCCGCGTTGAGCGCGATGGCGTCGAGCGCGAAGCCATCGACGTCGGCCGCCTCGACCCGCGCGGCGCGGCGCAGGGCCGCCGCGATGGCGACGAGGCCCGAGCCCGAGGCGAAATCCAGCACGCTGGCGCCCTCCAGCAGGGTCGGGCGGTCGAGGATGTGGCGGGCCAGCGCCTGCCCGCCCGCCCAGGCGAAGGCCCAGAAGGGCGGGGGCAGGTTCAGCACGCCGAGGTCGGCCTCGGTCTTCCCCCATAGCTCCGTGGCGTCGTCCGCCATGTGCAGCCGGATCTCCGGCGCCATCGGCACCGGCATCAGCCGGGTGTTGCGGCGGATGAAGGCGGGGCGGTCGAGCGCCGGGCTCACCGGCGCGCCTCCAGCAGGCCGCGGTAGACGGCGAGGAAATCCCGCGCCACCGCCGCCGTGGTGAAGCCGTCGAGCACCCGCGCGCGCGCGGCCTGCGCGAACCGTTCGAGCAGCGCCGGGTCGTGCGCCAGGGTGACGAGGCCGTCGGCGAGGGCGTCGGCGTCGCCGGGCGGCACCACGAAGCCCTCCACCCCGTCGCGCGCGAAGGTGGCACAGCCCGGCGTCGCGGTCGTCAGCACGGCGCGGCCCGCGGCCGCGCCCTCCAGCAGGGCGCGGGGCAGGCCCTCGCCGCCGCGCGACGGCACGCAGACGACGTGGTGGCCGCGCCACACCGCGGCGATGTCGGTGGCGTGGCCGTGCCAGGCGACGCCGGGCGCGCACGACCAGCGGCGCAGGTCCTCCAGCGGCACGGCGCGCGGGTTCTCGGGGTCGGGCGCGCCGAACAGCGACAGCTCGACGGGGGCGCCCGCGGCCCGCGCCAGCCGCAGGGCCTCCACGGCCACGTCGACGCCCTTCGAGTGCACCATGCGGGCCACGACCGCCACGCGCAGCGGGGGCAGGGGGGGCAGGGGCTGGCCGCGCTCGCGCTCGGGGTCGATCCCGGCGCCGCCCACCACCGTGACGCGCGGGCCGTCCGGGTCGAGGCCGAGCAGGGCGGGATCCTCCCGGTTCTCGAAGACGTGGTGGACGCGGGCGCCGCCGAGGACGGAGCGCAGAAGCCAGCCCAGGGCGCCGCGCGCGAGCCGCGCCTTCAGCGTGGGGCTGGCGCCGATCAGCCCGAGTCCCGTCACGGCCTGCACGCGCCGCGGCACGCCCGCCATCAGCGCGCCGAGGCCCGCCAGCACGATCAGCCGCACCGAGATCAGGTGGACGATGTCGGGCCGCTCGGCCCGGAACAGCCGGGCGAAGCCGCGCGCGTGGCCGAGCAGCGCGAGCGGACCGAACTGGCCGCGCTCGTGGCCCGAGGGGATCACCCGCACGCCGGCCGCCTCGATGCGCCGGCGCAGCGCCGCGTCCCTCACCCGCGCCGTGACGGCGACGTCGAAGCCCGCGTCGCGGGCCGCGACCGCCACGGACAGGAAGTGGGACGCGAAGAACCAGTCCTCCGTGGCGACGAACAGGAGCCTCGGGCCGCGGCTCATCGGGCGGCGGGCCCGGGTGCCGGAACAACCTCTGGGCCCTGCCGTTTGTCGGGCGTCGTCCCCGTGCCGCGGCTCGTCTTCGCCCCGTCCGCCGGCCCCGCGCCCGTCGAAGGACCCCGCCCTTGGATCAGCACACGCCCGCGGAGCTCGTCCTGCGCGCGGGAGCCCTCAACGGCGAGTGCCCCGCCTGGGACGTCCGCGCGAAGGCGCTGTTCTGGGTCGACATCCGCGAACCCGCCCTTCATCGCTTCGATCCCGCCACCCGCCAGGACCATGCCTGGGAACTCCCCGCCTGGATCGGCTGCTTCGCGCTGGCCGAGGAGGGCGCCGTCGTGGCCCTCGCCACGGGGCTCTACCACATGACGCCGGAGACGGGCGCCCTCGTGCCCTGGGCGCATGCGCCCTTCGACCCGCGCCGCTTCATCTTCAACGACGGGCGATGCGATCCCCGCGGCCGCTTCTTCGCCGGTGCCATGTACCTGCCGCTGAAGCCCGGCGACCAGAGCGACGGGCAGAAGGGCTCGCCCCTGTGGCGCTACGACGGCGACGGGCGCTGGACGGGCGTGACCGATGCCGTGAAGACATCGAACGGCCTCGCCTGGAGCCCGGACGGGCGCACCCTCTACCACGCCGACACCGATCCCAAGGTCATCTGGGCCTACGACTACGACCTCGACACCGGTATGCCGTCGAACAAGCGCGTCTTCGCGCGGGTCGAGGTCGAGGACCGGCAGGGCGGGCCCGACGGCGCCTCGGTCGATTCGGACGGCTTCTACTGGTGCGCGGTCTTCGCCGAAGGTTGCCTGCTGCGCTTCGATCCCGACGGCAGGCTGGAGCGCCGCGTGCCCCTGCCGGTGAAGTACCCCACCATGCCGTGCTTCGGGGGCGACAACCTCGACACGATCTTCGTCACCTCCGCCAACTGGCCGATCCCGCCCGGGGAGCGGTCCCGGCACCCCGACGAGGGCGGGCTCTTCGCGCTCCCCGCCCCGGTCCCCGGCCTCAGGCCCCACCGTTTCAGCGTCGGAGCGATCGCATGAGCAGGACCGTCGGCGACTTCCTGGTCGAACGCCTGCACGCCTGGGGCGTGCGCCGGATCTTCGGCTATCCCGGGGACGGCATCAACGGCGTGTTCGGCGCGCTGAACCGCGCGGACGGCAAGATCGCGTTCATCCAGGCCCGCCACGAGGAGATGGCGGCCTTCATGGCCTCGGCCCACGCCAAGTTCACGGGCGAGCTCGGCGTCTGCATCGCCACCTCGGGCCCCGGCGCCTCGCACCTGCTGACGGGCCTCTACGACGCCCGCATGGACCACATGCCGGTGCTGGCCATCGTGGGCCAGCAGGCGCGCACCTCCATCGGCGCCCACTACCAGCAGGAGCTCGACCTCCAGAGCCTGTTCAAGGACGTGGCGGGCGCCTTCGTGCAGACCGCCATGGCGCCCGCCCAGGTGCGCCATCTCGTCGACCGCGCGGTCCGCACCGCCGTGGCGGAGCGGGCCGTGACGGCCATCATCCTGCCGAACGACCTCCAGGAGATGCCCTACGAGGAGCCGAAGCGCCTGCACGGCTTCACCTTCTCGGGGGTGGGCTACGCCAGGCCCAAGGTGGTGCCCTACGAGGAGGACCTGCGCGAGGCCGCCGCCATCCTCAACGCCGGCCAAAAAGTCGCCATGCTGGTCGGCGCCGGCTGCGTCGACGCCGTCGACGAGGTGATCGCGGTCGCCGAGGCGCTCGGGGCCGGCTGCGCCAAGGCCCTGCTCGGCAAGGCCGTGCTGCCCGACGACCTGCCCTGGGTGACGGGCACGATCGGCCTGCTCGGCACCGCGGCCTCATCCGACATGATGGCGGAGTGCGACACGCTGCTGATGGTCGGCTCGGGCTTCCCCTGGGCCGAGTTCCTGCCCGCGGAGGGCACGGCGCGGGGCGTACAGATCGACATCAAGGCCGACATGCTGTCCATCCGCTACCCGATGGAGTGCAACCTCCAGGGCGACGCGGCCGAAACCTTGAGGGCCTTGCTGCCGCTGCTGGAGAGGAAGGCCGACCGCTCCTGGCGGGAGAAGATCGAGGGGTGGGCGAGGTCCTCGTGGGAGCAGCAGGGCGCGCGCGCCCTTCAGCCCGCGCGGCCCGTCAACCCGCAGCGCGTCGCCCACGAGCTGTCGCCCCGCCTGCCCGACCGCGCCATCGTCACGTCGGACTCGGGCTCCTGCGTCAACTGGTTCGCGCGCGACCTCAAGATGCGCCGCGGCATGATGGCGTCGCTGTCGGGCTCGCTCGCTTCGATGGGGGCGGCCGTGCCCTACGCCATCGCGGCCAAATTCGCCCACCCCGACCGGCCGGTGATCGCGCTGGTGGGCGACGGCGCCATGCAGATGAACAACATGGCCGAGCTGATCACCGTGTCGAAATACTGGGATCGGTTCTCGGAGAAGACCTGGGTGGTCTGCGTCTTCAACAACGAAGACCTGAACCAGGTGACCTGGGAGCAGCGCGTGATGGAGGGCGACCCGAAGTTCGTGGCCTCGCAGGAGATCCCGAACGTGCCCTACCACAAGTTCGGCGAGCTGATCGGCTTCAGGGGGATCTACGTCGACGACCCCGAGGCGCTGGGCGAGGCCTGGGACGAGGCCCTGCGCTGCGGCCGCCCCGTGGTGCTGGAGGTGAAGACCGACCCCGAGGTGCCGCCGCTGCCGCCCCACATCACCCTCAAGCAGGCCCAGAACTTCATGTCGGCGCTGGTCAAGGGCGACCCGCACGAGGGACGCGTCATCGCGGGCGCAGCGCGCCAGATCTTGGGCTCGATCCTGCCGGGCTCGTCGACGTGAGGTGATCACATCGATTTGGAGGTTCGATGACAGTCCGGTTTCAAAAGGCCCCCGGCCTTTTGCGGGTTTCAGGGCAGAGCCCTGAGACACTGTGATGCGATATCAGCAAAATATTGATGGAAAAAATTATAATCTGGCATCTAACACCAAATATGTGATTAACACTATCCGACATTAAATATAGAGCTATATTTCCCAACTTTCTCATCCTGAGCAGGGTCCAAAAGACCCGTGTCGGAGGACGCATGACCGGCCCGCTACCGCGCGGAGGGCACATCTCGTCCTTCGACACGGGCGCTCCGCGCCCTGCTCAGGATGAGGAGGTGGAGGAAAAGAGGTCAGCAAAGACCGTTGCCGGTCTCAGGAGGAGGAAGGGCCGGAAAGCCGCTGGGTGACTTCAGACTGAGGGGCAGTGGAGACGCCGGTACGGCGGCCCCGCCCTCACGCCGCCGGCCGCGCGGCCTCCAGAGGCTGGTCGGCGCCCGCCTCGGCTTCCGGGAACAGCAGCGTGAAGGTCGTCCCCACCCCGAGCTCGCTCGCCACCGTCACGTCGCCGCCGATGCGGCGCATGAAGCCGTAGACCTGGGCGAGGCCGAGACCGGTCCCGGTGTCGGCCTTGGTGGTGAAGAAGGGCTCGAAGATGCGCTTCACGTCGCCCGGCGCGATGCCCACGCCCGTGTCGGCCACGCTCAGCGCCACGCGCCCGGCGCCCGCCGCGCGGGTGGCGATCGCCACCCGGCCGCCCTCGGGCATGGCCTGCCGGGCGTTGACCACGAGGTTCATCAGCGCGGCGTCGAACTGCGTCTGGTCCGCCAGGCAGGCCGGCAGCCCGGCCGCCTTGTCGAAGGACAGCGCCACGCCCGGGCCGGCGGCGTGGCGCAGGACGTCCTCCAGCTCGCCCAGGAGCGCGTTGATGCAGGCCGGGCGGACCACGAGCTCGTCGCGCTTCGAGAAGGCGAGGAGCTGCGTGATGAGCCGGCTGCCGCGCTCCACCGCCTCCTCGGCGGCGCGCAGCACGGCCTCGTCCGGGCCGCGCCGTCGCACCAGCAGCAGCGTCGAGGTCATCACGGCGAGGAGGTTGCGGAAGTCGTGCGACACGCTGGCGGTCATCTGGCCGAGCGCCTCCAGCTTCTGCACCGCCACGGCGCGGTTCCGGGCGCGCCGGCGCTCCTGGAGGCGGCGCGCCACGACGGCCGCGAGGGCCGCGGCCATCAGCACGACGGCGCCCAGCGCCGCCACCGTGGGGCCCGCGACGCGCCACCAGCGTAAGCGGAGGTCCGCGAGATCGATGCCCACCGCCACCACCAGGGGATAGCCGGCGGTGCGGTGGAAGGCGACGAGGCGCCGGTCGCTCTCGGATCCGGGCGAGCTGAAGTTGCCGAGCGTCGAGGCGAGGTCGAAGGTCGGCATCCCGGAGAGGCTGGGCACGGCGTCGGAGGACGCCGCATCCGACGAGGCCAGCAGGATGGAGCCGTTGTCCTGGTAGAGGTCGATCGAGCCGCGCCGGCCGAGGTCGAGGTTGCGGTAGAAATCGCTGAAGTAGCGGGGCTCGACGCTCGCCACCATCATGCCGCCGAAACCGCCGTCGGCCCCGCTCAGCCGCCGCATCACCGGGATGGCGCTGAGCAGGCCGTGGCCGCTGAACAGCGGCTGGCCGACCACGAACTTGAGGCTCGGGTCGTCCCCGAACCGGTCGAGATAGGGCCGGGCCGAGGCGTCCGACAGGCTCTCCCCGGCGGCGCCCGACATCTGCGTCACGCGCCCGGCCGGGTCGACCACGTAGAGGGCGTGGATGAAGTCGAGTTCGGAGACGCGTTGGGCGAGCAGCTTCTCGAAGCCGGGCGCGTGGTCGGGGAGGGGGGCCGCCGCGAACACCGGCTCCAATCCCGCCAGGGTGAGGTCCACGGCCTGGAAGGTGCGGGCCGTCTGCTCGGACAGGAGGAAGGCCAGGGTGCCGCCGCGGGTCTGGGCGTCCTTGTAGATGCTCGACCAGTAGCCCCAGAGCACGCCCGCCACCAGCACCAGGGCGAGGAGCACCAGGGCCGCCGTGCCGCGATAGACGAAATTGCGCGATCCGGCCCGGAGGGCCTCCCCCACCGCACTCGCCCATCCCCGCAAGGACTGTCGCATGGCGTCATCGCGCCCCGGGCCAGGACCGGCCACATCGTGACCTTAGTGTGGCAGGACCCACCGATCTACCTCAAATGAGACCTCGGCCGAGCGTGAGCCGAGCCGCGGCACCCGCCCGTCGCGCGACCGAAGGTCACGCCGACCCTGCGATGGCGGCTCACGATGGCCGATCTGGGGCGCGACCGTGTCGGTTCCGTATGGCGGCCCGGACCGGAGCGGCGCCGCGCGCCACCCGTCACAGCTTGATCTGCAGCTTCACGTCGCTCGGCCGTCCCTCGGCGGCGCGCTCGAAGGCCGCGACGCTGTCCTCGAAGGGGAAGGTCGCGGTGACGAGCGGCTTCAGGTCCACCTTGCCGGACGCGATCATGGCCAGCGCCCGGTCGAACACGTTGGCGTAGCGGAAGACGGTCTCGATGCGGATCTCCTTGGCGGCGATCGAGGACACGTCGAGCCGCACGGGCTCGACCGGCATGCCGATCAGCACGAGGCAGCCGCCGGGGCGCAGCAGTCCCTGGATCCCGTCATAGGCCCGGGGGGCGCCGCTCGCCTCGAAGACGACGTCGGCGCCCCAGCCGTCCGTCGCGCCCGCCACGGCCTCGGCCAGCGACGCGGTCCGCACGTTGACGGTCGCGACGCCGGGGTAGCGGGCCGCGATGGCGAGCTTCTCGTCCACGAGGTCCGACACGACGACGCGCGAGCAGCCGCCCGCCAGCGCCGCCAGCGCCGCCATGATGCCGATCGGCCCCGCGCCCGTCACCACGGCCGTGTCGCCGGGCTGGATCTTCGCCTTCACGGCCGCCTGGAGCCCGACCGCGAAGGGCTCCACCATCGCGGCCTCGGCGAAGGATACATTGTCGGGCAGCTTGAACGTGAAGGCCGCCGGGTGGACTACCTCGGGCGTCAGCACGCCGTGGACCGGCGGCGTGGCCCAGAAGACCACGCCGGGGTCGACGTTGTAGAGGCCGAGCTTCGAGGCCCGCGACGCGAGGTTCGGGATGCCCGGCTCCATGCAGACGCGGTCGCCGACCTTGAGGTTCGTGACCGCCGCGCCGACCTCCGCCACCGTGCCGGCGGCCTCGTGGCCCAGCACCATGGGGGCGTCCACCACGAAGGCGCCGATGCGGCCGTGCGTGTAGTAGTGCACGTCGCTGCCGCAGACCCCCACCGTGTCGATGCGGATCCTGACGTCGTCCGGGCCGACCGCGAGCGGCAGGTCGATGTCGCGGAGCTTCAGTTCGTTCTGTCGTTCGAGGACGAGGGCGCGCATGGGATCCGTTCCGTTCAGAGTCTATGAATGTATCGAACTTGTGCCTGAATGCCCCCCGAAGACATTGAGGAATTCTGCTCGTTCTGGCCCAGATGGGCATTCATTCACAGACTCTCAATCGATGAGGAAGCCGCCGTCGACCGGCAGGTCGATGCCGTTCACCATGGCGGCCTCGTCCGACAGGAGGAACGCGATGGCGGACGCCACCTCGGCCGGCTGCACGAAGCGGCCGAGCGGGATGCGGCCGAGCATGGCGCCGGCCTTGGCCGGATCGCTCCAGGCCTTCTCGGCCATGGGCGTGAGGGTGACGACCGGATGCACGCCGTTGACGCGGATGCCGCGGCGGCCGAGCTCGTTGGCCATGACGCGGGTCAGCCCGTCGAGCGCGCCCTTGGACGCGCAATAGGCGGCGTGGTCGGCGAAGCCGATGAAGGACGAGATCGACGAGACGTTGACGATGGACCCCGCGGCGCCCCGCGCCAGCAGGGCCCGCGCATATTCCTGCGCCACGATCATCGGCGCCCGGCAGTTCACCGCCATGATGCGGTCGAAGGTGTCGACCGTGAGGTCGAGGAAGGCGTCGAGCTCGGTGGTGCCGGCGCAGTTGACGAGCAGGTCGGCCGGCAGGGCCTCGCGGGCCGCGGCGCGCGTCGCCTCCGCGTCCGCGAGGTCGACCGCGACCGTGCGGCAGCCGATCTCGGCCGCGAGGCTCGCGAGATCCTCCGCCGAGCGGCTCAGCGCGATCACCGCGGCGCCCTTCCCCGCGAGATGGATCGCGGTCGCGCGCCCGATCCCCTTGCCGGCGCCCGTCACCAGGACCGACCGTCCCTCGATACCCATGTGGGTCTCTCCCTTCAGATCGCCTGCCCGGCCTCGTCGAAGGCATAGGCCTGGGCGGCGTCGATGCCGACCGAGAAGGCTTGGCCCTTGCCGAGCCTGTGGCGGCCGGGCACCTGGAGGCTCACGGTCTCGCCCGCCGGGGTCTGGCCGTGGATCAGCGTCGAGCCGCCGAGGCTCTCGGACAGGTCCGCCCTGAGGTCGATGCGGTTGGGGCCCGGGCCGAGCACGAGGTGCTCGGGCCTGAGCCCCAGCGTCACGGTGGCGCCCTGCGCCGGAGCCCGGCCGGCGCCGTGGCGCGGCGCGATGCGGATCGGCGCCGCGAAGGCCGGGTGCGAGAGGGCGAGGCCGCCGCCCTCGGCCCCCGCCACCCGCGTGGCGATGAAGTTCATCTTGGGCGAGCCGATGAAGCCCGCCACGAAGGTGTTGGCGGGCCGGTCGTAGAGGTCCTGCGGCGAGCCGGTCTGCTCGACGCGGCCGGCCCGCAGCACCACGATGCGGTCGGCCAGCGTCATGGCCTCGACCTGGTCGTGGGTCACGTAGATCATGGTGACGCCGAGCTCGCGGTGGAGCCGGGCGATCTCGACCCGCATCTGGGCGCGCAGCTCCGCGTCGAGGTTCGACAGGGGCTCGTCGAAGAGGAACAGTTTCGGGTGGCGCACGATGGCGCGGCCGATGGCGACGCGCTGGCGCTGCCCGCCCGAGAGCTGGCGCGGGCGGCGGTCGAGCAGCGGCTCCATCTGCAGGATGCGCGCGGCCTCGGCCACCTGCCGCTCGATCTCGGCTTTGGGGACCTTCGACATCTTGAGGCCGAAGGCGATGTTGTCGCGCACGCTCATGTGGGGGAAGAGCGCGTAGCTCTGGAACACCATCGACACCTGGCGCCTGGCCGGCTCGGCGTCGGTCACGCGCGCCCCGTCGATGAACACGTCGCCCCCCGACACCTCCTCCAGCCCGGCGATCATGCGCAGCAGCGTCGACTTCCCGCAGCCCGAGGGGCCGACGAAGACCACGAACTCGCCCTTCTCGGCCGAGATGTCGACGCCGTGGATGATGCTGACCGCGCCGAAGCGCTTCTCGATGCCCTGGAGCCGCAGGTAGCTCATCGTGCCGTCCCGGCGAGAGGGGTGGAGATCATGGGGCTCATGCGCTCTTTCGGGTTGGTCACCGCGCTTCTCCGCTCATCCCCGCCTGCGCGGGGATGAGCGGACGGGAGACCCGGATGAGCGCATGGACGCCGTATCACTTGGTGGCCCCCATGGTGAGGCCGCGGACCATGTGGCGCGACACGAGCAGGGCGAAGAAGGTGACGGGGAGGACGATGACGGTGCCGGTCGCCATGATCTTGCCCCAGGGCAGCTCGTAGCCCGACATGAAGCTGGTCGCGACGACCGGCGCGGTCTGCACGTCGCGGCGCGTCAGCACCAGCGCGTAGAGCAGCTCGTTCCAGGAGAAGATGAAGCCGAAGATGGCCGAGACCGCGATGCCGGGCAGGCCCAGCGGCAGGTAGATGCGCCAGAACACGTCGAACTGCGTCGCGCCCTCCAGCCGCGCCGCCTCCTCCAGCTCCTTGGGGATCGAGCGGAACTGGTCGGTGGCGATCCATACCACGAGCGGCAGGATGAAGGTGATGTAGACCAGGATCAGCACGAGGTGGGTGTCGAGGAGGCCGAGGTTGCGGGCCAGGATGTAGATCGGCAGGGCCAGGACGATGGGGCTGATGAAGCGGTTGGAGATGAACCAGAACCACAGGTCCTGCTTGCCGCGGAAGTCGTAGCGGGCGAGCGCGAAGGCGGCGGGCGTGCCGAGCGCCACCGAGAGCGCGGTCGAGCCCAGCGCCACGATGAGCGAGTTCACCACCGCGTCGACGACCTTCTGGTCGGCGAAGACCTCCGCGTAATTGCCCAGCGTCGGGCTGAACAGCCAGACGGGCGGCGAGGCCAGGAGGTCGGCCTGCGCCTTGAAGGACGACGACACCATCCAGTAGAACGGGAAGACCGTGGCGGCGAAGACGAGCAGCAGGCCCGCGCCGTGCAGCAGGCGGCCGAAGGCGCGCGACGACATCACTCGATCTCCCGGTAGAAGAAGCGGATGTAGAGCCGCGCCAGCACGACCGTGATGACGAGCAGCAGCAGCGCCTGGGCCGAGGCGACGCCGAGGTCGAAGACCCGGAAGCCGACGCGCTGGATGTAGATCGAGATGAGGTCGGTGGCGGCCCCCGGTCCCCCGCGCGTCATGGTGAAGACGACGTCGAAGAGCTTCAGCACGTCGGCCGAGCGCAGGATCAGCATGGCGGTGAAGCCGGGCAGGAGGTAGGGCAGTTGCACCTCCCGCAGCAGCGCCCACTTGCTGGTGGTCTCCAGCCGCGCCGCCTCCTCGATCTCGACCGGCACCATCGACAGGCCGGACAGGAAGATCAGGGCGCAGAAGGGCGTCCACTGCCAGATGTCGGTGATGCAGATGGCCGCGAAGGCGCCGTGGACGTCGCCGAGCCAGTCGAAGGGCTGGAAGCCGAACAGGCCGATGAGGCTGTTGGCGACCCCGAAGTCGCGGTTGAAGATCAGCCGCCCGAGCAGCCCCACCACCGCGTAGGTGGTGGCGAGCGGCACCACCAGGGCCACCCGGGTCAAGGCGCGCAGAAAATCGAGCCCCGGCCGGTGCAGCAGCAGCGCCACGCCGAGCCCGAAGGCGATCTCGAAGGGCAGGGCGACGCAGAAGAAGGAGGCCGTGCGGCCGAGCGTCTCCCAGAAGGTCGGGTCGGTCAGCACCTGCGCGTAATTGGCCAGGCCCACGAAGGGGAAGCCGTCGCGCGTGCGGGTGAGGTTGTACTGGCGCAGCGAGGTGACGAGGGCGAAGAGCGTCGGATAGATGCCGATCGCGAACAGCGCCACCACGGCGGGCGCCAGGAACCACAGCGGCGTGAACCGGCCGTAGCCGGGGTTGCGGCGGGACGGGAGCGGGGCGGGGCGGTCTGTCACGCGCGGGTCCGGGGCTGGTGCAGAGGTGGCCGGGCCGGTCCCGGGGTCGCCGGGGTGGGGGCCGATCGGGGCGAGGGCCGGTCGGTCGGCCCGCACCCCGTCGGAGATGGCGGAGGCCGGCCGCCCGGCGAGCCTCGGTCAGGTCACTGCAGCAGCTTCTTCTTTCCGTCGTAATAGCCTTCCTTCTGCAGGATGGCCTCCATGCGGGTGCCGATGTCCTTCGAGCCCTGCTCGACCGACACCTCGCCCAGCATCATCTTGGAGCCGAACTCGGCCACGATCTCCGAGATGGCGGGCCAGGCCGGGAAGCGCGGGCGGAACTCCGGCACGCCCTTCTGCCAGGACGCCACCATGGGCTCGACGAACTTGTAGGAGGCCTTGATGGCCGGGTCCTCGTAGACGGCGGAGCGGCCCGACACGCCGCCGGCCTCGACGTAGGGCTTGGCGATGGCCTCGGAGGTGGCCCACTGGATGAAGATCCAGGCGGCCTTCTGCTCCTTCTCGGGGGCCTGGGAGGCGACGGCGAGCGAGAAGCCGCCGAGGGCCGGCAGCCGCCCGGACGGGCCCGCCGGCTCGGGCGCCACGGCGAGGCAGTCGCCGAGCTTGGAGGTCTTGGGGTCCGTCAGCGTCGAGTAGAAGGCCGACCATTCCGTGATCATCGCGACCTGGCCCTGGGCCAGGCCGTTGACGGCCTCGGCGTGGTCCCAACTGACGATGCCGGGCGGCATGTCCTTCATCAGCGCCTGCCGGTCCTTGAGGCCCTTCTGGCTGTCGGCGCTGAGCAGGTTCGAGTGGAAGCTCTTGTCGAGCAGCGAGCCGCCGAACGGCCACAGGAAGCGCATGAAGCTGTCGGCCGACTGGGTCTCGCCGCGCAGCGACTGGAGCGCGTAGCCGTATCGCTTCTTGGCGGGGTCGGTGAGCTTGGGCGCGTAGTCGTTCATCAGCGCGTCCCAGGTTTCCGGCGGCTTGTCGAATCCGGCGTCCTTGAGCATGCACTTGTTGTAGAACAGCAGCCCCGAGTAGTTGTCGAAGGGCAGGCCGTAGGTCGTGCCGCCCCAGCTCCCGAAGGCGTCGAGCAGCAGCGGGAAGAACCCCTTGAGGTTCAGGTTCGGGTCGGTGATCGAGGCGTCCTTGCTGAACTTGTCGATCGGCTGGATCCAGCCGTTCTCGGCGTATTCGCCGATCCACACGAGGTCGACGAGCGCGATCGACAGGTCGCCCTGGCCGTTGAAGTTCAGGACTTCCTTCTCGCGGGTGTTCTCGTAGGGGACGATCTCGTAGTCGATCTTGATGCCGGTCTGCTTCTCGAACTCGGGCAACAGCTTGATGATGGCGCGGTAGCCCGGCCGGTCGAGGAAGATGACGTGGAGTTCCGTGCCCTTGTAGGGCGCGGCCGCCTTGGCGATGTCCCAGGCCTCGGCCCGGGCGCCCGTCGGCGCGACGGCTGCGGCCGACAAGGCCAGCGCCACGGCCGCGACGGTGTTCCTCAACTTCTTCATGGCTCAACCCCCCGTGACCGATCATCATCGTCGATCTCGGCGAGAGTTTAGGCGGCGGCGAACCGCGGTCTAGCGGCCGCGATGCGCCCGATCGATGATCCTTTGCATTGTGCGCTGCAGCATCGCCGTTCCGGTGGCGGCCTTCTCGCAAGAAAGTATCACGGCGACGTCGGCATCGCCGGCGTGAGCCTCCTGTTGCGGGCGAGCCGGCGATAGGCCGAGGGGGTCAGCCCGCGCTGGAGGCGGAACACGCGGTTGAAGTTCGACACGTTGCCGTAGCCGACCTCGAAACACACGTCCGTGACCGGCATCTCGGTCTCGGACAGGAGCTTGCAGGCGTGGCCGACGCGCAGCCGCGCCACGTAGTCGGTGAAGCTGTTGCCGCTGTTGCGCTTGAAGAAGCGCGAGCAGGCGCATTCGCTCATGCCGACGTGGCGGGCGAGATCGCTCAGGCGGATGTCGCGCCGGAAGTTCTCCACCACGAAGGCCAGGGCCGCGCCGGCGGCGTCGCGGCTGCGGCAGTCGGTGTCGGGCGCGAAATGCTCGGACGACAGGACTTGGCACTCGCGCCCAGCGGCCAGCACCTGGAGCAGTTGCAGGAACAGCGCCAGCCGCTCGAGGCCGCCGGCCCGGCCCATGGCCTCCATGACCTCGGCGCCGCGGCGGCGGGTCTCGCCGTGGAAGGCGAGGCCGCGTTCCGCCGCCAGGAGCAGGCCGTCCACCCCCGCCACCTCCGGCAGGACCGCGGCGGCGCGGCGGAGGCGGTCGGGATGGAACTGCACCACGATGTCGCGCCCGCGGATGACCTCGCCCGGCTCCGTCGGCGTGACCCAGTCGTGCGGCAGGCCCCCGCCGACGATGGCCAAGTGGCCGGGCTCGAAGGACCCGACGTGGTCGCCGATGAGGACCACGCCCGAGGCGTTGCGGACGAGGTGGATCTCCACCTCCGGGTGGACGTTCCAGACGTTGCGCTCCCAGGGGTAGTCGTCGCGGCGCCACAGGAAGGTCTCGGCCTCGCCCGTCACGACGTGCTCGAAGACGGGAGACCGCCGGGCCTGCCGCCCGCCGGCCCCGCCGCCCCGCGTCGCGCCCTCCGGCCCCCGCACCGCCACGCCGTCCTCCCCGGTCCGTCCCGACCCTTTGAGCGACTGTATTCACACGTCTCGACGGCCGGGGATGCCCTTCTCCCCGAGGGGAGAAGGGCACCGACACCCAGCGTCATTGATGTGTGACGCCCAAAAACCTTTAGAATGGGAGTGTGAACGCGATTCGGCGGGAGATCCAGCCAGGACCTCAGGTCATACCCACCCCAATCCGAGAGGGTCTGGGTCGGGCCGTCCGAGTCAACAGCCTCAGATGAAGGCCGAGGACATGGCCGGCGCCTCGTCGAGGGCGTGGGCGATGACGTCGAGCGCGTGGGCCACGTCGCCCCGGTTCGCCGAGCCGCCGAGGCAGATCCGCACCGCCTCGGGCGCCGGGCCGGCCGCCGTGAAGGGGTCGCTGGCCACGACGCCGATGCCGGTCGAGCGCACCTGGGACGCGAAGGCCGAGCGGCTCCAGGGCTCGGGCAGGCGCATCCAGATGTGGAACCCGTGCGGGTCGGCCTGCATCAGGTCCCGCGGCAGCGCCGCGGCCGCGAGGCGCTGGCGGGCTACCGACTCCCGCCGGACGAAGCCCAGCACCTCGTCGGCGGTCCCGTCGAGGATCCAGCGCGTCGCCAGCGCCGCCGTGACGGGCGACGCCATGACGGTGGCGGCCCGGAGGTTGGCGGCGAGCGGCAGGGCGGCGCGGGCGCTCGGCGCCACGAGATAGGCGATGCGCAGGCCGGCGCCGAGGCATTTGGCCAGGCCCGCCACGTGGTAGGTGATCTCAGGCGCCAGGGCCGCGAAGGGGGGCGGCGGGTCGGGCGGGATGAAGCCGTAGGCGTCGTCCTCCAGGATGGCGACGTCGTAGCGCCGCGCCACCTCGATGATCCGCTCGCGCCGCGCCCGCGACACGGTCGCGGTGGTGGGGTTGAGCAGCGTCGGGTTGAGGTAGAGGGCCTTCGGGGCGTGGCGCACGCAGGTGGCCGCGAAGGCGTCGGCGTCGATGCCCTCGCGGTCCAGCGGCAGGCCGATCAGCCGCAGCCCGAGGTGTGCGGCGAGCGACCGCGCCCCCGGATAGGTCAGGGCCTCGGCGCAGACGGCGTCGCCCGGCCGGCACAGCGTCGACAGGATGGCGAGCAGCGCGCTGTGGGCGCCGGGGCAGACCAGCAGGCGGTTGGCCCCGACCGCGAGCCCGCGCCGCGCCATCCAGGCGAGCGCCGCCTCCCGGTCGTCGCGCGCCCCGCCGAACCCCTGGTAGCGCAGCAGGTTCATCAGGTCGGCCGAGAGGGCGAGGAAGCCCTCGGCCATGCGGCCCAGCAGCTCCGGGTCGTCGGGCTCGGGCGGCAGGTTCATGCTGAAGTCGACCAGCGCGGGGCGCCGGGCCGCCGCGGGCCGCTCCCCCGCGGCCCGGGCCGGCGCGGAGGGCGCCGCGGTGCCCGCCACCACCGTGCCGTGGCCGACCCGCGACGCCACCAGCCCCCGGCGCTGCGCCTCGACGTAGCCCCGCGCCACGGTCGAGAAGTTCAGCCCCAGCGCGTCGGCGAGCTGGCGCTGCGGCGGCAGGCGGTCCGAGGCCACGAGGCGGCCCGCCCCGACGTCCTCGGCGATGGCGTCCGCGATGGCGCGGTAATGCGGCCTGCCGAACCGGGCGAGGTCCGGCGTCCAACCCTTCATCGTCCCGCCCCCGCGACCCGAGACCCCATGCAGCGCTCTTCCATACAATGCCGGAGATTGACCGCATCGTGGCCGCGGCCGGCCCGACCCGCGCCCTGCATGTTCCGTGCTCGCCCCGGCTTGCGCCGATCCCCGCGCCGAACGCAAGCCGGCCGACACGGAAACGCGCGGATCCGCCCCGATCTCCCCATGCCGAAGCCCGCGGCCCATCCCCGCTCGCCGACGGAATGATGCCGGATCGGGCGCCATTCCGCGGTCAATATGGTGAAATCGGCGTCACCGCGGCGACCGCATTGACCGCAGGATTGAGTGGTCCGGATTGATCGCTCCCTGGTGGCCGCCGCGGCTCGCGGAGGGTGGCACGCGGCTTGCGAACATGTCCTCCCGAACCGCCGCGATCCGGCGGTTCGCCCGCGCCCGCGCCGCGCGACCCGATCCGAGGTCGCTTCAGGGAGAACCGCCATGCCTGCCGTCGATATTCCGCATCACAAGAAGGGCGACTTCCTCGTCGACTACGAGGAGAAGGTCTTCGAGGACGTCAAGGCCGAACCGGGGGAGAAAGCCCTCGTCACCTTCCACACGGTGGCGTTCGAGGGCTCGATCGGCCTCGTCAACCTGCTCCAGGCGACCCGCCTGCTGCGCAAGGGCTTCGAGACCTCCATCCTGCTCTACGGCCCCGGCGTCACGCTCGGCGTGCAGCGCGGCTTCCCGCGCCTCGGCGACGACGCCTTCCCGGGCCACCAGAACTTCAATAACCAGCTCACGAAGTTCATGGGCGAGGGCGGCAAGGTCTACTGCTGCCGCTTCGCGCTCCAGGCGCTCTACGGCCATGGCGAGGCCTCGCTGACCGAGGGCATCCGCCCCATCGGGCCGCTCGACACGCTCGACCTGATCCTGATCCACCGCAAGGCCGGCGCCTTCATCCTCGACACCTGGACGCTCTGAGGGCTCCCATCCGGGCCGGCTCCGGCCGGTCCGGTCCGCATCGACGCCGCGCGGGCTCATCCCCGCGCGGACCTCGCGAACACGCCAGGGGCGGGAGAACGATGGCCGACGAGAGGACAGTCAGGGTCGCGGCCGTGCAGATGGCGCCGGTGCTCGACCGGCCCGGCGCCACGGTCGAGAAGGTGCTGGGCGCCATCGACGCCGCGGCGCGCGACGGCGTGCGCTTCGTCGTCTTCCCCGAAACGCTGGTGCCCTACTATCCCTACTTCTCCTTCGTGCACCCGCCCGCCACGACGGGCGCCGAGCACCTGCGCCTCTACGACGAGGCCGTGGCGGTGCCGGGCCCCGTCTGCGACGCCGTCGCGGCCGCGGCGCGGCGGCACGGCATCGTCGTGGTGCTGGGCGTCAACGAGCGCGACGGGGGCACGCTCTACAACGCCCAGCTCGTCTTCGACGCCGACGGCGCGCTCGCCCTGCGCCGGCGCAAGATCACGCCCACCTTCCACGAGCGCATGATCTGGGGCCAGGGCGACGGCTCGGGGCTCAAGGTGGTGGACACGGCCGTGGGGCGCGTCGGCGCGCTGGCCTGCTGGGAGCACTACAACCCGCTCGCCCGCTACAGCCTCATGGCGCAGGGCGAGGAGATCCACGCCGCCCAGTTCCCCGGCTCCATGGTCGGGCAGATCTTCGCCGACCAGATGGAGGTGACGATCCG
>CAXTBR010000084.1:0-19592 GCA_964242785.1 uncultured Lichenihabitans sp. | reverse complement strand
CCCCCTCATCCGGCGCTGCGCGCCACCTTCTCCCCGCTGGGGAGAAGGGCACCCCTCCCCTCACGGGCGCCGAGGTGTGTGACTACGGTAGCCTTCACGGGCTAAAGAGGAAAGCTGAGCCCGCGGGGATGATCGTGCGATGGCGGTGTCGTCCATCGGGAGAATCAGCTCCGTTTGACCGCCGAGGGTCCCCCGGCTAACAGGACCGCGCTCCCTCCGCCCCGGATCGCCCCCATGGCCGTCTACACCGACGTCTCAGACGCCGAGCTTTCGGCCTTCCTCGACGGCTACGACGTGGGCGCGCTCCTGTCCTGCAAGGGCATCGCCGAGGGCGTCGAGAACTCGAACTACTTCGTCCACACCGAGGGCGGCAACTTCATCCTGACGCTCTACGAGAAGCGTGTCGCCGCCGCGGACCTGCCCTTCTTCATCGGGCTGATGGACCACCTCGCCGCCCGCGGGCTCAACTGCCCCAGGCCCGTGCGGGACCGCGCCGGCGCGGCGCTCGGCATGCTCAACGGCCGCCCCGCCGCCATGGTGACGTTCCTCGACGGCGTGTGGATCAAGCAGCCTGCGGCCTCCCACTGCGCGGCCCTCGGCCGGGCGATGGCCGGGCTGCATGCCGCCGGCGCCGGCTTTCCCCTGCGGCGGCCGAACAGCCTGTCGGTCGGGAGCTGGCCGGGGCTCTTCGCCGCCGCCGGCCCCGGCGCGGACCGCGTGTCGCCCGGCCTCGCGGCGATCGTCGAGGGCGAACTCGCCCTCCTGGCGGAGCGCTGGCCGCGCGGCCTGCCCGAGGGGGTGATCCACGCGGACCTCTTCCCCGACAACGTGTTCTTCCTCGGCGACCGCCTGTCGGGGCTGATCGACTTCTACTTCGCCTGCACGGACAGCTTCGCCTACGACGTCGCGATCTGCCTCAACGCCTGGTGCTTCGCGCCCGACGGCGGCTTCGACCGCGACCGCGGCGCCGCGCTGCTCGGCGGCTACGCGGCCGTGCGCGCCCTCACGGCCGCCGAGGTCGAGGCCCTGCCGGTGCTGGCGCGGGGCGCCGCGCTGCGCTTCTTGCTGACCCGGCTCGTCGATTGGCTGAACGTGCCGCCGGGCGCCCTGGTCAGGCCCAAGGACCCGCTCGAATACCTCGGCAAGCTCCGCTTTCACCGGACGGTAAGCTCGGCCGAGGCATACGGTCACCCATGACCGACACGATCACGATCTGGACCGACGGCGCCTGCTCGGGCAACCCCGGACCCGGCGGCTGGGGCGCCATCCTGCGCGGCCCCGCGGGCGACACGGAACTGTCCGGCGGCGCCCCCGCCACCACCAACAACCGCATGGAACTGATGGCCGCCATCTCGGCCCTGGAGGCCCTGGCGGGCGCCAGCGACGTCGACCTCCACACCGACTCGCAATATGTGCGCGGCGGCGTCACCGGCTGGATGGCGGGCTGGAAGCGCAACGGATGGCGCACCGCCGACCGGAAGCCGGTGAAGAACATCGAGCTGTGGCAGCAGCTCGACGCCGCCACGACCCGCCACAGGATCCGCTGGCACTGGGTCAAGGGCCATGCCGGCCATCCCGAGAACGAGCGCGCCGACCTCCTGGCGCGGCAGGGCATGTCGCCCTTCCTGAGGCGCTGACGGCCGAGCGGGGCTGGATCCGCGCCTCGCCAAAGCGCTCCCCGGCCTGTAGGGTCCCCACCCATGAAGCCAGCCCTCCTCTTCGACATGGACGGGACGCTCGTCGACACCGAGCATCTCCACCTCGCGGCCTTCCAGACCATCCTGGAGCCGCACGGCATCGCGCTCGACTGGGCCCTCTACCGCGAGTTCATCATGGGGCGGCCGAACCACGCCATCGCGGCCCATTTCCTGCCGCACGTGCCGGCCGAGCAGCACGCCGGCCTGATGGACGACAAGGAGGCGCGCTATCGCTCGCTCGTGAAGGACGTGTCGCCCGCCGATGGCCTGATGGACCTGCTCGACTGGGCGGATGCCGCCTCCGTCCCCTACGCGGTCGTCACCAACGCGCCCCGCGCCAACGCCGAACTGGTGCTCGAGGCGCTGGGCCTCCGCGCCCGGTTCGGGGCCGTGGTGGCGGGCGACGAGGTCGACCACCCGAAGCCCCATCCCATGCCCTACCTCAAGGCCGCGGCGGCGATCGGCGCGGATGTCGGGCGCGCCGTGGCCTTCGAGGACAGCGGCTCGGGCGTGACCTCGGCGGTGGCGGCCGGCCTGCCGGTCGTGGGCATCGCCTCCGCGCTCGACGAGAACGGCCTCCGGGATAGAGGCGCCGCCCTGCTGGTGCGCGACTACCGCGATCCCCAGCTCGCGGGCTTCCTGCGGCGCCACCTCCGCCTCGACGGGGATCGGGCGCCCGCCGCCTGACGCGCGGCCGGCGGCGACCCCCTTCACCATTCGGCGGCATGGCCCGACGCTCGCGGCGGGATGGGCTTCCTTTCCGGCCGTTCCACCCCTACTTACGGTCCCACGCGCCAGAGCAAAGGCCTCGACGTTCCAGATGCGGCTGTCCCAGGTTCTCGTTCTGCTCGCTGCCGAGCCTGAAGAACGCATCAGTTTCAGGGACATCCTCGCCATCCTGAGCGAGCGCTCGTTCGCGATCCTCGTGGTGCTCCTCGGCCTGCCGAACTGCCTGCCGATGCCGCCGCCGATCCCGACGATCTCGGCCCTTCTGCTGATCATGATCGCCGTCCAGATGGCGGTGCAGCGGACGGAGCCGTGGTTCCCGGGGGTGATCCTGCGCGGCTCGGTGGCGCGCAGCGACGTGCTGCGGGCCGTCAAGCGCGCCATGCCGGTGGTCAGCGTGCTGGAGCGCTGGTCGCGCCCGCGCCTCGTGCTGCTCGACCCGCGCACGGGCTCGGTCCTCAGCGCCCTGCTGCTGCTCACCATGGCGCTCGGCATGCTCTTCGCCGCCCCCCTCATCGGGCAGGTGCCCTACGGGCTCGCGGTCTGCCTCTTCGGCCTGGGCCAGATCGAGCGCGATGGCGTGCTGGTGCTGACCGGCGTGCTGGCGGGCGCCATCGGCATGGTGCTCAGCGCCAGCTTCATCTACGGCGTCGTCCTGGGCCTGCGCAACCTGTTCTGAACCGGGCACGGATCCGCCCTGTTTCCCGTCCTCGCGCCGCTCCCGGTCGGGCGCCGCCGGAGGGAACCGCCATGAAGCTCTACTGGGGCAAGCACACCTGCGCCATCGGCGTCCACGTCCTCCTGGAGGAGCTCGGCGTGCCCTTCGATCTGGAGGAACTCGACGTCCAGGGCGGCGAGAACCGGAAGGAGCCGTTCAGGGCCGTGAACCCGAAGATGAAGGTCCCGGTGCTGATCCGCGACGACGGCTCGAAGCTCACCGAATTCGGCGCCATCGCCACGTGGCTGGCCCTGACGCATCCGGAGAAGCACCTCGTCCCGGACGACATCGAGGATCGGGTGCGGGGGATCGAGATCATGGACTACGCGGTCGGCACCTTGCACGGGCAGGCGTTCGGCCGGGTGTTCCTGCCGGCGAAGTTCGAGCCGAAGGACCTGCTGCACAAGGCCGGGCTCGGAAAGTCCAGCACGGTGGCCGAGGGACTGGAGATGGTGAAGACGGGCTTCGCCATCCTCGACCGCCAGATGGAGGGCAGGCCCTACGCCGGCGGGCCGGCCTTCTCGATCGCCGACGCCGCGCTGTTCTACTGCGAGCGCTGGGCGCCTCAGGTCGATGTCGCGCTGCCGCCGACCATCGCGGCCCACTTCGACCGCATGAAGGCGCGGCCCTCGGTGCGCCGCGCCCTGGAGGTCTACGGCGAGGCGGTGTGAGAGGACGCTGTCTGCTGAGCGGCCGGGGGATGAGACGCCCAGCGCCGGTGATGTCGGTTCAGACAGGCGGGACCGGAGGGGTCCAACTGGAAAAGCCGCCCTTGGAAGGGTATGGAGGATCCATGCGCGACAGCATCGCCTCCCAGAACGTCGTCCCGGCCGACTACGAAGGGCTGTGCGGGATTGTCTGGAACCGTGACCCCACTCGTCCTATCCCGGCGGCCGAGGCCTTCGCGCTCTACGAGCGCAACTGGCGGCACATCGACCCGAGCACGCTGACGGAGATGGAACGCCGCCTCGTCGCCGAACTGACCGACAGGTTCGGTGGCGGCATCATGCTCACCTGACCCGTGCCGAGCGGCTCGATGAGTCAATCGGATTACCGGCGCCCTGAGCACGCGACCATCGCGCGGATGCTGCGCACGATGCGCGTCGATTTCCTCATGGACAGTCGGTGCTGGTTCGCCGGTGGAACGGCCATCGTATTGAAGAACGGCGAATACCGTCTGTCGCTCGACGTCGATTTCCTATGTTCCTCGCAGGAGGGCTACCGCGCCCTGCGGCAGGCCGTGATCGCGCGGGGCGCGGCGGGCCTCTTCGGCCAGCCGATCAAGTCGCTGCGCGAGGCCCGTTGCGATCAGTACGGATTGCGGACCATTGTGGAGGTCGAGGGACGCCCCTTGAGGCTGGAGATCGTCCGGGAAGCCCGGATCGAGGTCGCGGGGTCCTACGACGCCGACCTCGCCTGTCCTCTGCTGTCCGTCGACGATCAATTCGCCGAGAAGCTGCTGGCCAACTCCGACAGGGGACGGGATCCCGCCGTCTGCTATCGCGACGCTCTCGACCTCGGCATGCTGATCCTCGGCCAGGGCGGTCTCATTCCGCTCGCCGCCTCAGCCAAGGCAGTCGCGGCCTACGGCCAGGATGTGTGGCGCGATGCCCGGCGGGTTGTCGCGCACCTGCGCGACCGTCCGGATGAACTCGACCGAGCCGCCGGCGTGCTCCGGATGGATCCCATCCTCGCACGCGAGGCGATCGAAGCTCTGGCGCGCGCATGCGAGCGCGCCGAGACACCCTCCTGACCCCGCGATCTCCGTTGCATCGAGACCCGTGGGGGATGAGATCCTCCCTACACCCAGGCGGGGCGGCGCAGGTCGAGGGTGAGCGGGAACTCGCCGACGCGCTCCTCGGCCGGGATCGACACGGTGCCGCTCGTGTGGCCGAGGCCGGTGAAGCGGGCGCGGCGGCGGGCCTCGGCCTCGTAGGCGTTGACCGGGAAGGTGTCGTAGCTGCGGCCCCCGGGATGCGAGACGCCGTAGACGCAGCCGCCGATCGAGCGGCGCGACCAGCGGTCGACGACGTCGAAGGTGAGGGGCGCCTGCACCGGCACGAAGGGCTGCATCGAGCGCGCGGGCTGCCACGCCTTGAAGCGCACGCCCGCCACCGACTCGCCCTGAACGCCCGTCGCGGCCAGCGGCACCGGGCGGCCGTTGCACAGCACCGCGTGGCGGCCGGGCGTGGCGCCCGACAGTCTCACCTGCACGCGCTCCACCGACGAATCGACGTAGCGCGCCACCCCCGCGCTGATGCCCTCCTCGCCCAGCACGTGCCAGGGCTCCAGCGCCTGCCGCAGTTCCAGCGTGACGCCGTCACGCTCGACCGACCCGTAATGCGGGAAGCGGAACTCGCGCTGGGCGGCGAACCACGCGGGGTCGAAATCGTAGCCGGCTCCCTCGAGGTCGCGCAGCACCTCGGCGAAGTCGCCCTCGACGAAATGCGGCAGCATGAATCGGTCGTGCAGCGTCGTGCCCCAGCGCACCAGCGGCCCGTCGAGCGGCTGGCGCCAGAACCACGCGATCAGTGCCCGCACCAGGAGCTGCTGGGCGAGGCTCATGCGGGCGTCCGGCGGCATCTCGAAGGCGCGGAACTCGACGAGGCCGAGCCGCCCCGTGGCGCTGTCGGGCGACCACAGCTTGTCGATGCAGATCTCGGCCCGGTGCGTGTTGCCCGTGACGTCGACGAGCAGGTTGCGGAACAATCGGTCCACCATCCAGGGCCGGATGTTGGCCTCCTCCGGTCCCGGCACCTGGGCGAGCGCCACCTCCATCTCGTAGAGCCCGTCGTGGCGGGCCTCGTCGATGCGCGGCGCCTGGCTGGTCGGCCCGATATACTGGCCCGAGAACAGCACCGACAGCGACGGGTGGCGCTGCCAGTAGAGGATGATGCTCTTCAGCAGGTCCGGACGGCGCACGAAGGGCGAGTCGTTGGGCGAGGGGCCGCCGAGCACGACGTGGTTGCCGCCGCCCGTGCCGACGTGCCGCCCGTCGGTCAGGAACTTGTCGGCGCCGAGCCGGATCGCCCGCGCGTCGTCGTAGAGGCCGCGGGTGATGGCAACCGCGTGCTCCCAGCTCGTCGCGGGCTGCACGTTGACCTCGATCACGCCGGGGTCGGGCGTGACCTTGATGACGTCGAGCCGCGGGTCGTAGGGCGGGCCGTAGCCCTCGATGTGGACCGTGAGCGCGAGGTCGGCGGCCGCGCCCTCGACCGCGGTCAGCAGTTCGAGATAGTCCTCCAGCCGGTCGACCGGCGGCATGAACACGCAGAGCTGGCCGTCGCGCGGCTCGACCGCGAAGGCGGTGCGCACCTCGGGATCGTCGCGCTGGCCGTCGGCGGGGGGCGGCGGCAACGGGCGCGCCGCGCGGGTCGCCGTGACGGTGGTGAGCCGGTCGGGGTCGGGCAGGGGGCCGCGGGGCTCGGTCGGGTCCTGCGGGGCCGCGTAGGGGAAGCGGTGCGGGGGGATGTAGTCGAGCGACTCCAGCGGCAGCCGGAAGCCGAGCGGCGAGTCGCCCGGCACCAGGAACAGGTGCTCGCGGCGCGTCCGCCACAGCTCGCTGGCCCAGTCGCGGCCCCGCCGCTGCACCGGCAGCACGTAGCCGGCCGGCGTCGTCAGCCCGCGGCCGAAGACGCGGGCGATGCGGGCGCGCTGCTCGGCCGTGCCCACCGGCGAGAGCAGGGCGTCGACCTCGCGGGGCAGCGCGCTCTCCTCGCGGATCCAGTGCGCGGGGTCCTCGTAGGCGGCCTGCACGTAACCGTGTTCGAGCCCGAGCCGATGCGCGACGGCCCGCGCGAGGCGGCCCGCGTCCTCGGGTTTGGCGCCGCGCGGTCCGGTCTCGCCGGCGATGAGGCTCTCATCCCGCCAGATCGGCCGGCCGTCCTTGCGCCAGTAGAGCGAGAAGGCCCAGCGCGGCAGGCTCTCGCCAGGGTACCACTTGCCCTGGCCGTAGTGCAGGAAGCCGCCGGGCGCGAAGCGGGTGCGCAGGCGGCGGATCAGGCCGTCGGCGAGGCCGCGCTTGGTGGGGCCGACGGCTTCCGAATTCCACTCGGGCGCCTCGTAGTCGTCGATCGACACGAAGGTCGGCTCGCCGCCCGTCGTGAGCCGCACGTCCTGCGCCCGGAGGTCGGCGTCGACCCGGTGGCCGAGCGCGTCGAGCGCCTGCCAGGCCTCGTCCGAGAAGGGCGCCGAGATGCGGGGCGCCTCGGCGACGCGCGTCACCTCCATCGCGTGGTGGAAAGTGATCTCGCAGGGGTCGAGCGCGCCGGAGATCGGCGCCGCGGCGCGGTAGTGCGGGGTGGCGGCGAGCGGGATGTGGCCCTCGCCGCAGAGCAGGCCCGAGGTGGCGTCGAGGCCGATCCAGCCGGCGCCGGGCACGTAGACCTCGGCCCAGGCGTGCAGGTCCGTGAAGTCGTGGCGGGTGCCCAGCGGCCCCGACACGGGGTCGATGTCGGCCTTGAGCTGGATCAGGTAGCCCGACACGAAGCGCGCCGCGAGGCCGAGGTGGCGCAGGATCTCCACCATGAGCCAAGCCGAGTCGCGGCACGAGCCGGAGCCCAGCGTCAGCGTCTCGTCGGGCGCCTGCACGCCCGGCTCCATGCGGATCACGTAGGCGATGTCGCGCGACAGCCGCGTGTTGAGGTCGATCAGGAAGTCCACGGTGCGCCGGGGCTCGCGCGGGACGGTGGCGAGGAACTCCGTCACCTTCGGCCCGGCCGGCTCGGCCTCGAGATAGGCCGCGACCTCCAGGCGCGTCTCGGCGTCGTAGCTGAACGGGAAGGACTCGGCCGTCGGCTCGACGAAGAAGTCGAACGGGTTGATGACCGCCATCTCGGCCGTGAGGTCGACCTCGATGCGGAGCTGTTCGGTCTTCTCCGGGAACACGAGCCGGGCGAGCCAGTTGCCGTGCGGGTCCTGTTGCCAGTTGATGAAGTGCCCGGCCGGCGTGACCTTCAGCGCGTAGCTCGGGATCTCGGTCCGGCAATGCGGCGCGGGCCGCAGGCGGATCACCTGCGGCCCGAGCGAGACGGGCCGGTCGTAGCGGTAATCCGTGACGTGATTGATCGCGGCGCGCACCGGCATCGCAATCTCCTTCGGGTGATGTCGTGGTGGGGACTGCCCGGGGGGCTTTGGGCGGGCAGTACGGCCCGCTCTCCTGTTCGTCAACCATGCGATGTGCCGAAATAATGGGCCTTTTCGGCGCGACGCTGTCCTCACGCGGGGCCGGGATCACCTTGCCGCGGCGAACGCGGCCGAGCCATGCACCCATCGAGGGACGGATGCGTTGAGCGACGCGGGCCGAGGAGCGCGCGACGGCGGGATCACGGATGACGACCGAACTCACCTACCTGGCCTGGACGCTGGTGTTGACGCTGATCTACATCGGCCTGCCGTCCCAGTTCCGCACGGTCGAGACCGGCACGGCCTACAACGCCAGCTCCCGCGACGAGGAGGGGCCGCCGGTGGGGGTGATCACCGGCCGGCTGCAGCGGGCGCAGAAGAACCTGTTCGAGACGCTGCCGATCTTCATCGCCGCGGTGCTGATCGCCCATCTCGCGGGGCGGGAGGGTTCACTGAGCGGCTGGGGCGTGGCGCTCTACTTCTGGGCGCGCGTCGTCTACCTGCCGCTCTACGCCTTCGGCGTGCCCTACGTGCGCTCGCTGGTCTGGCTGGTGTCGCTCGCGGGGCTGATCATGGTGATCGTCGCCGACCTGCACGGGTGAGGCGGTCCGTCAATCCGTCGGCAGTGCGCGAACGACGGCCAGAAACGCACCGGCGGCCTCGATGGCCCACTCGGCCTCAGCGTTGGTTATCGATGAAAGCAGATCGTCTGCCGATGACGGATCCGCCCTGATTTGTTGATCGCCCGCCCATATTCGCCGGCGATCCGCTGCGTGCCGGCGAGCTGCTGCCCGAAGAAGTTCAATAGGCCGGAATGCGTCTTGATCGCTGCCGTCTGTTCACCGAAACCCGCCTTGAACAGCGCATAGTCAGCGCGATTGCAGGCCCTTTCGGCATCGCCCTCGTCGAACAGGACGCGAGCGCTGGTGAGGGCGCGCTCGGCTTTCGGGAGATACGCCGCGGGGAAGTCGAAGTCGCCCATAGACGGACCCCGTCTCTGCGGATGTTCCGAACCACGTAGAGCGTCGAGCGATCCTCGGAGTCGTCGAACTCACCCTCCCAGAGAGGGGTCGCCTCGATCAGGATGTCAGTTTCCATCATGATGCCGAAGGCGACACCGGCCATGTCGATGATCGCCGCGCCACGGTTTCCCGTCTCGCCGCGCAGGATCACGGCGATGTCGGCATCGCTGTCGGGCCGATGCGTGCCCCGCGCGCGGCTGCCGAACAGGTCGGCGTCCCGTATCACGTAGCGCGCGTGCCGATCTCGTCGAGGAAGCGCCGGGCCGCCCGCAGCGTGTCGCCATCGATCGGCGGGAGGAGTTCGGGGCTGTCCGTCGAATCGCACTGCGGCGTCATGGCTCGAAGCCCTCGCGCGGTCGGGGCGGACCATGGCACGGCGGCCCCCGATCGCTCCAGCGCGCCTCACATGTTCGGATAGTTCGGCCCGCCGCCGCCCTCGGGCGGCACCCAGACGATGTTCTGCGACGGATCCTTGATGTCGCAGGTCTTGCAGTGGACGCAGTTCTGCGCGTTGATCTGGAAGCGCGGGTCCGTCTTCCTCTCCTCGTCGCCGTACACCACCTCGTAGACGCCGGCCGGACAGTAGAGGCGCGACGGCTCCCCGTAGAGCGGCAGGTTCTTCCGGATCGGGATCGACGGGTCGGTCAGCACGAGGTGGGCCGGCTGGTTCTCCTCGTGGTTCGTGCCCGACAGGTAGACCGACGACAGCCTGTCGAAGCTGAGCACGCCGTCGGGCTTCGGATAGGCGATGGGCTTCACATCGGCGAGCGGCTTCAGCGTCGCGTGGTCCGGCTTGCCGTGGCGCAGCGTGCCGAAGACCGATCCGCCGAAGAGCTGGTTCGACCACATGTCGAGGGCGCCCAGCGCCACGCCCGGCATCGTGCCGAACTTCGACCACAGCGGCTTGACGTTGCGCACCCGCCGCAGGTCCGTGCCGATGGCGGAGGCGCGCCACGCCTCCTCGTAGGCGGTGAGCTCGTCGTTGCTCCGCCCGGAGTCCAGCGCGCGGGCGACGTGCTCGGCCGCCATCATGCCGCTGAGGATGGCGTTGTGCGAGCCCTTGATGCGGGGCACGTTGACGAAGCCCGCCGCGCAGCCGACCAGCGCGCCGCCCGGGAAGCTCAGCTTCGGCACGGACTGCCAGCCGCCCTCGGTGATGGCGCGGGCCCCGTAGGCGATGCGCTTGCCGCCCTTGAACGTGTCGGCGATCATCGGGTGGGTCTTGAAGCGCTGGAACTCGTCGAAGGGCGACAGCGTCGGGTTCTCGTAGTTGAGGTGGACCACGAAGCCCACCGACACGAGGTTGTCCTCCATGCCGTAGAGGAAGGAGCCGCCCCCCGTGCGGTTGCCGAGCGGCCAGCCGAAGGAATGCTGCACGAGGCCGGCCTCATGCCGGTCGGCCGGGACTTCCCACAGCTCCTTCAGGCCGATGCCGTATTTCTGGGGATCGCGGCCCGCGTCGAGCCCGAAGCGGCGGATCAGCCCCTTGGCGAGGGAGCCCCGCGCGCCCTCGGCCACCAGCACGTATTTGGCGCGCAGCTCCATGCCGCGCGTGTAGCCGTCCGTGATGGCGCCGTCCTTGCCCACCCCCATGTCGCCCGACGCCACGCCGACGACCTCGCCGCCCTCGCCGTACAGCACCTCGACGGCCGCGAAGCCCGGGTAGATCTCGACGCCGGCCGCCTCGGCCTGCCGGGCGAGGTAGCGGGACATGTTGGCGAGCGAGCCCACGAAGTTGCCGTGGTTGCTCATCAGCTTCGGCATCAGGGCGTTGGGCAGCCGCATCCCGCCCGCGGGGCCGAGGTAGTAGAAACGGTCGTCCGTGACCTCGACGGTGAGCGGCCGGTCGTCGTGCCCGCGCCACTCGGGCAGCAGCGCGTCGAGCCCGACCGGATCCACCACGACGCCCGACAGGATGTGGGCGCCCACCTCGGAGCCCTTCTCCAGCACCACCACGGACAGGTCGGGCCCGAGCTGCTTCAGCCGGATCGCGGCCGACAGCCCCGCCGGGCCGCCGCCCACCACGACCACGTCGAACTCCATCGCCTCGCGCGCCGGCGGCTCGAATGCTGTCGTCGTGCCGTTCGCTGCCGCCATGGTCCCACCGTCTCCATCCGCCGCCCCAGTCTCGTGCTGCATTTAGGGATCGGGCCGGACGGGCGCAAATGCGTCATGTCGGTCCGCGGAGAGACCGGTGGAGCGGCGGCGCGCGCCCCATCCGTCTCGGCCTTCGGCCGACCTACCTTCCCCTCACGGGCTAGCCTTGGCACACATCACCGACGCTGGGCGTTGGCGCCCTTCTCCCGCTTGCGGGAGAGCTGCCCGGCAGGGCGGATGAAGGGAGATTCCACAGGTGGTGGATCCCCCCTCATCCGGCGCTGCGCGCCACCTTCTCCCCGAGGGGAGAAGGGCGGAACCTCCCGGACGCCGAGTTGTGTGCCAAGGCTTACGACTGCCGAACGCGCGGTGACCCGCAACTGTGGTGCCGGGATCCCACGGCAGGAGATCGTGAAGGACCGGCTCGTTTCGCGGCACGTCGGCTCCGCGTCCCGCCTTCAAACGACCAGGCCGCTCCATCCGCAAAGCCCGGTGAAGACTCCACTTCGGAGAATGAAGGATGATCTTGCGGTTTCCGAAGCAGGTCGTCTAGGCTCCTGTCCCAAACAGGGAGGGTACAATGATCGAAGAGTTCAAGAAATTTGCTCTGCGCGGCAACGTGATCGATCTCGCGGTCGGCGTGATCATCGGTGCGGCGTTTGGAGCGATCGTGACTTCACTCGTGCAGGACATCATCATGCCGATCATCGGTGCCGTCACAGGTGGTCTCGATTTTTCGAACTATTACCTGCCCCTGTCATCCAAGGTCCAGGCCGGGTTGCCCTATCTCGAGGCCAAAAAGCAGGGTGCCGTCGTGGGGTACGGTCAATTTCTGACGCTGGCGGTCAACTTCGCCCTCGTCGCTTTCGTTCTGTTCCTGCTGATCAGGGGAATGAACCGGCTGATGATGAAGGAGCAGGCCAAACCCAAGCCGGAAGCCGATATCCCGGCCGATGTGAAGCTGCTCGCCGAGATCCGCGACCTCTTGGCAAATCGGCCCATGGAAGCGACACCGGTCGCGACAGGCGGGACCCGATCGTGAACCACGAGTTTTCCGAGATGCGTCACGCTCGCACAAAGGAGGGCGCTGGAAACGTTCTGCCCCGTTCAGAGAGCCGTCCCGAACGTCATCCCGGTGAACGATCCAGGATGACGCCGCAGCGCGGCCGCTCCGTCGGGCACCCGGCGCGGGCCGGGGACGGCTCGGCCGACCGCGTGATCCTTCAACGCGAGGCCGATCCGCCGTAAGACGGGTCCATGAGCCTCGACGCCGCCACCCGGGACGAACTCGAAGCGCTGCTGCGCTGGTACGTCGACATGGGCGTCGACATCGCGGTCGACGCCGCGCCGCACGACCGCTTCGCCGAGGCGGCGGCGGCGAAGCCCGAGCCGCGGGCCGAGGCGCCCCGCCGCGCCCCGTCCGCGCCGGCCGTCGCGGCGCCCGCCTCGCCGGGGTTCACCCTGCCGGGGCTCGCGGCGCCGCCCGTCGTCGGCGGCGCGGCGGCCCTGTCGGCCGACGGCGCCGCGCGCTCGGCCCGCGAGGCCGCGGCCGCCGCCGCCACGCTCGACGAGCTCAAGGTCGCGCTCGAAGCCTTCGAGGGCTGCAGCCTGAAGGGCACGGCCACCCGCCTCGCCTTCGCGGACGGCGACCCCGCGGGCCGCGTCATGGCGGTGGGCGAGGCGCCCGGCGCCGAGGAGGACCGGCAGGGGCGGCCCTTCTCGGGACGGTCGGGGCAACTCCTCGACCGCATGCTGGCGGCCATCGGGCTCGACCGCGCCGGCGTCTACGTCGCCAACGTCGTGCCCTGGCGGCCGCCCGGCAACCGCACCCCGACCCCGCAGGAGGTGGCGATCTGCCGGCCCTTCATCGCCCGGCAGATCGAGCTCGCCGACCCCGACGTCCTCCTCTGCCTCGGCGGCCCCGCGGCCCAGAGCCTGCTCGGGTCGAAGGAGGGCATCATGCGGCTGCGCGGGCGCTGGCACGATTTCGACACCGGGCGGCGCACCGTCAGGGCCATGCCCATGCTCCACCCGGCCTACCTGCTGCGCCAGCCGGCCCACAAGAAGCTCGCCTGGGCGGACCTCCGCGCGCTGAAGAAGGCGCTCGACGCCTCGCCCTGAAACCGGCAGACAGGCGGGAGGGGCGGCGCGGAGGAGGGCGGCATGGCGGGGCAGGCGATCCCCGACGGGACGCGGGAAACGCTGCTGTTCCTCGCCACGGCCGGCGTCGCGGTGCCGCTGTTCGGCCGGCTGCGCGTCAGCCCCGTGCTGGGCTTCCTCATCGCCGGCGTGGCGCTCGGCCCCTTCGGCCTCGGCCACCTCGCCCACGCGGTCCCCGCACTGGAGGTCCTGTCGATCGTCGACGTCCACCGGCTCGACGGCATCGCGGAACTCGGCGTCGTCTTCCTGCTCTTCATGGTGGGGCTGGAGCTCAGCTTCGAGCGCCTGACGCGACTGCGGCGCCTCGTCTTCGGCTTCGGCGCGCTGCAGGTCGCCCTGTCGGCCGCGGCCATCGCCCTGCCGGCGGCGCTCCTCGGCCTGCCACCCCCCGCCGCCATCGTGCTCGGCCTGGCGCTTGCCCTGTCCTCGACGGCCGTGACCGTGCCGGTGCTGGCCGAGCGCAAGCACTTGAACTCGTCGGCCGGCCGCACGGTCTTCTCGGTGCTGCTGTTCCAGGACCTCGCGGTGGCGCCGCTGCTCTTCACCGTGTCGGCCCTGTCGAGCCCGCGCGAGGCGGGGCTCGGCGTGGAACTGCTCGTGACGCTCGGCCCCGCCGTCCTGGCGCTGGGCCTGATCGTCGTCCTCGGCCGGCTGGTCCTGCGGCCGCTGTTCCACGTCGTGGCGGCGGCGCGCTCGACCGAGTTCTTCATGGCGGCCTGCCTCCTGGTCGTCATCGGCACGGGCACGGTGGCGGTCGAGGGCGGCCTCAGCATGTCGCTCGGCGCCTTCGTGGCCGGGCTGCTGCTGGCCGAGACCGAGTTCC
This sequence comes from uncultured Lichenihabitans sp., assembly GCA_964242785.1. Classification (GTDB taxonomy): domain Bacteria; phylum Pseudomonadota; class Alphaproteobacteria; order Rhizobiales; family Beijerinckiaceae; genus Lichenihabitans. The sequence continues at coordinate 5,225 of CAXTBR010000084.1, read as the reverse complement.
GCCGCGAGATCGAGGTGACGATCGAGCCCTTCAAGGGCCTGCTGCTGGGGCTCTTCTTCGTGACGGTGGGCGTCGGGCTCGACCTGTCGGCCCTGGTGGAGCAGCCCGGCCTCATCCTGGTGCTCTGCCTCGGCGTGGTGGCCGTGAAGGCGCTGATCGTCTTCGCCCTGGCGAGGCTGTTCCGGCTGGGGCGCGGCGTGTCGGGCGAGGTCGCGCTGCTGCTGGGCCCGAGCGGCGAGTTCGCCTTCGTTCTGGTGGGGCAGGCGGCCGCGGCCGGCCTCCTGCCCGGCCCGCTGGCCCACCTCACCATCGTCGCGGTGACGCTGGCCATGATGCTGATCCCCCTTCTGGCGCGGCTCGGCGAGCGCGTCGGGCGGCGCCCGGCCGCCGGGGCGCCCCCGGCCGAACCCCCGCCCGACGACGGGGAGGCGCGCGTCATCATCGTGGGCTACGGCCGCGTCGGCCGCCTCGTCGGCGAGATGGTGGCGCGGCACGGCCTCCCTTTCATCGCGATCGACGACGACGCCCGCCTCGTGCGGCGCGAGCGCGAGGGCGGCGCGCCGATCTTCTACGGGGACGCGACGCGCCACGAGTTCCTGGAGCGCTGCGGGCTCGGCACGGCGCGCGGCCTCGTCGTCACGCTGAACGATCCCCGCGTGGCCGAGCAGGTCGTGTCGGCGGTGCGCGCCGAGCGGGCCGACCTGACGATCGTGGCGCGGGCGCGGGATGCCGAGCAGGCCCGAACCCTCTACGAGCTCGGCGCCACCGACGCCGTGCCCGAGACGATCGAGGCCAGCCTGCAACTGAGCGAGGCCGCCCTGGTCGACATGGGGGTGGCGACCGGCCTCGTGATCGCCTCGGTGCACGAGAAGCGCGACGAGTTCCGCCGTCTGCTGAACGAGAAGCGCAGCGACGGGCGCGAGCGGCGCGCCATACGCCGTCCCCTCAAGCGGGGGTGACGGACGGAGCTGAGGAATCGCTCATTCGTCATGGCTTTGTCGCCGCGGCTGCGGCAGACAGGACGGCATGATCACGGCCTATGATTCGTCCGCGGCGGCCCGCAGCCTGCCGAGCGAAGCGGCTCCCCTGGCGCTGCCCGAGGGCACGCTGTGGATCGACATGATCGACCCCAGCGACGAGGACGACGCCCGCGTCGAGCACGCCACCGGCTTCGTGCTGCCGAGCGCGCACCAGCTCAGCGAGATCGAGACATCGAGCCGGCTCGTGGTCGACGGTCACGTGATGATGATGTCGACCCCGGTGCTGTTCCGCGGGGAGGACGGGCTGCACACGACGCCGGTGGGCTTCGTGCTCGGCCCGGACATGCTGGTCACGATCCGGTCCCGCGACCTCAAGAGCTTCAGCGACTACGTCGCGAGCCGGCAGGGCGCCGACGCCCTCGACGGGCCGGCCGATGCGCTGATCGGCCTGCTCGACGGCGTCATCGCCCGCATGGCCGACGGGATGGAGGCCGTGGGCGCCGACCTCGACATGGTGTCGCGCCAGATCTTCGGCGCCCCCAACCGCGACGCCCGCCAGAAGCCGATCCTCATCGAGCGACGCCTGCGCGCCACGCTGCGGACGATCGGGCAGAGCGGCGACACCACCTCCCATGCGCGCGACAGCCTGCTCGGTCTGAACCGCCTCCTGGCCTTCCTGGCCAACAAGGGCGGCGACCGCGTCTCGCACGCCCACAGGGAGCGGATCGACATCCTCAAGCAGGACGTGGCGGCGCTCGGCGACTACGAGAACCGCCTCACCGACAAGGTGCAGTTCCTGCTCGACTCGACCCTGGGCTTCATCAATATCGAGCAGAACCGCACCTTCAAGCTGCTGACGGTGGCGTCCGTGATCGGCATCCCGCCGACCTTCATCGTCGGCCTCTACGGCATGAACTTCAAGGTCATGCCCGAGCTCGAATGGCAGTACGGCTACGTCTGGGGACTGTTCCTCGTCGTGGTCAGCATCGTGGTGCCGATGGTGTGGCTGAGGGTGAAGGGGTGGTTCTGAGGACCGATCCCGGTGGGGAGGGATGGGGCTCCTGAGCCGCGCCGCGCTCCCCCGTCACAGCCGCGCCAGCGTGGCGGCGTCGGGTTGCCCGCCGCAATAGCGGTCGAGCGCCGCGGCGAACCGGGCCTCGTCCGGCGCCGCCCGCCCGAACAGCGTCATGCAGGAGCGGAACTTCGCGTCGTCGGGCGATCCCATGATCGCCGTGAGGCCGCGGCCCTCGACCGCCAGGACGAGGTCGGTGCAGCGCAGGAGCCGCGGCCCGAGCACGGGATGGGCGAGGTAGGCCCGCGCCTCGGCGAGCGAGCGGACCGCGTAGCGCTGCGCCATGGCGCTGAAGCCGAGGCCCTGGATCTGCGGGAACACGAACCACATCCAGTGGCTGCGCTTCCGCCCGGCCGCGAGCTCGGCCACCACGGTCTCGAAGACCGGCGCCTGGGCGTCGACGAAGCGACGGAGGTCGTGGGGGTCGTCCATGGGGCCTCCGCTCGTCGATGCCGGGTCTCCCGATCAACGCGTTTCGCCGGGCGCGCGTTGCGGGCTATGGGTCCGGCGGAGTCCATGAGCGTCAGGTCCCCATGATCCCCCGTCTCGACCGGTTCCGGCGCATCGTCATCAAGGTCGGCTCGTCGCTCGTGGTGGATGCCGCGGCCGGCGCGCCCAAACGCGCCTGGCTGGAGGCGCTCGGCGACGACATCGCCGGGCTGCACCGCGCCGGCGCGGATGTCGCGGTGGTGTCGTCGGGCGCCATCGCGCTCGGGCGGCGCGTGCTGAAGCTGCCCGCCGGCACCCTCAAGCTCGACGACAGCCAAGCGGCCGCCGCCGTGGGGCAGATCGCGCTGGCGCGCACCTGGGCCGAGGTGCTGGCGGCGCGCGGCATCATGGCCGGGCAGGTGCTGGTGACGCCCGGCGACACCGAGGAGCGCCGCCGCTACCTCAACGCCCGTGCCACGCTGGAGCGGCTGTTCGGCCTGCGGGCCGTGCCGGTGATCAACGAGAACGACACGGTGGCGACGAGCGAGATCCGCTACGGCGACAACGACCGCCTCGCCGCCCGCGTCGCCACCATGGCGTCGGCCGACCTCCTGATCCTGCTCAGCGACATCGACGGCCTCTACACGGCCCCGCCCGCCCTGGACCCCGCCGCCACGCTGATCCCGCTGGTGGAGCGCATCGACGCCGCGGTCGAGGCCATGGCGGGCGGCGCAGCCTCGGTCGATTCGCGCGGCGGCATGAGGACCAAGGTCGAGGCCGCCCGGATCGCCACCGCGGGGGGCACCCACATGGTGATCGCCGACGGCCGCGTGGCCCGGCCCGTCGCCCGCATCCGCGACGGCGGGCGCTGCACCTGGTTCACCACCGATTCCAACCCGCGCGCCGCCCGCAAGGTGTGGATCGCCGCCACGCTGGAGCCGCGCGGCGCCGTGGTGGTGGACGAGGGGGCGGCCCGCGCGCTCGGCGGCGGCGCGAGCCTGCTGCCCGCCGGCGTGGTGGCGGTGGTCGGCGACTTCGCCCGCGGCGATTGCCTGCGCATCCTCGACCACGTCGGCAACGAGCTCGGCCGCGGCCTCTCGGCCTACGACAGCGTCAAGGCCCTGCTGCTCGTCGGCCGCAACAGCCGCGACATCGAGGGCCTCACCGGCGCCAGCGGCCGGGCCGAGATGATCCACCGGGACGACATGGCGCTGCGGGCCGATTGAACATCACCCCCGCCGGCAAGCCGAGGGGCGCCCGGCCGGCCACATTGCAGTCTCCTCGACGGCTCGGGAGGAGCACCGGAGGCCGGCATGGCGGCGCCCACTTCCCCCCTCGACCCCGGGCCGCGCGCGCGGGGCGCGGACACCTCCGCGCAAGCCTCGCGCGCCTTCGAAAATTGCTGAAGGCTTTCCGAGGCTTGACTCGCCCTGGCTGCGACCAAAAAACTCCGAAAAAACGCTTGTGCGGGAGCCCGGTTCTGCCTATCTAAGCCTTGCCCAATTTCGCACGTGCCTGTGGTCGTGTGTCGGTTGGCGGGGATCGGACAAGAGGCCGATGAACCGTCAGTTCCAACCGGCAGCCGGAGGCGAACCGGCGAACCCTGTTTCAAGCGGGGGACGCGACTTAAAGCAACGACGGACCGGGCTTTTTCGTCTCTGTCGACCCTCCAAAGGTCGGCGTACCGAAGAGGCTTGTCTTTCTTGCCGGGCGTGCGGAAGGGGAACTCCCTTTCCAATCGATGGCTCATCACGGACCGGCGCGAGCCGGGCCGCGGCGAGCCTACGGCGCAGCATATGATCGGCACGTCGCCGGTCCACCTCAGGGTGGATCGTCGCTGAGCCGGTCGCGGTTGGCCATGTCCCGTCCACGCCCGCGTTTCCACCGCGCGGGCGAACGACGATCTGTGTCCCCGCACCCTTTCCTGTCAGTTTCGGCGCCTCCCGGCGCCAAAAGGGATGCCGCCATGACCGACCGTATCGTCGACTTCCTCCGCCGCCGCACCGAAGACGGGCCCTGCATGGTCCTCGACCTCGACGTCGTGCGCGACAACTACACGTCCTTCGCCAAGGCCCTGCCGGACACGCGCGTCTTCTACGCCGTCAAGGCGAACCCCGCCCCGGAGGTGCTCGACCTCCTGGCCCGGCTCGGCTCCTGCTTCGACGCGGCCTCGGTCGTGGAGATCGAGCAGGTGCTGGCCGCCGGCGCCACGCCCGACCGCATCTCCTTCGGCAACACCATCAAGAAGGAGCGCGACGTCGCCCGCGCCCACGCCTACGGCGTGTCGCTCTTCGCGGTGGACTGCGAGGCCGAGGTCGAGAAGATCGCCCGCGCCGCGCCGGGCGCCCGCGTGTTCTGCCGCATCCTGTGCGACGGCTCGGGCGCCGAGTGGCCGCTGTCGCGCAAGTTCGGCTGCGCGCCCGACATGGCGGGCCGCGTGCTCGAACACGCCCACCGGCTCGGCCTCGTGGCCTACGGCCTGTCGTTCCACGTCGGCTCGCAGCAGCGCAACCCGCGCATGTGGGACGGCGCGCTCGCGGCCAGCGCCGCCATCTTCCGGGACCTCGCCGAGCGCGGGATCACCCTGCAGATGGTCAACCTCGGCGGGGGCTTCCCCACCAGGTACCTGAAGAACGTCCCGGCCGTGCGGCAGTACGGGCAGGCGATCTTCCGGGCGCTGCGCAAGCACTTCGGCAACCGCATCCCGGAGACCATCATCGAGCCGGGCCGCGGCATGGTGGGCA
>CAXTBR010000083.1:7158-20058 GCA_964242785.1 uncultured Lichenihabitans sp. | reverse complement strand
CGCCCTGCCGGGCACCTTCTCCCCGCTGGGGAGAAGGGCGCCAACGCCCAGCGTCGGTGATGTGTGCCAACGCTCGATCAGTGGGGTGAGGAGGCTTCGGCGGCCGCGGCGGACCGCGCGGCGGTTTGAACTCGGCGGTCCGCGGTTCGGCCAAATCGGAATCGCTCGCTTTGGTGATGGTCGTGAGCGGCGAGGCCGGCCTCCGGCGGTCGATCGCACACGATCGCGTCGGCGTTGACCGCCCGATGAGACGGGACACTGCCTGTTGCGGGTTCCAGGACGGAGCCTCGGGCGGCACGCCGGCGGATGGGGAGCACGGGATGGAGGCTGAAGACGCGAAGCGGCGGCACGCCGGCTCGTTCGGTGCCGCCGCCGAGGCCTACGAGCGCGGTCGCCCGTCCTATCCAGCCGCAGCCCTCGACTGGCTGCTGCCGCCGGACGCGGCTCGGGTGCTGGACCTCGGGGCCGGCACCGGCAAGCTGACGCGGGCGCTCGCCGCGCGTCGGACCCTCGCGGGCCACCCTCTCGACATCATGGCAGTCGAGCCCGCCGAGGCCATGCGGGACGTGCTGCGCCTCGCCCTGCCGGAGGTGGTGGTCCTCGACGGCGCGGCCGAGCGTATCCCGCTCGATGCCGGCTCGGTCGACGCCGTCCTGGTGGCTCAGGCTTGGCACTGGGTCGACCCGGTGCGGGCCGTGCCGGAGGTGGCGCGGGTGCTCAAGCCCGGCGGCCGGTTCGGCCTGCTGTGGAACTGCCGCGACGAGGGGGAGAGCTGGATGCGCGCACTCGGCGCGATCCTGCACCGGATCGGTTTCATGGAGGACCGCAGCCGCGACCCGCCGGTCGGGCCGCCCTTCGGCCCGGTCGAGTGCCATGACGTGCCCTGGGCCGCCTCCGTCACGGCCGAGGGCGTGCTCGACCTCGTGCGGTCGCGCAGCTACGTCATCGTGCTGCCGGCGCGCGAGGCCGAGGCCGTGCTGGACGAGGTCCGCGCCGTCCTGGCGGGCGAGCCCGGCTTCGCGGACGGAGGCCGGGTCGCCATGCCCTATGTCACGCGCTGCTCGCGCGCGACGCTGCCCAGTGCGGTTTCAAAGGACCCCCGGCCTTTTGCGGTCAGGGCAGAGCCCCATCGGCACTCATTGAGGCGAGAAATGCCCCATCCTCCCTCATCCTGAGCAGGCCCGAAGGGCTGTGTCGAAGGACGCACACCCGGCACGCTGCTGAGCGGAGGGCGCCTGCGTCCCTTCATCCTGAGCCAGTCGAAGGACGACACGGGTCCTTCGGACCCTCGCTCAGGATGAGGGAGGGTGGGGTTTTTACGGCAATCTGAGTGCCGATGGGGCTTCGCCCCAAACCCCGCCAAAGGGCGAGCCCTTTGGAATCCAATACATGAGAAATATCTCCCGACGGCGGTCAGCCGAGGCGCGGCCCGAGCGTGATCAGCGCGACCGCCACCACGGCCAGGACGAGGCCCACGCCCTCCGCACGGCCGACACTCTCCCCGTAGAACGCGATGGCGACGACGTTGACGGCGATGAGTTGCAGCACGGCCGAGATGCTGAAGGCCGTCGCCATGCCGATCTGCCGGATGAGCCGCAGCATCAGCAGGTTCCCGGCCGTGTAGAGCGCCATCGTCAGCACGATCTTCCACGCCGCGGGGGACAGCGCCCAGGCCTTCGCGCTGCTCGCGGCCGCGATGAAGATCGCGCTGGCGATGCCGAGCTGGAGGAGGGCCGGCGGACTCATCGCACCCACCCCGAGAGTGCCGCCCCGACGGGGGACGGCGCGGCCATCGGAGTCCGGCGCGATCGACACTCATGGCCCGAACGGCGCAACAAGTGGGCCATCGGCGGCGCGACGTGTCGCGCGATCCCACCGGCTCGTGCTCGATTCGGGGCCGTTGCCGATGTCATCCTTTGCGTCTGGCCTCCGCGCCGGCGCGTGAGGGCGGTCAGCACCTCCGGGTCGGCAGCCTCAGCCATAGCCCATACGGTGATGGCATGTCATCGATGAGCGATCGCCGGTGCCAGGATGGATCGTGGTCGGCGATGCACGCCGGGCACGAGGGAGATGCGCGGTCGAGCGGAGGCTTCGAGGAGGAGTGACCATGGCGGATCGGGACGAGGCCCTCGCGAAGGCGGCGCACGACCACGGGCTCAGCGCGGGCGCGGTGCGCGCGCTGTGGGACGCGCTCGCCCGCGGCGGCGGGCAGATGGCGCAGTTCTCCCATCCCGACCTCGGCGGCATGGGCCAGTGGTCGGGCGGCGGCCTGGTGCAGATCGGCGACATGTTCAACTCCGGCCTCAAGGCCAGGGTGGCGGCGGCCTGCGCCGACCTCGCGGCGGCCGCATCCCAATCCGTCGCGGGGCGGGGCGCGCCGTCCGGCTCCCGGCCGTCGCAGTGGCAGGGCGACCCAGGGTCCGCGTCGGCGGCGGACGGGGCGGGAGGCGACTGGTGGCCGGGCGAGTTCGGCCGACCCGATGCGTCGGGGGCGCAGAACGGGTCGCGCTACGCCTATTTCGCGGAGCACCGTCGCCTGGCGATCGAGCGCCAAGGTCGCCTCACGCTCTACGACACGGGCCGGCACCGGATCTTCGGCGTGTCCCAGGTCCAGAGCCACGGCGCGAACCTTGCCTTCACGGGCGAGGACGGCGCCGTCGACGTCGGGAGCCTGAGGATCGTGGAGACCTGAGCGGGGCCGTGGGCGCAGCGCGTTAACCCTATGTCGACCGCCGTGTCGGGCGCCGTCCGATGGGATGCTAGGGCCTAAGCAGCCTTTCGCGGATCGATCCGCGAGAGGCTGCTCATCCTTCCCACAAGAAGCGGCAGGATGTCGTGGGCGAACCCACGACATCCTGCTCAGGGGCCGGGTCGGGGCGTCAGCCGCCGCCGAGTCGGCCCATCCCATCGAGGTCCTCCGGCATGCACGCTCTGCTCGAAAGGTCCCGTTCGGCCCGGGCCGCCGTCGCCGGCCTCGCGGCGGTCGCCGTCTTGTCGCTCGTCCACGAGGCCGCCGCCAACGATGCCGTCGACTTCTTCCGCATCAGCCTCTGGCCCGAGCCGGCGGCGGCCGTGCCGAGCGCGCCCGAGCCCGAGCCGGCCGCCGTCGCGCCCCGGGTGCACCGCCGCGCCCGCCGCATCTGGGCCGCCGCGAGCGGCCGGCCGTTGCTCGTCACCCTGCGCCGCAAACCGTCCCGCGCGCGGCTCGCGGGCGGCCGGCACCCGGTCCACGGGCGGCGATCGTCGGACCCACGCGTGGTGTTCCCCCGACTGCCGATCCTGCCCCAGCCGTCGCGGCCGGCGATCGTGTCGATCTACCGGGACAAGACCCTGCGCGAGGGCGACGCCGTGATGATGGCGGACGGCATCCACCTGTTCCATGCCACGGGGGCGTGGCCCTACCCTCCGCGCGACTTCGTGAGGTTCACGCTGACGGCGAGCCTCGGCTGGCACCTGCGCCAGACCCTGAACGACCTCGACAAGAACCCGCCGACCCGCTGGTCGTCGATGGAATCGACATCGGGCTGAGGGCGCGAAGGTCTCCCGTGGGCATGAGGGCTTCGATCGAGAGAGATGGAAGCCCTGATCCAGCGGCGGCCTGTGCCGACCCTTTTCCCTCCACGTCCCTCATCCCGAGCAGGGCGCGGAGCGCCCGTGTCGTCCTTCGACAGGCTCGGGATGTGAAAGGGTGGAAGAGCGCCGCCGCTGGCATGATGGCCGTGGGGGCCCTCAGCGGGTGGCGAAGGCCTGGCGGATCCGCTCGCGCTGCCGGTCGAACTCGCTGGCGAGGCCGACCGATGGGGTCGGCGGCTCGTCGGCCGGAAGGCGGATGGAGCGGTCGAGGTAGATGATGCGGTTCTGGAGGCGGAGCGAGCGGGCCGTGAGGTCCTGGAGGGGTGCCGGAAGCTGGGCGAAGAGGCTCGGACCCGAGGCGACCTCCTGGGCGCAGAGCCGCACCTTGTGCTTCTCGGCCTCGGCCTGGTCCGGACTCATGTCGCCCTCGTTCACGGCGCGCTGGACCAGCAGCCAGGAGGCGACCTGCATCAGCCGGGTGGTGAGCCTCATGCTCTCGGCCGCGTAGGCGATGGCCACGGGGCGGGGGAGGTCCTTGGCCTCGTCGCGGCCGGGGCCGTCGAGGTAGGCCGCGACCTGCTCCACGAGGTCCATGCCGTCGCGGAACAACGCCTTGAAGCGGGGCGAGCCGGCGAGCCGATGCGCGAAGCTGACGGTGTTGGCGCCGCCGATGCCGCCGTGAACGCTTGCCATGCCCAGTCCTCGAACCGATTGCCCCGGCGCCGCCGCCGGAAGGGCGGTGCCGTTCGCGATGGGCCGGCCGCGCTCGCGCGCCGACCGGCACCGTCGCAGGAAAGCTTTAACAGCGATCATCCGAGTCGCGATCTTAACTCCGGCTTAGGGTTAACGGCCGGGGAGCCCCGATCGGAAAACATGGACGGGCTATCGGCGATGTGGTCCGATGCCGGCGGGTGACGGCACGAAACCTGCTTGAACCGGATCGCGCTTCGGACCGACATGGTCTGCACGGGGCGCGGGATATCGGCTGGACTCGGCCGAGACATTCGCATCAAATCCGCCGCGGGCCGAACGGTCGAGACAGCCGTGATCTCAGGCCAGGGAGAACAGAGACGTGAAAACCATTGGATTGACGGGTGTGGTTCTGGCGGCGGGCCTCGCCTTCTCCGGCGCGGCCCAGGCCGACGATTTCAAACTGGGCGTGGCAGGACCCCTGACCGGCCCCAACGCCGCCTTCGGCGCCCAGCTCCAGATGGGCACGCAGCAGGCCGTGGACGACCTCAACGCCAAGGGCGGCATCCTCGGCAACAAGATCGTGCTGGAGGTGGGCGACGACGTCTCCGATCCCAAGCAGGGCGTGTCGGTCGCCAACAAATTCGTGGGCGACGGCGTCAAATACGTGGTCGGGCACTTCAACTCGGGCGTGACGATCCCGGCCTCCGACGTCTATCTCGAGAACAGCATGCTGGTGATCACGCCGGCCGCGACCAACCCGACGCTGACCGAGAAGGGCAAGTGGGACGTGTTCCGCACCTGCGGCCGCGACGACCAGCAGGGCGCCGTGGCGGCCAAGTACATCGAGCAGCACTTCAAGGGCAAGAAGATCGCCGTCCTCGACGACAAGACCACCTACGGCAAGGGCCTGGCGGACGCCACCCTGGCCAACCTCGCCAAGGCCGGCGTGAAGCCGGCGCTGCACGAGGGCGTGAACGCGGGCGAGAAGGACTATTCGGCCGTCGTGTCCAAGATCAAGGCGGCCGGCGCCGACGTGGTCTACTGGGGCGGCCTGCACCCCGAGGGCGGCCTGATCCGCCGCCAGATGACCGACCAGGGCATCAAAGCGCCGATGATGTCGGGCGACGGCATCACGGACAACGAGTTCGCCTCCATCGCGGGCCCCGGCGCCGAGGGCACGCTGATGACCTTCGGGCCGGACCCGCGCAAGAACCCGTCCGCCGCCGAGGTGGTGAAGGAGTTCGCCGCCAAGAACTTCGATCCCCAGGCCTACACGCTCTACAGCTACGCCGCCGTGCAGGTGATGGCCCAGGCGGCCGAGGCCGCGAAATCGGTCGACCCGCACAAGATGGCCGACAAGATGCACGACGGCATGACGTTCCACACCGTCATCGGCGACCTCAGCTACGACAAGAAGGGCGACCTGAAGCAGGCCGGCTACGTCATGTACACCTGGAAGAAGCAGATGGACGGCAAGATCACCTACATCCAGAACGACTGATCGTCCCCGCCCCGACACCCATGATGGAAGGCCCGCCGCGAGGCGGGCCTTCTCGCTTTCCGGGCTCCACGCCCGATCTCCCCGCACCCGAGGCATGATGGACCGGCAGGACACGACGGCGCAGGAGCGGGCCGAGCGGCTTCAGGACACCTTTCAGACCGCCATCGCGGCGCCGCCCGAGCCCGTGATGATCCACGACATCATCCGGCAGGACGGCGAGCGGGAGCTGAAGCGCTCCATCTCGGCGCTGTCCTGGTCGGGCCTGGCGGCCGGGCTGTCGATGGGTTTCTCCTTCCTGATGCTGGCGACCATCCGCTCGCACCTGCCGGACGCGCCCTGGCGCATCCTGGTGGCGAGCTTCGGCTACACGACCGGCTTCCTCATCGTGGTCCTGGGCCGCCAGCAGCTCTTCACCGAGAGCACCATCACGGCCGTGCTGCCCGTGCTGACGGAGCGCAGCCTGGGCTCACTGCTGAAGATGCTGCGGCTGTGGGCAGTGGTGCTCGCGGCCAACGTCGCCGGCACCTTCATCTTCGCCGCGCTCCTGACCGTGCCGCACCTCTTCACGGAGGAGATGACGCGGACGCTGACGGAGGTGGGCCGGGAGAGCCTCGAGGTCGCGTTCTGGCCCATGGCCATCAAGGCCATCCTGTCCGGCTGGCTCATCGCCCTGATGGTGTGGCTGCTGCCCAGCGCCGGTCAGTCCCGGCTGCTGCTGATCGTCATCATCACCTACCTCGTGTCCGTGGGGCACTTCTCCCACCTGATCGCCGGCTCGTCCGAGGCGGCCTATATGGTGGTGACCGGGCAGGCGAGCCTCGGCGACTATGTCGCCCAGTTCTTCCTGCCGACCTTCGTGGGCAACGCGATCGGCGGCACCTCGCTGGTGGCGTTGCTGAACCATGCACCGGTGCGGGAGGAACTCGACGGCGCCAAGGGCTGAAGCAGCCGTCATCGTGGCGGCTCTCTCGGTCGGTTTCCAAAGGGCTGGCCCTTTGGCGGGGTTTGGGGCGGAGCCCCATAGGCACTCAGATTGCAGTAAAAACCCTGTTTTCCCCCCACCCTCCCTCGTCTGAGCAAGGGTCCGAAGGACCCGTGTCGAAGGACGCACAAGCGGGACGCTCCTGCGCGGAGGGCGCCTGCGTCCCCTCATCCTGAGCCTGTCGAAGGACGACACGGGCGCTCCGCGCCCTGCTCAGGATGAGGGAGGATGGGGTATTTCTCCGCCTCAATGAGTGCCTATGGGGCTCTGCCCTGAAACCCGAGAAAAGGCCGAGGGCCTCTTGAGACCGAAATCGACATCACCTGTCGAAGGCCGGGTTCGCGGCGATGTCGCCCTTTCGGGCCGGCACGATCTTCCACAGGTTGAAGGTGCGCTGGGTCCAGCCCTGCGGATTGTAGCGGGGCGAGTTGTGGATGGCCGAGTTGGTCACGTAGATCGTGCCGTCCGGCCCCTGCGCGAAGGTGTCGGGCCAGACCAGGCGCGGATCGTGGACCAGCGGGCAGCGCTCCCGGGCGCCCGGCTCCTGGATCTCGATCGCATCCTTCTGCACCGCCGAGAAGTAGAGCCGGCCGGTCTTGTCCTGCCACAGCCCGTCGTTGGGCTCGCTCGCCGACACGGTCTCGACCTTGGCGGTGACCTGGGCGGGCGTGAGGCCCGCGTCGGTCAGCGCCGTGGTGGCGATGCGATACAGGGTCTTGGCCGTGAGGGGCTGGAAATAGAGGTACTCGCCCTGGGGGTCGAGCGAGATCGAGTCGGCGGCGAATTCGACGCCGCGGCCGTCGGCGGTGCGGATCGCCTTGCCGCCGACCGTGACCTTGACGCTCTTGTCCACCTGGGTCGGACCGTCGCCGTCGAGCAGGCGGCGGGCCTTGCCGCTCTCCGTGTCGAGCACCACCAGGGCGCCCTGGGCGCCGCTGTCCGTCATGTAGGCGGTGCGGCCGTCGGGCGACAGGCGCACGTCGTTGAGGTAGCTGCCCTGCGGGGCGACGTCGCCGCCGAACGCGTAGGTGCGGACCACGTGATCGGTCTTGAGGTCGATCTCGACCAGCTTGGGGCCGCCCGGCACGATGAAACCCGTCGCCGGTGCGGCGGGGTCGACGACCCACAGGTGGCCGCGGCCGTCGGCCGTCTCGGCCTGGACGCAGACGAAGTGGTCGCCCGGCGATCGGGGATCGGCGTTGCGGTAGCGGTTCCACTCCGCGTCGGGATAGGGGTGCAGCTTGCCGTCCTGAGTGAGCTCGGCCAGCGAGATGGGCGAATCCTCGAACCAGCGCGGGAAGTTGACGAAGATGCGGCCGTCCTCGCTGACGGCCACGCCCGTCACCTGGTGGTCGAAGCTCGCGACCCTCTCCAGCCTGGCGCCCGGCGCCGCCGTGCCCGCGGCCGCCTTGGGGGCCTGGGCCGGCGGCTGTGCGGCGGAGGCCGCCGTCAGCGAGGCCGCGAGGGCCGTGGCCCCCAGGAGGGAGCGGAGGGGGCGGGGACGCGTCGGGATCGGTCGAGGCATGTCGGTCTCAGCTTCGGGCGAGAGGCGACAGGCAACGCCAGGGACCGGAGCGACGTTCCGGCCCGAGAGAGGGCCGCCGCGGTCGATGGACCGCGGCGGCCGACGGTGAGGATCGCGCGGGACGGCGCCGTCACGCCGCCGCGACGACGCCCGCGGCGTTGGCGGAGGTCGCGAGGCGCTGGGCGAGGGCTTCGTCGTAGAGCGCCTGCTCGGCCGCTTTGTGGGCCAGCGAGAAGCGGATGACGGCCGACCCGCAGGCGCAGACCACGGCCGCGATGCCCAGGATGAGGAACGTCTCCTGGACGCTGCCGGTGCCGCGGGCCAGGAAGCCCGCCAGCACGCCGCCGACGTTGCCGCCGGCTCCGATGATGCCCGTGACGCCGCCCAGGACCTTGCGGTCGACGAAGGGCACGAGCGCGTAGAGCGAGCCGCAGGCCATGTGGGTGAACAGGCCGAAGGTCAGGAGGAACACCACCGCCAGGGTGACCGTGTCGGACTGCGAGAAGCCGATGAGGAAGACACCCTCGCCCATCATCATGGCGAACAGCAGCCAGGTGCGGCCGTCGAGGCCCTTGCTCCTGGCGACCCGGTCCGACAGCAGGCCGCCGACCGCGCGGGCGAAGAGGGCGAGCAGGCCGAAGGCGCCGACCGCGTAGCCGGCGTTCTCCACCGTCATCTGATATCGGGTGAAGAAATACGTGACCGCGATGGAGTGGACGAAGAGCTCGACGCCGAAGGAGGCGCCGTAGCAGGCGGCGAGCAGCCAGACGCGGTAGTTGCGCGCCGCCGTCCTCATGACGTCCCAACCGCCCTTCTTGCCGCTGTCGACCGAGATGCCCTGGCGGCGCAGCTCGGGGATGTCGCCGGCGGGCGTGTCCTGCGCGAAGCTCCAGTAGAGGACGGCGACGACCAGCATCAGGAGGCCGGGGAGGATCATGGCGGAGCGCCAGCTCATCGTCTGGCTCAGGCCGTAGGCCGCGAGGCCGCTGAACAGGAGCGGCATGATGCTCTGCGTGACGCCGCCGCCGGCGTTGCCCCAGCCCCCGACCGTGGCGTTGGCGGTGCCCACGACGTTCGGCGCGAACATCACGGAGGTGTGGAACTGGGTGATGACGAAGCTCGCCCCGATCACGCCGATCAGCAGGCGGAACACGAAGAAGGACGTGTAGTCCCAGGCGAAGGCGACGCCGAACACCGGCAGGGCTCCGAAGGCCAGCAGCACCGTATAGGTGAGGCGCGGGCCGTATCTGTCGCACAGGGGGCCGATGAAGGCGCGGGCCAGCACGGTGGCGAACACGCCCGCGATGGTGATGTTGTAGACTTGGTCCTTCGAGAGCGACAGGTCCTTGGCGATGATCGGCATCAGCGGCGCCGTCGCGAACCACGCGAAGAAGCAGACGAAGAAGGCGATCCAGGTGAGGTGGAAGGCGCGCATCTGCGGCGTCTTCAGGCTGAACAACTCGATGCGGGTGGCCTTACCGGCGGCGGTTCCAACTGCCATTTCGCGCTCCAGGAGGCTCGACCCCGACCGTCGGCGGAAGGGTGGAGGCACGGGTCGCCCACGTCGGCGTGGGCACGACCCGGCGTGCGGGACGAACGTCGGCCGCGTCGCTGCGGCCGCGATGGTCCGAGCACGATCCGTGCCAGAGCTTCGACGCGGCCCTGAGATGACATCGGTCTCCTTCACCTCCGGCGGCCCCGCCGCGCGGCACGGTGCGGGAGGCGATCCGCACCGCATGCGACGGGATCGTCTGCTACGAAAGTCGCCCCGACGATGCCCTCTTCGCAGTCACCGCGCCGCCGACCCGGACGTGGAGGAGGTCGCGGCGCCGATGGCGTGCGGATGAGGGCCTATCCCCCCGTGACGCTCATCATGCGGCCGACGCGGGGCTTGGCGGCGAGGCGGTCGGCCACGAAGTCGTGGCCCTTGGGCTTGCGGGAGACGGCTTCGGCGATGGCGGCGTCGAGCATCGCCTCGGGATCCGGCGAGCGGAGGGCGGCGCGGAGGTCGGCGGCGTCGTTCCGGCCGAGGCACATGTAGAGCGTGCCCGTGCAGGTGACGCGCACGCGGTTGCAGCTCTCGCAAAAATTGTGGGTCAGCGGCGTGATGAAGCCGACGCGCCCGCCCGTCTCGGCCACCCGCGCGTAGCGCGCGGGCCCGCCGGTCGACACCGACAGGGGCTCCAGGGTGAAGCGCTCGCCGAGGCGCCGGCGCACCTCCTCCAGCGACACGAACTGGTCGGCGCGGTCGCCGCCCTCCTCGCCGAGCGGCATCACCTCGATGAAGGTGATCTCCATGCCGCGGTCGTGCGCCCAGGCCACCATGTCGGGCAGCTCGTCCTCGTTGACGCCCTTCAGCGCCACGGCGTTGAGCTTCACCCGGAGGCCGGCGCGCCGCGCCGCCGCCAAGCCCTCGGCGACCCGGTCGAAGTCGCCCCAGCGGGTGATCACGCCGAACTTGGCGGGGTCGAGCGTGTCCAGCGACACGTTGACCCGCCGCACGCCGCAGTCGGCGAGCTCGTCGGCGAAGCGCGCCAGTTGCGAGCCGTTGGTGGTCAGCGTCAGCTCGTGGAGGGCGCCGGAGGCGAGGTGGCGCGAGAGGCCGCGGAACAGACCCATGATGTCGCGCCGCACCAGGGGCTCGCCGCCGGTGATGCGCAGCTTGCGGGTGCCGCGCGCGACGAAGGCCGTGCAGAGCCGGTCGAGCTCCTCCAGCGTCAGAAGGTCCCGCTTCGGCAGGAACTGCATCCGCTCCGACATGCAGTAGACGCATCGGAAATCGCAGCGGTCCGTCACCGACACGCGCAGATAGGTGATGGCCCGCCCGAAGGGGTCCACCAGCGGCGCGGGTTCGGCGGCGGCGAAGCCTGAAGCGGGCAGTTGCAGCATGCCCTGCATATAATGGTCCGGGGCGCCGAAGGGTAGCCGTGCGGATCACGCGCGGCCGGCTCGGGGCGCGACCCCTCACACGCCGGGACCGAACCTCAGCGCCAGCAGCCGCGCGAGCGTGTCGCGCGTGCCGGGGTCGGCGAGGCCGTGGATCCGCGCCGGCCGGAACCGGCGCTGGAAGGCCGCCACCACGATGCGGCTCGCCTCGTCGTCGACCCCGTCGGCCGCGAGCCCGTAGCCGTAGCGGCCGAGGCCGGCCTGGAACGCCGCCAGCGCGACGCGGCCGATGTCGTCCGCCTCGGCCGGGTCGTCCGAGGGCGGCACCCACAGGCCCACGCCCGCCTCGGCGAGGACGCCCCAAGGGAACAGCTCGCCGGGGTCGCGCTTGCGGCCAGGCGCGACGTCGGAATGGGCCAGCACGCGATGGCGCGCGACGCCGCGCCGGTCCATCACGTCCCGGCAGAGCGCGGCCACGGCCGCGACCTGACGGTCGGGGAAGGGCGGCAGGCCGAAGTCGTGGCCGCCGTTGACGATCTCGATCCCCACCGTGGCGGAGTTCAGGTCCGATTCGCCCGCCCAGGAGGAGCGGCCGGCGTGCCAGGCGCGCCGCGCCTCGGGCACGAGCTGGACGATGCCGCCGTCCTCCTCGACCACGTAGTGGCACGAGACCTGCGACGCCGGCTCGCGGAGCCAGGCCAGGGCGGAGGGCCCGTCCCGCATGCCGGTATAGTGCAGGACGATGCCGTCGGCCCTGCCCGCCCCGAGCCGTTCGCCGTGGTTGGGCGAGGGCCGGACCGCGGCCGCGAGCGCGCTGTCCGGCGCGAAGGCGGGCCGAGCCATCACCCCGCTCAATAGTTCGGCGGCGGCATGTTCCGGTAGCCCGCGAGCTTGAGGCACACGCGCCCGCCGTAGCCGTCGTCGCCGTAGCGCGCGCAGGCGCGGGGCGGCGGCTCGTAGCCCTCGATGGGCGGCGGCGCGAAGCGCCGCGGCGTCGCGGCCGCCCCCAGAACGGCCCCGCTCCCGGCGCCGATGGCGGCGCCGGCCAGCGCGCCGGCCGGGCGGCCCGTGGCGAGCCCGCCGATGATGGCGCCGGTGCTGCCGCCGATCACGGCGCCGCGCGCGGCGTTGTAGTCCTGCGGTGTGCTGCAGCCCGCGAGGGCCAGGGCCGACAGCAGGGCGGCGCCGACGGCGGCGGAAGTCTTCATCATTCTCGTCTCCTCGCGGCGCGGCGCCGGGCGCCACCTCGCCGCGGATCCACCCTGCGTCAGCCATCGTGAACGCCGGCCTAACCGGGGCCCGCGCCGCCGCTCCTGAGATGGAGCGGCGCCCGGTCCATCCGGATCAAAGCGGGCTTTTGTTGGGACGGGGGAGGTCGCCACGCGGCGATGTGGCGGCTCTTTCCAGCACTCGCCAACATCGCGGTCCCGGCTGTGTCGAAAACCACACAGATGACGAGAAATGATCCGGCGGCCGCGCCGTTCATCGGCCTTCAACACCTCCGGGAGTGCCCCGGCCCGGAAATCGACGCATTTGGACATCGCTCTGACGCCACGGACGAACCGGTCATGGAGGAAGCAGCTTGCCGTCGATGTCGCGTGCCGTCTTCGCCGCCGGGGCCCTGCTGGCCTCGGTGTCCCTGGCCCAGGCCGAGAGCAGGGCGACGTTCTCGCCGGAGCTGAAGGACGCTTCCGAGGGCCTGAAGCCCGCAGCCCCGCCCGCCGCGGCTCCCCCGCCGCC
>CAXTBR010000083.1:0-7148 GCA_964242785.1 uncultured Lichenihabitans sp. | reverse complement strand
CCTCGGGAGGCAGCCCATGAAAAGGCCGGCCGTGAGGAGGTCGCGGCCCTGAAGCCGACGGTTCCCGAACCCCCGCAGGCGCCGCCCGCGCCGCAGACGGCGGCCTCCGTGCCCCCGCCTGCCACGCCCGAGGAGCGCAGGGTGGCCGAGGCCCAGGCCACCTACGAGGCGCCGGCCCCGGCGGCCGAGAAGACCGCGGGCGGCAACCGGGAGGAGGCGTCGCGCACGCCCGGCCCGCCGCCGGCGGAACCCGCGGGCGGCCCGCGCGAGGCCGCCTCCGGCACGGTGGCGGAGCTGCTGGCGCGGCACGCCGAGGCCAACGGCGTGCCGCTCAAGCTCGCCCAGGCCGTGGTGCAGATCGAGAGCCGCGGCAACGCCCGGGCCTCGAACCACGGCGCGCTGGGCCTGATGCAGATCAAATACGGCACGGCCCGCGCGGCGGGCTTCGGCGGGGCCGCGATGGGGCTCTTCGTGGCCGACACCAACCTGCGCTACGGCATGAAGATCCTGGGGCAGGCCTACAAGGCCGCGGGCGGCGACACCTGCGGGGCGCTGATGCGCTACCAGTCGGGCCACCTGTCGACCCACATGAACGCCGCCAACCGCGCCTATTGCAGCCGCGCCCGGGCCATCATGGCGCGCGCCTGAGCGATGGACGTCCCGTGGCCGACTGGGACCCCGCCCTCTACGCCCGGTTCGAGGACGAGCGGACGCGCCCCGCGGCCGAACTCCTCGCCCGCGTGCCGCTCGACGCGCCCCGGCTCGCCTTTGACCTCGGCTGCGGGCCGGGCAACTCCACCGCCCTGATCGTCCGGCGCTTCCCCGAGGCCGAGGTGGTCGGGCTCGACACGTCGGACGCCATGCTGGACAGCGCGCGGCGGCGGCTCCCCGGCGTCACCTTCGCCAGGGCCGACGCCGCGACCTGGGTGCCGGATCGCGCGCCGGACCTCCTCTACGCCAACGCCGTCCTGCAGTGGGTGCCGGACCATCCGGCGCTGCTGCCCCGGCTGTTCGGCCTGCTGGCGCCCGGCGGCGTGCTGGCCCTGCAGATGCCCGACAACCTCGCCGAGCCCTCGCATCGCCTGATGCGCGAGGTCGCGGGCGCCGGCCCCTGGGCCTCGGCCGTCGGCGATCCAGCCGTCGCGGGCCGGCTCGGCCGGATGCTGTCGGCGGAGGCTTACTACGACCTCCTCGCGCCCCTCGCGGCCGAGGTCGACCTGTGGCGCACGACCTACCGGCACCGCATGGCCTCGGCCGCCGCCATCGTCGACTGGGTGAGGGCCACGGGGCTCCGACCCTTCGTCGATCCCCTGGCGCCCGACCTCAGGTCCGGCTTCCTCGCCGCCTACGAGGCCGCGGTCGAGGGCGCCTATCCTCCCCGGGCGGACGGGTGCCGCCTGCTCGCCTTCCCGCGGCTGTTCATCGTGGCGCGCAAGCCGTCCTGAGGGCGATGCCGGTTCCGCGACGATGCGGCGCCGAACTGGAGCGCGCCGTCGCGGCGACGTGAGGGGAGATCGGGCTCGACGGTGCCCCCGTCACGTCCGCGGCGGTCCGCCCTTGCCGCCGCCGGGCGGCTTCGGCGGCCAAGAGCCCTGCGGGCGCTCCAGGCTCTGCTCGTGGCCGATGGCGCGCTCGACGACGTCGATGAACTGCTGGAGGTTCATGAAGTCGCCCGCCGACTCGCCGGAGGCGTGCGGGTCGGCCAGGATCGTGGTGACGAGGTTGCGCCGGTCCTCGACCAGGAAGTCGCGCAGCGAGCGCAGGCTGTCGATATGTTCTTTCAAGGTCCACCTTCGCGCGGTCGCGGCCCGAGGGCGTCGGGGCCGGGGCGCCGACGAGGCCGCCATCGGGGCTCCGCATAGCCCAGGCGGAGACCCGCGGCCACTCCCCCTCGCGATGCCGACCGGATTCACACCTCCCAGCCGCCGAGATGTGTGAATCCGGTCGCTCGCGAAGCCGGGGAAGCCGGGGGCGCATGGAAGGCGCGATGTCACCAGGGTCGAGACCTAAGCAGCCTTGCGTGGCTGAAGCCACGGTTGATTTCGCTTTTTCGAAGCGAAATCAACGCTGCTCAATCTTTCAAGTGTGAGCAGGTTCGCGAGAACCTGCTTAGCGACCCGCCAGCAGCGCGGCCACGGCCTGGACCACCGTCGCGCCGCCGATCGGTGCGATCAGCAGCAGGAACGCGTTGAGGACGACGAACCACAGGATGATCCGCTCCTGCTGCCTCGTCAGCCGGGGCCGGCGCGGTGGCGGCTCCCACGACGGCCTCCATCCTCCTCCTTCGACGTACATCGGCGTCCTCACCCCATCTCGCTCTTCGCATCACTATAGGCGAATCCAGCGGCGCCGGCGCGGGTTCATGCGGGTCGGCGCGGGAGCGGGAGCGGTCGGCGTCGAGCGGACCGGAGGCGTGCCCCCCAGGCCCTCCGGCGCCGACCCCTCTCGAACCGGGACACGACCGCCGTTCGGCGGGCGTTCACCGTCTCCTGTCACACTGCCCATTGACGATTTGTAACGCCGCCCGCCCTTGCCACCGGGCGACCCTGTCGATACCGCATTCTCATCCACCGCGAGGGACTATTGAGGCCGGTGTCTTGAACGCACCCATGTCGGATCTCGACGCCATCCCGCTCTTCGGCGGGGGGTTCATGGCCGTGGCGCAGCTCGCCAGCCATCACGGCGTCCTCGCGTCCGCGGCCCAACTGTCCCACCGCTCCGGCCTCGGCGACGTGCCGCCGACGGCCGATGACCTCGCCCGCGCGGCGATCGGGGTGGGCCTCAAGGCCCGCGTGGTCCGCGACCCCGGCGCCAAGCGCATGCGGTCGATCCCCGTGCCGGCCATCGTCAAGGTGAAGGACGGGACCTGGGCGGTGTTCGGCATGGAGACCGAGCCGGGCCTCCACCGCGTCATCGACCCCGTGACGCGGCGGCAGCTCCAGCTCTCGGTCGAGGAGGTCCTGGAGCGCCTCGACCGCGACGTGATCCTGATCGGCAAGGGCGCCGAGCTGTCGACCGAGCAGCTCAAGTTCGGTCTCGCCTGGTTCGTGCCGGCCATCCGGCGCTACCGCAAGCCGCTCGTCCACGTCCTGGTGGCGTCCTTCTTCATCAACCTGCTGGCGCTCGCGACCCCGCTGGTGTTCCAGCTCGTCGTCGACAAGGTCCTGGTGTCGAAGAGCTATTCGACGCTGGTGGTGGTCATCGCCGCCATGGTGCTGATCTCGATCTTCTCGGGGCTGCTGAAGTACCTGCGGGCCTACGTGCTCAACCACACCTCGAACCGCATCGACGTCGAGCTCGGCGCCAAGCTCTACGCCCACCTGATCCGCCTGCCGATCTCCTATTTCGAGCGCCGCCCGGCCGGCATCATCGTGACGCGCGCCCGCGAGATCGAGACCGTGCGGCGCTTCCTCACGGACCAGAGCCTGACCTCGGTCGTCGACCTCCTGTTCCTGTTCATCTACCTCGGCGTCCTGATGCTCTACTCGCCGGGGCTGACGCTGGTGATCCTGCTGCTGATCCCCGTCTATTTCGGCATCAGCCTCGCCGTGAAGCCGGCCTACCGGCGCCGGCTCAAGGACAAGTTCCGCCGCTGGTCGAAGGCCCAGCAGTTGCTCGTCGAGACGGTCGTCGGCATCCAGACCATCAAGGCCTCGGCGGTCGAGCCCATCTTCCAGAAGCTGTGGGAGGAGCGCCTGTCGGCCTACGTCAAGGCCGGCTTCCGCTCGGGCATGCTGGGCACCCTCACCCAGACCAGCATCTCCTTCGTCACCAACCTGCAGACCGCGCTGATCCTGTTCTTCGGCACGCAGCTCGTCATCTCGGGCAGCATGACGGTGGGCGGCCTCATCGCTTTCTCGATGATCGGCCAGCGCGTGACGCAGCCGATCCTGCGCAGCGCCCAGCTCTACCAGGGCTTCCAGGAGGTGCAGGTGTCGCTCGAACACCTGGCCGACATCCTCGACGCGCCGGTGGAGCAGCAGCCCCCCGCCGTCCAGGCCCTGCCGGCCCCGCAGGGGGCGATCCGGCTGCGGGACGTGTCGTTCCGCTACCGGCCCGAGCTGCCCGAGGCGCTGCGCCGGATCAGCCTCGACATCGCGCCCGGCGAGGTGATCGGCATCGTCGGGCCGTCGGGCTCCGGCAAGTCGACGCTGACGAAGCTCGTGCAGCGCTTCCACGCCCCGACGGCGGGCGACATCCTGGTCGACGGCGTCGACATCGCCGGGGTCGACCCGACCTGGCTGCGGCGCCAGCTCGGCGTGGTGCTGCAGGAGAACTTCCTGTTCAACCAGACGGTGCACGAGAACATCGCGCTGGCGAACCCGTCCCTGTCGCGGGCGGGCGTCGTGCGGGTGGCGAAGCTCGCCGGGGCCGACGAGTTCATCGCCAGGCTGCCCCAGGGCTACGACACCACCATCGAGGAGCGGGGGGCCAACCTGTCGGGCGGCCAGCGCCAGCGCATCGCCATCGCGCGCGCCCTCGCCACCGATCCCCGCATCCTGATCCTCGACGAGGCGACGAGCGCCCTCGACTACGAGAGCGAGCGCATCATCCGCCAGAACATGGACCGCATCGCGCGCGGCCGCACCGTGATCGTCATCGCGCACCGCCTCGCGGCCGTGCGCCACTGCGACCGCATCGTCGGCATGACCCGGGGCGAGGTGGTGGAGATCGGCACCCACGACGAGCTCATCCGGCGGCGCGACGGGCTCTACGCGCGGCTGTGGGCGCTCCAGACCGATCAGGTGAGCGCGTGAGGACGCCGCACGCCGGCACGGCCGCCGCCGGGGCCGCAGAGGCTCCCCCGGCCGTGCCCGCCGCGGCGCCCGCCGAGGCGCCGGCCGGCCTCGTCGGCGGCCTTGTCCTGGACGGATCCGACGCGGCCGCGCCCCCGCGGCGGGGCGCGAGGCGCGGGTCGCGGCCCGAAGGCGCGGCGCGGGGTGCCGGGCCGGCGGACCGCCGGGGTGGCTTCGACGTCGAGGCCGCCCCGGCCGGGCGGGCGCTGGAGGTCGCGCCCTCCGGCGGGGCCCTGCGGCGCGGCGGGCGGGGCGTGCGGCCCGGCGCGGCCGAGGCCGGCCGGCCGGTGCGGATGAGGCACGCGGCGCGGCCGGTCATCGACCTCGACGAGCTTTGGGCCCCGGTGAAGCCCGGGCGCGCCGTGGGAGACCGCGAGTTCCTGCCCGGCGCGCTGGAGATCCTGGAGGCGCCGGCCTCGCCGGTCCGGGTGGCGCTGATCTACCTGCTCTGCGGGCTGGTGGCGACGGCCCTCGCCTGGTCCTGGTTCGGCCACCTCGACGTCTACGCGGATGCCACCGGCAAGGTGCAGGTGTCGGGCCGCACCAAGGTCGTGCAGCCGATCCAGTCGGGCGAGGTGCGCGCCATCAGGGTGAAGGACGGCGACAAGGTGAAGGCCGGCGCCGTGCTGATCGAGCTCGACCCGACGGCGGCCCAGGCGGAGCGCACGGTGGCGCGCGACAGGCTGTTCAACGCCCGCGCCGAGGTGGCGCGGCGGCAGGCCGAGATCGCGGCGGTCGGCCGCGCGCCCGTCGACGCGGATCCCAAGGTCGACTGGCCCTCCGACCTGCCCGCCGCCGTGGTGGAGCGGGAGGCGCAGGCGACCCGCAGCGACCTGTCGAGCCTCGCCGCGACCCTCGCCAACCTCGAAGCCCAGAAGGTCGCGACGGTGGCGGACCGCGACAAGTACCGGGCCAACATCGGCCCGCAGCGGAACGTGATCAAGCTGATCGAGGAACACCTCGGCATGCGCAACGCGCTGTTCAAGAACGGTTGGGACAGCCGCGTCACGGTGCTGGAGCAGGAGCAGCAGTTGCAGACCGCGCAGCTCCAGCTCGTCAACCTCCAGGGCAGCCTCGCCCAGGCCGAGGCCGCGATCCCCGTGATCGACAGCAGGATCGCGCTGACGCGACAGGGCTCCGTCACGGCCAACACGACGTCGCTGGTGCAGGCGCAGCAGCAGGTCGACCAGTTCACGCAGGACCTCGCCAAGGCCGACGAGACGCTGTCCCACATGACGCTGCTGTCGCCCATCGGCGGCACCGTGCAGGCCACGGCCGTGACCACGGTCGGGCAGGTGGTGACCACGGGCCAGCAGGTGATGCAGATCGTGCCCGACGGCACCCCGCTCGAAATCGAGGCCTACATCCTCAACAGCGACGCCGGCTTCGTCCAGGTCGGCCAGGCCGCGACCGTCAAGGTCGACACCTTTCCCTACACCCGCTACGGCACGATCTCGGGGGTGGTGACGCGGCTGGCGGCCGACGCCCTGCCCGGCAAGCAGGCCCAGCAGCAGCAGTCCAACGGCTCGACCCCGCCGAGCGCCGACGGCGCCATGTCGGCCACCAGCGCGGCCCAGCAGACGACCGACCTCGTCTTCCCCGTGACCGTGGTGCCGGACCAGCCGGGGTTGAAGGTGGGCGGCCGACTGCTGCCGCTCGCGCCCGGCATGACCGTGACGGTCGAGATCCAGACCGAGAGCCGCCGCGCCATCGACTATATCCTGGCGCCCCTGCATTCGATGTTCGAGCAGGCGGGGCAGGAACGATGACGGCACGCCGCGCGTTCGGCGAGCGGGGTGGGTCCACGCCTGTGCCGCATCGGCCACACGATCACCAATCCCTAGGGATGATGGAGACAAAACTTGAGCACAGTCTTGTCGCCGCGGCGATATTCGCCGATCCTGTCGCAGGGCATGACATATCTTGCGGATGTGTCGGGAATGGTGAACATCGGAACAGTCTGAACGGGACTGGCTCAAAGGTAGGGAACTGATATGGCGGGTTACGACTCCTACGGCAGCTACGGCTATGGCAGCTACGGCAGCTACGGTGGTTATGGCTACGGCAGCTACGGCTACGGTGGTTACAGCTACGGCTACGGTGGTTACAGCTACGGCTACGGTGGCTACGGCTACGGTGATTACGGCTACGGCGGTTATAGCTACGGCGGCTACGGCTACGGCTACGGCGGTTATGGCTACGGCTACGGCGGCTATGGTTACGGCTACGGCGGCTATGGCTACGGCTACGGCGGCTATGGTTACGGCTACGGCGGCTATGGTTACGGCTACGGCGGCTATGGCTACGGCTACGGCGGCTATGGTTACGGCTACGGCGGCTATGGCTACGGCT
>CAXTBR010000082.1:0-20498 GCA_964242785.1 uncultured Lichenihabitans sp. | reverse complement strand
GAAGCGGTCGATGCAGTTGTCCCCCACGGCCGCGAAGGTGAACGACGACATCGCCGGCCCCGAGGTCAGTAGGCGACCCGCTTGTAGTAGCGTTTCACGCCCGATCAGGTGCTTCACCCCACCGACATCTCCTCCGGCGATGGGAATCCCTGCGGCCGGAGCGTGGACCGCTTCCGCCACGCCGCGGACATCTGCGCGGCGCTGGGGGCCCGCCATCTCTTCCTCACGTTGGGACGGGGCTACGCGACCGAGCCCGCCGATCCTCCCCACCGCCGTCCAGGATGCCCGACATGTCCACGATCCGCCTCCGCCAGCCCGCCATCGCGGCGCCCGCCGACCGGTCCTTCTGGCTGCAAGAGATCGATGCGAGCGCGGCGACTCGACCGCTGCAGGGCAAGGAGCGCGCCGACGTGGCCATCGTCGGGGGCGGCTACACCGGGCTCTGGACCGCGCTGCGGATCCGCGAGCTCGCGCCGGAGAAGAGCGTGGTGGTGCTCGAAGCCGGCATCTGCGGCTCGGGAGCGTCGGGTCGCAACGGCGGCCAGGTCCATTCGTGGTTTGCCGAGCTCGACCGGCTGGGCGCCGTCGTGGGGATCGACGAGGCGCGACAGCTCTGCGCGGATACGGCCGACTCCATTGCGGAGCTCGAGCGACTGCAGGAGAGCGGCGAGATCGACATGGATCTCTGCCTCGACGGCTGGCTCTGGACCGCCAGTTCGCGCGCTCAGGAAGGCGCCTGGGATCGAGCGGTCGCCATGACGGCGGACGTGGACGCGACGCGCTTCCAGGCGTTGACGGCGGAGGACATCCTGCGACGCACCGGATCGAAGGCCTCCTACCTCGGCGTCGTCGAGGCGAAGGCCGGAACCGTTCAGCCCGCCAAGCTTGCCCTGGGCTTGCGCGCCCTCGCCCTCGCACGCGGGATCGTGATCCACGAGGGCAGCCCGGTGCTCGACATCGACGCCGGGTCCACGTGCACTCTGCGCACGGCGGGCGGCACCCTGCGGGCCGACAAGGTCGTGCTCGCGGCGAATGCCTGGCTTTCCGCGCTGCCTGAACTGCGACGCTACCTCTACGTCGTGTCCAGCCAAGTCATCGCGACCGCGGAAGTGCCCGACCTCTTGGACGGCATCGGCTGGCGTGACGGCGCCTCGATCTGCGACTCCCAGGCCCAGGTCCTGTACTACCAACGCACCCGGTCAGGCCGGGTCGTGTTCGGGCGGGGGAGCGGCGCTGTGTCGTTCCTCGGCGACTTCGGCGCGACCTTCAACCGGAGCCCGGAGCACGGCCGCGACAACGTCGTGGAACTGCATCGGACCTATCCCGAGTTGCGCGGTGTCCCGATCGAATATGACTGGGCGGGCCCGATCGATTGCGTGCCCGAGCACATCCCCGTGTTCGATCACCTCCGCGAGCATCCGAACGTCTTCTTCGGCATGGGCTTCAACGGGAGCGGCATCGCCCAAACCCCGGTCGGCGCCAAGATCCTGGCCAGCCTCGTGCTCGAGCGCGACGACCGGTGGAGTCGCAGCGGGTTGGTCGGCATCGAACGACGCTCGACGCTGCCCGTCGAGCCCTTCCGCTACGTCGGCGCCCAGCTCGTCCGGGCCGCGGTCCGGCGAAAGAACGAAGCGGAGATCAAGAACCGCACAGCCGATCCACTGACGCGGCTGGCCCTTCGGTTGTTGCCGGGCGCTGGGGAGCACTGAGGATGGCCGGCGAAACCCTCATCGAGGTACATCCGCGAGGCTGCTTCCCGAACTCCCCGGCGTGCTTGCGAGGTTTCAAAAGCAACTTCCCGTGCCCGTCCATACATTCCCTGCAGTCCTGCATTTTGTTCCCTGCTCGGCCATGCAGGGAATCGCGTTGCAAACCCCTACCGTGAAATGGATTTTGCCAGCTGGGCAGCGGATCGGGTGGCGCAATCGAGGTAGTTTCCCTGTTGTTTCCCGTCCACCAGGTAAAGCGGCCCCTCGGAGACTGCTTCGAAACCGACTGCACGCACCACCAGCGTTTCGGAAATCATGAGACCCCGTTCTCGACCGATATGCTGGGTGCATGTCCGTCGAGGCCGTGTACCCGACCGAGTACCCGCTTTGCGTACCCCATGACCACATGGTGCACCGGTCGAGCACGCCCGGCACCGTCCAGCGCCTCATGGACCCGGATCGATCACGCCGACCACTCTGGCCACGATCTCCTCGGCGGTCACCTAATCGATGGCCTCGACGAAACGGGCGCTGCCCGCACGCACACGCGCCTCGATGTCGAAGCTGCGCACCCGATGGCGATCCCGACGCCGTTCGTGTCGCGCCCGGTGATGGGGACCGCCAAGCCCATGTCCCGCGTATACACGCCGCCGGTCACCGGCACCGTCATGCGGACACCCAGGGCATTGATCTCGCGGGGGTTGATGACCACGAACCGATGCCGGTCCTTCATCTCGCGGCCGGCGGCCGGGTCGGGATCGATCCAGTAGACGTCACCGCGTCGCGGGACGGTCCTCCGGACCGTCAAGCCAGCTCACGGCCGACCGCATCGCCCTCGAGCGCCCAGGCAACGGAGGCGTTCAGCTCCCCGACACGCTCGGAGCCCTTCAGCAGCTCCTGCAGGCTGTAGCGCTTGCGGGCTGACGAAACCACGGACCGCGCCACCGACTCCCCATCGCTCACATCCAGCTCCAGTTGCGAGCCGACACCCGCGTGCATCGGCTTCAGCTGCGCGGGCGGGATCGTGATGACGGCGGCGCCGCCCTGGCGCCGGATCCTGGACGTCACGGCCATCATGGCGCTCCTCCGGCATCGAGAGTGCGGCAAGAGGAGCACATCCGGGCGGCCGATCAGCCCTCGATGAGCAGGCGGATGCGGCTCGCCAGATCGTCCATGGCGAAGGGCTTGGTCAGCACCGCCATGCCGGGGTCGAGGTGCCCGTTGCCCACGGCGGCGTTCTCGGCATAGCCCGTGATGAACAGCACCTTGAGGCCGGGCCGCAGCACGCGGGCGGCGTCCGCCACCTGCCGGCCGTTCATGCCGCCGGGCAGGCCCACGTCGGTGACGAGGAGGTCGACGCGGGCCTTGCCCTGCAGCACCTTGAGCCCGGACGGGCCGTCCCCGGCCTCGATGGCGGCGTAGCCGAGGTCGCCCAGCACGTCGCCGACCAGCATGCGGACGGTCGGCTCGTCGTCGACGACCAGCACGGTCTCGCCGGCCTCGGCCCGCGGCGCGTCGGGCCTGTCGGCCGGGCCATCGGCCCTCTCCTCGGCCCCGTAGTGCCGGGGCAGGTAGAGGCACACCGTCGTGCCGTCCCCGACCTCGCTGTAGATCCGCACCTGCCCGCCCGACTGGCGCGCGAAGCCGTAGATCATGGAGAGGCCGAGGCCCGTCCCCATGCCGATGGGCTTGGTGGTGAAGAAGGGGTCGAAGGCGCGGGCGACGACGTCCGCCGGCATGCCGGTTCCGGTGTCGGAGACGCAGAGCGACAGGTACTGGCCCGGCGGCACGTCGCGCTCGCGGGCGGCGCGGTCGTCCATCCACCGGTTGCCGGTCTCGATCGTCAGGCGGCCGCCGTCCGGCATCGCGTCGCGGGCGTTGATGGCGAGGTTGAGCAGGGCGTTTTCGAGCTGGCTCGGGTCGACCAGGACGGTCCACAGGCCCGCCATGTTGACGGTCTCGACCGTGATCTCCGGGCCCACCGTGCGCCGGATGAGGTCGGCCATGTCGATCACCAGCCGGTCGACGTCGGTCGGCTTGGGGTCGAGCGTCTGCCGCCGCGAGAAGGCGAGCAGGCGATGCGTCAGCGCCGCGGCGCGCTTGGACGCCCCCTGGGCTGCCTGGATGTAGCGGTCGAGATCATTCACCCGGCCCTGCGCCACGCGCTTGCCGAGGAGGTCGAGGCTGCCAGAGATGCCGGTGAGCAGGTTGTTGAAGTCATGCGCCAGCCCGCCCGTGAGCTGGCCCACCGCCTCCATCTTCTGAGCCTGGCGGAGGGCCTCCTGCGCGTCCCGAAGCTCGGCCTCCGCCTTGAGGCGGGCGGAGACGTCCTGGGCGTGGTGGAAGGCGCCGATGATCACCCCGGCCTCGTCGCGCAGGGGCGTGTAGGAGATCTCCCAGAAGGGCTTGCCCAACTCGGGCTTGCCGAACTCCTCCACCACGCTGAACGACTCGCCCGTCAGGGCCCGCGTCATCAGGGCCCGCATCGTCTCGCCCTGCTCCGGCACGAACAGGTCGGGGAAGACGTCCCCCACCTTCGTGTAGAAGCCGTTGACGCGGAAGAACTCGTCGTTGTGCGCCCTGTTGAAGGCGATCAGTCTGTGATCGGCATCGAAGGCACAGATCGGGTTGTGGTCCGACTGGACGATGTTCTCGTGAAGCCTCAGGGCCTGGGCCTGCTCCTTCTCGGCCGTGACGTGTCGGCCGCTCGCATAGATCAGCTCGCCGTCGGGCGCCGCGACCCAGGAGATCCACCTGAACCCGCCAGCCTTGTGCCGGTAGCGGTTCTCCATCACCGGGAGACTCTGGCCGCGGGCGTGCTGCAGTGCGTCCTCGGTCACCCGCTCGTCTTCGAGGATCAGGAAATCGAAGACCATGCGGCCGACCACATCCTCCTCGGACCAGCCGAGCGTCGCGCTGAAGGCCGGATTGATGGCCTGGAACACGCCTCGGCCGTCGATGATGACCTGGATGTCCTGAGTGTTGTACCAGAGCCGGTCGCGCTCCTGGGTGCGTCGCTCGACCGTGACGGCCAGCCTCTCGTTGAGGACGCGCAGTTCACGTTCGACGGCATCGCGCGTGCGCTCGGCCGTCACGCGGTCGGTGCTCTCGATGCCCTGGTTCAACAGGCCGACGATGCCGCCATCCTCGCCCCGGATCGGAGCGGCGCTGAAGGTCCAATACGTCGTCTCCGACCTGTCCCGCCCCATGATGGGCAGCTCGACGTTCTGCTGTGAGAAGCCCTCGCCCGTCATCATGGCGCGGTGGAACAGCGGTGAAACCTGGTCCCAGGCCGCACCCCACACCTCCGCGACCGGACGGCCGAGGGCGGCGGGGTGCCGGTCCGCCATCGAGGGGATGTAGGCGTCGTTGTAGAGCATCAGCAGGTCGGGACCCCAGAGGATGGTCCCGAGGATCGGCGAGTTCAGGCAGGCCGACAGGGTGGAGCGCAGCGACTGGGGCCACGTTTCCGGTCGACCGATCGGCGTCGCCGCCCAGTCGTGCGCGCGCATGAGCGCGCCCATCACGCCCCCGCCCTGCAGAAAATCGAGGGTGTCACGCATCGGGTCGACGCGCATGGCGGCCCTGGATGCCGATCCGTCGGCCCCGGTGGCTCTCGGATTCCAGCTCGCGTCCCCGGGGTCGGCGCGGTGCCCCGCGCATCACCTCGCTCGGATCGCCGCAGCGCCCCGAGGCGAGCGGGGCTTCGGCGACCGCCGACGACGCGGGGCCGATGGAGGCGGACATGGTTTCGCGGATGGCCATCCCGTCACGATAGCCTTGCGGGAACGGTTCGCACAACCGCGCCGACCCGTGCGGCCCCGCGAACGGATCCCCGATCGCCCGCCGTGCGAGGTGCGTCAGGCCGTCGTCGGTGTCGAAGAACCGGGGCACTTCCGCTCCACCGTCCGGCGCCGTCGCACGCGATCCGCCGTGCAGCGTGCGCCACGGCCGACCGGTTCAGGAGGAGACGTTCGATGGCCGGCCGCGGAACGATGGGCCTGAAGCAGACCGCGGGGTGGAGCCGACCGAAGCGACTCCCGCGTGGCGCCTAATCGTCGCCGTCGTCGAACCACCTCCCCCGTAAGGCGAGTCTCGCTTCGTAGATCGCACGCTCGCGTTCGTTCCTGATCGTCACGACGAAGTCTCGTATTTCCCCGTCCGGCATCCTATCCCTGACGATCTCGGATAGGCCCGTCACGGCACTGTCTCTCGCCTCCCGGGCTGTATCGAAGTCAATGCCGGTCTCATCCCTGATGAAATCATCACCGTCTTGGATATCGAAGAAAAACAGCGGCACGGGGCGATCCCCCTTTCCTGAAGCTGCGTCAACTGGCGTCTTCCAGGATAGGTTCATCGCTGCACTTCGGCAGGGCGGATTGTCGCGTCTCGACGCGCGGACCGCCATCGCGAGCCCCCGGGACGCGACGGCCGGCGCTCGAGGGCCCGCCACGCCTCCTCGGACGCGCCCGAGGTGTCCCGCCGCGAGCCCATGGGCGCTGCTCCCCTCGTGGACACGTCGGCCCTGAGTTAGTCACAACTAAGTCTTAAGCGTCGTCGAATCGCCCCGGTGGCCTCGGGCGAGACAGACAGGAGTGCGGCAGCCATGCCGATCTACGTCGCCGACATGTCCATGCGTTCGACCGCACACGACTATTCCGAGCTGCTGTCCACCCTCAGATCGGCTCACGCTCAGCCTCTGATGGACACCACCTACCTGCTCGATCTCAGGGACGACCTCCAGCACGTGACGAAGGCGCTGCTGTCCCTGATGGCCCACGGCGACGGCCTGTTCGTCACGGAGCTGGCGCCCGAGACGCGATGGACCGGGACGGGGATGAGCGCCGACGCCAAGCTCTGGATCAAAGCGCGGTCGACGCCCTCGCCTCCGGGGCCTCGGGCTCCGGAACCTGCCCGTCCGCCGCTGTGCTGAGGGTGTGCCGAGGTCTCCCACGGACACGCCGACTCGGGAGGACGGGGGACGGTCCTGCCTGGCGTCGACACCGCCGGACGGCCGGCGAAGGCGGTTCGACGCGTTCCCCGGACGATCGCCGCCCTTGGCGGCTCATCGTTCGGTGGCGGGACAGGGGCGGCCTTCGGCCGGGCATCTTGCGCTGGGTCCCCGCAGGCGCGAGGACGAGCGGATGACGGGGGCGACACGAGCTGATCATAGGGCAGGCCCCGCGGAGGACGAGGCGTCGTCCGCGGGGCCTGCCCCGGTCGGTGCCGGCTACTTCGGCATCAGGACCGTGTCGATGACGTGGGCCACGCCGTTCGACTGGTAGACATCGGCGATCTCGACGACGGCGCCGCCGCCCTTCTCGTCGATGACGACCAGCTTGTCGCCGTCCATCTTGGCCGTCAGCGTGCCGCCCTCGACCGTCTTCAGGTTGGCCGTGCCGCCGCCGTCCTTGATGGCCTTGGCGATCGCGGCCGAGTCCACCTTGCCGGCCACCACGTGGTAGGTGAGGACCTTGGTCAGGGTCGCCTTCATGTCGGGCTGGACCAGCTTGTCGACCGTGCCGGGCGGCAGCTTGTCGAAGGCCGCGTTGGTGGGCGCGAAGACCGTGAAGGGGCCGGGGCCCGACAGCGTGTCGACGAGGCCCGCCGCCTTCACGGCCGCCACCAGCGTGGTGAGGGTCTTGGCGGCCGAGGCGTTCTCGACGACCGTCTTGCTGGCCGACATGGGGGCGCCGCCGACCATCGGGTCGGCCGCGTAGACGGCCGAGGCGGTTCCGGCCGTCAGGGCCGCGGCGAGCGCCAAGGCGCGCAGACCGTGGGTCAAGGATGTCATAGCTCTGTCCTCCGCGCGCCCGTCGAACACGGACATGTTCCCGTGGCGCGCGGAGGAGCTACGCGGCACCCGCCTTCACGGTTTCGCGTCCTTAACAATGATCAACCTCTCCCTTGGCCCGGCTCGGAGCATTCCCCGATCCGCTCCTCCCCCTCGCGCGGCCGTGGGCGGGAGGATCGCCCGGCCGCTCCCGGTCCCCGGCCCCAGCACCGCGACGAAACGATGACGGAATAGGCACCGGGCTCTCAGTTCGGCGCATACCTGCTCTGGTTATAAGCCGTATGATCGTTCCGTATGCATCATGCTATCGAGACTGCATCGATCTGTGCAAAGTGAGGATCTTCGATGCTGACTCAACTCTTCAGCGGCTTTCGCCGATGGCTCGCGTTCCAGGTGGTGGTGCGCGAGATGGAACGCCTCGACGACCACGCGTTGAACGACATCGGCGTCCTGCGCGGCGACATCCGGTCCGCGATCGGCGGGGGCGTCAGGCGCTGACGCCGCCCTCCGGGCGGCGCGCACCGTCCCGCGCCGCCTCCGTCCCGCATCTCGACGGCGTTCCGCCGACGTGGTGATCTGCGGTCCGGGAGGATCGCATGAGGACCAAGAAGCTGATCAACGACCCCGACGCGGTCGTGGACGAGATGATCGAGGGCATGCTGGCGGCGCATCCGCGCCACCTGCGCCGCGCCCCGGGGCACCGCCGGGCTCTGGCGGCGGCCGGGGCGCCGCGCGCCGGCAAGGTCGGCATCGTGGTGGGGGGCGGCTCGGGACACGAGCCGACCTTCGCGGGGCTGGTGGGGCGCGGGCTCGCCGACGCCGTCGCGGTCGGCAACGTCTTCGCGTCCCCGCCGCCCGACCCGATCGTCGCCTGCGCTCACGCGGCCGACGGCGGCGCGGGCGTGCTGTTCGTCTACGGCAACTATGCCGGCGACTGCATGAACTTCGACATGGCGGCCGAGATGGCCGCGATGGACGGGCTCGATGTCCGCACCGTGCTGACCACCGACGACGTCGCCTCGGCCCCGCCCGGGCGGCGGGAGGAACGGCGCGGCGTCGCCGGCAACGCCTTCGTGTTCAAGGTCGCGGGCGCCGCGGCCGACCGCGTGCTGCCGCTCGGCGAGGTCGAGCGCCTCGCCCGCCACGCCAACGCCCGCACCTTCACGGTGGGGGTGGCGCTCTCCCCCTGCTCGCTGCCGCAGACGCTGGTGCCGAACTTCGAGATCGGCGCCGACGAGATGGAGGTCGGCATGGGCATCCACGGCGAGCCCGGCGTGCTGCGCACGGCGCTCCGCCCGGCCGACGCCGTCGTCGACGACATGCTGGAGCGCATCTTCGCCGAATGCGGGGCCGCTTCGGGCGACCGGGTGGCCGTGATGGTCAACTCGCTGGGTTCGACCTCCATGATGGAGCTCTACATCCTGCAGCGGCAGGTGAAGCGGCGCCTCGACGAGCGCGGCATCGCCCTGCACCGGAGCTGGGTCGGCGCCTTCTGCACCTCGCTGGAGATGGCCGGCGCCTCGGTGACGCTGATGTGGCTCGACGACGAGCTGACGGCGCTGCTCGACCACCCGGCCGACGCCGTGCAGTTCCGGGTCTGAGGAAGACGGGCCATGGCGGACATCACGGCGGACGACCTCGTGCGCGCCTTCGCGGCCGTCCGGGACGCGATCGAGGCCGAGAGGGGGGAACTGTCGCGGCTCGACGGGGTGATCGGCGACGCCGACCACGGCGTCAGCATGGCGCTGGGCTTCGGCGCGGTCTCGGCGGCGCTGGCCGCGAGCCCGCCCGCCGACCCGGCCGCGGCCTTCGATGCGGCGGCGCGCAGCTTCCTCGACGCGGTCGGCGCCTCCACGGGCCCGCTCTACGCCACGGCTTTCATGCGGGCCGGGGCGTCCGCCAAGGGCAAGCCGGCGCTCGACCGCGACGGAATCGTGGCGGCGCTCGGCGCCATGGCGCGGGGCATGGCGGACCGCGGCAAGGCGAAGCCCGGCGAGAAGACCATGCTGGACGCCTGGGGCCCGGCCGTCGCGGCGGCGGAGCGGGCGGCGGGCGCCGGGCACGGCCTCGGTGCCTGCCTCGACGCGGCGGTCGAGGCCGCGGGCGCGGGCGCCGAGGCCACGAAGACCATGGTGGCCACGAAGGGCCGCGCGTCGCGGCTCGGCGAGCGCGCCCTCGGCCACGTGGATCCCGGCGCGGCCTCGGCCGTCGTCATCCTGCGAGCCCTGGCGGCGAGCCTGCGCGAGCCTCGACAGGGACCGGGGTGACGGCGTCGAGACTCGCGACCGGCGTCAGCCTGGATTCCAGAGGCTCACGGCCTTTGGCGGTCAGGGCAGAGCCCTGAAAAAGCTGACGATCTCTTTTCAGGGCTCCGCCCCATAGGCAATCAGATTGAGGCGCGGATCACGGCAGGTCTCGCGCTTCAGGTGAGGGGTGCCGCGACGTCTCCGCCTTTGGACCGCGTCGCGGATCGCGCTCACCGTGGATTTTTCACCGCTCTGCGTTGGGTTTGACAAAGTGGTCTGCATTGGAAAACGTGGCTCCCCATGTCGGGCCAGGCGGCAGGAGGGGAGAATGGTCGGCGGAACGGCGGGATTCGTCCACGCGAAATTTGCGCAGGTCTATACGGGCGCGGCGGAGCGCGCGCCCGAAGGTCATGAACACCGCTATCCGCGATGGGTTGTGCCGACCTTCATCACCCTGAGCCTGCTCGCTGCGGCCGACATGGTGGCTCTGATCTTCGCCCCTCTGATCGGCAGTGTCGTGATCGAGATGGGACTCGGCCTCGTCTTGGCGGGTTCGATGCTGGGCATGTCGGCTGCGGTGAGCCGCGTGGCGGGAATCCGTGGCCGGCGATAAGGGGCTCGTCAAGTCGGTCGAGGGAATCATCGAGAGGTTCGCGGACGCCAAGCTCTACGGCTCGCTGCGGGATGGCGGGATGTTCGTGATCGGATGGGTGGTGCTGCTGAGCTCCGAACTGCCTCACGAGCCTCAAGCCGACATCCTTCTGTGGATCGGAAGCGTCATGACCACTTGGTTCGGGATTCTTCTGGGGCTCAGGGGATTGCGCAGCTTCCTGGAGGGGGAGGAGCGGTGATCATGCCTCCCGCGCCGGTCTCCCGTCCTCCGCCACCGGCCAGCGCTCGACGAAGCCGGCGATGCGCGCCCGCAGGGCATCGAGCGCGGGCGAGATGGTGAAATCCATGGGGATCCTCAGAGGGACGAGACGAGGTCGTCGACCGCCAGCACCGCGCCCGTCATGGAGGAGGCGTCGGAGCACAGCGGCGGCAGCCCGTCGAGGTCCTCCGGCCGGCCGCGTCGCGGCCGTGCGAGGGAGGGACGATGCCGTCTTCCATGCATCTCCTCCGCCCTCGGCGGCTGTCGTCGAGACCGAGAAGGATCGTTTCGCGCCTCGACAGACGTCCTCAATCGAGATTTCCAAAGGCCGGGGGCCTTTGGCGGTCAGGGCAGAGCCCTGAAAAGGCTCAGTCCCAGTCGCAGTTCCGTCGCCAGGGCTCCGCCCTGGAACCCGCCAAAGGGCGAGCCCTTTGGAAACCGGACCGCGAGGGACCGTGATCCGGAGCCTATGATCCACTCTCCGCCGCCGGCCGGACCTCCTCCAGCTCCACCAGCGTGCCGCTGAGGTCCTTCGGGTGCAGGAACAGCACGGGGCGGCCGTGGGCGCCGAGGCGGGGCTCGCCGGAGCCCAGCACGCGCAGACCTTCCCCGACGAGCCGGTCGCGGGCCGCCGCCAAGCCCTCCACCTCGAAGCAGATG
Source organism: uncultured Lichenihabitans sp. (assembly GCA_964242785.1). Lineage (GTDB taxonomy): Bacteria > Pseudomonadota > Alphaproteobacteria > Rhizobiales > Beijerinckiaceae > Lichenihabitans. The sequence continues at coordinate 9,218 of CAXTBR010000082.1, read as the reverse complement.
TGGTGCAGCCCGCCGCCCGGATGGCGCTCCAGGAAGGCGGCGACCGGCGAGCCCGCCCCGAGCGGCGCCATCAGTTCGACCTTCGCGTTCGGCAGCTCGACGAACACCACCGTGACGCCGTGCTCGGGCAGATCCTGCGGCGCCGACACCGCGGCGCCGAGCCCGTCGGCGTAGCTGCGGACCGCGGCCGCGAGGTCCGGCACCGCCACCGCGACGTGGTTCAGCCGCCCGATCATTCCGCCGCTCCCCGATAGGCCGCCGGGTCCCTCTGGGCGTAGCCGAAGCGCTCGTTCAGCGCCGACAGCAGCGCCTCCGCGGCCTCCGCCACCACCGTGCCGGGCGGGAACACCGCGGCGACGCCCGCGGCCCGCACGGCCTCGACGTCGCCCGGCGGGATCACCCCGCCCACCACCAGCAGCACGTCGGGGTGCCCCGCCGCGTCGAGCGCGGCGCGCACCTCCGGCACCAGCGTGAGGTGCCCGGCCGCCAGCGACGACACGCCCACGATGTGCACGCCCTCGTCCACGGCCCGGCGCGCCACCTCGGCCGGCGTGGCGAAGAGCTCGCCCACCGACACCGCGAAGCCGAGGTCCGCGAAGGCCGAGGCGATCACCTTCTGGCCGCGGTCGTGCCCGTCCTGCCCCACCTTGGCGACGAGGATGCGGGGTGGGCCGCCGTGGTCCTCGGCGAAGGCCGCCGTCCTGGCGGCGACGCGCGCCACGGCCGGGTCGTCGCCCGCGGCGCGGCGGTAGACGCCGGAGATCATCTGCGCCGTCGCGACGTGCCGGCCCCAGGCGGCTTCGAGCGCCGAGGAGATCTCCCCCACCGTCGCGTGGGACCGCGCGGCCTCGACCGCCAGCGCCAGCAGGTTGCCCGATCCCTCCCGCGCCGCCGCGGTCAGGCCAGCGAGCGCCGCCGCGACGGCGCCGCCGTCGCGCTCGGCCCTGAGCCGGGCGAGCTTGGCGAGCTGCGCGTCGCGCACCGCGGCGTTGTCGACCTTCAGCACGTCGAGCGGCGCCTCCACCTCGGGCTTGAAGCGGTTCACCCCCACCACGACCTGCGCGCCGGAATCGATGCGCGCCTGCGTCTCGGCGGCCGCCTCCTCGATGCGGCGCTTCGGCAGCCCGGCCTCGATGGCCCTGGCCATGCCCCCCAGGGCCTCGACCTCCTCGATGTGGGACCAGGCCCGGGCCGCGAGGTCGGCTGTCAGCCGCTCGACGAAGAAGGAGCCGCCCCAGGGGTCGATGACGCGGGTCGTGCCGCTCTCCGCCTGGAGCAGGAGCTGGGTGTTGCGGGCGATGCGGGCGGAGGCGTCGGTCGGCAGCGCCAGGGCCTCGTCGAGCGCGTTGGTGTGGAGCGACTGCGTGCCGCCCTGCGTGGCCGCCATGGCCTCGATCATCGTGCGGGCGACGTTGTTGAAGGCGTCCTGCGCGGTCAGCGACCAGCCCGAGGTCTGGCAATGGGTGCGCAGCGCCAGCGACTTGTCGGACTTGGGCGCGAACCGGGCCACCAGCCTCGCCCACAGCAGCCGCGCGGCGCGCAGCTTCGCCACCTCGGTGAAGAAGTCCATGCCGATGGCGAAGAAGAAGGAGAGCCGCGGCGCGAAGTCGTCGATCTTCAGCCCCGCCGCCAGGCCGGCCCGGATGTAGTCGAGGCCGTCGGCCAGCGTATAGGCGAGTTCGAGGTCGGCCGTCGCCCCGGCCTCCTGCATGTGGTAGCCGGAGATCGAGATCGAGTTGAAGCGCGGCATCCGCGTCGACGTGTAGGCGAAGATGTCCGAGACGATCCGCATCGAGGGCGCGGGCGGGTAGATGTAGGTGTTGCGCACCATGAACTCTTTGAGGATGTCGTTCTGGATCGTCCCCGACAGCCGCTCCGGGGGCACGCCCTGCTCCTCGGCCGCCACGACGTAGAGGGCCATCACGGGCAGCACGGCGCCGTTCATGGTCATGGACACGCTCATCCGGTCGAGCGGGATGCCGTCGAAGAGCTGGCGCATGTCGAGGATGGAGTCGATGGCGACGCCCGCCATGCCGACGTCGCCCGCCACGCGCGGGTGGTCGGAATCGTAGCCGCGGTGGGTCGGCAGGTCGAAGGCCACCGACAGGCCCTTCTGCCCGGCCGCGAGGTTGCGGCGGTAGAAGGCGTTCGACGCCTCCGCGGTGGAGAAGCCGGCATATTGCCGGACCGTCCAGGGCTGGGTGGCGTACATGGTGGGGTAGGGGCCGCGCAGGAACGGCGCCCGGCCGGGGAAGCCATCGACGTCCTCGCAGCCGGCGCGGTCCGCCGGGCCGTAGGCGGGCCGGACCGCGATGCCCTCGGGGGAGCGCCACGGCGCGCGGCCGGCGCCGGAGGGCGCCGCCGCGGTGGGGCGCCACGGGACGGCGGTGAAATCCGGGATGGCGCTCATCGCGGGGCTCCTTCCTCATCGGCTTCCAAGGCCTCGTCGTCGCGCAGGCTCGGCAGCGCCCCCTCCCCGAGGGGGCCGGGGACGGGGCGGGGGCGCAGCACCGCGGCCGGGGCCTCCCCGGCGAGCCGGTGGGCCGTCGTGCCCACCACCGCGCGGCGCCCCTCGCGCAACTCGCCGGCGCGGCGCGCGCGCGCGGATGAGACCCGCCGCTGCCACGCGCCCCCGGCCAGCGCCCGCCCGAGCCCGCCCTCGGCCTCGATCCCCTGGAACAGCGCCCAGGCCTCGGCGCAGAGCGCCTCCGTCAGGGCCTCGAACGCGCCCGCGCCGGCCGCGGGGTCGGCCACGCGGTCGAGCCCGGCCTCGTCGCGCAGCACCAGGGCGATGTTGCGGGCGAGGCGCCGGGCGAAGGGGTCGGCGAGGCCGAGGGCGGCCGTGTGGGGCAGCACGGCCACGCCGTCCGCGCCCCCGAGCACGGCCCCGGCGCAGGCCAGCGTCGCGCGCAGCAGATTGGTCGGCGGGTCGCGCCGCGCCACCATGCGCCAGGCCGTCTCGGCGTGGAGGCGGATCGGCCGCGCGGTCAGGCCGAGCGCGTCCTCCACGCGCGCCCAGAGCCGGCGCAGGGCTCGGAGCTTGGCGATCGTGAGGAGCGCGTCGGCGTCGGCGGCGAGCAGGAACGACAGGGCGCGCCGGCCCGCGTCCGGCCCCGTGCCGGCGGCGTCGAGCGCGCGCAGGTAGGCGACGGCGCTCGCCAGCACGGCCGCGAGCTCCTGCGCCTCGGTGGCGCCGGCCTCGTGGTGCGGGCGGCCGTCGGCCCGCAGCAGCGGCCCCGCGAGGCCGCGCCCGCGCAGCAGATCCACGGCCTCGGCGGTGAGCCGCGACGCCGAGGCCCAGGGCCCGGGCGCCTCGCCGGTGCGCGCCAGGGCGCCGAGCGGGTCGAGGCCGGCGTCGAGGTCGAGGGCCGAGGGGTCGATGCGGCGCGACGCGGCGGCGTCGAGCAGCGCCCGCACGGCCCCGAGATCGTCGAAGGGCGCGGGTTCGAGGCGCAGCGGCAGCGCGTCGAGCGCCACGCCGTCGAGCGCCTCGGCGAGCCCGGCGGGGTCGAGGCCGAAGCCCCGCGCCGTCCCGGCCCCCGCGACGACGAGGCACAGGCCGTCGGCGCCGTTCTCCAACTCGTCGAGGGCCGAGACCTCGGGGGCGTCGAGCCGGGCGACGACCGCGCAGGGCGCCCGCCCGCCCGCCGGGGCCGGGGCGTCGGCCGCGGGGTAGAGCGGCTCCAGCGGGATGCCGTCGGCCGTGCGGGTGACGAGGCGGGCGTCGAAGTCCGCGCCCTTCAGCACCCCCGCGACCGCGGCTCGCCACGCGGCCTCGCCGGCGGCGTCCGGGAAGGCGGGGCGGGTCACGGACGGGCTCCCCTTCTCCCGCTCGCGCTAGCGCTGGCACACATCACTGAGGCTGGGCGTTTGCGCCCTTCTCCCCTCGGGGAGAATAGGGCACCCATTCCGGCTTGCCGGGATGGGACCCGGGTGCCCCGCAGGGCGGATGAGGGGGCCTCCAAAGGTGGTGGATCCCCCCTCATCCGGCGCTGCGCGCCACCTTCTCCCCGCTGGGGAGAAGGGCCCCCCGCGGGCGCCGAGATGTGTGCCAACGCTAGCCCGCTCGCGGGAGACGGTGGCCCGGCGAAGCCGGGTCGGATGAAGGGACGCGGGACGGGCGGGGGTCGCCTCATCCGACCCTCGCCGACGCGAGGGCCACCTTCCCCCGCAGGCGGGAGAAGGAAAGCCATGGCCCGGCCCTCACGCATAGTCGAGGATCACCGCCTCGAAGCCGAGGCTGTCGCCGGGCTCGACCAGGATGCGCGCCACCGTGCCGTCGCGCTCGGCCTTGAGCACGTTCTCCATCTTCATGGCCTCCACCACGGCCAGCGGCTCGCCCACCTTCACGGCCTGCCCGGGCGCGACCAGCAGCTCGCGCAGCAGCCCCGGCATGGGGCAGAGCACCTGCCGGCCGCCGCCGCCCGCCACCTTCACGGGCATCAGCCGGGCGAGCTCGGCCTCGCGCATCGTGTAGACGCGGGCGTCGGCGACGCTGCCGGCGTGGGTCAGCAGGGCGCCGTTCGGCACCGGCAGCACGCCCACGGCAATCCGCTCGCCGCCGATCCGGCCGTGCCACACGGGCTCGCCGGGCCGCCAGCCGCTCGCGACGGGCACGGCCCGCGCGGCCGCGTCCCCGTCCCCCTCGAAGGCGACCGTCCAGTCGCCGTCCGCCCCGTCGAGCGCGAAGACGAAGTCTCTCCCGCCGACCGCCACCGTGCGTCGGCGCTCGAAGACCACGGGCCGCGGCACCGGCATCTGCCCGGAGATCATCCGCTTGCGCGCGTTGAGCCTGGCGTCGACGGCGGCCGCCACGCAGGCCAGCCGCAGCGCGACGGCGCCGGAGGGGACGGGGTTGGCGAACTCCGCCCCGAACTCCTCGGCGATGAAGCCCGTCGACAGCCGCCCCTCGCGCCAGCGCGGATGCGCCATCAGGGCCGACAGGAACGGGATGTTGTGGCGGATGCCGTGGATCGCGAAGGCGTCGAGCGCGCGGGACTGCGCCGCCACGGCCTCCGCGCGCGTCGGCGCGTGGGTGACGAGCTTGGCGATCATCGGGTCGTAGAAGATCGAGACGGCGCCGCCCTCCACCACCCCGGCATCGACCCGCACCGTGACCCCGTCCGCCGTGCCGGCCGCGGGCGGCCGGTAGGTGGTGAGGCGGCCGGTCGAGGGCAGGAAGCCGCGGGTCGGGTCCTCGGCGTAGACGCGGGCCTCGACGGCCCAGCCCTCCATCCGCACGTCCTCCTGGCGGATCGACAGGCGCTCGCCGGCCGCCACGCGGATCATCTGCTCGACGAGGTCGATCCCGGTCACGAGCTCCGTGACCGGGTGCTCGACCTGGAGGCGCGTGTTCATCTCCAGGAAGAAGAAGCTCCTGTCCTGGCCGGCCACGAACTCGACCGTGCCGGCCGAGTCGTAGTCGACGGCCTTGGCGAGGGCCACCGCCTGAGCGCCCATCAGGGCGCGCGTCTCGGGGTCGAGCAGCGGGGAGGGCGCCTCCTCCAGAACCTTCTGGTTGCGGCGCTGGATCGAGCATTCGCGCTCGCCGAGGTGGATGACGTGGCCGTGCTTGTCGCCCAGCACCTGGATCTCGACGTGGCGCGGGTTCTCGACGAACCGCTCGATGAAGATGCGGTCGTCGCCGAAGGAGGCCGAGGCCTCCGACCGCGCGCGGGCGAAGCCCTCCGCCACCTCGGCGGCCGACCGGGCGACCCGCATCCCCTTGCCGCCGCCGCCGGCCGAGGCCTTGATCATCACGGGATAGCCGATGCCCTCGGCGACGGCGGCCGCGTGGGCGGGATCGCGGATCACGTCGAGGTTGCCCGGCACAGTCGAGACGCCGGCGGCGCGGGCGAAGCGCTTCGACGCGATCTTGTCCCCCATGGCCGCGATGGCCCGCGGGTTCGGGCCGATGAAGGCGATGCCGGCCGCCCCGAGCGCCTCGGCGAAGGCTTCGCGCTCGCTCAAGAACCCGTAGCCGGGGTGGACGGCCTCGGCCCCGGTCCGGCGGCAGGCCGCGACGATGGCGTCGATGACGAGGTAGGACTGGGCGGCGGGGCTCGGTCCGATCGGCACGGCCTCGTCGGCCATCTCGACGTGGAGCGCGTCGCGGTCGGCCTCCGAATGGACCGCCACGGTGGCGATGCTCATGCGCCGCGCCGTGCGGATGATGCGGCAGGCGATCTCGCCCCGGTTGGCGATCAGGATCTTCTCGAACAACGTTTCGGTCCCACACTGTCGCGGACCATGCTGGCATGGCGGCGGGGCGGCGTCACCTTCGGCGGAGGGCCGGGGCAGGGCCGACCGACCGATCTTGAATCAAGCAGGTTGGGAGCGGTGGTAACGGTCCACTTTTGATCTCAGGAGAAACATCGATGCCCCGCGACATCCCCATGCCCCATCCCGGCACGATCCTTCGAGAGGAGTTCCTCTCGCCGATGGGCCTGTCGACGTCCTCCCTGGCCGAGGCCATCCATGTCCCGACGAGCAGGATCGACGCGATATGCAGTGGAGGGCAGAGTATCACGGCCGACATCGCCCTTCGCCTGGGACATCACTTCGGTGTGGATCCGCAGTGGTTCCTCGCCATGCAGGCGATGTTCGACCGTCACCTTCAGGATGAAGCGTCGCTGGACGGACGGTGACGGCACCCCCGACTCACAGCGGGATGTTGTCGTGCTTGCGCCACGGCTTCTCGGCCGTCTTGGCGCGCAGCATGGCCAGCGCCCGCGCGACGCGGCGGCGGGTCGAGCTCGGCCGGATCACCTCGTCGATGTAGCCGCGCTCGGCCGCCACGAAGGGCGACAGGAAGCGGGCCTCGTAGTCGCGCGTGCGCTCGGCGATCCTCTCGGCGTCGCCGATGTCGCCCCGGAAGATGATCTCGACCGCCCCCTTGGCGCCCATCACGGCGATCTGCGCGGTGGGCCAGGCGTAGTTGACGTCGGCGCCGACGTGTTTCGAGGCCATCACGTCGTAGGCGCCGCCGAAGGCCTTGCGGGTGATCACGGTCACCAGCGGCACGGTGCATTGCGAATAGGCGAAGAGCAGCTTCGCGCCGTGCTTGATGAGCCCGCCGTATTCCTGCGCCGTGCCGGGCAGGAAGCCGGGCACGTCCACGAACGTGACGATCGGCACCGCGAAACAGTCGCAGAAGCGCACGAAGCGCGCCGCCTTGCGCGACGCGTCCGAATCGAGCACGCCCGCCAGCACGAGGGGCTGGTTCGCCACCACGCCCACGGTGCGCCCGCCGATGCGGGCGAAGGCCGTCACGATGTTGCGCGCGAAGGCCGCGCCGATCTCGAACACGTCGCCCTCGTCCACGACCTTCGCGACCAGTTCCTTGATGTCGTAGGGGGTGTTGGCGTTCTCGGGCACCAGCGTGTCGAGCGAGGCGTCGGGCCGCTCGACGTCGTCGAAGCTCGGCCACTCGGGCGGGCCGTCGGTGTTGTTCGAGGGCAGGAAGTCGACGAGGCGCCGCACCTGCAGCAGCGCCTCGACGTCGTCGTCGAAGGCCATGTCGGCGATCGACGAGCGGGTGGTGTGGACGCGCGCGCCGCCGAGGTCCTCGGCCGTGACGGTCTCGTTGGTGACGGTCTTCACCACGTCGGGCCCGGTCACGAACATGTAGCTCGTGTCCCGCACCATGACGATGAAGTCCGTCATGGCGGGGGAATAGACGTCGCCGCCTGCGCAGGGGCCCATGATGACGGAGATCTGCGGGATGACGCCCGACGCCTCGGCGTTGCGGCGGAACACCTCCCCGTAGCCGCCGAGCGCCGCGACGCCCTCCTGGATCCGGGCGCCGCCGGCGTCGAAGAGGCCGATGATCGGCGCCCGGATCTTCATGGCGAGATCCTGCACCTTGATGATCTTGGCCGCGTGGGTCTCGCTGAGCGAGCCGCCGAACACCGTGAAGTCCTTGGAGAACACCACCACGGCCCGGCCGTTGACCGTGCCCCAGCCGGTGACGACGCCGTCCCCGGGGATCTTCGACGTCTCCATGCCGAAGTCGGTCGAGCGGTGCTCGACGAAGGTGTCGTATTCCTCGAAGGAGCCGGGATCGAGCAGGAGCTCGATGCGCTCGCGGGCCGTGAGCTTGCCCTTGGCGTGCTGGGCCGCGACCCGCCGCTCGCCCCCGCCCGCCGCGGCCTCGGCGCGCCGCCGGTCGAGGTCGTCGAGGACGTGCCTCACCGGCGCGCGCTCCCGCAGGTCTTGCGGGCAATCGATTCGGCCATGGCGTCCTCCCGCCGCGGAGCATGCTGCGGGGCGGCCGGCATGGCAAAACATTTCGCGCCCCCGCCGACCTCGCAGCCGGAGGGGGCGCGGGCCGGACTATTCCGCGACCGTCCAGCGGGCCATCGCGTCCTTGGCGGTCGTCTTGAGCATGACCTTGGCGTCGACCGAGCCCACGGAGGACACGAGGATCAGGTGGTGGCGGCCGCCGGCCGAGACGTCGTTCTTCTTCAGCTTGATCGTGTCGCCCTCGACGTGGTCGATCACGCCGACGTGCTGGCCGTCGGAGCCCACCACCTCCATGTCGGCGGCGAGGCGGCTCCCGAGGTCGCCCATCAGCCCGACCTTGGCGGCCGTGCCGACCGTGCGGGCGTCCTCGACGTCGACCTTGGTGCTGCGCACGCTGTCGCGCACCGTCTCGACCCGGTCCACCGCGTCCTTGCGGATGCCGATCTCCTCGACGACGCGGGCGGACTTCGACACCACGGCCTCCTCGTCGATCTCCTCCGCCTCGATGGTGCGCTCCAGGAAGGCGTCGGCCCCCAGGGCCGCGACCGCGCGGTCGACGGGGCGGCGGTCGATCGTCACGGTCTCGTCGCGCAGGGTGACATCCTCGGACACGGCCTTCTCGACCACGTAGCTGTGCAGCCGCACCTTGCCGCGGCTCACCGCGCGCTTGCCGACGGCGAGCCGCTCCTCGACGACCTGCAGCACGCCGTCCTGGCCGGCCGCGGGCACCGTCCGGGCCGGTATCGCTGCGGCGGCGACGGAGGCCGCGGTGCGGGTCTCGGTCGTCACAGGCGCCGCGCTCGCGGTCGTCGCCAGGCCTATCGCGCCGGCGTCCACCGCCGGGGTCGCCAGTGCGGCCGCCGAGGAGCCCGCGGTCCAGCCCTCGCTGCGCCAGGACGTCTCGCGCTCGTCGAGGTCGACCGAGCCGTGCTGCTCCAGGATGTCGACCGCCCGGTCGACCTGGGCGTCCTCGA
>CAXTBR010000081.1:5728-20502 GCA_964242785.1 uncultured Lichenihabitans sp. | reverse complement strand
TGTGCTTCGACGAGTTCGCCGTGACCGACATCGCCGACGCCATGATCCTGGGCCGGCTGTTCACGGCGCTCTTCGCCGACCGCGTGGTGGTGGTGGCGACCTCCAACGTGATGCCCGAGGACCTCTACCGCGACGGCCTCAACCGCACCCTGTTCCTGCCCTTCATCGCGCTGCTCGGGCGGCGCATGGAGACCGTGCGGCTCGAAGCCGCGCGGGACTTCCGCTATTCCAGGCTGACGGAGGCCGCGACCTGGTTCGCGCCCGCCGACGGCGCGGCCCGCGCGGCGCTCGACCGCGCGTTCCGCGGCCTCACCGGGGAGGCGCGGGGCCGGCCCGCGCGCATCCCGCTGCTCGGCCGGGAGATCGCCGTGCCCGAGGCGGCCGGCGACGTGGCCCGCTTCCCCTTCGCGGCGCTGTGCGACGCCCCGCTCGGCGCGGTCGACTTCCTGGCCATCGCGCGCCGCTACGGCACCGTGCTGGTGGACGGCATCCGGGTGATGGGGGCCGACGAGCGCAACGTCGTCAAGCGCTTCATCAACCTCGTCGACACGCTCTACGACGAGCGGGTGAAGCTCATCGCCTCGGCCGAGGCCGAGCCCGCCGGCCTCTACGACGCGCCCGACGGGCGGGAGATCTTCGAGTTCGGCAGGACCGTGTCGCGCCTCGTCGAGATGCGCTCGGAGGGATATCTCGCCCTGCCGCACGGCCACGGCCGGCCGTCGGCCGACACGGGCGGCATCGCCGAGACGTGAGGCGACTCGGGGGATCGAGCGTCTCGTTCGACCCATATGCGATATATATCACATATATGGAGGTTAGCTCCGCTGACTTCGTGGTGACGTATTCTTTGTACGGGATACCGAAGGGCGAGCCCTATGGCGGCCAGGGCGGAGCCCTGTTCTTCAGGGCTCTGCCCTGAAACCCGCAAAAGGCCGAGGGCCTTTTGAATCAGGACTGACACGATGCTTCGCGCTGCCGGACCTCCGCTCAGCGCCGCCGCAGCACCATCGGCATGCCGCCGCGCGAGCGCAGGGCGACGCGCTGCACCGGCATCACCTCGTGGCCGGGCGCCAGCGTGAGGCGGAAGTGGCGCATCACGGTCGCCAGGATGATCACCGCCTCCTGGAGGGCGAAGGAGGCCGCGATGCAGACGCGCGGGCCCGCCCCGAAGGGCAGGTAGGCGAAGCGGTCGACGTCGCCCCGGTTCTCGGGCAGGAAGCGCTCCGGCACGAAATGGTCGGGCGCGTCCCACAGCAGACGGTGGCGGTGGAGCACGTAGGGCGACACCACCACCATGGTGCGGGCCTTGATGCGGACGCCGCCGAGCGTGTCGGGGCCCAGCGCCTCGCGCGAGATGGAGGCGGCGGGCGGGTAGAGGCGCATGGCTTCGTCGAGCGCCGCGCGGGTGTGGACGAACCGGTCGACGCGGGTGGGGTCGACGCGTCCCTCCGGCATCAGGTCATCGACCTCGCGCTCGACGGCGGCGAGCGCTTCGCCGTACTCCGACAGGAGGAACAGCGCCCAGGTGAGGGCGTTCGAGGTGGTCTCGTGGCCGGCGATCAGGAAGGTGACGAGGTTGGCCTTCACGTCGGCGTCCGACAGGCCCGCGCCGGTCTCGGGGTCGCGGGCTTCGAGCAGCAGGGTCAGGAGGTCGCGCGGGGCGGCGCCGGCGTCGCCCGCCAGCAGCGCGCGGCGCCTGGCCAGCATGCCGCTGACCTCCTCGTCGAAGAAGCGCAGCAGGGGCTTCGTCCGTCCCGACGCCAGCCGCGGCACCCAGGCCGGCATGTCGAGGATGTCGAGGGGGTCGACCTTGCCGACGGCTTCGAGGTAGTGCGACACCACGCGGGCGAAGCGGTCCTCGGGGCCGTTCATGGCCTCCGAGAAGATGGTGCGGCCGAGCACCCGCAGCGTCACGCGGGCCATCTCGGAGGAGACGTCGATGCGCCGGCCGTCGCGCAGGCGCGACCAGCGCGCGGCGAACTCGTCCGCCACCGCCACCATGGAGCGCTTGAAGCCCTCGACGTGGCGCGGCGAGAACAGCGGTGCCAGGGCGCGGCGCTGCGCCTTCCACTCCGCCCCTTCGGCCAGCAGCAGGCCGGTGCCGAGGCCGGCCCCCAGCATGCGGCGCTGCAGCCCGCCCTTGTCGTAGTTGGCGCTGTTCTCGACCAGCACGTGGCGGATCACGGCGGGGTCGCTCACCACGGCGACGCGCCCCAGCACGCTCTGCCCGTAGACGATCGGGTGCTCGAAGTGCCAGCGCGTCCAGGTGGCGACGGGGTTGTCGCGCAGGCCCTTGAGCAGCCCCAGCGTGCCGGGCGGCACTTCCAGCGGCACGGGCGCCGGCGCGCGGCGACCGCGGGCCTCGACCGCGCGGATCGGGCGGGACCGCTGCGGCGCCGGGGCAAGGTCGATGGCGAGGCTCATGGGGTCTTCCGCGCTGGATGGGACACGGGGAAGATGGGCCGCGGAGCGGGACGCGGCAACCGGGACATGATGACCGCGCGGGCCTCGCCAGGGGGCCTCCCGGACTCACACATCGCTGACGCCCACGGGGCGCGCGGGGGAGCCGTTCAGTGGAGCCGCTTGCGTGCCTCCGCCGAGCGCTCCGGCGCGACGCGGGCCAGGTCCTGGCGGGCGAGGTGGCGCGCGGCCTGGAACAGCATGGCGCGGCAGCTCCGCTCGACGGCGTCGAGGACGAGCTGGCGCGCGGCCCGGCAGGCGGTGGACAGGGAGTCGAGCAGCACGATCAGGGGATGGGCGAGGGGCGCGGCCGGCGTCACCAGGGGCCGCTCGCCGCTCTCGTTGTAGTCCGTCATGTCGAGCATGACGCCGTAGCCGAGGACGAGCCTGTCGTCCTCGTCCACCATGAAGCGGCCCCGGACCATGATCCAGCGCTCGCACCCGTCGGCGCCGATGACACGCAGCTCGGTCACCCTGAGGCCGCTCCACCCCGGCACGGCGGCGCGGGTCGACCTCAGCCAGTGCACGTCGTCGGGGTGGACGGCGCGCTCGTAGACCTCGACCGGCTGGCCCCGCTCGCCATCCTCGGGGTCGATCGCGAAGGCGTGGCTGACCGCGGGGCTGGACCGGAACACCTGGGTCCGGTAGTCGAACGACCATTCGCCCAGCACCCCGATGCCCTCCAGGGCACCGATCAGGCGGGCGCTCGGCTCCAGGTCATGCAGGCCCACGTCCATCGGTCTTCCGCCTCAACCTGTGGGCTTCGAACCTACACAGGTCGCGCGAAACATTCAACAACCCGGGATCCGGCTCCGGGATATACAACCCATCATCGCAACGCGAAGCGTTCACCCGCCGCATGACCGATGTCGAACAGACGCTTGGCGTTGGACTCCGACCAGTCGAGCACTTCGGGCAGGAACTGGTCCGGGACGTCGAACTCGATCCTGTCGACGGCGAGGTCGGGCGATTTATATTTGAGCTTGAAGAGTTCGAGGTTGTCCTCCGCGGTCTTGACGAGCGGGATGACGAGCGACAGCACCCAGCTGTCGTAGAGGTTCCTCGGCGTCCTGATCAGGTTGCTGGCGCCCAGCACGTCGAAGACCACCACCTGCTTCAGGTTGGGGTGCTTCTCGACGAGGTCCTTGAAGTTGAGGCAATCGACCACGGCGCCCTCGTAGTAGCTCTTCCCGTTCAGCGCGTAGGGGCCGTAGATGAACGGGAAGGCGAGGGCCGCGCGGAAATGGTCGGCCGTGATGACGTCCTTGGTGAAGTCGTCGACGATCTGGTCGTCGATGTTGTAGGCGTTCACGTAGAGATGGGGGGCGATGTCCCGGACCCTGCCGAAGTCGACGATCTCCTCGACGAAGGGCGGGGGCGCGCAGAGCCCGAAGCTGTCCGGGTTCAGGCCGCTCGGCGTCGCGGTGGCGAGCGCCATGGCGCCGAGGTCCGCCCAGGCGGCGTAGAGCGGGTTGCCCTCGTAGAGCTTCGGGTCGACGCGCAGGAAGGGGTTGGCGGCGAGCGCCGTGCGGAACAGGTCGGCGGCCGGCCCCGGCTTGTTGAACACCTTGAAATTGACGGGAAACCAGCGGTAGATCGCGTCCGACACGCTCATGGTGGTGACGGCCCGCAGCGCCTCGGCGGGGGTGGCGCCCTTCGGCGCCAGCCACAGCAGGCCCATGAGGGCGCCCGCCCCCGAGGTCGAGACCACGTCGAAGGTGATGCCGCGCTCGGAGAAGGCCGCGAGCGCCCCCGCCATCAGCGCGGCGTTGGGCGCCCCGCCGCCGAGCACGATGGCGGTGGTCGAGGACGGGTCGCTGCGCTCGGCGTTGGCCGCGCTCTTGGCCGCGCGGTTCCGGTGGAAGGCGTCGCGGTCGACCCGCGGCGCGGCGCTCACGCCTTCTCCTCCCCCCGGCTCAGGGACACCACGAGGTCCAGCACGCGCCGCCGCAGGAGGGGCGGCGTGATCCTGGCGAAGGCCGTGGCGAGTTCGGCGATCTCGCCCGTCAGGGTGGCGTCGCCCCCATCCTCCTCCCGCAGCACGCTCATGGCGAGTTCGACGGGCCCGTCGATGAACAGGGAGGCGGTCGAGACGCCGAGGATGGCGCAGGAGCGCTCCAGCGCCTCGACGCTCAGGCGGTTCGCGCCCCGCTCGTATTTCTGGATCTGCTGGAAGCTCACGCCGAGCTCCTCGCCGAGCCTGGTCTGGCTGAGGCCGGCCGCCTGGCGGGCGAGCCGCAGCCGGAGGCCGATCCTCTTCTGCCGCTCGTCGTTGGGCAGGCCCGTGGATTTTCGCATGTGAGTCTCTCCCGCCACCGCGGCGCATCCCCAGGGTGTAGACCATGGTTCGGCGTCGCGTCCAGCGATGGGCGCGGGACGGCCCTTCACCCGTCGATCGGCAGGATCTTGCCCGGGTTCATGATGTCCAGGGGATCGATGGCGCGCTTCACGGCCCGCATCATGGCGAGGGCCGCGGGGGCGTGTTCCTCGCGCAGGTAGGCGGCCTTGCCCTGGCCGACGCCGTGCTCGCCCGTGCAGGTGCCCTCCATGGCGAGGGCGCGGCGCACCAGCCGGTCGAGGAAGGGCGCGACGCGCCCCATCTCGTCGGCGTCGGCGTCGTCGACCAGGAGCCCGAGGTGGAAGTTGCCGTCGCCGACGTGGCCGACGATCGGCGCCACGAGCCGCGAGGCCGCGATGTCGGCCTGGGTCTCCGTCACGCATTGGGCGAGGCGCGAGATCGGCACGCAGACGTCGGTCGAGATGGTCTTGGCGCCGGGCCGCAGCGCGAAGCCCGCCCAGTAGACGTCGTGGCGCGCCTGCCACAGGCGGGTGCGGTCCTCGGGATCGGTGGCCCAGTCGAAGGGGCCGCCGCCGAGATCGGCCGCGATGGCCCCGAAGGACTCCGCCTGCTCGGCCACGCCCGCCGCCGTGCCGTGGAACTCGACGAAGAGCATCGGCACCTCGGGCAGGCCGAGGCGGGAATGGAGGTTGCAGGCCCGGACCTGGAGGGCGTCGAGCAGCTCGATCCGCGCCACCGGGATGCCGGACTGGATCGTCTGGATGGTGGCGTCGCAGGCCGCCTCCACGCTGGGGAAGGGGCACACACCGGCCGACACGGCCTCGGGGATGCCGCTGAGCCGCAGGGTGATGGCCGTGATGACGCCGAGCGTGCCCTCGGCCCCGACCATCAGCCGGGTGAGGTCGTAGCCCGCGGAGGACTTGCGGGCGCGCTGCGCGGTCCGCATCACCTCGCCCTGCGGCGTCACCACCTCCAGCGACAGGACGTTGTCCTTCATGGTGCCGTAGCGCACCGCCCCCGTGCCCGAGGCGCGGGTCGCCGCCATGCCGCCGAGCGAGGCGTCGGCGCCGGGATCGACGGGGAAGAACAGCCCCTGGTCCCGCAGGTGCAGGTTCAGCGCCTTGCGGGTCACGCCGGGCTCGACCACGCAGTCGAGGTCCCCGGCGTTGACCGCCAGCACCCGGTCCATGCGGGCCGTGTCGATCGAGACGCCGCCGAAGGGGGCGTTGACGTGGCCCTCGAGCGACGTGCCGGTGCCGTAGGGGATCACGGGCACGCGGTGCTCGGCGCAGAGCCGGACGATGTCGGCCACCTCGGCGGTCGATCGCGGGAACACCACGCCGTCGGGCGCCTCGGGGCGCACGGAGGTGCGGGTGTGGGCATGCTGGTCGCGGACCGCCTGGGCGCGGGAGAAGCGATCCCCGAAGCGGGCCGCGAGGGCCGCGAGCACGGCCTCCAGGGCGGCGACCGGGGGACGGCGGGCCGCGTTGGCGGCCTCGCGCGCCGCGTCTTGGATCAGCATCCCGTCCTCCCCGCCCGCGGCCGGGCCTGCAGTTTCAGTTCTCGCGGGCGAGCCGCACGAGGTTGAACAGCCCGAAGGGCCGGATGCGCCGCCGCTCCACGAGCCGGATGCCGGGCGTCGCGGCGACCCAGTCGCCCAGCACCGCGAAGGGGAACTGCGGGTGCCAGCCGAGCGAGGCCGAGCGCCGGCCGAGCCAGCCCTCGACGGCCGCCACCGGCCCGCGGTCGGCGCCGAAATGGTTCACCAGGACGATCTCGCCCCCCGGCCGCACGACGCGGCGGACCTCGTCCAGCATGCGGTGCGGCTCGGGCACCACGGTGAGCACGTAGGGCACGACCGCAGCGTCGAAGCCCGCGTCCGGGAAGGCGAGGCGCGTCGCGTCCATGACGAGCAGGCCCTCGACGTTGCGGAGCCGCTCGCGGCCGACCCGCCGCTGCGCGCTGCGCAGCATGGGCTCGGACAGGTCGATGCCGACGAGGCGCGTGCGGGGGTCGAACATGGGCAGTTCGAGGCCGGTGCCGACGCCGATGTCGACGATGCGGCCGCCCGGCCCCGCGGCCGCGCTGGCGGCGGCCGCCGCCGCGAGCCGGCCGGCCCGCATCACGGCCGCGAAGGCGAGGTCGTAGACCGGAGCCCAGCGCCCGTAGGCCTCGACCACCTGGCCGACCTCGGTGATGGCCGCGGCCCCGACGGCACGCTCGGCGAGGCCGGCCGCGGCGGCGCCCTCGGGCAGCGTCACGCGACGGCCCGCGGCGCGGGCGCCTCGGCACCCGCCGACACCGTGGCCCGCACCACGCCGCCGCCGAGCACGCGGGCGTCGTCCGCGGTGGAGTCGTAGAAGACGCAGGCCTGGCCGGGCGACACGCCCGCCTCGGGGGCCAGCAGGTCGACGGACAGGGCGTCGCCCGCCCGGCGCAGCACGGCCGGCACGGGCGGCCGGGTGGAGCGGAGCCGCACCGCGACCTCCCGGCCGGCCGCGGGCGCGCCGTCGCCGATCCAGTTCACGTCGCGCAGCGACACGGCCGCCGTGCCCAGCGCCGAGCGCGGCCCCACCACGACGCGGGCGCGGGCGGCGTCGAGCCTCACGACGAAGAGGGGCTCGCCGTCGCCGGCCGTCGACTCGGCCAGGCCCAGCCCGCGCCGCTGCCCGACCGTGTAGTGCAGGATGCCGCGGTGCCGGCCGAGCACGCGGCCGTCGAGGTCGACGATGTCGCCACCCCGCCCCGCGTCGGGGCGCAGCCGCTCGATGAGGTCGCCGTAGCGGCCCGTCGGCACGAAGCAGATGTCCTGGCTGTCGGCCTTGTCGGCGACCGCGAGGCCGAAGCCGCGGGCGAGGTCGCGCGTCTCGGCCTTGGTCAGGCCGCCGAGCGGGAAGCGCAGCAGGTCGAGCTGCGCCTGCGTGGTGGCGTAAAGGAAGTAACTCTGATCGCGGTCCCGCTCGCGGGCGCGGAACAGCGCGCGCCGGCCGCCGCCGAGGTGGCGCGACGCCACGTAATGGCCGGTCGCCATGGCGTCGGCGCCGAGGTCGACCGCCGTGTCGAGCAGCTCGGCGAATTTGACGTGCTGGTTGCAGCTCACGCAGGGGATGGGGGTCTCGCCCGCGAGATAGCTGTCGGCGAAGGGCGTGATCACCTTGTCGCGGAAGCGGCTCTCGTAATCCAGCACGTAATGCGGGATGCCGAGCGAGGCCGCGACGGCGCGCGCGTCGTGGATGTCGCGGCCCGCGCAGCAGGTGCCCTTGCGCCCCGACGCGGCGTCGCCGCCGTCGTAGAGCCGCAGCGTGATGCCGACGACGTCGTAGCCGTCGCGCCTGAGCAGCGCCGCCACGACGGAGGAATCCACCCCACCCGACATGGCGACGACCACGCGCGTCTCCGCGGGCGGCTTGGCGATGTCGAGCGCGTTGAGGGGGTGAATGTGATCCATCGGCAACAGTGGGGCGGAACTCGTGGTGGATAAGCCGCTGATCTAGCTCCTCCGGGGCGCTTTATCCAGCCCCGCCGGTGCCGCCCGGGACGCCGCGCCGGGCCGAGGAAACCGCGGCGCGCGGCGGAGCCGCCAGAGGGGAAAGCCCCGCGCGAGGCGCCCGATCCCCGCTATGGCACGCCCGGAGAAGGGCCGGCTTCACGGCTTCGAAACCAAAAACCTATTGAAATGCAGGGAGTTGAAGTGACCAAACCTTAAGCCGGCGCGCCTAGTTTCGGATCGTTCGCAAGAGTCGAGTTCGCGAGTGACACAATGGTAGACATGCATCGCCCCCGGGCGAAATACGTGATCGGGCCGGACGGCAGCCCCCTCACCATCGCCGACCTGCCGCCCCCCTCGACCAAGCGCTGGGTGATCCGCCGCAAGGCCGAGGTGGTGGCGGCGGTGCGCGGCGGCCTCCTGTCGCTCGAAGAAGCCTGCTCGCGCTACACGCTCACCGTGGACGAGTTCCTGTCCTGGCAGATGTCGATCGACCAGCACGGCCTGGCCGGCCTCAGGACCACCCGGATCCAGCACTACCGCCAGTGACGGCGGGCGACCGGATCCTCGCGGGAGGTCCGGCACGTGCCGCGATCCCACGAAAAAAGCCACCCCGAGGGGTGGCTTCGCTCGTGGGATGGTCGCCTGCCCCGGCCGGTCTCGTCGACCGGGGCCGCGCCTCACGCCTTCGACTTGCCGTGAGCCTTGGTGGAGCTCTCGTGGGCCTTGGCCGAGTGGCCGTGGGCCTCTTCGGAATGCTTGGTGGCCGTCCCCTTGTCGCCCTTGTCGTGGTGCTCGGCGGCCGTCCTGTGGGACTTGGCGGCCTTCTCGTGATGCTCGGCGGCCTCTTGATGCGCAGCTTTGGCCATGACGGGTCTCCTCCGACCGACGCGGGATCCGCGTCCGACGTCAACGGAGGCAGTCTGCCCAAAGTTTCACGCGATCCCGGTCGTCTCGCCCAGAATTTGAGCTTCGTGGCGAGGGATCGGGCAGCGTTGCGCTCAAGCCTGGCGCTGGACCAGTTGCACGCGGGAGGGCGCCATGGCGGCCGACAGCGCGTCGGTCATGGGGACCTCGGGGGTCGCGGGGGCCGCGGCGAGGTCGCTCCACTCCTTGCGGGTAGCCGAGACCTCGGATTCCTTCTTCTTCACGACCTGCGAGCGCAGGGCGTTCCAGTGCTGCTCCACCATGGCGCTGATCGCCTGGCTCAGCACGGCGTAGCCGGGATGGTCGCTGCCGGCGGTCCATTCGACCGTGACGCTGCCGGGGTCGGTCACGTCGGCCGGGAACAGCTTCAGGGCTTCGAGTTCGTCCAGGCTGTCGGCCAGGGCGCGCAGGAGCGAGGCTTCACTCATCGGAACTCTCCATCATGACTCGGGACCGCCGCGCGGGCGCGTCCCCCATGTCCCGTCCGCACGGCCTCATGCCGTCCGGTCGCGTCATCCCCGGCCGGGGCGCCGCATCGGCGTCCCCGCGGGGCCACAGTCGAGGAGTCTGCCGCGCGGTGGTTGACGAAGCGTTACCGGGATGCGGACGGATCGCGGGCCATGCTCCGGGCGCGGCCGCGCGACGGCGCGAAGCGGGCCGCCGGGGGATGCCCGGCGGCCCGCTTCAGGTGGTCGAGTGGCGGCGAGCGCTCAGAGTTTGTCAATGTATCGAACTTGTGCCTGAATGCCCTCTGAAAATACTGAGGAATTTCTGCCCGTTTTGAGCCAGATGGGCATTCATTCACAAACTCTCAGGCTTTGGAGATGGATCGAACTTGTGCCCGAATGCCCTTTGACAACATCGAGGGGTTTCTGCCTGTTCAGGGGCAGATGGGCGTCCATTCACACATTCTCAGGCCGCCTGGGATTTCAGGATGTTGCGGGTGTCGAAGGACGTGACGATCTTGTCGTAGAAACATTCGAGCCAGTCGCGCGCCTCCTTGGCGCTGCGCTCGGCCGCCTCGGCGCGGCGCTCGGCCTCGATGGCGCGGTCGCGGAACTCCTCCAGCTTGCCCTCGCTGCCGGCGGCCCGCACCTCCCATTCGCGCGCCTGGGCATAGGCGACCGCGATGTCCTTCTCGGCCCGGTCGGCCACGCCCTTGGCGTAGTCCTCGACGTGCTGGTAGCGCGACTGCATCAGGTCCATGGCCTTGGCGGCGCGGTTGAGCATGTCGAGGGCGGCGTCGAGGTCGGGCTGGGTCACGCGGCGCGCGCGCTCGGGCGGCGCGGCGGCGGGCGACGGTGGGGCCACGGCGACCGGCTGGGCCGCCGTCAGCCGGAAGATGTTGTCGAGGTCCTGGCCGACGCTGCGGTCGCCGTGCGCGCGGAGATCCTGCGCGCGGTGGTCCTGCGCGCGGTGGTCCTGCGCGCGGTGGTCCTGCGCGCGGTGGTCCTGCGGGTCCTGGGTGCGGAGGAACGGATGGTTGGGCGACATGGGGCCTCGCGGATGTCCGAACGACGCGTTAACGTCCCATCACTCTCGCCCCGCATGGTTAACGATCCGTTTATGGCCTCGTCGCGCGACGTCGCCCCAGCACGGCGCGCCACACCGCGGCGAACACCAGCCAGGTGAACAGCGCCGCCAGCAGCGTGTCGGACAGGAAGTGGCCGCCGAAGCTCATCCGCAGCAGCCCCGTGGCGGCCGCATAGACGCCAGCCGCGCCGAGCGCCGCGGCGCGCCAGGGCGGCGGCACCATGAGGGCCGGCGCCAGCGTCCAGAAGGACGAGGCCCCCTCACCCGACACGAAGGAACAGTTGCGCCCGCAGTCCCCGCCGGGCGGCCCGACGGGGCGGAAGGCGTCGGGGCCGCCGAACTCCCTCACCTGCACCGGGCGCGGCCGGTGCCAGTGATCCTTGAGCGCCACGTTGACCAGGAGGCCGGGGCCGAGCGCCAGGCTCAGCGCCAGCGTGAGCAGGGCCCGGCCGGTCGGCGCCGGCCCGCGCCCGCGGGCGCGGCGCAGCAGGTGGAGCGCCGCGGCCCCGGCCAGCACCAGCCAGGGCACGGCGGAGAAGACCCGCCGCAGCCCTTCCCCGAGCGGCGTGACGCCGACGAAGCCCCCGTCGCGGTAGAACAGGCCCGCGGCCGCGAGGTCGAGGCCGGGGAACAGCGCGAAGACCAGCGCGGTCGCCAGCGCCAGCCCCAGCGCCAGCGCGATCCCGCCGCGCCCCACCATGAAGGGCAGCGCCCCGTCGTCGTCCCGCATCGATCCCCCGTCCGCGTCGCGGCGGCCGATGCGGGCACGCCCGGCGATCGACACCCCGCGATCCCTATAGCGGCAAAGGGGCATGGAGCCCCCCCCGGAGATCGGTGCTTCGTTCTGGACGCTTGACCGGGAGGCCGATGGCCCGTCAATCGACGCACCGATCTCCGTGGGAGCCCATAGCGCATGGATCTGTCAGGCGAAGAGATCGAGCGCTACGCCCGCCACATCGTGCTGCGCGAGATCGGCGGCCCGGGCCAGGCCCGGCTGAAGGCCGCGCGCGTGCTGGTGGTGGGGGCGGGCGGGCTCGGCAGCCCAGTGCTGCAGTATCTCGCGGCCGCCGGCGTCGGCACGCTCGGCGTGGTCGACCACGACACGGTGTCGCTGTCGAACCTGCAGCGGCAGGTGCTGTTCGCGACCGGGGACATCGGCCGCGGCAAGGTCGAGGCGGCCGCCGAAGCCCTGGCGAAGCTCAACCCCCATGTGGCCCTGGAGCGCCATCCCGCGCGCATCGGGGCCGAGGACGCCGAGCGGCTGATCGCGGCCTACGACGCGGTGGTGGACGGCTCCGACAACTGGACGACGCGCTACGCCGTGTCGGACGCCAGCTTCCGGGCGCGGCGCCCGCTCGTCACGGGTTCGGTCGGCACCTTCGACGGCGCCGTCACGGTGCTGCGCCCGCACGAGGCGGGGCCGGACGGGCGCCCCAACCCGACCTACCGCTGCCTGTTCCCCGCGCCCCCGCCCGACGGCTCCGTGCCGACCTGCGCCGAGGCCGGCGTGCTGGGGGCGCTGACCGGGCTCGTCGGCTCGCTGATGGCGCTCGAAGCGATCCGCTGCATCGTGCCCTTCGGCGACGGGCTGGTCGGGCGGCTGCTGCTCGTCGACGCGCGCTCCATGCGCTTCGAGACGCTGCGCTACGCCTGGGACCCGGACAATCCGCTCAACGGGAGCGGTCCGAGCGCCCGTGGGGCGGGGCCCTAAAGCGCCTCCGCCTGACTCCGGCTGTCGTCGAAGGTCAGGCGCGCCCGGTAGACCGCGATGCCGAGGTGGTCCCTGACGCGGACCGAGAAGACGCGCGACCGCCCGGCCAGGAGGTCGTCGCGGACGATGTCGGACAGCAGCGCCGTCGCCTGCTCGACGGCCTCCTCTTCGTCCTCCATGTCGGCACCGTAGACATCGCCATCGCAGACGTCGTCGTGGAAGAGGTCGAAGAAGTAGCGCGGCATAGCGCTTCCTGTCACCGCGGCGCGGCGTGGGAGAGAGGCCGGACCGTCGTTCCGATCGCGTTCCGGTCAGGTCCATCATCAACCTGAAGTATCATAAAATGCTCGGCACCCGCAACGCGGTCCCCGGCCCCTCCGCGCGGCGCTCGCCTCGGGGCCCTCCGCGGGGGCGTTTCTGCCGCAGGGAGGTCGAGCGCGAACAGGTCGTGGCCGATCGCCGGGACCCGCGTGCAGACGGGCAGGGGCAGGGAGCGGATCTCGTCGGTGGACAGGCCCGCGTCTCCCATGAAGCCGATGTCGGCCTCCACCATGCCGGGCGCCCGCGCGGAAGTGCCGGGGCAGGACCCGGGTGCCCCCGCTTCGCGGGCACCTTCTCCCCCAAGCGGCTCAGCAGGCTTGCGTTGGTAGACCAACGCTTCGCCTGCTGAGCTTCCTGTTTTGTCGCAGGTTTTGTCGAAAGAGCGTGTTGCGCTCTTTCGAAACCTGCTCAGCGTTGGCACACATGTCGGCGCCCGGGTCCAGGGGCGCGAGGAGCAGGGCGAGGGCGATCAGCCCGGATCGCATCGGCATCGGGAGGTGCCCGTCCGCGGCGCGGCGGCGGACGGATCGCCTCACCGAACGCGGGGCCTCGCGCGCGAGTTCAGACCTGCATGCCGAGGGCCTGGAGGTAGAGCTCCAGGATCTCCTCCTCCTCGCGGCGCTTGTCCTGGTCCTGCTTGCGGATCGACACGATCTTGCGGATGATCTTGATGTCGTAGCCCGTGCCCTTGGCCTCGGAATAGACGTCCTTGATCTCGTCCGACACGGTCTTCTTGTCCTCCTCCAGGCGCTCGATGCGCTCGATGAAGGCCATCAGGTGACCGGCCTCGATGGAATTGGTGCTCATCTGCTCATCCGTGGGTCTTCGATCCTGTCGGGCCGCCGGGGCGGGCCCGGAGCCGGGCGCGTCACGGGCCTTATCGGGCCTTCAGGTGTGAATAACCTTAACGATGTGCGGAGGCGACGGGCCGCGGTCGGGCGCTCCGCCCGCGGGAACCCTCAGCGGCCGATCCAGGTCGTGCCGTCGATCACGCGGAAGTCGATGCCGGCGTGCTGGAGGGCGCGCCGCACGGCCCCGGCCTTGCTGGCCCGCGTGCTGCCCTCGCTGCCGTCCTCCATGCGCTTCAAGGTGGACACGGAGACGCCGGAGGCCGCGGCGAGCTGCGCCAGCGACCAGTCGAGCAGCCCGCGCGCGCCGCGGATGTGGTCGCCCGACAGGGGCACGGCATCGTCCTCGCCCGCCTCGCCGGGGCGGGGATCGCCGTCGAGCGGCAGGAGCACGCCCTGCCATTCCCGCTCCAGGCCCGAGGCGTCGCGGACGACGGCGCTGCGGGCCCTGTAGCGGCGGTAGCGGCCATCCGCCGTGCGGATGCGATAATCGGCCCCGTAGGGGCCGGTCTCCTCCAGGGCGGACCGGTAGGCGTCCCGCACGCGGTCGCGGTCGTCGGGATGCACGGCATCGAGCCAGCCGTCGCCGCGGCACTGCTCCTGGGTCAGGCCGGTGAGGCCGAACCAGGCCAGGGTGTCCTTGGATCGCCCGGACAGGTCGGTCGTCCAGGTGAGGGCCGAGGTCGCCTCGAGCAGCGCCGCCCGCCGCCCGTGGCTGTATTCCGCCGCCTGCTGGGCTTCGCGGCGCTCGGTGATGTCCACCACCACGCCGATGAAGCGCCGGGGGTGTCCCTCGTCGTCCAGCACGACGTCGATGCGCGACGACACCCAGCGGATGGTCTCGTCGGGCCGCAGGATGCGGAACTCGCGGTGCAGCGGCTGGCCGCTCCGCATCAGGCCGATCTGGTCCTCCTGGGACGGGCGGTCCTGCGGGTGGATGAGCCTCATCATGGTGTCGCGCGTGCAGGGCACCGCCAGGGGCACGCCGGTGAGACGGGCGAAGCCGGGCGACACGGTGATGGCGTCGGTCGCGGCGTCGTGCCACCAGACACCGATCCGGCCGTGCTCCTCGATCAGCGGCAGGACGGAGTCGATCATCCATCCCGACGCGTCCGGGTCCGGCCGCCGGTCGCCAGGATGAAGGCCGCCGCCTCGTTGGGCAGCGCCTCCTGAAAATGACCAATGACT
>CAXTBR010000081.1:0-5718 GCA_964242785.1 uncultured Lichenihabitans sp. | reverse complement strand
GTCGCCCGCCGGACGTTCCGATCCAGCCCCCCTGGCGGCCGTCCTTCGCTTCTGCATCGGCATCTCGCGGTACCCGCTCCAGTGATCATGCAGGCCGTCGGGGATGACGGCACTGCGGGACGATGATCGATTCGCCGGCCTCACCCGATGTCCGACGACTTGTAGGCCACCGCGGCCGTCGACCGGAAGCTTCTTCTGCCCGCCCTGCCCCGGCCGGCGGCGACCCCAGGCGCGAGCGGCGACGGACTTCGCCTCGGCGCCGCGAGGCCGCTCGCCGCTCCCGCAGCGCGGCCAGCCCGGGAGGATCTCCTGCGGACCTGTCCCGGCCGACCTGTCCGGGCCATGGCAGGTCCATAGGCCCGGAGTCGCGGGATGGGCAGGCGCGGGACGCTTCTTGGTGAATCGGCCGGCCGCCGGATACGGCAACACCCTGCGGAAAGTTTCACGGGAGTCCAGAGGATCCCCACGGCGCGCCGGCACGTCCCCGTGAAGGCCGGCCGAGGAGGGGCGCGGCGCGGCGTTGACGGAGCCCGGCCCCGCCGCCATCTTCGCCGCGAAGGCCCACGCCGGCCGATTCCGCGGGCCTCGCCCCGGCCGGTCGCCGATCTCGAGGAGGAAACCCATGTCGCTCGCATCGCTCCGCCCGGAGGCCGGGGACGCGGCGCCGCAGGAGGCGGCTCCGGCCGCCCG
Source organism: uncultured Lichenihabitans sp. (assembly GCA_964242785.1). Taxonomy (GTDB): domain Bacteria; phylum Pseudomonadota; class Alphaproteobacteria; order Rhizobiales; family Beijerinckiaceae; genus Lichenihabitans. The sequence continues at coordinate 5,028 of CAXTBR010000081.1, read as the reverse complement.
TCAGGGCCGCGGCCGCATCTACGAGTCGATCACCGACACGATCGGCCACACGCCGCTGGTGCGGCTGAAGCGCCTCGCCGCCGAGAGGGGCTGCCGGGCGAACCTCCTCGCCAAGCTCGAATTCTTCAATCCGATGTCGAGCGTCAAGGACCGCATCGGCGTCAACATGATCGACAGCCTGGAGGCCTCGGGCCGGATCGCCCCGGGCCGCACCACGCTGGTCGAGCCCACCTCGGGCAACACCGGCATCGCGCTCGCCTTCGTGGCGGCGGCGCGCGGCTACAGGCTGGTGCTGGTGATGCCGGAGTCGATGTCGGTGGAGCGGCGCAAGATGCTGCTGCTGCTCGGCGCCGAGCTGGTGCTGACCCCGGCCGCCCAGGGCATGAAGGGGGCCATCGCCAGGGCGCTCGAGATCCTCGATACGACGCCGGGCGCCGTCATGCCCCAGCAGTTCGACAACCCCGCCAACCCCGAGATCCACCGCCGCACCACTGCCGAGGAGATCTGGACCGACACGGAGGGGGGGATCGACGTCTTCGTGGCGGGCGTGGGCACGGGCGGCACCATCACGGGCGTGGCGCAGGTGCTCAAGCCCCGCCGGCCCGGCCTCCGGATCGTCGCGGTCGAGCCGGAGGACTCTCCGGTCCTGTCGGGCGGGCAACCCGGCCCCCACAAGCTCCAGGGCATCGGCGCGGGCTTCGTGCCGGGCGTGCTCGGGCGCGAGCTCATCGACGAGGTCGTGACGGTGGGCAACCAGGCGTCCTTCGACATGGCGCGCCTCGTGGCCCGGCTCGAAGGCATCCCGATCGGCATCTCGTCGGGCAGCGCGGTGGCGGCGGCGCTGGAGGTCGGCTCGCGCCCCGGCCTGGAGGGCAAGACGATCGTGGTCATCATCCCGTCCTTCGCCGAGCGCTACCTGTCGACGGCGCTGTTCGACGGGCTGTGACGGGGGCTCTCGGAGGTCGCGGCCGCGTGTCGTCGGGGGGCTCCCCTTCTCCCGCTTGCGGGAGAGGGGAGCGGCCGGCGTCGGGGATGCGGCGCGTCAGCCGGCGTCCGCCATGACTCCGGGGACAGCCCCGCCCCGCGCCGCGGCGCCCCAGCGGGCCAGCAGCGCCTTGGCGGTGCTGAGCGCCTGCCCCACCACCTGGTCCATGTTGTAGTAGCGATAGGTCGCGAGACGGCCGACGAAGCTGACGTCGTGGCGCGCCCGCGCCAGGGCCTCGTACTGCTTGAACAGGGCCTGGTTCTCGGGCCGCGGGATCGGGTAATAGGGGTCGCCGTCGGCGCGCGGATATTCGTAGGTCAGCGAGGTCTGCGGGTGCTGCTGCCCCGTCAGGTGCTTGTATTCCGTGATGCGCGTGTAGGGCACGGATTCGTCGGGGTAGTTGACCGTGCCGACCGCCTGGAACCGCTCCCGATCCAGCGTCACATGCCTGAAGTGCAGGCTCCGGTAGGGGAGCTTGCCGAAGCGGTGGTCGAAATATTCGTCGATGGCGCCGGTGAACACCACGTGGTCGAACACGCCCTCGCGCATCACGTCGCGGTATTCGGTGCCGGTCTCGACCTCGATCCCCGGGTGGTCGAGCATGCGCTCGAACATGCGCGTGTAGCCGTCGCGCGGCATGGCCTGGAACGCGTCGGTGAAGTAGCGGTCGTCCGTGTCGGTGCGGGCCGGCACGCGGGCCGCCACGGACTTGTCGAGCTCGGAGGGGTCCATGCCCCACTGCTTGCGGGTGTAGCCGCGGAAGAAGGCCTCGTAGAGGTCGCGGCCGACGCTCCCCACCACGACGTCCTCCGAGGTCCGCACCGGCGCGGTGGGCTCGGCCACGGAGGCGAGGTAGGCTGCGGCCTCGGCGTCGGTCGCGAGCCCGAGCCCGTAGAGCGCGTTCAGCGTCGTGCGGTTGATCGGCATCGGCACCTCCAGCCCGCGGACGCGGGCGAGGACGCGGTGCTCGTAGGCGCGCCACGCGGTGAAGCGCGACAGGTAGTCGAACACCGCCGCCGACTGGGTGTGGAAGATGTGCGGGCCGTAGCGGTGGATCAGCAGGCCGGCGGCGTCGTGGAGGTCGTGGGCGTTGCCGGCGACGTGAGGGCGCCGGTCGATCACCAGCACGCGCCGGCCGCCCTGCGCGGCGAGCTGCTCGGCCATGACGGCGCCCGCGAAGCCGGCCCCCACCACCAGGACGTCGGCCGCCCGGGCGCCCCGGCCCAGCGCCGGCAGGGCGATAGCGGGCCCGCGGGTCGCGCCGGCGGGGCGCCGCGCCGCCGCGGCGTCGACGATCCGCGCCATGGCCTCGAAGGTGGACTGCCAGGACACCTCCGACAGGTGGGCCTCGACCGCGGCGGCGAAGCGGGACGGCTCGGCGGCGAGCGCCAGGGCGTCGTCGCAGGCCGCGGCGAAGCCCTCGGCACCCTCGGCGATGAGCACGGCCGGCAGCGCCCCGTAATGGCGCACCACGTCCGCCACGGGGGTCGACACCACGACGCGCCCGCCCGCCAGATATTCCAGCGTCTTGGTGGGCGAGATGAAGCGGGTCGCCGCGTTGATGGCGAAGGGCATCAGCGCCGCGTCCCAGCCGCCGAGGTAGCCCGGCAGCTCGTCGTAGGACTTCGGCCCGAGCCAGTGGATGTTGGCCCGCTGCGGCAGGTCGTCCGGCTCGATCTTGGCCAGGGGTCCGACCATGACGATCTGCCGGTCGGGCCGGGCGTCGGCCAGGGCCGCGATCAGGCCGAGGTCGATGCGCTCGTCGATCACACCGTAGAAGCCGAGCCGCGGGTGCGGGATCGCGCGCTGGTCGGCGGGATCCTCGCGGCCGCCCGCGCGGGCGGCCGCGAAATGGGCCGCGTCGACGCTGGAGGGGAAGGGGTGGATGTCCGCGTGGAGGTGGCGCTTAGCCTCGTAGATCGCGTGGCCGCCGGTGAAGACGGCGTCGGCCCGGGCGATCAGCTCGGCTTCGAGCCGCGGCAGCTCGGGGGGCGCGAAGAGGAAGCCCGACAGCTCGTCCATGCAGTCGTAGACGACGGTGGCGCCCGCGACGTGGGACGCGAAGGCGAACATCATCGGGGTGTAGAACCACAGCACGGGATGGGTCGCGCCGGCCTCGGCCAGCAGCCCGTCGAGCATCCGCCGCGAGGCCGCGTCGCGCTCCCTCTGCGGCAGGCGCCACGGCATCTGCGGGGTCGCCACCACCACGCCGCTGCGCTCGCAGGTGCGGCGCAGGAGGCGCGGGGGCCCGTCCTCCGTCCAGACCGGCTCCTCGAACACCACCACGGGCCCGCGCCCGGCGAAGCGCGTCATCAGGTGCTGCGGGCGCTGGAACACGAAATCCCACCGCAGATGGCTGAAGCAGACGAGCAACTCCCTCCTGTGATCCGAGAACGGGGACGTTGGGCCGAGCGTGACGCGGGGATCAGAGGGAGAATCCAAAGACAGTGCTCTCGTGGCAGGCGTTGATGGGCGGCGGGCATCCGGCCGCCTCGCGCCCGGCCTTCCGTCGGCATGGATTCAGCATAGATCGTGCCGCGCGGCCCCGCGCGCGAAATCCGTGGCGACCCCTCCCGGCCGGCTTCGGGCCGCGGTCCCTCGGAGAATGGCCGCGGGCCGGCGCGCCGCGAAGCCGGCCCGATGTCGCGCGCCGCCATGCCGCGCTCGTCCCCGGCCGAAGCTCGGGACTCCCGCGGGGACCGGCGCTTCGACCGAGGGGGCGCTCCCCTCTCGGGCCAGCGCCAATCGGGTCGGCGCCGAGGTCGAAGCACCGCTCTCCGCGGGGTCCCTCAATCGAGCAGGATGGGCTCGACGCCGAGATGGGCCAGCACGGCGCGGAACTCCCCTCGCGTCAGCGACACGGTGGCGGTGTTGCGCAGCGGGTGGGAGGTGACGCGCGGCGCCTCCCACAGCGCCCGCTCGATCGCGAAGCGCACGGCGCGCGCCTCGTCCTTGACGAGGCTGAGGAAGCCCACGGCGCCGGGCGCGGTGCCGAGGTGCTGCATCAGCCGCTCGGGGCTGGCGAAGGACAGGCGCTTGGCGCCGAGCTTCGGGGCCAGCGCCTTCATGTCGACGCGCGATTCGGCCCGCAGCGTCACGAGGAAGAGGCGCGGGCCGTCCTTCAGGAACAGGTTCTTGGTGGGGGCGCCGTCGAGCCCCTCCCAGTGGGGCAGGGCCTCCTCGACCGTGTGGACCGGGGGATGCTCGACGCGCTCCGGCTTGAGGTCCAGCCGGGCGAAGAGCGCCGTGACCGCCGCGTCGTCCTCCGCCATGCCGCCCCGTCCCCCCTCGGGACCTCCGTGGGAGCCCTCAGGCATCGCGCCGCAGCGCCGCCAGCACGGCGTCGCCCATGGCGGAGGTCGACGCGACGGCCTCGCCGGGCCCGGCGATGTCGGCGGTGCGGTGGCCGTCGGCCAGGGCCCGGGCGATGGCGCGCTCCACCGCGTCGGCCTCGGCGGCGAGGTCGAAGGAGTAGCGCAGCGCCATGGCGAGCGAGCCGATCATGGCGAGCGGGTTGGCGATGCCGCGGCCGGCGATGTCGGGGGCCGAGCCGTGCACCGGCTCGTAGAGCGCCCGGCGACGGCCCGTCTCCGGGTCCGCCTCCCCGAGCGAGGCCGACGGCAGCATGCCGAGCGAGCCCGTCAGCATGGCGGCCACGTCCGACAGCATGTCGCCGAACAGGTTGTCGGTGACGATCACGTCGAACCGCTTCGGGGCCTGGACGAGCTTCATGCCGAGCGCGTCGGCGAGTTCGTGGCTCAGCGCCACGTCCGGGTAGTCGCGCGCGTGCAGGGCCTTCACGGTCTCGTACCAGAGCACGCCCGACTTCATCACGTTGCGCTTCTCGGACGAGGTGACGGCCCCGCCGCGCAGCCGCGCCAGCTCGAAGGCCACGCGGGCGATGCGCTCGATCTCGTAGGTGTCGTAGACCTGGGTGTCGATGCCGCGCCTCTGCCCGCCCCCGAGGTCGAGGATCTCCTTCGGCTCGCCGAAATAGACGCCGCCCGTCAGCTCGCGCACGATCAGGATGTCGAGCCCCTCGA
>CAXTBR010000080.1:0-21258 GCA_964242785.1 uncultured Lichenihabitans sp. | reverse complement strand
CCCCTCATCCGGCGCTGCGCGCCACCTTCTCCCCGCTGGGGAGAAGGGCACTCCCAACGGACGCCGAGATGATGGCTTGAAGTCCGGCACAGCACAGATCAGCGCGTGTCGAGCAACGCGCCGCACGGGGCTGACCACCTGTCTCGCATCGGGGGCCGCCCCATCGCTGCCTTCGGCGAGCGGGCCCGCCGCGCCTCACTTCTTCTTGAGCTCCTCGGGCTTGTGGACGGCCTCCTTGCCGGATTTGGCGCTCTTGACCAGCACCTGCGGCTCCTCCTTCGTGGCCTTGGCGGTGTGGCCTTTGACCTTGGTGGTCGAGGTCACGACCTTCTCGACCGTGCCCTCCGTCTCCCCGCCCGAGGTGCCCCACTTCACCGCGTCGCCCTTGTTCGGCAGCTTCGTCACGTCGCGCCCTCCCTCGGTTTCGCGCCGGTCAACGCGCCGATGGGGCAGGGGTTCGGGGTGCGGCGTCGCGGGTCCGGCCGCGCCCTCACTCCGGCCGGGCGGCCCTGCGCCGCACGCCGGCCTCGGGCCCTTCGCCGTAGAGTTCGAGGTCGGCCGCCTCGATGACGCGACGGATCTGCCGGGCGCGGTCCAGCGTCACGGGGCACTCGTCGTCCCTCATCTCGGCGAGCTTCAGGATGGCGTGCGGCACGCCGGCCTTCTCGGCGAACTTCGAGCGCTGCAGCCCCATCAGGGCGCGGGCTTCGCGGATCTGCTTGCCGGTGATCATGCTCCGACGGCCCCCGGGGGAAGGCCGCACGCGGCCCGTGGGGGCAGTTACGCGGCGGGATCCCCGAAGTTTCGCGGCCGGCATTCGATCGCCCGCGGGCGCGATCAGTCCAGCCAGAGCCCCCTCGCCCGGTGCCAGTCCTCGATCGACTCGGCGGGATAGTCGTCGAAGCAGCCGTCCCCGGCCCCGCGCTGGGGCACGACCCAGGGGGCCTTCGATTCGAGCAGGATGTGGGTCCCCTCCGGCGGCACCGGCAGCGCCGTGTCGACGGCGGAAGCGAAGGGGTGGATCAGCTCCGGCCAGCGCGGGTCCCACAGCCACAGCGCGGCCGCGCACCGCGAGCAGAAGCTCCGCTCGGCCGGCGACGTGAAGGGTGCCCCGTCCCCGTCCGCGAGGGTGGCCCGGTAGACGCGCCGGGCGCCGCCGGCGTCCTCGATCCGCATCGAGGCCTTCGTCGCCATGATGTTGACCGCGTAGCCGCCCCCGCCCGCGGTCTTGCGGCACACCGCGCAGTAGCAGCGCTGGTAGGGCTGCGGCGTGTGGCTGTCGCAGGTGAAGCGGACGGCGCCGCAGTGGCACGACCCGTCGAGGGTCACGGGCACGGCTCAGGCCGGCTTCAGCGACGACTGGCTGCGCCACAGGTCGATGCCGCCCTCGGTCGCGTGGCGGTCGATGCGGGCGAGCTCGTCGGCGCCGAACGCCGTGTTCTTCAGCGCGTCGAGCGAATCGTCGAGCTGCGCCACCGACCGGGCGCCGATCAGCGCCGAGGTGACGCGGGGGTCGCGCAGCACCCAGGCGATGGCCATCTGCGCCAGCGTCTGGCCGCGCCCCGCGGCGATGTCGGCCAGCGCCCGGATGCGGGCGAGGTTGTCCGCCGTGACGAGCTCGGCCGAGAAGGAGCCGCCCTTCGCGGCCCGCGACCCCTCGGGAACCCCGCGGATGTACTTGTCGGTCAGCAACCCCTGAGCGAGCGGCGAGAAGGCGATGCAGCCGGTGCCGATCTCGGCCAGCGTGCCGAGCAGTTCGTCCTCCACCCAGCGGTTCAGCATGGAATAGGAGGGCTGGTGGATCAGCAGCGGCGTGCCCAGGCGCTTCAGGATGGCGTGGGCCTCGCGCGTCAGCGCGGGCGAATAGGACGACACGCCGACGTAGAGCGCCTTGCCCGAGCGGACGAGCTGGTCGAGCGCCCCCATGGTCTCCTCCAGCGGCGTCTTCGGGTCGGGCCGGTGGTGGTAGAAGACGTCGACGTAGTCGAGCCCCATGCGCTTCAGCGAGGCGTCGCAGCTCGCCACGAGGTACTTGCGCGAGCCGAGGTCGCCGTAGGGTCCGGGCCACATGTCCCAGCCGGCCTTGGACGAGATGACGATCTCGTCGCGGTGCGGCCGGAAATCGAGGTCCATCCAGCGGCCGAAGTTGCTCTCCGCCGAGCCGTAGGGCGGGCCGTAGTTGTTGGCGAGGTCGAAATGGGTGACGCCGCGGTCGAAGGCCCGGCGCAGCACGGCGCGGCCGGTCTCGAACACGTCCGTGCCGCCGAAGTTCTGCCACAGGCCGAGCGACACGGCCGGCAGATCGAGGCCGGACCGCCCGCAGCGGCGGAACGGGGCCGCGGCGTAACGGTCCTCGGCGGGGATGTAGGTCATGGGGGGATCTCGCGGGCGGCCTCGGGCGCCGCCACCATAGGGACTGCACGGGCGGCGCGCCACCGCGGCCCGGAGCCGCGAGATCGCGAGGCCGCCTCCCTTGTCCCCCCGCCCGCCGAGGCCGATCTCATCCGCACCACGAAGCCGGGAGGTCACCATGGGCGCCGAGAAGGAATCCGCATCCGCCAAGCATCGCCTGGACGACACGCATGTCGTCCAGGCCACCGACAAGATGGGCCGGACCGTCAGCCGCGACGGCTTCAGGAGCCGGGCCGAGGCCGAGACGCGGGCGGCCGAGCTCAAGGCCGAGGGCCACAGGGTCGAGATCTCCGCGCTGGAGCCGAAGCCCGCCGATCAGCCCTGATCCGGCGGGGCGAGCTCCAGATCGCGGCCCGCGCCGCTTGACCCCGCACGGCTTGCCGCGCAACCCTGTGGCCGCATTCCCCGGCGCGCCCTCGGCGCGCGGCGCGTCGTCCGCCGCCCCGGGGAGCCAAGACGATTCGGGAGCCCGGGGTGAACGAGAAGGCTGACGCCCGGACGAGGCGGCTCGATCTCGCGGCCCGCGCCGCCTGGCTCTACTACATCAAGCGCCGGACCCAGGACGAGATCGCCGCCGACCTCGGCGTGTCGCGGCCCAACGCCCAGCGCCTCGTGGCCCTCGCCATCACCGAGGGGCTCATCAAGTTCCGGCTCGACCACCCGTTGCTGAAGAGCATGGAGCTCGGGGAGCGGATGCGCGAGCGCTACGGCCTCGACGTCTGCGAGGTCGCGCCCAGCGTCGACGGGCAGAGCGACCGCATCGGCGTGGCCCTGCTGGCCGCGCAGCTCATCGAGAATCTCCTGTCCGCCCCGGGCCCGCAGATCCTGGCGCTCGGCACCGGCCGCACGCTGCTGGAGACCGTGCGCGAGGTGACGTCCATGGAGCGGCCGGACCACAAGGTCGTGTCGGCCGTCGGCAATCTCACGCGCGACGGCCGCGCCAGCCCCTACGACGTCGCGATCCGCCTGGCGGACCGCGTCGGCGCGCAGTGCTATCCCCTGCCCGTGCCGGTGCTGACCGACACGCGCGAGGAATGCGAGTTCCTCAAGGCCCAGCGGAGCTACGGCATCGTCGACGCGCTGGTGCGCGACGCCGACGCGGAGGTGCTGGGCGTGGGGTCGGTCGGCCCGACGGCGCCGCTGCTGATCGACGGCTTCGTGACGCCGAGCGAGCTGGCCGAACTGGAAGGTGCGGGCGCCGTGGGCGAACTGCGCTCCCACCCCATCGACGCCGCGGGCGCCCTCATCGACAACGCCGTGACGGCGCGGCTGACCGCCGGGCCGCCCGCCAGCCTGCCCCGCAGGCCCACCGTGCTGGTCGCGGCCGGGCGGTCCAAGATCGACGGACTCGCGGCCGCCCTCGCGGGCCGCTACGCCACGGGCCTCGTCATCGACGAGCCCACGGCCCTCCGCCTGCTCGATCGGCGGAACGATGCACAGGTGCCACAAAATCGCCCTTGACAGGGAGGCCGCGAGGATTGAGCATTTGCTCGCACATTGAGCAAAGTTCGCGGCCGTCGAACGGCCGCCCTCGGGAGGACATGAGATGCGTTTTGCTTGTACGAGCGGGTTACTGGCCGCGTTGCTGGCGTCCACCATCGTGGCCAAGGCGGCCGACCCGGTCACCCTGACGATCGCGACCGTGAACAACAGCGACATGATCGTCATGCAGAAGCTGTCTCCGAAGTTCGAGCAGCAGACCGGCATCAAGCTGAACTGGGTCGTCCTCGAAGAGAACGTGCTGCGCCAGCGCCTCACCACCGACATCGCCACCAAGGGCGGCCAGTTCGACGTGATGACGATCGGTGCCTACGAGACGCCGATCTGGGCCAAGCAGGGCTGGCTCAACTCGCTCGACGACCTCGGCGACGCCTACGACTACAAGGACCTGATCCCGCAGGTGAAGGAGGGGCTCAGCCTCGACGGGAAGATGTACGCGGCCCCCTTCTACGCCGAATCGTCCTTCACATATTACCGCAAGGACCTGTTCGAGAAGGCCGGCATCACCATGCCGGAGAAGCCGACCTACGCCCAGATCGCCGAATATGCCTCCAAGATCACCGACAAGAAGAACGGCATCTACGGCATCTGCCTGCGCGGCAAGCCCGGCTGGGGCGAGAACATGGCGTTCCTCGGCACCGCCGTGAACGCCCACGGCGGCCAGTGGTTCGACATGAAGTGGCAGCCGCAGCTCACCACGGCGCCCTGGAAGGCGGCCATCGACTGGTACCTCGCCGTCATGAAGAAGGACGGCCCCCCCGGCCCGACCGCCAACGGCTTCAACGAGAACCAGGCGCTCTTCGCCTCGGGCAAGTGCGGCATGTGGATCGACGCGACCTCGGGCGCCGGCCGCATCTACGACCCCAAGCAGAGCCAGGTGGCCGACAAGACCGCCTTCACGGCCTCGCCCGTGACCGACAAGGACCCGAAGGCGTCCGGCTGGTTCTGGTCGTGGGCGCTCGGCATCCCGACCTCCACCAAGCAGCCCGACGCCGCGAAGAAGTTCGTGGCCTGGGCGACGTCGAAGGACTACGTCAAGATGGTGGGCGAGTCCGAGGGCTGGGTCGCGGCCCCTCCCGGCACCCGCGTCTCGACCTATGACAACCCCGATTACCAGAAGGCGGCGCCCTTCGCCCCCACGGTGCTCAAGGCCATCGAGACCACCGATCCGAAGCACCCGACCCTGAACCCCGTCCCCTACACGGGCGTGCAGTTCGTGGCGATCCCCGAGTTCCAGGCCATCGGCACCAACGTCGGCCAGGACATCGCGGCGGCCCTCGCGGGCCAGGACACGGGCGAGGCGGCCCTGAAGAAGGCCGAAAGCTCCACCGCGCGCACCATGAAGCAGGCCGGCTACCCGAAGTAGGCCGCGGCGAACCGCGGCGGCCGGGACTGCGCGTCCCGGCCGCCGCTCCCTCATAAGATAACTGCGCCCGGGAGGTCGGAGCCATGTCGTCGTCAGCCGTCACACGCGATATCGTGGTGCCGACCAAGGCCCGGCGCTCGAAGCGCGGCATCGACACGCGGCCGCTCGTCTGGCCCAGCATCGCGCTCCTGCTCGTGTGGATGATCGTCCCGCTGGCCCTGACGCTCTACTTCTCGCTGCGCAACTATAACCTGACGGACCCGACGCTCACGGGATGGGCGGGGCTGTCGAACTACACCTACCTGTTGACCGACGACAGCTTCATCGCGTCGATCATCAACACGGTGCTGCTGGTCGGGGGCGTGCTGCTCTCCACCATCGTGTTCGGCACGCTGTTCGCCGTCCTGTTCGACCAGGACTTCTTCGGCCAGGGCGCGGCGCGGCTCTTCGTCATCGCGCCCTTCTTCGTCATGCCGACTGTGGCGGCGCTGGTGTGGAAGAACCTGCTGATGGACCCGGTGAACGGGCTCTTCGCCTATTTCGCCCGCTCGCTCGGCTTCGAGCCCATCACCTGGTTCAGCAACGTCCCGCTGTTCTCGATCGGGATCATCGTGGCGTGGCAGTGGGTGCCCTTCGCGACGCTGATCCTGCTCACCGCCATGCAGTCGCTCGACCGCGAGCAGATCGAGGCGGCCCGCATGGACGGCGCCAAGGCCATCGCCCGCTTCCGCCACATCGTCGTGCCCCACCTCGGGCGGCCCATCACCGTCGTGGTGATGATCGAGACGATCTTCCTGCTCGGCATCTTCGCCGAGATCCTGGTCACCACCAGCGGCGGCCCGGGCGACGCCTCCACCAACCTCGTCTACCTCATCTACAAGACGGCCCTGCTGCAGTTCGACATCGGCGGCGGTTCGGCGGGCGGCATCGTCGCCATCGTGCTGGCCAACATCGTCGCGATCTTCCTGGTGCGCACCGTCGCCCGCAACCTCGACAACTGAGGCCGCCATGAAGGTCAAGGAACGCAACAAGATCATCATGACCTTCGTCGGATGGGGGGTGGCCTTCCTGGTCTTCTTCCCGATCCTGTGGATGATCATCACCTCCTTCAAGACCGAGATCGACGCGGTCTCGCCCTCGCTGATCTTCAAGCCGACGCTGGAAAACTTCGCCGCGGTGAACGACCGGGTGAACTACTTCGGCTCGGTGATCAACAGCGTGGTCGAGTCGGTCGGCGCGACGCTCATCTGCCTGGCCTTCGCCATGCCGGCCGCCTATGCCATGGCGTTCTATCCCGGGAGGAAGACCAAGGACCTCCTGATGTGGATGCTGTCCACCAAGATGATGCCGGCCGTCGGCGTGCTGGTGCCCATCTACCTCATCTTCCGCCAGACGGGGCTGCTCGACACCTGGACGGGCATCATCATCATGTACACCCTGATGAACCTGCCCATCGTGGTGTGGATGCTGTATTCCTTCTTCCGCGAGGTGCCGAAGGAGATCCTGGAAGCCTCGCGCATGGACGGCGCGACGCCGCGCCAGCAGCTCACGCTGCTGCTTCTGCCCCTGTCGCTGCCGGGCGTGATGTCGACGGGCCTGCTCAGCATCATCCTGTGCTGGAACGAGGCTTTCTGGAGCATCAACCTCACCTCCGTGCGCGCCGCCCCGCTCACCCAGCTCATCGCGAGCTTCTCCAGCCCCGAGGGCCTGTTCTGGGCCAAGCTCTCGGCCGCCTCGCTCCTCGCCATCGCGCCGATCCTCGTGTTCGGCTGGCTCACGCAACGTCAACTCGTCCGCGGCCTCACCTTCGGCGCCGTCAAGTAAGGGTTCATCCGCCATGGCCACCGTGACATTGAGGGACGTGCGCAAGAGCTATGGCGCCGTCAACATCATCCAGGGCGTCGACCTGTCGATCCAGGACCGCGAGTTCGTGGTCTTCGTCGGCCCGTCCGGCTGCGGCAAGTCCACCCTGCTGCGCATGATCGCCGGCCTGGAGGAGATCACGGGCGGCGACCTGATGATCGACGGCACGGTCGTCAACGACGTGCCGCCCGACGCCCGCGGCCTCGCCATGGTGTTCCAGTCCTACGCGCTCTATCCGCACATGTCGGTGGCCGACAACATGGCCTTCGCGCTGCGGCTGGCCGGCGTGTCCAAGGCGGAGCGGGACGCCAAGGTGGGCTCGGCCGCCAAGATCCTGCAGTTGGAGAAGCTGCTCGACCGCAAGCCCGGGCAGTTGTCGGGCGGCCAGCGCCAGCGCGTCGCCATCGGCCGCGCCATCGTGCGCCAGCCCAAGGTGTTCCTGTTCGACGAGCCCCTGTCGAACCTCGACGCCGCGCTGCGCGTCCAGATGCGCATCGAGATCGCCCGCCTGCACAGCGAGCTCAAGGCCACGATGATCTACGTCACCCACGACCAGATCGAGGCCATGACCATGGCGGACCGCATCGTCGTGCTGCGCGCGGGCAAGATCGAGCAGGTCGGCTCGCCGCTGGAGCTCTACCATTATCCCGCCAACACCTTCGTGGCCGGCTTCATCGGCTCCCCCAAGATGAACCTCACCCCCGCGGTGGTGAAAGGCGTCGACGCCTCCGGCGTCGACGTCGTGCTGCCGGGCGGCGGCACCACCCACGTCCCGGTGGAGCCCCACAACGCCGTCGCGGGCGGCCCCTGCACGGTCGGGTTCCGTCCCGAGACGCTGTCGCTGTCCGGCGACGGCCCGTTCGGCGGCACGGTCGCGGTGGTGGAGCACCTCGGGGGCGAGACGCTGGTCTACGTCGACGTCGGCGACGGCCACCTCGTCACGGTGAAGACGCCGGGCAGCACCTCGGCGCGCATCGGCGAGACGGTGCGGCTCGCCGTCGACACGGACGAGGCCCGCCTCTTCGACCGCGACGGCATGGCCATGACCCCCATGCGGCGGCGCCCTATCGCCGGGCTCGCCACGGCCGCCCAGTAGCGACGTCGACCCCGTCCGCATCGGACGCGACAGGGCCCGGGCCACGACCGAGATCGTGGACCGGGCCTTTCGCGGTTCGGGCAGGTGGCTGGACCGTGAAGCACGGGCCGCACCGGCCGGGGTGATGTCGGACGTCGTCCGGTCGGTCGCCGCGGACCGCCCTCCCCGCCGCTCATCCCCGCGCAGGCTGCCGGATTGACACATCACTGACGCTGGGCGCTGGCGCCCTTCTCCCCAGCGGGGAGAATCGGGCACCCATCCCGGCTCGCCGGGATGGGACCCGGGTGGCGCGCAGCGCCGGATGAGGGGGGATCCACCCCCTGTGGAATCCCCCTCATCCGCCCTGATCGCGGCTTCGCCGCGACGGGCACCTTCTCCCGCAGGCGGGAGAAGGGCGCCAGCGCCCAGCGTCAGTGATGTGTGCCAACGCTAGCGCAAGCGGGAGAAGGGCATCCCCCTCCCGGCCGCGGAGATGCGTGAACACGGTGGCCCGCGCAGGCGTATGGGCGCTAATTCAAGCGGAAAAGGACCTCACCCTCGCTCAGGATGAGCAGGGTGGGGGGAAAACAGGGTCGTCACCGCAATCTTGGCGCCTATGCGCGCAGGCGGGGATCCAGCGCGATGCGCGGGGATGAGCGGTGAAGGGACGGGATCCCACGCGGGCGCCCGGCCCCGATGGACGCCCGGCCCCTGTGCGCGCGGGCCACGATCCCGACGAAACATCGTCGAAGACGGCCTCGACGAGGCCATGTTGACACCCGGAATGCTTGAGCGACGGCGGCTCGCCCCCCGTGGACGCCGCGCACCGCTTTTCAAGGATGACGAAGCGTCTCTCCGACGCCCCTAGCGAAGCGGGAATCACGGCCGTACATTGGGGGTCGAGGGTGCGCCGCCGCGGCGGTTCGCCCATCGCCGACGAGGATATCTGGACCGTGCTTGTTCGTTCGACCCGCGACCTCCCGGTCCGATCCGGCGCTGAACGCAGCGCCGCCGGGCCGGCCGGCCCCAAGGAGCCGCGCAAGGGCGGCGACGGGTCCGGCACGGCGGTCATCACGCGGCCGAAGACCCAGACCAAGCGCCCCAGCATGTATCGCGTGCTGCTTCTCAACGACGACTACACGCCCATGGAGTTCGTCATCGAGGTTCTGCGCATCTACTTCAACAAGGGGTCGGACGACGCCAATCGCATCATGCTGCACGTGCATCACCACGGCGTCGGCGAATGTGGCGTGTTCACCTACGAGGTCGCCGAAACCAAGGTCACGCAGGTGATGGATTTCGCGCGGAAGCACCAGCATCCCTTGCAATGCATCATGGAAAAGAAGTGAAAGGCGGTCGCCATCATGCCTGCGTTTTCCCGCTCACTCGAACAGTCCCTGCACCGCGCCCTGGCCTTGGCCAACGACCGGCACCATGAATATGCGACGCTGGAGCATCTCCTCCTGTCGCTGACCGACGACACCGACGCCGCCGCGGTGCTCAAAGCCTGCTCGGTCGACGTCGACGTGCTGAAGAAGCAGGTCGTCGACTACATCGAGAACGAGCTCGAGAACCTCGTGTCGGACGGCCGCGATGACGCCAAGCCGACGGCCGGCTTCCAGCGGGTGATCCAGCGCGCCCACATCCACGTCCAGTCGTCCGGCCGCGAGGAGGTGACGGGTGCCAACGTGCTGGTGGCGATCTTCGCCGAGCGCGAAAGCCACGCGGCCTACTTCCTGCAGGAGCAGGACATGACGCGCTACGACGCCGTCAACTACATCAGCCACGGCATCGCCAAGCGCCCCGGCCTGTCGGATTCGTCGAAGGCCCCGCGCGGCGCCGACGACGAGGACCACCGCGACGGCAAGGAGGGCAAGGACGGCGGCGACTCCAAGAAGAAGGACGGCGCCCTCGAAGCCTATTGCGTCAACCTCAACCAGAAGGCCAAGGACGGCCGCATCGACCCCCTGATCGGCCGCGAGACCGAGGTGCAGCGCACGATCCAGGTGCTGTGCCGCCGCCAGAAGAACAACCCGCTCCTCGTCGGCGACCCCGGCGTCGGCAAGACCGCCATCGCCGAAGGGCTGGCCCGCAAGATCATCAAGGGCGAGGTGCCGGAAGTCCTGTCGGACGCCACCGTCTTCGCGCTCGACATGGGCACGCTGCTCGCCGGCACTCGCTACCGTGGCGACTTCGAGGAGCGGCTGAAGCAGGTGATGAAGGAGATCGAGAGCCACAAGAACGCGATCCTCTTCATCGACGAGATCCACACTGTGATCGGCGCCGGCGCGACCTCCGGCGGCGCCATGGATGCCTCGAACCTGCTCAAGCCCGCCCTGGCGCAGGGCGCCCTGCGCTGCATCGGCTCGACCACCTACAAGGAATACCGCCAGTATTTCGAGAAGGACCGGGCCCTGGTCCGCCGCTTCCAGAAGATCGACGTCAACGAGCCGTCGATCCCGGATGCCGTCGAGATCATGAAGGGGCTGAAGCCCTATTTCGAGGAGTTCCACAAGGTCAAGTACACGACCGAGGCCGTGCAGGCCGCCGTGGAGCTGTCGGCCCGCTACATCAACGACCGCAAGCTGCCCGACAAGGCGATCGACGTCATCGACGAGTCGGGCGCGAGCCAGATGCTGCTGCCCGAGCCGCGCCGCAAGAAGACGATCGGCATCAAGGAGATCGAGGCCACCATCGCCACCATGGCGCGGATCCCGCCGAAATCCGTCTCCAAGGACGACGCCGAGGTGCTGGCCCACCTCGACGAGACCCTGAAGCGGGTCGTCTACGGGCAGGACAAGGCCATCGACGCCCTGACCTCCGCCATCAAGCTGGCCCGCGCCGGCCTGCGCGACGGCGAGAAGCCGATCGGCTCCTACCTGTTCTCGGGGCCGACCGGCGTCGGCAAGACGGAGGCGGCGCGCCAGCTCGCCGCCAGCCTCGGCGTCGAGCTGATCCGCTTCGACATGTCGGAATACATGGAGCGCCACACGATCAGCCGGCTGATCGGCGCGCCGCCCGGCTACGTCGGCTTCGACCAGGGCGGGCTCCTGACCGATTCCATCGACCAGCACCCGCACTGCGTGCTGCTGCTCGACGAGATCGAGAAGGCCCATCCCGACCTCTACAACATCCTGTTGCAGGTGATGGACCACGGCAAGCTGACGGACCATAACGGCAAGGCGATCGACTTCCGCAACGTGATCCTCATCATGACCACGAACGCGGGCGCGTCCGACATGGCCCGCGAGGCCTTCGGCTTCACGCGCCAGAAGCGCGAGGGCGACGACCTCGAGGCGATCAACAAGCTGTTCACCCCCGAGTTCAGGAACCGGCTCGACGCCATCGTGCCCTTCGGCCGCCTCCCCGAGGAGGTCATCGCCAAGGTGGTGGACAAGTTCATCCTGCAGCTCGAGGCCCAGCTCGCCGACCGCAACGTCACGGTGGAGCTGACCGACGAGTCCCGCGCCTGGCTGGTCGAGAACGGCTACGACGAGGCCATGGGGGCGCGGCCGATGGCCCGCGTCATCCAGAAGGAGATCAAGACGCCGCTGGCCGACGAGGTGCTGTTCGGCAAGCTCAAGAACGGTGGCGCCGTGAAGATCGTCGTGGTGACGGACGAGACCGGCACCCGGAAGCTCGACTTCGTCTACCCCGAGGGGCCGGTGCTGCCGCGCCCCGAGCGCGACATCGTCGAGGCCGGCCGCAAGCGCGACCCCGAGGGCAGGCGCGCCAAGGGCAAGGCCGCGCCCGACGAGGGCGAGGGGAGCGACGAGGAGCCGGAGGCGCCGGCGCCCGAGGCCGGCGGCGGCTCGGTGCCCAAGGTGCCGCTGAAGCTGTGAGCGATGGCCTCGGCGGGTGCGCCACACCCGCCAAGGCTACCGTTCATCGACCATCGTCTCTGTGAGGGTTCCAAAAGGCCCTCGGCCTTTTGCGGGTTTCAGGGCAGAGCCCTGAATGAAGGTTTCTCAGGCTCAGCCCTGAAACCCGCCGAAGGGCGAGCCCTTTGGAGATCCGGACGAGCGTGTCCGGGCGGGACCTGGTCTCGATTGGATCATCATGCCGTCTCAACAGGATGTCGTCGCGGCCCTCGGCGGGATCATGGGGCCGGACGGGCGCACGCCGCTGCCGCAGTCGGGTGCGCTCGGCGGCGTCGTGGTGCGCGAGGACCGGGTCTTCGTGTCGCTCGAAGTGGAGGCGTCGCGGGCCGCCGCGTCGGAGCCGTTGCGCGCCGCCGTCGAGCGCGCGGTCGCCGGCCTGCCGGGCGTCGGCAGGGCCTTCGTGACCCTGACGTCGCCGTCCGGGGGCCGGGCGGGGCCGGCTCCGCAGGCCCGAGGTCACGACCACGCGCACGGCCATCCGCACGCCCCCGCCGCCTCCCCGCCGGCCGCCCGGCCGCCGGGACCGAAGGCGCAGGCCGCCCGCACGGCCCAGGGCATCCCCGGCGTCCGCACCATCATCGCGGTGGCGTCCGGCAAGGGCGGCGTCGGCAAGTCCACCACCTCGGCCAACCTCGCCCTGGCGCTGCGCGATCTCGGCCACCGGGTCGCGGTGCTCGACGCCGACATCTACGGCCCCTCCATGCCGCGCCTCTTCGGGCTGAGGCAGAAGCCCGAGGTCATCGAGGGCAAGACCATGCGGCCGCTGGAGGCGTTCGGCCTCAAGGTCATGTCGATCGGCTTCCTCGTCGAGGAGGAGACCCCGATGATCTGGCGCGGCCCCATGGTGATGTCGGCCATCACCCAGATGCTGCGCGAGGTGGCCTGGGGCGACATCGACATCATGATCGTCGACATGCCGCCCGGCACCGGCGACGCCCAGCTCACCATGGCGCAATCCGTGCCGCTGGCGGGCTCCGTCATCGTGTCGACCCCTCAGGATCTCGCGCTGATCGACGCCCGGCGCGGCATCGCCATGTTCCGACGGACGGAGGTGCCGATCCTCGGCATCGTCGAGAACATGAGCACCTTCATCTGCCCGCACTGCGGCACGCGCTCGGACATCTTCTCGCACGGGGGGGCGCGGCACGAGGCGGAGCGGCTCGGCGTGCCCTACCTCGGCGAGGTGCCGCTGGCGATGCCCATCCGCGAGAGTTCGGACGACGGCCGCCCGATCGTGGTGGCGGACCCGCAGGGGCCCCACGCCCGGGCCTACATGGAGATCGCCCGGCGGCTGCTCGCGACGCTGGAGAGCTCGCGGGGCCGGCCCGCGCCGCGCATCGTCACGGAATAGGATGAGGAGGCCCGTCATGGGCGAGGGGATCGGGCGGCGGCACCTCATGGCGGCGGCGCTGGGCGCCGCGGGCGCGGCCGCGGGGGCCGTTCCCGCCCGCGCCGACGCGCCCGAGGTGACGTGGCGGCTCGTGTCGAGCTTCCCGAAGTCGCTCGACCTGATCTACGGCGGCGCCGAGTTCTTCGCCCGGCAGGTACTCGACATCACGGGCGGCCGCTTCCGCATCGACGTGTCGCCGCCCGGCGAGATCGTGCCGGGGCTCGGGGCGCTCGACGCCGTGGGGGCCGGCACCGTGGAGGCCTGCCACACGTCGCTCGACTATTCCTACGGCAAGGACCCCGCCTTCGCGATCCCCACGGCCTTCCCCTTCGGCATGAACGCCCGCGAGCAGACCGCCTACGCGCTCCAGGGCGGCGGGATGGACCTCGCCAACGCGCTGCTCGCCGAGCATGGCGCCATCGCCTTCCCGGCCGGCAACACCGGCGCCCAGATGGGTGGCTTCTTCCGGCGGGAGATCAAGTCGGCGTCGGACCTGTCCGGCCTCAAGATCAGGGCGGGCGGCCTCGCCGGCCGCGTGCTGCAGAAGCTCGGCGCCGTGCCGGAGCAGACCGCCCGCGGCGAGATCGTGGCGGCGCTGACGTCGGGGGCGCTCGACGGCGTCACCTGGGTGGGACCTCACGACGACGCCCGGATCGACGAGGGCGGCGCGCTGCAGAAGGCCGCGCCCTACTACTACTATCCCGGCTGGTGGCGGGGCGGTTCGATGATCCACCTCGCCTTCAACAAGGCGAAGTTCGATGCCCTGCCGGAGCCTTTCAGGGCGGCGCTGCGCACGGCGGCGCTCAGCACCCACGCCTCCGTCCTCGCCTCCTACGACGCCGCCAACCCGGCCGCGTTGAAGACGCTCGTCATCGCGGGCGCCGAACTCAGGGCCTTCCCGCAGGACCTGCTGGAGGCGGCCTACCGGGCGGCGGGCGACGTCTACAGGGAGATCTCGGACGCGAACCCGCGCTTCAAGTCCATGCTCGACGCGGCGCTGGCCTTCCGCGCCGACCAGTACCTGTGGTGGCAGGTCAGCGAATATACCTTCGACAACTTCATGATCCGGCAGCGCGCCCGGGGGTGAGGGTCCCCAAGGCAATCGATGCTTCGTTCTCGACGCTGGCCCGAGAGTCGAGAGCCCCCCGGATCGAAGCACCGATTGCCGTGGGAGCCCTCAGCTCGACCTGGGCCATGTCCGAAGCCTGCTGGCGGAGGGTGATCCAAGGGGCTCAAGAGGCACGCCGGGATTGATCGACGTCTCGGACGGACCGGAACATCGATGAATCCCAGCGTGCATCCGGTTTTCGCTCTGCAACCCTTCATGGGCCCGATCGGAAAATGGCCAAAGTCGAGCTCAGGCCGTCTCGTGAACCTCGCCGCTCTCCCCCCTCATCGCGAGGAGCGAAGCGACGTGGCGGCCCAGCCCGGCCGACGGTTTGCCGGATTGCCGCGTCGCTTCGCCCCTCAGCAGCCTTGCGTGGCTGAAGCCACGGTTGATTTCGCTTTTCCGAAGCGAAATCAACGCTGCTCAATCTTTCAAGTGTGAGCAGGTTCGCGAGAACCTGCTTAGCGACGACGGCGTGACAGCCCCTATCGCTCGGTCCTCGGCCTGTCATGACTACCGGCTTGCCGCCAGCGCCGCCGCCTTGCCGGCCGCGGCATAGAGGTTGAGCCGCGAATAGACCCCGAAGGCCGAACCGTCGTCGAGGAACCCGCCACCCGGACCTTCCGTCTCGGTGAGGATGCGGTTGGCCTCGTCGAGCGTCAGCGATGGAAAGGCGGCCGTGAGGAGGTTGCCGGCCTCGGGCGCCAGCTTGCCGACGTCCTCCACCATGCCGGCGGTCTTCGGATAGACGACTGGCAGGGCGTAGGTCTGGGTCGTGGTGTAGAAGGCCTCGTTGGCCGTCGGATCGCTGAAGCGCCCGATATCCTCGCGGGCGCAGGTCGCGACCGGATTGCCGCAGCCCGCCTGAAGGGCGGCGGCGACGTCGGCCCGGGCGGCTTTCAACGCGGCCTGATAGTCCTCGATCGCCGGGGCGCCCTTCAAGGTGCGGCCGAGATAGACGGGATCATTGGCGAGGAGATGCGCCAGATCGTAAGTCGCCAGCGTTCGGCCGCCGAGGACGTCCATGGCGTAATGCGCGCCCATGAAGATGCGGTCGTTGCCATATTCGGCGCCGCGCGCGATCATCTGCTGGTAGCGGTCGGGGACGAGCACCGCCAGGACCAGTGCGCCCATGTAGCCGTAGGTCGTATGCCCGCTCGGATAGGAGGGGCTGTCGACGAGGTTCGAGATCGGCCCGCGGTTGTAGACGATGTTGTCCGCGGGGACGCTGAAATAGTCGGGCCCGACGATGGGGACGATGCCGGGCTCGGTCTGGAACGGACGGGAATCGCCGAAGGCGTCGGCGCCGGGCCCGCCGGCGGGGCGACCGTAAGCCTTGCCGAAAGTGTCGGTCAGGCCGCCGTTGTCCTTGAGGATGGCCAGGGCCTCGGCCGAGACCGGCACCTTGCCGTCGGTCGTACCGTTGGCGAAGAAATACTTGCCGGAATTCGAATCGGGCGCCGTCGTGCCATTGGTATAGGCGATGAGGTCGGCCACGGCCGGGGACAGGTTCGTGAACATCTCGCGGGTGTCGTAATGAGCGCGGGCCTGGTAGGCGCTTCCGAGCGTCGTGCCGAGGCCGTCGGCCAATTGCGACAGGTTGCCGTCGGTGATGAAGGCGTCCTTGAGCGATTGCTGCTGCTGTTCGGCGAAGGGCAGCAGCGTCGGCTGCCGGATCGCCCCGGTCTGGATGCCGCCCGTGACGGTGAAATTCGCGCCCAGGGCGGCCCGGCCGGCATAGCTGCCGTTCAGCAGGGTCACGGGCGCCAAGCCCTTCAGGACCGCCATGTTGGTCGCGGTCTGCGCCTGCGCCGCGAACGGGATCGACGCGCACAGCGCCGCGATCCCCAGTCTGCTCATCTCTGTCATCGCACTCCCTCGTGGCACTTGGCCCCCCGGGGACCTGCGAAAGGTCGGTTAGACGACAATCCTGACGGTTTTGCGAAACACCGCGCGGCGGATCTTGCGCCACGATTTTTGACGAAGGCGTCGCAGGCCATCGCTGGTGCGATGGTGGACTGTGGGCGCACGATGGTGAGGTCTGATACCAGCGGCGGTCTTTGCTGACCTTTTTCCCACCACCTCCCTCATCCTGAGCAGGGCGCGGGCCCGCTCCCGCGCGGAGGGCGCCTGCGTCCTTCGACACGGCCCTTCGGGCCTGCTCAGGATGAGGACGTGTGAAGGATCACCGCCGTTAGTATGAGTTCGAGTTCTGATGGGCTTTCGCGTCCCTCCGCCCTCGCAGACCGGCAATTTCCCAACCCTCAGAGACAATGGAATACCGCTTTGAGCGTCACCACCACTGAAAGTGGTCGTCCGGATTGGATCGCGATCGGAGCGGTCGTTTTCGCTCGACTTTGGCCATGTCCGAAGCCTGCTGACGGAGGGTGATCCAAGGGGCTCGAGGGGCACGCTGGGATTCAGGGATGTCTCGGACGGACCGGACCATCGATGAACCCCAGCGTGCATCACGTTTTCGCCCCGCAATCCTTCATGGGCTCGATCGGACGATGGCCAAAGCCGAGCGTCCAGCCCGGACAGCATACAGATCCCCACCCACATCTGGAACAGGATGGAAACCGCCGTCGCCCACGCACGGTGAATTGGCCAAAGTCGAGCTGAGGGACGCCCCGCCCGACGGGGGAGCGATGTTCCCGTTTTCCCTTCCCGCCGAAATGGCCTATCGCGGTGCGGGGACCCACCGTGGGCGGCGGAGCGATCGGAATGAGCAGTCTCAAGTTCGGCACGAGCGGTCTGCGCGGGCTCGTCACGGATCTCCTCGGCAGCCCGACCTTCGACTACGCGACGGCCTTCCTCGCGGCGGCCGGCTCCGGGCTGGCGCCCGGCACGCCCGTGCTCATCGGGCGGGACCTGCGGTCGAGCAGCCCAGCCATCGCGGATGCCGTGGCGGCGGCGGTCCGGGCCGCGGGCCTGCGCCCACTCGACTGCGGCGCGCTGCCGACCCCGGCCCTGGCGCTCGAAGCGCTGCGGCGCGGGTGGCTCGCCGTCATGGTCACGGGAAGCCACATCCCCGACGACCGCAACGGGCTGAAGTTCTACACGGCGCGGGGCGAGATCACCAAGGCCGAGGAGGGGGCGATCAACGGCGCCCTGAAGGCGAGCGGGGCCGCCCCGGCGGCGGGCGAGGCGGAGCCGCATCCCGAGGCCCTCGCCCTGTTCCGCTCGCGCTGCATCGAGGCCTTCGCGCCCGACGCGCTGGCCGGGATGCGCGTCGGCGTGTTCCAGCAGAGCTCGGTGGCGCGCGACCTCCTGGTCGCGGTGGTGGCGGCGCTCGGCGGCGAGCCCCGGCCCTTCGGCCGCGCCTCCGCCTTCATCCCGGTCGACACGGAAGCGCACCGGCCCGAGGATCTCGCCACGATCCGCGCGGCCGCGTCCGACGGCACGCTCGACGCGGTGGTCACCACCGACGGCGACGGCGACCGCCCGCTCGTCGCCGACGCGACCGGCCGCGTGCTGCCGGGCGACGTGATCGGATCGATCGCGGCGCGCCACCTCGGCATCGCGGCCGTGGCGGTCCCGGTCACGGCCGGTTCGGCCATCGAGACGAACGGCGGCTTCGCCCGCACGGTCCGCACCCGCGTCGGCTCCCCCTTCGTGATCGAGGGCATGGAGCGGGCGCTGGGCGAAGGCCACGCGCCCGTGGCGGGCTTCGAGTCCAACGGCGGCTTCCTCCTGGGCTCGGAGCTCCACGTCCGGGGCCGCCGGATCGCGGCGCTGCCGACGCGGGACTCGGTCCTGCCCATCGTGGCGACCCTGGCGGCCGCCCGCGCCGCCGGCCTCTCCCTCGCCGCCCTCGCGGCCTCGCTCGGCTTCCACCCCACGGCGAGCCACCGCCTGAAGGAGGTGCCGCCGGAGCGGTCGGGCCCGTTCCTGGAGGGACTGCGCGATCCCGCCACCCGGTCGGCCTTCCTGGCGCCGCTCGGCACCGCCGCGACCGCCGACGACATCGACGGTGTCCGCATCCAGCTCGACGGCGGCCGCGTCATCCACTTCCGCGCCTCCGGCAACGCGCCCGAGCTGCGCTGCTACGCCGAAGCGGAGGGCGCCGGGGAGGCCGACCGGATGGTCGCCTGGGGGCTCGCCGCCGCCGCCGCCGCGATGGGCCTGGAGGCCGACGCCTCGCATTGAGGTATCGGGCGTGGCGGCATGGCCTGGGCACAGGATATGGTCGGGGCTCCATGAAGGCATATCGAACTCTTTCCATCACCGAGATCATCGATCAGGTCTCGAGCGTGAAGGAATCCTCCATCGTGATCAAAACGTGGTCCACGCCCGTCGCGAGCATCGACGCGTCTCGTGGATCGAGAGAGGGCATCGATCCCCGGGTCGCCACCGCCGTTGTCAAACCGAATTTGCCGCCGCATCCCGTGAACCATCCTGAAAGGACCATCGGCCAGGATCCCGAGATGCACGGACCACACCCGAGCCAGACCGACCTCTTCGGCGCCGCACAGCCCGACCTCTTCGGCGCCGAGCCTCCGCCGCCGGCCGTCTTCCGCGGCGACCCCGACCGCGTGCGGGCGCGCCTGGAGGCCATCGTGGCCGAGGCGCGCGCCGCCGAGGTCCTGCTCTGGGACCGCAACGAACTCATGCTCTACCGCACCATCGTGCCGCAGATGGTGCTCTGGCTCCCCGACGAGGAGGCCGCCCAGTGGCGCTTCGACTTCGAGGCCGAACTGGATCGGCTGACCGCCTGATCGCCTCCCGGCGGCGTCAAGCGCGCGGGGCCCGCCCTCCGAGCCGTCGGTCGAACCACACCAGCCCGAGCCCCGCCATCAGGAACCCGGATGCGATCAGCGCGGCGTTGATCGCCGTCGCGGCCCAGCCGATCCGGCCCACGTCCATGAAGGGATAGGGGTAGGTCGCGTCCGCGGTGCCCCGCGCCAGCGCATAGGCGAAGTAACCGAGCGGCGCGGCAGCCCAGGGCACCACGTCCGGGTAGCGCAGCGCGCCGCGGGGGACGCGGGCGAGCCAGAACAGCATGACCAGCGCCGGCGTGAGGCTGTGGAGGAAGAGGTCGGCCAGCTTCTCGGGGGGCGTCTGCGCCAGCGTGCCGGCCAGCAGCAGGTGGTAGACGATGGCCACGAGGAGGATGTTGAGCGTCACGCCGCCCATCACCGCCGGCGAGCCCGGTCGTCCCCGCAGCGCCAGCGCCGAGAAGGCCAGGGCTACGGCGAGATTGATCAGGATCGTGAAGTATCGGGCGATGATCCACAGCGCCGCGCCCGCCGATCCGCTTGTGCCGAGCGTCGCCGAAAACTGCACCGCGAGCCCGATCCAGGCCGACGCGGCGACGAGGGCCGGGAAGGCCCGTGCCCTCTCGGTCAAAACATGAAGTACCGCTGCGCCATCGGCAGGACGTCGGCCGGCTGGCACGTCAGCAGCACGCCGTCCGCCACGACCGCATAGGTCTCGGGGTCGATCTTCAGGTCCGGCGTCGCCCCGTTGTGGATCATGCTGGACTTGCGCAGGGATCCCCGCGTCCCCTCGACCGCCACCAGCGGCTTCGCCACCCGCAGGCTCGCCGCGAGCCCCTTCGCCAGCGCCGTGCCCGACACGAAGGTCAGCGAGGTCGCGGCCACCGCCCGGCCGTAGGCGCCGAACATGGGGCGGTAGTGCACGGGCTGGGGCGTGGGGATCGAGGCGTTGGGGTCGCCCATCGGGGCGGCCGCGATCATGCCGCCCTTCAGGATCAGGTCCGGCTTCACGCCGAAGAAGGCCGGGGTCCAGAGCACGAGGTCGGCGAGCTTGCCGGGCTCGATCGAGCCGATGTGCTTCGACACGCCGTGGGCGATGGCCGGGTTGATGGTGTATTTCGCCATGTAGCGCTTGACGCGGGCGTTGTCGTTGTCGCCCGTCTCGCCCTCCAGGGCGCCGCGCTGGCGCTTCATCTTGTCGGCCGTCTGCCAGGTGCGGATGATGACCTCGCCGACGCGCCCCATGGCCTGACTGTCGGACGACATCATCGACAGCGCGCCGATGTCGTGGAGGATGTCCTCGGCCGCGATCGTCTCCTTGCGGATGCGCGATTCCGCGAAGGCCAGGTCCTCGGGGATGGCGCCGTCGAGGTGGTGGCACACCATCAGCATGTCGAGGTGCTCGTCGAGCGTGTTGACCGTGAAGGGCCGCGTCGGGTTGGTGGAGGAGGGCAGCACGTTCTCCAGCCCCGCCACCCGCATGATGTCGGGCGCGTGCCCGCCCCCCGCCCCCTCGGTGTGGAAGGCGTGGATGGTGCGGCCCTTGAAGGCCGCGATCGTGTCCTCGACGAAGCCCGACTCGTTCAGCGTGTCCGAGTGGATCATCACCTGCACGTCGTGGTCGTCCGCCACGGACAGGCAGTTGTCGATGGCGGCCGGCGTCGTGCCCCAGTCCTCGTGCAGCTTCAGCGCGCAGGCGCCGGCCTCCACCTGCTCGACGAGCCCGGCCGGCGTCGCGGCATTGCCCTTGCCGGCGAAGCCGAGGTTCATGGGGAAGGCGTCGGCCGCCTCGATCATGCGGGCGATGTGCCAGGGGCCGGGCGTGCAGGTGGTGGCGAAGGTGCCGGTGGCCGGCCCCGTGCCGCCGCCCAGCATGGAGGTGACGCCGCTCATCAGCGCCTCCTCGATCTGCTGCGGGCAGATGAAGTGGATGTGGGTGTCGAAG
>CAXTBR010000079.1:0-21268 GCA_964242785.1 uncultured Lichenihabitans sp. | reverse complement strand
ACGGTGCCGGATAACGTCCGGCGGGGGCGACCCCAGGGACAGCGCCACAGAAAGCAGACCGCCCGCCCCCGGGCTTGCCCGGGGTCAGGGTCAGGGTGAAAGGGTGCGGTAAGAGCGCACCGCGGAGGCGGCAACGTCGACGGCACGGCAAGCCCCACCGGGAGCAAGATCGAATAGGGGCGACGGGGCCCGGACCGGCGAAAGCCGGGGCGGGCCCAACCCGTTTCCGGGCTGTCGCCCGGGTTGATCGCTCGAGGCGGCCGGCGACGGCCGTCCCAGAGGAATGGTCGTCACGCGCGGAGGCTCACGCTTCCCGCGCCCTACAGAACCCGGCTTACAGGCCGGCTGGCACTCGACCCCTCCCCCCGACGCGGGATCCGCCGTCCCGCCATGGGATCGCGCCCCACCTCGGCCGGGATGGTGCCCCACCGCGGGCCGGCGGGCGCCCGCCCACTGTCGGCCAGGCCCTCGATCTCCGATTCTCCTGTGGATAAGCTGCCATCCAGGGGTGGCCCGCGCCGACGCCCGCCCGCGAGTGCCGCGGCGCCGGGAGCACGGATCCGCACTGGCGTCGTCACGCCCTCCCGGGCCCCGGGCGGCGGCTGAATCGGCTCGCGATTCTGCCCCCGGCCCGGAGTCCCGCCCGCCCGTCGGGCCCCGAATCGCGCCGGCGCCGGGCCGCTTTCCCGCGGGATCGGCAACGACTCCTTAACCCTGAATCGGCCTTAATCGACCCTGGCTCCCCAGACCGCGCGCGGGGGCTTTCGTTGACGCCCATGGGGTCCCATGCTATCCCAAATCATCCCGTCAGGCACTTGCGAACGAGACCAGGCCGAGACCCGTCAATCGACGGGACGCTCTCGACCCCTCGCGCATCGTGGACAGGGCGGCGATGACCGGGGCAGAGGGGATTTTGGATCGCTTCGTCTCGCATTTCACCAATCGGCTGGACGCCAAGGGTCGCGTGTCGATCCCGGCGCCGTTCCGGGGGGTGCTGACGCGGGACGGTTTCGAGGGATTGTACGTCTACCCTTCGCTCTATGCCGAGGCCCTGGACTGCGGCGGCCACGCCCTGCTTCGAGAGGTCGACGCATTGATGGCTCCGCTGTCCCCCTATTCCGAGGAATGGGACGCCTATGCGTCCACGCTCCACGGGGAGAGCGAGGTGCTGAAGCTCGACGGGGAGGGACGCGTGATCCTCACCGAGGCCATGAAGGGCCACACCGGGATCACCACCGAGGTGACGCTGGTAGGCCAGGGGCACAAGTTTCAGATCTGGGAGCCGGGTCGGTTTCGCGCGCATTTGGAAGAGGCCAGACGCCGGGTGCGCGACCATCGAAAGCAGCTCAGCTCCGGACATGCGGCGGCGAATGCGGCGCCGCATCCTCCTGGAGCACGGGACTGATGTCGGATCGCGGCCCAGGTGACACCCTGGCCGCCGGCGGACCGATACGGCATCATCCCGTGCTCCGCGCGGAGGCCCTCTCGGCCCTGCGCCCGCGCGCGGGCGGCATCTACGTCGACGGCACCTTCGGGGCGGGCGGCTACACGGCATCGATCCTGGCGGAACCGGGCACGCGCGTCGTGGCGCTCGACCGCGACCCCACGGCCATCGCGGGCGGCGCGGCGCTCGCGGGCGCCGAGCCGCGCCTCACCCTCGTCGAGGCCCGCTTCGGCACGCTCGACGCCGTGCTGGACGGACTGGCCCTGCCGCCGGTCGACGGCGTGGTGCTGGACGTCGGCGTCTCCTCCATGCAGTTCGACCAGGCCGAGCGCGGCTTCTCGTTCCGCTTCGACGGGCCGCTCGACATGCGGATGGGCCGCGACGGCCCGAGCGCCGCCGACATCGTCAACGGCGCCGACGAAGCCGACCTCGCCGACATCCTGTACCGCTACGGCGACGAGCGGGCGTCGCGGCGCATCGCCCGCGCCATCTGCTTCGACCGCAGGACGGCGCCCTTCACCTCCACCAGGGCGCTGGCCGAGATGATCGGCCGCGTGGTGCCGGGCCGGCCCGGCGACATCCATCCCGCGACCCGCACGTTCCAGGCGCTGCGCATCGCCGTCAACGACGAGCTCGGCGAGCTCCACGACGCGCTGGAGGCCGCCGAACGCCGCCTCGCGCAGGGCGGCGTGCTCGCGGTCGTGACCTTCCATTCGCTCGAGGACCGCATCGTCAAGCGCTTCCTGCAGACCCGCGCGGGCCGGGGCGAGGGCGGCTCGCGCCACCTGCCGGCCGGCGCCGCGCGGCCGGCACCGAGCTTCGCGCTGCCCGGCCGGCAGCCGGTGGTCCCCGGCCCGGCCGAGGTCGCCGACAACCCGCGCGCCCGCTCGGCCAAGCTCCGCTCGGGCACCCGCACCGAGGCCCCGGCCTGGGCGCCGGACCCGGCCGCCCGCGCCGCCGTCACCGTGCCCTTCGGGAGGCGGTGAGCCATGCTGCGCTTCCTCAACGTCGTCGCGGTCGCGGCGCTGATCGGCTCGGCGGTCTTCGCCTATTCGGTGAAATACGAGACGATCCTCTTCGCCGAGCAGATCCTGAAGACGCGCCACCTGATCGCCGCCGAGCAGGACGGCATCGAGCGGCTGCGCGCCGAATGGTCCATCCTGACCCGGCCGGACCGACTCGCCGCCCTGGCGGACCACGGCCTCAACCTCCGGAAGCTGTCGCTCGAACAGATCGTCTCGGCCTCCGACCTGCCCGACCCGCCGCCGAAGGTCGACTCGATCGGCCGCAAGCTCGACTCCCTCGGCCTCGGCGAACCCACGGCGACGCCGGCCGACCGGCACGCCGGCGGCAGCGCCGCGACCCCGCCCGCGAGATAGCGCCCGCATGACCGGCCTCACCGACATCCCGGCGCCCGACGCGCGCATCGCCCCGCCCACCCCCGGCCGCATCGCGCGCGTCCGGCGCTTCGTCGCCGACGTATGCTCGACGCGGCTCGACAAGAGCGGCTTCCGGCTGCGCCTCATCGCCCTCGCGTTCCTCGGCGTCTACGGCCTGATCGACGCCAAGCTGATCAAGCTCGGACTCAGCAAGGAGCCGCCGGCGGGGCTCAAGGCCGCGGCCTCGGACGCCGTGTCGGGCGCCCGCCCGGAGTTGCTCGACCGCAACGGCGGGGTGATGGCGCAGGACATCAGGACCATGTCGGTCTTCGCCGAGCCGCGCCGCCTCATCGACAAGGACGAGGCGGTGGAGCTGCTCACCGCCGTCCTGCCCGACGTGGACGCGACCGACCTCCGCAAGCGCCTCGGCTCGAAGAAGGGCTTCGTCTGGGTCAAGCGCGGCGTCACCGACAAGCAGCAGCAGGAGGTGTTCCGCCTGGGGCTGCCGGGCGTCGGCTTCCTGCCCGAGAACAAGCGCATCTATCCCAACGGGCCTGTGGGCGCCCACGTGCTCGGCTTCACCAACACCGACAACCAGGGCATCGCCGGCATCGAGAAGTGGGTCGACAACCAGGGGCTCGGCGACCTCAAGGGCGCGGGCTTCGACGTCACCCCGCAGGACCTCAAGCCCATCGCGCTGTCGATCGACGAGAAGGCCACCTTCGCGGTCCGGGAAGAGCTCGTGAAGGGCGTCGCTCACTTCAAGGCGGTGGCGGGCTCGGCCGCGATCATGGACGTCAACACCGGCGAGATGATCGCCTACGTGTCCCTGCCCGACTACGACCCCAACAACCCCGTCGACGCGCTGACGCCGGACCACATCAACAGGCTCAACGTCGGCACCTACGAGATGGGCTCGACGTTCAAGGCCATCTCCTTCGCCATGGCGCTGCAGGCCAACAAGGTGACGCTGCACAGCACGATCGACGCGCGGGACAACCTTCGCTACGGCCGCTTCACGATCCACGACTTCCACGCCACGCACCGTATCCTGACCGTCCCGGAGGTCTTCACCCATTCGTCGAACATCGGCACGGCCCGCATGGCCATGATGGTGGGCGTGGAAGGCCACAAGGCCTTCCTGCGGAAGATGGGCCAGCTCGACCGGTTGCAGACCGAACTGCCCGAGACGGCGGCGCCCCAGGTGCCGCGCAACTGGAGCGAGCTCAACACGATGACCATCGCCTTCGGCCAGGGCATGAACGTCACGCCGCTCCAGGCCATCATGGCGGTCGGCGCGCTGGCGAACGGCGGCTATCTCGTCAAGCCGACCTTCCTCAAGCGCGAAGGCGACGCACGGGACGAGAGCCAGCGCGTCATCCGGCCCGAAGTGTCCGAGGAGTTGCGCTACATCATGCGGCTCAACGCGACGGTCGGCTCGGCCAAGAAGATCGACATCCCGGGCTACTTCGCGGGCGGCAAGACCGGCACGGCCGACAAGATCATCCACGGCCACTACGCCAAGGACCGCGTCAACACGACCTTCATGTCGATCGTGCCGGCCGACAAGCCCAAATACCTGTTCTTCGTGATGATGGAGGACCCGCAGGCCGCCGAGGGCACCTTCGGCTTCCACACCGCGGCCTGGAACTCGGGCGACATCTGCGGCAAGATCATGGAGCGCGTGGCGCCCCTGCTGAACCTGCCGCCGAACCTCGATCTGCCGACCGCGCCCTTCCCCTTCGTGGCCAAGCTCGGCATCGGCATGGACACGGTCCTGAGATGACCTTGGGCGAGCTCGTGCCCGGCGCCGTCCTCGCGCCCGAGCACCGCGGCGTGGCGGTCTCGGGCCTGACGTCCGACAGCCGCGAGGTGCGGCCCGGCTTCGCCTTCTTCGCCGTGCCGGGCACGGCGGGCGACGGCCTCGCCTACGCGGCCGGCGCCGCCGCGGCGGGCGCCGTGGCGGTGGTGTCGGAGCGGGCGCCGGACCCGCTGCCGCCGGGCGTGGCCTCGGCCGTGGTGGCGAACGCGCGCATGGCACTCGCGGCCGCCGCGGCGCGCCTCCACCCCGGCCAGCCCGGCACGGTCGCGGCCGTCACGGGCACCAGCGGCAAGACCTCGGTCGCGGCCTTCCTGCGGCAGATCTGGGCCGCGACGGGGGAGAAGGCGGCCTCGCTCGGCACGATCGGCATCGTGGCGCCGGACGGCGCCCTGCCCGACGGCGCCCCCTCCGGCTCGCTCACCACGCCCGATCCCGTGACGCTGCACCGCGACCTCGACCGCCTCGCCACCGCCGGCGTCACCCACCTCGCCATCGAAGCCTCGTCGCACGGCCTCGACCAGCACCGCCTCGACGGGCTGCGGCTCGCGGCCGGCGCCTTCACCAACCTGTCGCGCGACCACCTCGACTATCACGCCTCGCTCGACACCTATCTGGCGGCCAAGCTGCGGCTCTTCACCGACCTCCTGGGCCCCGGTCGGCCCGCTGTGATCGACGCCGACGGCGACGCGGCCGAGCGCGTCGTCGCGGCGGCCCGCGCCCGCGGCCTCGCCGTGCTGACCGTGGGCCGGCGCGGGGACGGCATCCGGCTCCTGTCGGCCGAGCCCGACGGCTTCGCGACCCTCCTCGCGCTGCGCCACGAGGGCCGGAATCGCGCCGTCCGCCTACCGCTCGCGGGCGCCTTCCAGGTCTCCAACGCGCTGGTCGCGGCCGGCCTCGCCATCGCCACCGGCACGGGGCCCGACGCGGCCTTCGCGGCCCTGGAGGCGCTCGTCGGCGCCCCCGGCCGGCTCCAGCGCGTCGGCGAGCGGCGCGGCGCCCCGGTCTTCGTCGACTATGCCCACAAGCCCGGCGCGCTCGACGCCGTGCTGACGACGTTGCGGCCGTACGCGACCGGACGCCTCGTCGCGGTCTTCGGCTGCGGCGGCGACCGCGACCCCGGCAAGCGCCCCATCATGGGCGAGATCGCGGCCCGCCTCGCCGACGTGGTCATCGTCACGGACGACAACCCGCGCTCCGAGGAGCCGGCCGCCATCCGCGCCGCCATCCTCGCGGGGGCGCCGGGTGCGGCCGAGATCGGCGACCGGGCCGAGGCCATCGCGCACGCGGTCGCCCTGCTGGAGCCCGGCGACGCCCTGGTGGTGGCCGGCAAGGGCCACGAGACCGGCCAGAAGGTCGGCGCCGCCACCCTGCCCTTCTCGGACGCCGAGGCGGTCGCGGCCGCCCTC
This sequence comes from uncultured Lichenihabitans sp., assembly GCA_964242785.1. GTDB lineage: Bacteria > Pseudomonadota > Alphaproteobacteria > Rhizobiales > Beijerinckiaceae > Lichenihabitans. The sequence goes on along the minus strand of CAXTBR010000079.1, from coordinate 15,217 downwards.
GCGAGGATGACCGCATGAAGGACGCCCCGCTCTGGTCCGGGCTCGGCCTCGTGGCCGCCCTCGACGCCCGCGTCAGCGGCACCCCGCCGCTCGCCGTCTCCGGCATCTCCATCGACACCCGCAGCGTCAAGGGCGGCGAGCTGTTCTTCGCCATCGCGGGCGAGACGCGCGACGGGCACGATTTCGTGCGCGCCGCCTTCGCGGCCGGCGCCGCCGCCGCGGTGGTCGACGAGGACCACGCCGTCGCCCTGTCGGGCCTGCCCTGCCTCTACGTGGTGGGCGACGTGCTGCGCGGCCTGGAGCGGCTCGGCACCGCCGCGCGCGACCGCTCGGCGGCCCGCGTCGTCGCGGTGACGGGTTCCGTCGGCAAGACGACCGTGAAGGAGGCGATGCGCCTCGTCATGGCGGATGCCGGTCCGACCCACGCCTCCGTGGCGTCCTTCAACAACCACTGGGGCGTCCCGCTGACCCTCGCCCGCCTGCCCGCCGAGGCGCGGTTCGGGGTCTTCGAGATCGGCATGAACCACGCCGGCGAGATCACGCCGCTGGTCGCGATGGTGCGCCCGCAGATCGCCGTCGTCACCACCGTGGCGGCGGCCCACCTCGAATATTTCGGCACGGTGGAGGCCATCGCGGACGCCAAGGCCGAGATCTTCTCGGGCATCGTCGAGGGCGGCCTCGCCATCGTCAACCGGGACATCGACACGTTCGAGCGGCTGCGCAGCGCCGCCGATGCCTCCCCGGCCCGCCATCTCCTCACCTTCGGCGAGCACGCCGAGGCGGACGCCCGGCTGGAGCGCTGCACGCCGCTCCGCGACGGCTCCGACGTGTCGGCCCGGATCCTCGGCCGGCGGGTCGACTTCCGCCTCGGCGCGCCGGGGCGCCACCTCGCCGTCAACGCGCTGGCGGTGCTGCTGGCCGCCAAGGCGGCCGGCATCGACGTCGATTCCGCGGCGGCCTCGCTCGGGCGCTTCACGGCCGGCCCGGGGCGCGGCGCCCGCTCGGTGCTGCACTTGGCCGACGGCGACTTCACCCTGATCGACGAGAGCTACAACGCCAATCCCACCTCCATGCGGGCCGCGCTGGCGCTGCTCGGGTCGAGCCAGCCCGGGACCGGGGGCCGCCGCATCGCGGTGCTGGGCGACATGCGCGAGCTCGGCCCCGACGCGGAGGGGCTGCACGAGGCGCTGCTGCCCGACGTGGTCGACAACGCCGTCGACCTCGTCTTCGCGGCCGGGCCGCTCACTCACGCCCTGTTCAGGAGCCTGCCGCCGAATCTCCGGGGCTTGTGGGGCGAGTCCTCCGCCGCTATCGAAGGCGCCCTCGCGGACGGCATCCGGGCCGGCGACGTCGTGATGGTGAAGGGCTCCCTCGGGAGCCGGATGGGGCCGCTCGTCGCCGCCCTGAAGGAGCGGTTCCGCACCCCGCCGGCGGGCCGCTGAGGATCCATATGCTCACCTGGCTCACCGAACTCTCCGGCTACTTCAGCCCGCTGAACCTGTTCCGCTATCTCACGTTCCGCACCATCGGCGCCACCACCACCTCGGCGCTCGTCGTGTTCTTCTTCGGCCCCTCCATCATCGCGGCGCTGCGGCTGAAGCAGGGCAAGGGCCAGCCGATCCGCACCGACGGGCCGCAGTCCCACCTCCTGACCAAGAAGGGCACGCCCACCATGGGCGGCCTGATGATCCTGACGGGCCTCGTGGTGTCGACCCTGCTCTGGGCCAACCTGCGCAGCCCCTACGTGTGGATCACGCTGCTGGTCACGCTCGGCTTCGGCATGATCGGCTTCTACGACGACTACCTCAAGGTCACGCGCCAGAGCCACGCCGGCTTCTCGGGCCGCGCCCGCCTCGCCATCGAGGCCCTGATCGCGCTCGTCGCCTGCTGGGCCATGACGGCGGTGGGGCCCGCCAACACCACGGGCCTCGCCCTGCCCTTCATCAACGGCTACGTCTTCGACCTCGGCATTTTCTTCATCGCCTTCGGGGCCTTCATCATCGTGGGCTTCGGCAATGCCGTGAACCTGACCGACGGGCTCGACGGCCTCGCCATCGTGCCCGTGATGGTGGCGACCGGCACCTTCGGCGTCATCGCGTACTTCTCCGGCAACCTGCTCTACGCCACCTATCTCGGGATCAACCACGTGCCGCTGACGGGCGAGCTGCTCGTGGTGGCGGGCGCCGTGGGGGGCGCCGGCATCGGCTTCCTGTGGTTCAACGCGCCCCCGGCGCAGATCTTCATGGGCGACACGGGCTCGCTCGCGCTGGGCGGGCTGATCGGCACGGTCGCGGTCGCCATCAAGCACGAGATCGTGCTGCTCATCGTCGGCGGCCTCTTCGTCATGGAGGCCCTGTCGGTCATCGTGCAGGTGGCGTCCTTCAAGCTGACCGGCAAGCGGGTATTCCGCATGGCGCCGATCCACCACCACTTCGAGCAGCTCGGCTGGTCCGAGCCCCAGATCGTCATGCGCTTCTGGATCATCTCCTTCGTCCTGGCCCTGCTGGGCCTCTCCACCCTGAAGGTCCGCTGACCGTGACGCCCGTCACGCATTGCGCGGGTCGCACCCTGGCGCTGTTCGGCCTCGGCGGCTCGGGCCTCGCCACCGCGGACGCGCTGCGGGCCGGGGGCGCCCGCGTGATCTGCTGGGACGACGCCGAGCCCGCGCGGGAGCGCGCCCGCGCGGCGGGCCACGCCGTGGCGGACCTCCGCGGCCTCGACTGGTCGGCCGCGGCGTCGCTGGTGCTGACCCCCGGCGTGCCCCTCACCCACCCCGAACCGCACTGGTCGGCGAAGCTCGCCGCTTCGGCCGGCGTCGAGATCGTCGGCGACATCGAGCTCTTCAGCCGCGAGCGGGCCGCCGCCGCGCCCGACGCGCCGCTGGTCGCCATCACCGGCACCAACGGCAAGTCCACCACCACGGCGCTGACCGCCCACCTGTTCCGCGCCGCCGGCCGGGACGTGCAGATGGGCGGCAACATCGGCACGGCGGTGCTGGCGCTGGAGCCGCCGGCGCCGGGCCGGCTCCACGTTCTCGAAGTCTCGTCCTACCAGATCGACCTCGCCCCGAGCCTCGCGCCCACGGTCGGCATGCTGCTGAACCTCAGCCCGGACCACATCGACCGGCACGGCACCTTCGAGCACTACGCGGCCGTGAAGGAGCGGCTGGTCGCGCGCTCGGACTGGTCGCTGACCGGGGTGGACGACCCCGCCTCGGCCGAGGTCTACGAGCGGGCCGTCGAGCGCGAGATGCGGCTCCACGCCCGCCGTCTCGGGCCCTCCGGCCGGCACTACCCCGTGTCGGTCCGGCAGGACCTGCCGACCGGCGTGTCGCTCAGCGGCCATCGCATGCTGCTGATGCGGCCCTACGACGGCCGCGAGCGGATCCTCGGCGGCATCGACGGCATCCCCACGCTGCGGGGCCTGCACAACGCCCAGAACGCCTGCTTCGCGGCGGCCGCCGCCGACCTCCTCGGGCTGCGCGGCGCCGACGCCCACGTCATCCAGGGCGGCCTCGACAGCTTCCCGGGGCTGCCGCACCGGATGGAGGAGGTGGGCCGCCGCGGCCACACCCTCTTCGTCAACGACTCCAAGGCCACCAACGCCGATTCGGCCGAGAAGGCCCTGCTGTCCTTCGACCGCGTCCACTGGATCCTCGGCGGCGTGCCGAAGGCCGGCGGCATCGACAGCCTCGGGCCGCTCTTCGACCGGGTCGAGCGCGCCTACCTCATCGGCGAGGCCGCCGACGGCTTCGCCGCGACCCTGCGCGGGCGGGTGCTGAGCCGGCGCTGCGGCACGCTGGACCGCGCGGTGGCGGCCGCGGCCGCGGACGCGCGGCAAGCCCCGGGCAACGCCGTCGTGCTCTTCTCTCCGGCCTGCGCGTCCTTCGACCAGTTCAGGAACTTCGAGGCCCGCGGCGACGCGTTCCGCGCCCTGGTCGCGGCGCTTCCGTAAAGCTCGCGCATGTCCGCGCCCGCGCGGCCTGCGACCTCCCGGTCCGGCCCCACTCGCAGGAGTCCCGCATGATCTCGCGCGCCGAACGCTCGGTCTTCGCCGATTGGTGGTGGACGGTCGACCGCTGGCTCCTGGCGGCCATCGGGCTCCTGGTGGTGCTCGGCATCGTGCTGACCATGGCGGGCAGCCCGCCGGTCGCCGAGCGCCTCGGCCTCTCGACCTTCTACTTCGTGCACCACCAGGTCATGTTCCTGGCGCCCTCGCTCTGCCTCCTCGTCGCCACCTCCTTCCTCCAGCCGCGCGACGTGCGCCGGGCCGGGCTCTTGGTGTTCCTCGGCGGCATGGCGCTGGTCGTCGCGGCGCTGGTGTTCGGCCACGAGGTGAAGGGCGCGCGCCGCTGGATCTTCGGCATCCAGCCCTCGGAATTCGTCAAGCCCGCCTTCGTGATCCTGGCCGCCTGGGCCTTCTCGGAGGGCGCGCGGCGCCGCGACGTGCCGGGCAACCTCATCGCGCTGCTGCTCCTGCCCCTCACCATCGTGCCGCTGATCCTCCAGCCCGACTTCGGCCAGACCATGCTGATCGCGCTCGTCTGGGCGGCGCTGTTCTTCATGGCGGGGCTGCACTGGTTCTGGGTGGGGGGCATCGGCGGCATGGGGGCCGTCAGCGTCTTCGTGGCCTACAAGCTCGTGCCCCACGTGCGCGACCGCATCCTGCACTTCCTCGACCCCGCCAACGGCCCCGGCGCCACCGACACGTTCCAGGTCGACACGGCGGTGGAGAGCTTCGTGTCGGGCGGCTGGCTCGGCAAGGGGCCGGGCGAGGGCACGGTGAAGCGCGTGCTGCCCGACGCCCACACGGACTTCATCTTCGCCGTCACCGGCGAGGAGTTCGGCCTGCTGTTCTGCATGGCGCTGGCCGGGCTCTTCGCCTTCATCGTGCTGCGGGGCCTGCTCCTGGCGTCGCGCAACGACGACCCCTTCTGCCGCTTCGCCACGGCCGGGCTCGTGGTGCTGTTCGGCATCCAGAGCTGCATCAACATGTCGGTGAACCTCCACCTCATGCCCGCCAAGGGCATGACGCTGCCCTTCATCTCCTACGGCGGCTCCTCCATGATCTCGCTGGCCCTCGCCATGGGCTTCCTCGTGGCCGTGACCCGCAAGCGCCCGCGCGCCGCCGTGATGGATCCCGTCCCCTACCGCCGCGGCGAGGCGCCGGACGGCGCCGTCGGCCTGGGCGCGCCGTGAGCGACGCGGACGACGGACGGCCTGTCCTGCTCGCCGCCGGCGGCACCGGGGGCCACCTGTTCCCCGCCGAGGCCCTGGCCCGCGCGCTGGCGGCGCGCGGCGTCGCGGTCGAGCTCATGACCGACGACCGCGCGCTGCGCTACGGGGTCGAGTTCCCGGCCCGCGCCCTCCACGCCGTGCCCTCGGCGACCCCGCGGGGCGGCTCGCCGCTCGCCAAGGCCGCGGCGGCGGCGAGGCTGTCGCGCGGCGTGCTGGCGGCGTGGCGGCTGATCGGGCAGATTCGCCCCTCGGTCGTCGTGGGCTTCGGCGGCTACCCCACCGTGCCTCCCATCGTGGCGGCCTCGCTGCGCGGCGCGCCGGTCGTTCTGCACGAGCAGAACGCCGTGATGGGCAAGGCCAACCGCTTCGTGGCGGCCCGCGCGACGCGCATCGCCACGGGCTTCCCCTCGCTCGGCCGGGTGCCGGACGCCGTCTCCGCCAAGGCCACCTTCACGGGCAACCCCGTGCGGCCGGCCGTGACGGCGGCGTCGCATCGCGCCATGCCCGACCTCGTGCCGGGCGGGGCGGTGTCGCTCCTCGTCACGGGCGGCTCGCAGGGCGCCCGGATCATGTCGGACATCGTGCCGGCCGCCGTGGGGCTGCTCGGCGCCGAGGCGCGGGCGCGGCTCCAGATCGTCCAGCAGGCGCGCGGCGAGGACGAGGCCCGCGTGCGCGACGCCTATGCGGCGCTCGGCATGGCGGCCGAGGTGATGCCCTTCTTCCCCGACCTGCCCGACCGCATCGCGGCCGCCCACCTCGTCGTGGCCCGCGCCGGCGCCTCAACCGTGAGCGAGCTGGCGGTGATCGGGCGCGGCGCCGTGCTGGTCCCCTTCCCCCACGCGCTCGACCAGGACCAGGCGTCCAACGCCGCGGTGCTGGCGGCGAGCGGCGCCGCCGTGGTGCGCGACCAGTCCCTGTTCACGCCCGAATGGCTTGCGGAAGAGCTGTCCCGCGTGTTGAACGACCCCGCGGAACTGCTCGTGCGCGCCGACGCGGCGCGGCGCGACGGCCGCCCGGACGCCGCCGAGCGGCTGGCCGACCTGGTCCTCGCGGTGGCGGGGGACGGCACGAGGGGACGGTGAACGCATGAAACTGCCGCGGGAGCTCGGCCCCATCCACTTCGTCGGCATCGGCGGCATCGGCATGTCGGGCATCGCCGAGGTGCTGAACACGCTGGGCTACAAGGTGCAGGGCTCGGACGCCGCCGAGGGTCCCAACGTCCAGCGCCTCCGCGACAGGGGCATCCCGGTCGCCATCGGCCAGGACGCCGCCAACCTCGGCGACGCCGAGGTCGTGGTGGTGTCGACCGCGATCCCCCGCGACAACCCCGAACTCGCCGCCGCCCGCGAGCGCCGCCTGCCGGTCGTGCGCCGCGCCGAGATGCTGGCCGAGCTGATGCGGCTGAAGACCTGCGTGGCGGTGGCCGGCACCCACGGCAAGACCACGACGACCTCGCTGGTCGCCACCCTGCTCGACGCCGGCGGCTTCGACCCCACGGTGATCAACGGCGGCATCATCAACGCCTACGGCACCAACGCCCGCCGCGGCGAGGGTGACTGGATGGTGGTGGAGGCCGACGAGAGCGATGGCACCTTCCTCAAGCTGCCCGCCGACATCGCGGTCGTCACCAACATCGACGCCGAGCACCTCGACCACTTCAAGACCTTCGACGCCATCAAGCTGGCCTTCCGCACGCTGATCGAGAACCTGCCGTTCTACGGCTTCGCGGTCATGTGCCTGGACCACCCGGTGGTGCAGGAGCTGGTGGGGCGCATCGAGGACCGCCGCGTCGTCACCTACGGGGAGAACCCCCAGGCCGACGTGCGACTGCTCGACATCGACCTCGCGGGCGGGGTGTCGCGCTTCAACGTCATCATCCGCGACCGGAAGACCTCGGCCGCCACCTACATCGAGGACGTGGTGATGCCCATGCCGGGCCATCACAACGCGCTGAACGCCACGGCGGCCATCGCCGTGGCGGTGGAGCTCGGCGTGCCGGTCGACACGGTGCGGGCGGCGCTGCGGGGCTTCGGCGGGGTGAAGCGGCGCTTCACCCGCGTCGGCGAGTGGAACGGCGCCGCCATCTTCGACGACTACGGCCACCACCCCGTCGAGATCGCGGCCGTGCTGCGGGCGGCGCGGGCCTCGACGCGCCATCAGGTCATCGCGGTCGTGCAGCCACACCGCTATTCGCGCCTGCAGTCCCTGTTCAACGACTTCGCCACCTGCTTCAACGACGCCGACGTCGTGGTGGTGGCGGACGTCTACGCGGCCGGCGAGGCGCCCGTCCCGGGCATCGACCGCGACGGGCTCGCGGCGGCCGTCAAGGCCCACGGCCACCGCCACGTCCTCACGCTCGACGGCCCCGCGGCCCTGGCCGGGATCGTGCGGGGGCTCGCCAAGCCCGGCGACTACGTCGTCTGCCTCGGCGCCGGCAGCGTCACGCAATGGGCCTACGCGCTGCCGGGCGAGCTGGCGGCCGACGCGAGGGCGACCGGGTGAGGATGGGTGACGATCGTCCGCGGCTTCATCAGAAGCGAGAAGGCGCCAGCACAAGATTCTGCAATCGCGCTGGAAAGAACGGGACCAGTCCCATGACACGGCTGCTGGATCTCCATGAGAGATGGCTGAAAGATCCGGAATACGCCCGAGAATATGAGGCACTCGAGGGCGAGTTGACGCTCGCGGAATCTCTGATCCAGGTGCGCCTCGAAGCCGGACCGACGCGGGGCGCTCCGGCGACGGGGACGCGGCTCCGGATCTGCTTCGAGCCCACCTACACGGCGACGCAGGACGGCCCCCGCCGGGGACGGGCCGCTTGACCGGCGCGTCTCTGCTCGACCGCCTCCGCCCCCTCCTGCCCGACCTCCGCGGCCGGCTGACGGGCGGCGAGGCGCTGGCGCCGTTCACCTGGTTCCGCGTGGGCGGGCCGGCCGAGGTGCTGCTGGTGCCGGCCGACGAGGCCGACCTCGCCCATGCGCTGGCTCGGATCCCCACGGCCGTGCCGGTGGTGCCGCTCGGCCTCGGCTCCAACGTGATCCTGCGCGACGGCGGCGTGCCGGGCGTGGTGGTGAAGCTCGGCCGCGGCTTCAACGCCGTCGAGGTCGAGCCCGACCACGTCGTCCGGGCCGGGGCCGCCGTGCCGGACGTCAAGGTGGCGCGGGCCGCGGCCGATGCCGCGGTCGACGGACTCGCCTTCCTCCGCGGCATCCCGGGCTCGGTCGGCGGGGCGCTGCGCATGAACGCCGGCGCCCACGGCGGCGAGACCACGGACGTGCTGATCGAGGCGCGCGGCGTCGACCGCGACGGCGCGGTACGGACCTTCACCCACGCCGAGATGGGCTTCACCTACCGCCATTGTTCGGCGCCCGACTCCATCATCTTCACCGGCGCGCGATTCCGCGGGCGCCCCGGCGATCCCGCCGCGATCCTCGCCGAGATGGACCGCATCACGGCGGCGCGCGAAGCCTCCCAGCCGATCCGCGACCGGACCGGCGGCTCGACCTTCAAGAACCCGCCCGGCGCCAAGGCCTGGCAGTTGATCGACGCGGCAGGCTGCCGGGGCCTCGCGCTCGGGGACGCCCAGGTGTCCGAGATGCACTGCAACTTCCTCGTCAACCGCGGCCGGGCGACGGCCCGCGACATCGAGGCGCTCGGCGAGGAGGTCCGCCGCCGCGTGCGCGAGGCGAGCGGCGTGACGCTGGAGTGGGAGATCAAGCGGATCGGGAGCGCCGCAACGGCAGGGTGAGCGCGGCGGCGGACCGGCTTGATCGGGGTCGTCGATTCCGCCAGAACCGCGGGACGTCCATCGGTGAGTGCGAGATCATGACCGCAGCCCAGAAGCGCGCCAAGCGGCCGAACTCCGCCGCGGCGGCCTTCGCCGATCTCCAGGACCGCGTGGCGATCCTCCACCTCGAAGTGATGGAGACGATCCTGCCCGCCAGGGCCGAGCAGGTCGCGCGGCAGTGGCTGTCGCGCCGCGAGCTCGATCCGGAGACCGAGGAGGCCGCGCTCGCGACGACGCAGGCCCTGCTCCTTGCCGTCGAGCTCGAGACCTTCACGCCGTCTCACATGGGCACGACGGCCGTCGACCGGCTGGCGCGACGGCGCAAGGGGAACCGCGAGGAGGAGGCCGCGTTCCGGGCACTGCAACGGGCGCGCTTCATCCCGGTCGGCATCGGCAGGGCCCTCGGCGGCGGGCTCCATGAGGCGCAGAACCTCGCGACGAAGCAGCCCTTCACCCTGTTCGACGACCAGCTTCCACCCGGTGTGGGCGAGGTCCCGGTGATCGGCCGGTTCTGCGATCTCGGCGAAGGGGTGCTCGGCGCGGTCGGCCTGCTGACGCCGCTCGACGCGGAGGGGTTGGCGGTGGCGCTGAGCTTCGTCAGGCCCGGCAAGGGGATCGTCGGCGATCATCGCTGCGCCGCCGCCGTCTTTCGCCACGTCGTCCGGCACGGCGGGCCGCAGATCAGCGGTTTGAACGCCTTCCCGGATCCCGAAGTGTCCGACCACGACGAAACAGTGGCCGAGATCGCCGGCCCGCTGGACGCCCTGGTGGCGCGGCTGACGGTCGGGGGCAAGGTGCAGGCCCCGACGCCCGAGATCCTGGACGAGGCGCGGCGCCTCGTCTCCGTCGATATGATCCTCGTCGCGCTGTTCAAAGCCGTCGACCTGCGGAAGTCCGGCTCCCCGGACGTCGGCGGGATCTACGCCCGCTTCGCGGAGATCCAGGTCGAGGCGCTGTACCTGCGGGCGCTGACCGGGTCGGGCGTGGACCGGACGCCGCTCGACACCGTGTCGCAGGTCATCGATCGCGAGGTCGCCACGCGCGACTACCCGCGCGAGGCGCGCGACCTCTACCGCGACATCCGCCGCCGCGTGACGGCCGTCAAGCCCAAGCCGGACCAGGCCGACCTCACCCGCGTCATCGAGCGCATCCGCGGGCTGCGGGCCAAGACGATCGACCAGGGCTGCACCGAGGAGGAGGCCATGGCGGCCGCCAACAAGGTCGCCGAACTGCTGGACCGCTACGGGCTCTCGCTCGGGGAGATCGACCTGCGCCAGCAGGCCTGCGAGGGGGTCGGCATCGAGTCGACGCGCAAGCGCTCCGGCCCGCTGGACGAGTGCCTGCCGAACGTCGCCGCATTCTGCGACTGCCGTGCCTGGAACGAGATGTCGGCGGCCGGCACGATCCGCTCGGTCTTCTTCGGCCTGCCGGCCGACGTCGAGGCCGCGCGCTACCTCTACGAGCGCGTCGCGATGGCCTTCGAGACCGAGACCGCGGCGTTCCAGGCGGGCGACCTCTACAGGGGGATGATCAGCGGCGGGCGCCGCAAGGCGACGACATCGTTCCAGCTCGGCCTCGGGCGCGGCATCAGCGGGCGGCTGATCGCGCGCAAGGCCGAACGGGACGCGACGTCCTTCAAGGCCTCCGGCCGCGACCTCGTGCCCGTCAAGACGTCCATCGTCGAGGAGGAACTGGCCAAGCTCGGCCTGTCCTTCACGACCAAGTCCAACGGCCGCGACCGCCTCGTCCAGGTCGAAGCCTTCCAGGCCGGACATCTCGCGGGTCAGAAGTTCCAGGCGCAGAGCGAGCTCGAATAGGGCCGCATCGGGATGTCGGTCCGGGGCCGGCCTTAAGGCTTCATCAACCTTGACGGCGTTGACTCGCGACCGGTCTCCTCGGCCGCCGGGGGAGGCCGGCTCGGACGGTTTCCGTCTATCGCCTCCCCTCACCGCTCGTTCCCGCGCATGCGGGAATCCAGTGCCAGGAGACGGCCGGAGGCCGACACTCTCGATCGCGCGCCGCGCGGTCGCCAACAGGGGACCGGCCTTCGGCCGGACATCCCGCGCCGGATCCCCGCCCCCGCGGGGATGAGCGGGGGAGAGGGCGATCCGAGCCGATCGACCGGAGCCCATCACGCCCCGCGGTCGCCGGAGCGGCCTTTTTCTCATCACCCCCAGCCTGACCGGATCCGATGACCAAGCACGTTGCGGTACTGATGGGCGGCTGGTCCGCCGAACGCGAAGTCTCGCTGCGCTCGGGCGCGGCCTGCGCCGGCGCCCTCGAGGACGAGGGGTACCGCGTCACGCGCATCGACGTCGACCGCGGCATCGCGGACGTCCTGGCGCGGCTGAAGCCGGACGTGGCGCTCAACGCCCTGCACGGGCGGGTCGGCGAGGACGGCACGATGCAGGGCGTGCTCGAAGTGCTGCGCATCCCCTACACGCATTCGGGCGTGCTGGCCTCGGCGCTCGCCATGCAGAAGGACAAGGCCAAGCTCGTGATGGCAGCGGCCGGCGTGCCGGTGGCGCAGGGCCGCACCGTGGACCGGCACGAGGCGGCCAGGCACCACGCCCTGCCGCCGCCCTACGTGCTGAAGCCCGTCAACGAGGGCTCGTCCGTCGGCGTCATCATCGTGCAGGCGGACCGCAGCCATCCCCCGCAGGAGATCGGCCGCCCGGACTGGGCCCACGGCGACACACTGCTGGCCGAAAGCTTCGTGGCCGGACGGGAGCTCACCTGCGCGGTGATCGGCGACCGCGCCACCGCCGTCATCGACATCCTGTCGCGCGACCACGCCTTCTACGACTACGACGCCAAATACGCGCCGGGCGGATCGATTCACGTCCTTCCGGCGGATCTTAAAGGAAATGTTTACCAAAAGGTCCAAGAGTTGGCGGTGCGGGCCCATCGAGCGCTCGGCTGCCGCGGAGTGAGCCGTTCAGACTTCCGTTACGACGACCGACCGGGAGGGACCGGGGAGCTCGTCGTGCTGGAGGTGAACACGCAACCCGGCATGACCGAGACGTCGCTGGTCCCCGAGTTGGCGGCGGACGCCGGGTTCTCGTTTGGTGGACTGATGCGATGGATGGTGGAGGACGCCTCCTGCGATCGATGAGCGAAGCCGGTTTCGGCCTCGCGCCCGACGCCCGACCCCGGATCGTCAGCCCCTTCGCGCTCCTCGCCGGAACCGCCAAGCCCGCCGCCGTCCCCGGCCCGTCGCGGCGCCGCGCGAAGCGCGCCGCGGCCGGTTCCCGCATCCGCCCGCTCCCGGGCGTCGGCACGCTGCTGGTCATCACCCTGTTCTGCGGGACCGGCCTCTACGGCACGGTGCGCGGCGGCCAGTACGCCACCTACGTGGCGGCCAACGGCGCCCCCACCGACCTCGTGGCCAAGGCGCTGGGCTTCTCCATCGACGCCGTCACCATCTCGGGCCTGAAGTCGCTGACGCCGGCCGAGATCCTGCGCGAGGGCGGCGTCAGCGCCCGGAACTCGCTGGCCCTGCTCGACCCGACCGCCCTGCGCGACCGGCTCAAATCCGTGCCGCTCGTGCAGGAGGTGAGCGTCCGCAAGCTGTTCCCGAACGACCTCCACATCAACGTCACGGAGCGCGACGCCGCGGCCCTTTGGCAGAAGGACGGCCAGATCAGCCTGATCGCGGCCGACGGCACGCCCATCGACGCCGTGCGCGACGACCGCTTCAACGGCCTGCCCTTCGTGGTGGGCGAGGGCGCCAACGCCCGCGTGGCCGAGTTCCAGGCCCTGCTCGCGGCGGCCGGCGAGCTGCGCGACCGCGTGCGGGCCGGCGTGCTGGTGGGTCAGCGCCGCTGGACCCTGCAGATGGAGTCCGGGATCGAGGTCCAACTGCCGGAGCTCGACGCCCTCGACACGCTGAAGCGGCTCGCCGACATCGAGCGGCAGTCCAGGATCCTGGAGAAGGACGTCGTCTCGATCGACCTGCGCATCCCCGGCCGCATCACGGCGCGGCTCACCGAGGACGCGGTGGCGCAGCGCGCCGCGATGCTGGCCAAGCGGCCCAAGCACAAGGTCGACCCGGCATGAGCAACCGCCTGATGCCCCGCCGCATGCGCCCCCTGTCGGCGCGCCGCAGCGCCATCCTGTGCGTGCTCGACATCGGCACGTCCAAGATCGCCTGCCTCATCGCAAAGCTGAACCCGGCGGAATCCTCCGACACGCTGCCGGGCCGCACCCACCGCTGCCGCATCCTGGGCATCGGCCACCAGCGCTCGCGCGGCATCAAGGGCGGCGCCGTGGTGGACATGGAGGAGGCCGAGAACGCCATCCGGCTCGCGGTGGACGCGGCCGAGCGCATGGCGGGCGTCGAGGTCGGCTCCGTCATCGTCAACATCACGGGCGGGCGGCTGTCGTCGCAGCACTACAACGCCAAGGTCGCGGTCGGCGGCAAGGCCGTGTCGGACTACGACGTCCACCGGGTGCTCGAAGCCTCCTGCGCCACCATGGCGCGCCAGGGCCGGGCCGTGCTGCACTCGCTGCCCACGGGCTTCTCGCTCGACCGGACGCGGCAGATCCGCGACCCCAAGGGCATGATCGGCGACGAGCTCGGCGCCGACATGCACGTGGTGGGCTGCGACGCCGCGGCGGCCCGCAACCTGATGCTGGTGATCGAGCGCTGCCACCTGCAGATCGACGCCCTCGTGGCGACGCCCTACGCGGCCGGCCTGTCGGTGCTGGCCGACGACGAGGCCGAGCTCGACGTGGCGCTCATCGACATGGGCGGCGGCACGACCTCGGTCGGCGTCTTCGCGGGCGGCCACCTCGCCCACGTCGACGCCGTGGCGGTGGGCGGCAACCACGTCACCACCGACATCGCGCGCGGCCTCACCACGCGCCTCAGCGACGCCGAGCGGCTGAAGACGCTGCACGGCACCTGTATCACCTCGGCCTCGGACGAGCGCGAGACCATCGCGGTGCCCCAGGTCGGCGACGAGCACGACGGGCCGAACCACCTGCCGAAGTCGCATCTCGTCCGCATCATCCGCCCGCGGGTGGAGGAGATCCTGGAGCTGGTGCGCGACCGGCTCGAGGCCGCGGGCTTCCCGGCCCACGCCGGGCGCCGCATCGTGCTGACGGGCGGCGCCTGCCAGCTCACCGGCACGCCCGAGGCGGCCCGGCGCATCCTGTCGCCGCAGGTCCGCATCGGGCGCCCGCTGGGCATCCAGGGCCTGCCGGAATCGGCCAAGAGCCCCGCCTTCGCGGCCGGGGTGGGCCTGCTGATCTACCCCCAGGTGGCCAGCATCGAGCACTTCGAGCCGCGGCGGGACGTGCCGGTGCAGGCCACCGGGACGGACGGCTACATGACGCGCGTCAGCCGCTGGCTGAAGGACAGTTTCTAGAACCCTCCCGGCCGGACCCCACGGGGTCGGCCGGGAGGGTTCGCCGAAAGGCGCCCGCGGCGAGCGGCGCGGGCGCGACGAGACGCCGGCGCGGCTGGGTTCCGACCCAGCCGCGCCGACCCGAGATTAGACGGACGGCGGCGGCCGCCCGAAGCCGGTGACGATCGAGGCGGGGCCGATGCGAGCGGCTCCACAGGGACAAGAGGCCACACGATGACGATCAACCTGAAGATGCCCGAACTGCGCGAACTCAAGCCCCGCATCATGGTCTGCGGCGTCGGCGGGGCCGGCGGCAACGCCGTCAACAACATGATCGTGTCGGGCCTCGTCGGCGTCGACTTCATCGTGGCCAACACCGACGCCCAGGCGCTCACCTCGTCCAAGGCCGAGCGCATCATCCAGATGGGCCTGCAGGTGACCGAGGGCCTCGGCGCCGGGTCGCAGCCCGAGGTCGGCCGCGCGGCCGCCGAGGAGGCCATCGAGGAGATCCGCGACCACCTCGCAGGCGCCCACATGTGCTTCGTCACGGCCGGCATGGGCGGCGGCACCGGCACCGGCGCCGCCCCCGTGATCGCCCGCACGGCGCGCGACATGGGCATCCTCACGGTCGGGGTCGTCACCAAGCCGTTCCAGTTCGAGGGCGCGCGCCGGGCGCGGGTCGCCGAGGCCGGCATCAACGAGCTGCAGAAGTCCGTCGACACGCTGATCTGCATCCCGAACCAGAACCTGTTCCGGGTCGCCAACGAGCGAACCACCTTCGCCGACGCCTTCTCGATGGCCGACCAGGTGCTCTACTCGGGCGTCGCCTGCATCACCGACCT
>CAXTBR010000078.1:20391-22563 GCA_964242785.1 uncultured Lichenihabitans sp. | reverse complement strand
TGCCGCTCGACGTCGACGGCCCCCATGTAGACCACGCAGGGCAGGCCGAAGCGCGCGCAGGCCGTGGCGGTGGCGACGCCGTGCTGGCCCGCGCCCGTCTCGGCGATGATGCGGGTCTTGCCCATGCGCAGGGCGAGCAGGATCTGCCCCAGCACGTTGTTGATCTTGTGGGCGCCGGTGTGGTTCAGCTCGTCGCGCTTGAGATAGACCTTGGCGCCGCCGCAGTGCGCGGTCAGCCGCTCGGCGAAGTAGAGCGGCGACGGCCGGCCGACGTAGTGG
Source organism: uncultured Lichenihabitans sp. (assembly GCA_964242785.1). Classification (GTDB taxonomy): domain Bacteria; phylum Pseudomonadota; class Alphaproteobacteria; order Rhizobiales; family Beijerinckiaceae; genus Lichenihabitans. Next base: position 22,284 of record CAXTBR010000078.1, on the reverse strand, counting down.
GTGTGCAGCGAGGCGATCTCGGCCGCGAAGGCCGGGTCGGCCTTGGCGGCCGCGTAGGCCCGCTCCAGTTCCAAGATCAGCGGCATCAGGGTTTCGGCCACGAAGCGCCCGCCGAAGATGCCGAAATGGCCCCGCTCGTCGGGGCCGTTGCGGAAGGAATTCGGCATGTCCGGCTTGTTCACGGCTGAAGCTCCTGGTGGGCGCCGGGGCTCCCCGCGCCATGTCCCGCCCTCTTGGCGGCCGCCACGAAGCGGGCGATCAGGGCGGGGTCCTTGAGGCCCGGGGCGGATTCGACGCCGGACGACACGTCGACGGCCGGGGCGCCCGTGACGCGGAGCGCGTCGCCCACGTTGTCCGGGCCGAGTCCCCCCGAAAGCATGAAGGGCACGCCGAGGTCAAGGCCGCGCAGGATGCGCCAATCGAAGCTGACGCCGTTGCCGCCCGGCAGCGCCGCACCCCTCGGGGGCTTGGCGTCGAACAGGATCTCGTCCGCCACGGCCGCGTAGGCGGGCACGGCGTCGAGGTCCTCAGGCTCCGCGACGCCCAGCGCCTTGACGACGGGCAGGCCGAAGCGGGCCCGCACGGCCGCGACGCGCTCCGGCGTCTCGCGCCCGTGGAGCTGCAGCATGTCGGGGGCCACGGCCGCGACGATGGCCGCGAGGGCCGCGTCGTCGGCGTCGACCGTCAGGGCCACGACCGCGGCGCGGCCGCGGGCGAGGTCGGCCAGCGCCGCCGCGCGCTGGTGCGTCAGGTGGCGCGGCGATCTCGGGAAGAACACGAGGCCGATGCGCTCGGCCCCGGCGTCGAGCGCCGCCGCGAGCGCCGACTCGGTGGACAGGCCGCAGATCTTGACCAGGGGGGGCACGCGGGGGATCCTCGACCAGCCGGGCGCGGGATGCGGCGGACCCGGGCTTATGGCGCGGATCGGTGCCCGGGAGAACGTCCGAACGCGAAAAAAGCCCGGCACCGCCCGAGGAGGGCGGCACCGGGCGGCGCGATCGACGGGCGTGATCGCCGCGGCCCGCAGGGCGCGGCACCTCGGGCGGGTCGGGGCGTTGAGGAGGCGAGGCGGGGCGCGAACGGCCCCGGAACCGGAGGAACCCATGCCGCAGATGTCCGATCCCGGCCCGATGCCGGGCGACCCGTTCCCCACCCCGGCCGAGACGCCGGCGCCGCCCGAGCAGTCGCCGGTCGAGCCCGTCAACATCCCCGCGCCCGGCCCCGACATCATCGACCCCGGCGTGTCGCCCGGCGTGGGCCAACCCCCCGGCACCCCGACCGAGGTGCCGAACACGCCGACGGTGTTCTGAGCCGGAACGCACGAAAAAGCCCGCCGGCTGGAGACCGGCGGGCAAGGCATCGTTGAGTCGGTGTGACAATGCATCAAACACATGAAGAGTTCTGTGCGGCCGGCGCAGGGCTGGCACGGGCCGCCCGCATGGGGAGCATGGATCCGGCATGATCGCGGCCCGCGTGACCCTGAAGGGCGCCTGGATCGACGCCGCCTACGATGGCGCGGTGCTGACCCTCGCGGCGGTGGGCTCGCCGCTGCAGTACCTCGTCAAGGCCCCGACCTCGATCCCGGCCCGCCACAAGCAGTCGGAGGAGCGCGGCCGGCTGCGCCGCCTCGCCGTCTCGGCCCTGCGGGAGGCCGGGGCCGCGGGCGACATCGACGACGCCGAAGTGGTGTGGAGCTACCGGGCCGGCTGACCACCATGCGTGGAGAAGTGTCACCGCTTGCGCTGTTGCGCGCCGTCCTCGATGCCGCGCAGCAGGCCGAGGATCTTGGCCTGGTTGTCCTCGACCACCGCGAAGCGCTCGTCGGCGGAGCGGTCCCGGTCGGCCCGCCGTTCGAGTTCGTCCTCCCGGCGCCAGGCCGCGAGGTCGGCGTGG
>CAXTBR010000078.1:0-20381 GCA_964242785.1 uncultured Lichenihabitans sp. | reverse complement strand
CGTCCAGGATGGCGTGCAGCGTTTCGGCGTCGAGCCCGAGGAAGACGCCCGCCGAGAGGCTCTGGTCGGCGGCCGGCCGGCCTCGCTTCTCGGCGTCGCCGCGCCGCATCCCGAGGCCGGTGATGACGGCCGCGAGGAACGTGCCCGCGACGGCGGCGAGGTCAGCGGGCGACATATCTGGCATCGTAGCTCGCCCGATACAGGGACCGCAGTTCCGTCGCGGCGAGGATGCCGTAGACGGCGACGCCGGGCGACACCACGCCGAGCGTCGCGGCCGTGCCCTGGTAGACCAGGAACCCCACCTGTCCCCAGCTCAGGAAGCCGAAGAAGGCCCCGACCATGCGGGCATAGGGCGTGCGCGGCGAGCGGCCGTTGATGTAGAGCGCCGCCAGCCGGAGGCCGCCGACGCCGCCGAAGGCGCAGGCCCAGACGGTCTCGGTGAACTCCATCCGGTGGAAGGCCGAGAAGGATGGGCCCGCCAGGCTGTCGCCCGGCAGCGCCAGCACCACGGCCCAGACGCACATGATGACGGCCGACAGCCATTCGGTGTCGCGGGTCCCCGCCACGGTGGGCCGGCCCGTCCGGTAGACCCGCCCGTCCGGCGCCGTCACGAGCGCGCCCGCCGCGCGGGGGCGGCGGGGCCGCCGATCGCCTGATGCAGCATGGAGACGATCTGATCGGCGCGCTCCGAGGAGCCGCGGGACGAGCCGAGCCAGTAATCCACCACGGTGCCGAACTTGGCGATGAGGGCGCCGGCGATGAGCTGGCCCACGGGCGACTCGACGCCGTAGCGCGCCACCACGACGCCGGCCACGGCCGCGAAGGCCACGACCACGATGACCGAGATGACGGGCGAGCCCCAGGCGATGGGGCTGCGGGCGGCCGCGAGCGACAGGGTGGCGGCGCGGGCGTCGGCCGTGTCGGCGAGCTCGGCGCGCAGGCGGTCGGTGTCGGCGTCGAGCCGCGCCTTCAGGGCGTCGGCCTTGGACGGGTCGGCCTCGGCCTGCTGCCGCACGGAAGCGGGATCGGCCGTGCCGAAGACGTCGCGCACCGCCGCCTCCACCTTGACGGCGACCGCGGAGGCCTCCCCGCCGAAGGCGAGGCCGACGAGGTCGGGCGCCAGTCTGGCGAGCAGCGGCAGGAGGGTGAGCAGGATGGCGGGCATGGTCAGGCGGCCTTTCGTAGAGTCGCGAGGAGCCGCGTCCGGACGCCCGGGGCGGGCGGGCGCGGCGGGAGGGGGGCGACGGAGATGGGCTGGGCGGCGGGGGCGTCGGGCCGCAGGAACTGCGCCCGCTCGGCCGCGCGGCTCCGGAAAGGACATCTCGATGGGACTCGAAATGATGATCCCGGACCGGAAGAGCATCTTCAGTCCGGTTTCGAAAGGCCCCCGGCCTTTTGCGGGTTTGGGGGCGGAGCCCTGAAGAACATCGATGTAGGATCGGAATCTTGATCGATGGATTCAGCTCGACTCTGTCCATCCTTCGGATCTGCCGGCCTGGGCTCGCCCAGGGACCACCCGATGCACCCCGGGGTCTTCGCACGCGCCGGCCCGGCCGGCACACGCATCAAGCCAAAAGGTACATCACGGAGCCCCCTGCAATCCGTTGTGGGACTCCTCCAAAGACTGGCAAAGTCGAGCTCAGGGCCCGGGTTGCCAACGGCAGCCGATCATAGGATCCTCGGTCTCCTCGACTGAGATCGGGGAGGAAACACATGACGGCGTTCAAACTGCAGGCTGCGGCTTCGGTTTCGTTTCTCGCGTTGATCGGCTCGGCCAGTCTGGCGGGAGCCGCCGAAGCCCAAACACCTCAGCCCCTCACGGCGGCGCACTGGGTCGGGAGTTGGGGTGCCGACCCCGCGTTGCCTAATGGGCCCGAGGTCACGAACCAGACCATCCGACAGGTGGTGCGCCTCTCGATGGGTGGGACTGAGGTGAGGATTCGGATCAGCAACGAGCTGGGCTCCGGTCCGCTCGTCATCGGAGCCGCTCACCTCGCCAAACCAGCACAGGAAGCGGGCAGCATCGACCCAGCGACAGATCACGTCCTGACGTTCGGCGGACGTCCGTCCGTCACCATCCCGGCCGGCGCACCGGCGGTGAGCGATCCGGTGCCGTTGGACGCCAAGGCGCTCGACAGTCTGGCCATCAGCCTGTTCATCCCCAGAGACACTGGACCGACGGCCACACACCCTCTCGGCCGTGCCACCGCTTTCATCGCCGACGGCGGGGACACGACGACGTCGCCGACCTTGTCGGCGCCGACCACCAGCACGGCGAGGTTCTTCCTCAGCGGCGTCGACGTGCGGACGACGAGTGGATCGGCTGTCGTCACCTTGGGCGACTCCATCACTGACGGATATGGCTCGACGATCGATGCCAATCGGCGGTGGCCGGATGTCCTCGCCGAACGGCTCTCGCAGGCGGGGTCCAACCTCGCCGTGGTCGATGCCGGCATCAGCGGGAACCGCATCCTGCACGACATGCCTGAGGCTCAGTTCGGCCCCGCTGCCATCGCGCGCTTCGATCGGGATGTGCTGGCCGTGCCTGGCGTCAGCACGGTGATCCTGATGGAGTCGATCAACGACATCGGACATCCCGGCAGCGCCTATCTGCCGGAACAGAAGGTGAGCGCCGAAGACATCATCGTGGGTCTGCGTCAGATCATCGACCGGGCTCACGGTCGTGGCCTCCGTATCCTGGGCGCGACCCTCACGCCTTACGCCGACACCGTGTTCCCGGGCTATTTCACATCCGAGGGCGAAGCCTCACGGCAGGCCGTCAACCACTTCATCCGTGAGGGCGGCGCATTCGACGGGGTGATCGACTTCGATGCCATCGTCCGCGACCCGGCCCGCCCTGACCACATCGCGGCCGAATACGACTTCGGAGATCATCTCCACCCGAACGACGCCGGCTACCGGAAGATGGGTGAGTCGATCGATCTGAAACTGCTGACTGCGCCGTAGGACCCACGCGCAGCGGAAATGGCAGGTGCCGTCCCACCGACGGGACCCGGACACGGTGGCTTCCGAGTGATACCGGCGGTCGATCGACCGCTGGCCAGCGCGAAGGCGCGCCGCCGCCCGTGCGGCGTATCCCGTCGTCGACGGCTGGTATGCGGGGCATCATCGGCCGGATCGTGACGTCAGGGACCCGGTCCGCCCTGCATATGCTCAGGCGGCCTTTCGGAGGATCGCGAGGAGCCGCGTCCAGACGCCCGGGGCGGACGGGCGCGGCGGGAGGGGGGCGGGCTGGGCGGCGGGGGCCGGAGCGTCCGGCCGCAGGAACTGTCCCCGCTCGGCCTCGCGGCGCCGACGCAGCTCGGGCGGGTGGACCCACATCAGGAAGGCGTCGGCCGCGCCGGCGGGGTCGCGGGCGTTGAGCTTGTGCACCACCGTCGAGCCGGCGAAGCCATGGGCGCCGATGTTGAAGGCGAGCGACACGCAGGCGTCGAACTGGTTGGTGCCGAGCGGCACGGCGACCGCGCGGGCGACGGCCTTCTCGAAGGGCGCGAGGTCGCGGGCGAAGATCGCCTCGGCCTCCTCTCGGGTGATCCGCAGGCCGAGGGTCACGGCCGGCGGGGCGGCGCGGCCGGTGTGGCCGACGCCGATCGTCGGCACGCCCGCGCCGTCGAGGTAGGCGGCGAGGCGGCACCCCTCGCGCGCCATGAGCGCCGCGCGCCCGGCCGGGCTGATCCGCGTGGGGCTGGTCGTCCTGGACATGGGTCCTCCGGAAAGGATATTTTGATATAGTTCGAAACGATGATCCCGGACCGGAAGAGCATCTTCAGTCCGGTTTCAAAAGGCCAGCCCTCTGGAGACCGGCTCATCTTCGGCTCGACCGCCCCGCAGCAGGGCCGTGTGGACAGGGCGCATCATTGGGCCTGCAGCCACGTCTTGGACGCGAGGTCGTACAGCCAGCGGCGGCCCGCTCCCGGCGCCGCCGACGTCGCGGCGCCCGGGTTCACCGCCTGTCCGCCCGGCGTCGCGGAGGCCGCCACCGTCAGGGACGAGACCGTCTGCGTCGACACGACCTCGAAGGGGTCGTTGTCCTTCGGGTTGGGCGGGAACGTGACGGTCAGCGACGACAGCGCGGCGGCCGGCGTCAGCTTCAGGGTGCGGACGCCCTGCGCCGCCGCGACGGTCGCTCCGGTGGCGGGCGACGCCGTCACGACCGAAGCCGTCCCGAGGCGGTTGGGGGTCAGTCCGGCGAAGGCGAAATCGGTCGCCTGGAGGACGTTCCAGTCGACGGCGTTGAGCGCGATCGACGTGTCGTGGTTGATGCCGTTGCCGCCGTTCACCGCTCCCGTGGTGGCGCCGGGCGTGACGGGCCCGTAGGTCTGGTCCGCGGTGAGGATCCTGTTGTAGGGCCGCGGCGTGCCGTAGCTGTAGGACGTGATCGTGAGAGATTTGCCGGCCGGGAAGTTGGCGGCCGTGAACGTCGGGATGAAGGGGGCCGTCGGCTTCGTCACCATCTGCTGCCACGCCGTGACGCCGTTGGCGACGACCGTCAGGAAGTTCTCCTTGACGGCGACTTCGACCGTGAGGTCGGCCCCGCTGATCGTCTTGGTCTTCGTGACGTTGATCGATCCGTAGTTGAAGGTGGCGTTCACGCCTCCGATCGGGAAACTGAACTGCATCGTGACCGCGCCGGCGCTGCCGTCGATCGCCCCGATCGTCAGGATGAGGCTCGCGGCGGGCGAGGCGGATTGGAGCGCCGAGAGGGCGCCGGGCGCGGTGAACCTGACGTCGATGTCGCCGCCGGCCGAGGGGGGCAGCGCGAAGGGGAACGTCGAGATCCCGGTCATCGCGGACGTGTTGACCGCCGTGCTGAACTGCTCGACCGGATCGATCCCGTTCACGGCCATCTGGAAGTAGCGGCCGATGTCGATCAGCCCCGGCGCCACCGAGGCGTTCGAGATGCCGTAGCTGCCCGACTTGACGATGGACCGGAAGAGCGAGGCGTTGGCGAGGTAGCCGGCCTGATAGTCTGACCCGCTGTAGGGCGCTCCGGCCGCGGGGTTGGCGCTCTTGCCCGTGATGTAGACGAGGTCGGGGATGGGCGTCCAATTGGACATGCCGATGGCCGAGTTGATCGTGCTCGGCAGCAGCGTTTGCGCGTCGTTGACGCCCCAATTCGTGAACACCACGTCACAATGCGCGTTCTGGACATAGGACTTCCACGGGATCGAAGTGTCATAGAGCCACGTCGGGGTGACGTAGACCTGATGCGCCGGCGCCACGGTCGACAGATACTCGCCCATCGTGGAGCCGGGGACGGCGTAGTTCGAAAAATTGAACGTGACGCCGGGGTTGTCCTCGATCAAGCGCCGCTGGAGCAGGAACCAGAGGCCGTCATAGCTCGCGACACCGGCCGGGGTCTGGTTGAAGCTCGTGCTGTCGCCCACGATGCAGACGTTGACGGTGCCGCCCGCGGCGGCCTTGGCGATGGCCTGCCGGAAGTTGACCGACGGCACGATCCCGGACTTCAGCACGCGCGACAGAGGCGCGGGACTGAAAGGCGGCGGGGCCGCGACACCTGCGGCCGGCCATGACGCGATGAGCCCGGCCAGGACTGCGGAGAGAAGACGGCGCATGGTCACTGCCTCGCGAGGGTCGCTTGGGCACCCGAGGTGCCGAACAGCGTCATGGGACCCTTGAAGGCCCCGAAGGTGGTCTGCCAGCTCGCGTCGCCGCCCTGCCGGCCCTGCCCGGCGCCGGGATCGAGCGCGATGGTGCAGAGCCGCGTCGTGCCGTCGCCCGCGTAGAAGACGAGGACCATGACGTTGCCGCTCTGATTCTGCGCGTACCATTGGCCCAGGGCGCCGGGCTCGGCGGGGCGGGAGCCGACCGGCACGAGGCCGGCGAGGGCGCCCGAGGTGGTGGCCCCCTCCGCCGGGGACAGGCTCGCGGGGGCGACCGACACCGCGCCGCCCGCGACCGCGCCGGCCACCTGGCCGAGGTAGCCCAGCGCACGCTTGAGCAGCGCCAAAAGGCTGAACGTGCCGGCGTCCGACGTCGCTGCGGCGTCCGAGGTGGCGCCGAGCGTCGCGAGGGCGCCGTCGGCCGCCGTGACGGCCCCGCCTCCACCCCCGCCGGCCGCTCCGACCTCGATGACTTCGAGCGTGCCGGTGAAGATCCCCGAGCCGCGGGCGTAGAGGTCGGCGGGGAGGGCCGCGTAGGTCCGCGTCTCCATGGACAGCCGCACCCCGTCGGCATCGGCGGCCGGCGGGGAGCGGGACGTCGTCAGCAGGGCCTCGAAGGCCCCCGCCGCCTGCACCTCGACCGTGGCGCCGGCCGCGGCGATCCTCTGCCAGGCGCTCGTCAGGGCATATCGGGCCATGGCTCATCCTTTCGGCGCGGCCCCGCGCGGCCGGCTCGCGCGATGTCGGGTGGGATGGGGTTCGGCCCTCAGGCCGAGACGGCGGCGTCGTCGGACAGGCGGCGCCAGGCGCCCCTGGAATACAGGACCGCGACGCCGCTGCCGGCGCCCGCGGCCTCGCCGGCCTTGCGGCCGTCGCCGGCGAAGGCGAGCGCGCCGTCGGCGCCCGCGGGCAGGGCGGCGACCGCGCAGGGCGCCAGCCGCAGCGGCGCCGACAGGGCGACGGCCCCGGTCGCGGACCGGATCACGATCCCGTCGCGGAACGTCGCGCCGTCGGGCGACACCTTGACGTGGAGGTCGTCGTCGCCCGCGAGGCCGATCTCGGCCCGGCCCGAGAAGCCGTCCTGGAACAGGAACGAGGCCGTGTTGCCGGCCCCGGCCTTGTTGAGCTTGACCCGCAGGTCGCCCGTGCCGCCGGCGGCGGCCGCGAGGGCGTTGAACAGGACGGCGTTCAAGGTGGCGGAGAGCGGGTTCGCCGCGTCGGGCGCCGTGCCGATGCCGAGCGCCGTCACGCTCAGCGCGGCCAGGAGGGCCGCGAGGCCGTGCCAGGCCGTGCCCGTCCAGAACAGGAGCGCGTTCTGCCCGGCGTCGAAGGCCAGGAGGCCCCGCGTCGGCGGGTAGAAGCTCCAGGCGGCGTCCTGCCAGGCCGCCACGTCGAGGTCGCGGCCGGCCCAGGCGCCCGTGCCGCCCGGGGCCACGATCCAGCGCTGCCCGTCGGTCGGGGCGGCCGGCGGCGCGGCCAGCGCGCTCGACTGGACCTCCATGTTGACCAGCGCGTCGAGCATGCGCAGGGCCTGGTTGTGGGTGACGCTCTTCTGGCTCTGGTTGGCGTCGAGGTAGGGGAGCTGGAGGTTGGGCGAGGCGCTCACAGGGTGACCGTCCGGGTCGCGACCTGCCCGCGGCCGACCACGGCCGAGAGCTGGTACAGGTTGAGGGTGTAGGCGGGCTGCGGGGCGCCGAAGTCGGCCGCCTGCTGGGCCGCCGTGTAGGTCCAGGCCGGCGCGGTCAGGCCCGCGACGCCCCGCAGCACCCGGCCGGCCCCGTCCGTCACGTCGAGGTCGTAGAGCTCGGCCTCCTCGTTCAGCGGCACCGTGTCGGGGTCCCAGGCGTCGCCGGCGAAGCGCGTGCGCCGCGCCCAGGTGAAGGCCACGTCCATCGCCGGCAGCGCCCGCCGGCCGGCGATCTGCGACACCGAGAAGGGCCGCAGGCCCGTGGCCGGGAAGGCGAGGTCGACCGACGTGTAGGTGGCGTGGCTCGGGCCGTAGAGGCTCGGCCCGTAGCGCAGGGCCTGCACGAGGTCGCGCTGGTCCACGGTCATGTCGAGCGGCACCAGCGTCGCGGGGTCCAGCACCACGAGGCGGGCGCCGGCCGGCACGGGGTCGCCGAGGGCGCCCTCGGTGCCGAGCTGGCCGCGCAGCAGCGTCCTCAGAACGTAGGCGCCGGCGCCGACGAGCTCGGCGTCCCGGTACTGCAGCACCTCCCACTGGCCCGTGGCGGGATCCTCCACCGCGACGGCCCCGGCGCCGCCGAGCACCTGGGCTTCCGTCAGCGACAGGAGCTGCGCGCCGCCGAAGAGCCGGAGCGACACGGCGTTGCCCCCGTCCCAGCGGCCCACCGGCCCCCGGTGGAGCGGGCCGGTGAGCTGGCCCATGGCGGCGGGCGTGTCGACGGTCGTGACGTAGTCGTACCCGCCCCCGCCGTTGCCGCGGTACAGGTCGACCCCGCACCAGGGCGACGCGTAGGCGGCGATGCGCGGCGCCCACGGCTTCGGCTCGGCGCCCGTCACGGGCGGCAGCGGGATGAAGGCGATGACGGGCGGCCCGTAGCTGCCGAGCTTCGGGGTGCCGGAGCGCGGCTGCGGGGGCGAGGTCACGCGCAGGAGCGAGGGGTCGAAGCCCACCAGCTCGGCCGTGCGATAGGTGGTGGTGCCGAGGCTCTTCAGGCGGAACGGCAGGGTGAGGCCGTCGACCGACACGGTCACGGCGTCGCCGGCGTCGAGGGCCAGCAGCGAGGGCGGCAGCTTGATCGTGCCGGTCTCGCGCCCCGCCCACACCTGCTGGAGCAGGCTCAGGGCCGTGTCCGAGGCATAGGCCGGGTCGAGCACGGCCGCGGTCGACAGGGTGGCGACGTTCCGGCTGTTGCCGATCGCCTTGCGGGCCTCGACCGCGGCGCCGGCATAGGCGCGGTAGGGATCCGCGAAGGTGAGGCGCAGGGCGCCCGGCAGGTCGGTGTCGGGCGCCCGGGTGAAGCTGTAGCCGGGGTCGGCGTCGCCCTCGACCGCGAGGTCGTCGACCCCGAGCGCCGTGACGCGCACGTCGCCGCGGGCGAAGAACTGCAGCGTGCCGCCGCTCTCGCGGGCGTCGAAGCCGTGGGCGTCCATCAGCCCGGCGAGGATGTCGCGCGGCGACATCAGGCCGTCGGTGGCGTAGCCCAGCACCAGGGTCGAGGGGCTCATCAGCGCCGCGGTGTCGTAGTCCGCCACCCCGGCGGCGGCGCAGAGCTCCGCGACGATCCACTTCAGCGGCACCTCGCCTAGCCGCCCGGTGAGCCAGTGGCCGAGCTCGTAGTTCGGCGTGTCGTGCCACACGGCCGTCCGCCCCGGGAAATCCGGGAAGGGCTGCGCGTCCCAGGCCCAGGCGAACATGTGGTCCGTGGTGAGCATGGGCTGGCCGGTGACGGCCGAGACGGGCGCGTGGTCGCGCCAGTAGCTCAGGGTCGCCTCGAGATAGGCCCGCTGCACGGGGTCGTCCTTCGAGCCCGTCGAGAAATAGGGCAGGACGGATTCCGAGGACTTGGGGTCGTAGAAGACGTTGGGCTGGTTCGGCCCCTTGTCGACCGCCGGGCAGCCGAACTCCGTGAACCACACGGGCTTGGCCTGCGGCGCGTAACCCGTGGGGGCCGCCCCCCGGACGCCCCCGAGCCGGTCGACGTGCGGGTTGAGCCACCAGTTGCGGATGTCCTTCTGCCGGAACACCCAGTGCTCGCCGTGGGCCGTGTCGACGATCGGCGTGCGCTTCTGGGCCACGCGGTCGGCGTCGCCGGCGTAATACCAGTCGAAGTCCTCGCCGCCCTCGATGTTCCGCTGCAGGTAGGCCTTGTCATAGATCGTGGTCGGGCCGGCCACGGGGTCGGAATCGACGTTGGGCGCGCCGTCGCGCCAGTCCGAGATCGGCAGGTAGTTGTCGATGCCGATGACGTCGATGTTCGGGTCGGACCACAGCGGGTCCATGTTGAAGATGACGTCGTCCGTGCCGTCGTCGGGCCGGTGCGAGTGGTACTCGCTCCAGTCGGCCGCGTAGCCGACGTGGCATCCCGCCCCGACGATGCCCTTGACCTGCGCGGCCAGCGCCCGCAGCGCGTCGACGGCCGGATAGGGGGCGGCGCCGGGGCCGGACCGGAGCTGCGTCAGTCCCACGAGTTCCGAGCCGACGATGAAGCAGTCGACGCCGCCGGCCGCGGCGCAGAGCCCTGCGTAATGCAGCACCATGGCGCCGTATCCCGCGAAGAAGGCCGCCACCTGGGCGGCAGCGGCCGGCGTGCGGTCGGCGCTGCCGGGCTGGCCGGGGCCGGGGAAGCAGGTGATGCGGCCGCGCCACGGATAGGGCGCCTGCTCGGCCCCGCCGTGGGGATCGGGCAGGCCGTTGCCGGCCGGCACGTCCACCATGACGAAGGGGTAGAACTGGACCTTGAGGCCCCGGTCGTTCATGGCTTGGATGGCCTGCACCACCGTGTCGTCCGACGGGGTGCCGCCGAAGGCCGGCACGAGGCCGGTCGGGGGCGCGGCCCCGCCGAGCCCCGTCGGGTCGAGGGTGGAGGGGTCGATCTGTGACACGACCTCGGCGGTCGCGCGCGTGAAGCCCGCCACCGCCCAGTCGACCGGCGTGACGGTCTTGGTGGGCGTCTCGACCTTGGGCACGACCCGGCACTCCCCGGCGCGCAGGTCGGTGCCGAACCAGGTCACGACGAGCGACACGGCGGCGCGGCCGGGCAGGGTGACGTCGAGGTCGTCGAGCGAGGACAGGAGGTCCGGCTGGCCGTTCGGCGCGTGGACGTTCTCGGGGAACCAGTTCCCGAACCCGTCCGACGACTGGTAGACCTGCGTGCCCAGCACGAACTCGCCGGCGCCGGGCAGCAGGCAGACGGCGCGCAGCGCGCGGGTGACGTCGTCCGGGTCGGGGATGGGCGGGCGGCGGATGATCTCGGCGGTGATCTGCGGCATGCGGTTGCCGAAGTCGTCGAGCGGCATCAGGTTGAACACGAGGTAGCAGAGGCCGCGGTAGGCCGGCACCCTGCCCGTGCCCTCGGCCGACTCGATCCAATTGTCCGGCTCCTGGCTCTCCGATCCGGAGTGGAAGTGGTAGCCGTACTGGCTGAGGTCGAGCGCGTTGCCGTCGGCCCAGACGCGGCCGAGGCTGACGTCCTCGCCGCCCTCGCAGAACGCCACCGCGAAGGAGAGCTCGAAGCTCGTCACCTTGGTGGTGGAGGAGCCGAAGCCCTTGCCCGAGGCGCCGGGGGTCTTGACCTGGCCGGTGACGGCCTGGAACTGCGTGCACCAGATGACGTTGCCGCCGACCCGCATGCGCCCCCAGAGCTTGCGCACCGGCGCGCCCTCCTCGGCGTGCGTGATGGCGACGGTGTCGAGCTCCGCCGCGGGCGCGCGCCGCGGCGCCAGGGCATTGGCCAGCAGCTCGTCGACGACCGCCCCGCCGACAGCCCCCACCGCCCCGCCGATGAGCCCGCCCAGCGGTCCGCCGAGGGCCGTGCCGAGCGCCGCGCCGGCCGAACGGAGGACGAGCGTGGCCATGGGCGGATCCGACGGGTTGGGAGGGGACGGACGATGGGTGATGGGCGTCAGGCGGCCGCGCCGGCGCTCTACGGCGGCGAGGCTTGCGACGGACGGATCGGCGAAGGCCGGATCGGCGGACGCGAGATCGAGATGATCAGGCCTGGAGGAGAGCCGTCATGCGCCCGAGATGGTCGGCCGTGTTCGGCACGCCCGCGCGACGGAGCGCTTCCGAGTAGGCTTCGACGTCGAGCGGGGGATGGCGGATGGGAAGGTGCTCGTCAGGCTCGCTCTCTCAGGAGCACGTAGACCGAAAACGCTTTTCGGTGTTTGAATGTCGTAGATCGATAGGCGGATATGGACTTTTCCACTAAAGCTATATCCGCTTCTACATGCGATTTTGTCACCTTGTAGAAGGGGTTATAGTCAGCGTCGTGTCTCTTTTTCTGCATCTCAGCGAAATCTGAGGCAAAATCTTTTATGTATTGAGGAAATTTACCGCTCTTAAAATAATCTTTTTTACATTGCGAGACCACATAAGAGTGCGCAAGAGATCGATATGCCTGATTCCAGGCTGAATTGCTCCGCTCGGCGGGATTTGTGCCGGCTAGATGATCAGCGCACGCTCTGGCAAGTTCATGGAACATCGCATAATAGAGCGTGCTGATTGCTCTTCTCAGGTCCGATTGCTTTGGTTTGCCCTTGCCACCGATGAGGCGCTTGGCGGTTCCAATGAGATCGGACGATCTCACGCTAGTTCAGCGTCCTCAGACTTCGCCATGAAGGTGATGACAGGAAATGGACTCCCATCCTTCTCGTCCAATGCAGCTCGGAGATCCCTCTTGAAGCTGGCCGCCTTGTCGACATCGAACTTGGAGGCGGTATCGTCCCACACCACCATCACATCAATGAAGGTGTCGCCCATCCAATCGCGATCTTCCTGGACGGCGACGCGAATGACCTCAGCTTCGCCAAGCCGCCCCTTGGCAAGGCTTTCGACCATCTCATGGTAGCTCATGACATCACCCGCTCGACATCAAAGAAGGTGATAGGACCCAGTGAACTCGGCCTAAAACCCCTTTCTGGATCATCCTATTGTAACGGGCGATTCGTCTTTTCCCCATCCTGAAAATCTGATCCGTCAACTCCTATGTCGAACTGAGGCAATATGTCGCAAATCCGCCACAGGATAATGTTCCACAGAATCAACGATTTATTGATCCACGCGGTTTTCAGAATCCAACGAATTTTCCCGGCCTGTGCGAGAATCCCTCGAAAATTCGAGTGCCGGGATCTGACTTCCTCCCGATTGTGCCACCAGAGTAGAATCAAAGACTTGACGATCTCGGTCCAAGTCGCCGCGGCTCCGCTCCGACATCATGAAAATTGATGATTTGTATGTCCGCGCGTTGAGCTCAAGCAGATTTCATCGGTTCCGATCACAAGCGCGCGACCTCACCGGTTTTGCCGTAAATGCGGTGGCTACCGCTGACCCGGAGGAGCGTCCAGCCGTGCCGCTCCGCGACGCGAGCGAACTGCGAGCCCGAAAGGGGCTTCACAGAACGAAGTCGATGACCCGCTCAGGCGCGCCGGCAGCGAGGGGCTGCACGTCGACCGTGAGCCACCCCGCGATCGCTTCCCTGACGTTGGCGATCAACTCATCCAGGGTATCGCCCTGCGAGGCGCATCCGGGGAGGGCCGGAACTTCAGCCCAGAAGCCGCCTTCCTCCGCCTCATGGACGATGACCTTGATGTCCATACCGCCAGGATACCGCGCCCGCTCCCGGAAGCAAGGCTGACCCGCGGTGTTCGCCCCGCGGTCGACCTCGACGGCCCTACCCTGATCCGCACCTCGTCGGAGGTCGCGGACACGCGCGCTGTTCGACACGGCGACGGGCCCTTCACGGCCACCCGAACCCCGCCGCGAGGTGCCTCCGCCACCACGCCCCCATCGTCACCTCGCGCACGCGGTCGCGCGACTGGGCGTGGATCATGCGGCCGCCTTCGCTGAGGATCGCGGCGTGCTTGACCGGGCAGCCGGGTCGCAGCCGGAACAGCAGCACGTCGCCCGGCCCGATCCGCGCGAGGTCGAGCGGCGTCAGGTGGCGGCGGGCGGCGTCGAGCATCGGCTCGGCGTCGCCGACCTCGCCCCAGTCGGGCGTGTAGGGCGGTGGCTGCTCGGGCTCGGCGCCGTAGAGCTCGCGCCACACGCCGCGGATCAGCCCCAGGCAGTCGCAGCCCGCGCCCGCCAGCGCGGCCTGATGGTGGTAGGGCGTGCCGACGAAGCGCCGTGCCGCCGCGAGAATCCGCGCCCGCTCCGGCATCAGGGCACCCCACCGAATGCGTACTTCACCATCCGTGCACCTCTCCGGGGATCGTCAAGTCGAGCGAAGCGAGCGTCCCACGGGGAACCCTCAGTTGGTCCCGAACAGCGAGCCGCCGGTCGCGCCGAGCGCGCCCTGCACGCCGTAGCGCGTCACGGCGTCGGTCCCCGGGATGTGCGGGAAGCCGCGGAAGTTGGCGACGTTGTCGAACTTGGAGCGGCACACCGCCAGGGTCTTGCGGCAGCCCGCCACCACCGTGCCGGCGTCGCCGGCCGCGATGGGGAAGGGCGGGGGCAGCCACAGCTCCAACTGGTCGATGCCGCTGGTGCGGCGGTGCGACTTCACCTCGAAGGGGATCGCGGCATTGGCGCCGCCCGCGAAGGTGAGCGTGCCGCCCGTGAACCAGTCTGACGCGTAGCCCGACAGGCCCGACGCGGCCATCACCCGCCCCGTGCCGCCGCCCGCGGCCGTGAAACCCGCCCGCATCGCGGCCTGGGCGAGGTCGACCTTGCAGCGCGCGTCGCCGAGCGCCGCCTCGCAGGTCCGCGAATAGGTCGAGCCGATCTTCTGGTTCAGCCGGTGGGCCAGCGAGCGCAGCTCGGCCGAGAAGGCCAGACCCTCGCGCCTCACCTCGCCGAGGTTGCCGCGCGACAGCAGCACGAAGACCGCAGGGTCGCTCCAGTCGACCCAGAGGAGCTCCACGGCCGCGTCGTCGTAGCGGCCGGCCACGAGGTCGGCCTCGCTGAGGCCGGCGGACGACAGGGCGCCCAGAGCCTCCATGTTGTCGATCGACAGGCCGAGCGACTGCTCCAGCCGCGACGCCGTGAAGCCCGCCTCGGCCAGGAAGGTGGTGCCGTCCGCCACCACGTCGCGGTCGTGCTCGGTGAAGCCCAGCACCGTGCCGTCGGCCCGGGTCACGCGCCAGCAGTAGCACAGCGTCGTGACGCCGGAGCCGAGCGCCGCCTGCAGGGCCGGGGGAAGCTGCTTCATGCGCGGATCTCGACGATGGGGATGTTGGGGATCTGGCCGGCCTCGAACCAGGCGAGGTCGGCCTCGAGGTAGTCGGTGTCGAAGCGCACCGGCACGTCGAACAGGAAGCCGGCCGTCACGGGGGTGCCGGCGGGGGGCGGGGACGCGAGGGTGACGATCCCGGTGGTGGTGTCGCAGCGCCAGCCCGCCGCGGCCGTCCCGCCGACCCCCACCAGCACCGAGCCGGGCACCGGCTTGCGGATCGGCCGCAGGTAGGGGGTCGGCAGGCCCGCGCCGTAGACCTTCACGAGCTGGAAGGCCGCCGTGCGGCCGTCGCCCGTGCCGACCGGCACGTCGAAGGCCGAGGGCTGGTGCGGCGACGGGCAGGAGCGGTAGTCGAACCGGTCCTTCCAGCGGAAGCCGTAGAGGCGGCCGCGCTGCGCCTCGAAGAAGTCCCGCACGGCTTCGAGCTGGGCGAAGCTCTTCACCCCGTAGCCCGCCTGGTACTTGCGCCGCCCGTCGGCCCAGACCGCGTTGCGCTCCTCGGCGCCGGAGCGCAGCGTGACGACGTCGGTGCGCCGCTCGGGGCCGCCGCGGGCGCCGAGCGCCACATCGGTCGGGAACCGCACTTCGTTGAAGCCGCTCACGCGTTCCTCCCCCCGCGCCCGACGGCGCGCGCCAGCACCGCGGCCATCTGGCTCTCGGAGCGGGCGAAGGCGGGCGCGTCGGGCGACGTCACGTTGAAGTTGATCACCTGGGTGCTCCGGGCGGGGGCGGGCGGCAGCTTGCCCATGGGCGTGACCGCGGCGGGGCCGGCCACGACCTCGGCCCCGCGCTCGCCCACGATCCCCCACTGCCCGGGGCCGATCGTGCCGCCCTGCGCGAAGAGGCCCGCGAAGCCGGAGCCGCCCGACAACGCCTTGGCGATCCCGCCGAAGAGGCCGCCCGTGGCGCCGTCCTGCCCGCGCGTGCCGGCCAGGGCCGCGAAGGGGCCGGCGCCCACGAGGGCCGCCTGCAGGCCCTGGCGCGCCGTCGAGCGCAGCAGGCCCGACGCCACGTCGCCCAGCCGCGCGCCGTCGAGGATCAGCGCCTCGATCCCGCGCGCCGCCTGGGCCGAGGCGAAGCCGAAAGCCTGGTCGGTCGCGGCCTGGGCCGCCTTCAGCTTCGCCTGCGCGGTCGCGGCGGCGTCGATCTGCCGGACGAGGCCCGCGACCTCCTCCCTCTCGGCCGCCGTGGCGTCGGCGCCGAGCCTCGCCTGCTCGGCCTCGATCTTCTGCCGCTCGGCGATGGCCGCGTGGGCGTCCCCGACCGTGCGCAGCAGGGCGAGCTGCTCGGACAGGCGGGTCATCACCTTCGCGCTGTCGTCGTCGCGCTCGCCCGACGCGTCCGGGAGGGTCCGGCCGGCGAGGAGCTCGGCGGTGGTGAGCCCGCCCGGCACCCGCGCGTCGCCCGCCCCGCTCATCAGCGCCGCGGCCTGCCGCGCCTGCAGCGACGCCGCCGTGTCGAGCGTGCGGCCGAGATTCGCCGCCGAGGCGGAGGCCCAGGCGTCGGCGCGGCCCGCCAGCCGGTCGAGCGTGGCGCCGGCCGCGTCGGCCGCGCGGGTGAAGCCGGAGAAATCGGCCTCGAAGCCGAAGGACAGCACGCCCGCCTGTTCGGCCATTCCCCGATCCTCCCGCTGCGGGTCCCCGCGGAGACCAGTGCTTCGACGTCGATGCCGGTCAGAGAGAAGACCGCGCTTTCAATCGAAGCGCTCGTCTCCGCCGGAGCCCTGCCAGGCGCGGAACTCCGCGTCGAGCGCCCGCGCCTCGTCGCGCGTCATGCGCTCTTCCGGGTCGAGGCCCAGGACGTGGCGCGCGTAGCCCGCCCAGGCGTCGGCGAGCCCGCGCCAGGAGCAGCGCCAGAACGCCTCCTCGGACCAGTTCAGGGCGCCGAGGGCGAAGCCTCGCCGCTGGCGCCACTCGTCGGCCCGGCGCTGTCGGGCGTCGGGGCGAAAGGGCCGGGGTCGCCCTCCGCCGCGGCGGGCCGGCGCGCCAGCTCGAAGCCCAGCGCCGCCATGAGGGCGAGCACGAAAGCCTCGGCTTCGACCGAGGCCGTGCGGGATGCCAGCGCCTCGGCGTCGTCCCGGCCCACCGCCGCGAGGGCGCCGGCGATCAGCGCTATGCCGTCGGCGGCGCGGCGGCCGAACACCGCCCGGTTGATGGCCTCGACGATCGGCACGCCGCCGCAGCGCTCCTCGATCAGCGCCACCGTGCCGAGGCGCGTGTCGAAGGCCACCCGCTCGCCCGCCAGCACGGCGGTGAACTCGCCCCGGAGGGAGAGGGCCGTCACGACGGCGCCCCCGCGGTCCAGGCCGGCACGCCGGAGGATTCGAGCGTCAGCGACGAGGAGATCTCCCGGTCGTGCGGCGCGGACTCGTCGAGCTGCGTCACCATGAAGGCGCCCTGGTAGAAGCCGGCGCCGGGGTAGACGACCTGGCACTGGAGCAGGGCGCCCGCCTCGAAGGCCGCCCGCACGGCCCCGTAGGCGGCGTCGTTCAGCCACACGAAGTCGGCTGCCGAGAAGCTCAGCGACTGCGGGGCGGCGCCCGGCAGCAGTTCCTGCCAGCGCCCGGCGGACTCCGCCGAGGTGACCTCCACCTTGCCCACGGCGCGCTTGACCTGCTTCGTGCGCAGGCCCCCCGCGGTGGCGAAGGTGGATCCGGTGGTGTTGACGCGCAGCAGCAGGCCGCGGCCGGGGGACGCCGACATGGGAACCTCGAAGGCAGGAGGGGTCAGAAGGTGGTCTCGTGGCCGGCCGCGACCGCCACCGTGACGGTGCCGTGCAGCGCCGCCTCGTCCGGGTCGCGGACGGGGCCGCGGGACGCGGTGCAGAGCAGCGACAACAGGACGACGCCGGGCACGGGAATGTTCTGCATATGCAGAATACGCCTGATATGCCCCATCACGGCGCGGGGGCGCCCGAGCGCCGCGCCCAGCTCGTAGCGGTCCCAGACGTCGAGGTCGAAGCTGAGCGCCTGGGCGTCCGTGTCCGCGGTCGAGGCGTCGCGGGCCGACACGAGGCGGATCGTGACGGAGGGCATGATGGCGCGGGCCGGCGGGGCGTCGTAGACGCGCGCGCCGACGAGGCCCGCGAGGGCGGGGTCGGCCCGCAGGGCCGCGCCGATGGCCGCCACGACCGCGGTCTGCCTGTCCTGCGCGCTCATCGGGTCAGGGTCCGGCGCAGCGCCGGGGCGAGTAGCGCCCCGGCGCTCCGCGCGGCTGCGCGGACGGCGGGGCGCAGGAAAGGTCGGGCCGGCCGGCGGGCCGTGCCGTATTCGAGGGCGGCGGCCTCGGGTGCCGCGACCGACACCGACGCGCGGGCCGTGACGGCGGCGGCGAGCCGGGCGGCGGCTTCGTCGGGCGGGCGGCCGGGCGCCGCAGGTCGGGCGTCGGCCAGGAGCGCGGCGCGCGCCCCCCCGGCGGCGGCCTCCGCCAGGGCGCCGAGGCCGTCGGCGGCGGCGGCGCGGGCGGCGTTGGGCAGCGACGCCAGGCGACGGCGCAGGGCGTCGAGGCCGGAGGCCCGGGACGAGACGGTTGCCACGGTCAGGCCGGCACGGCCGTGACGGTGAAGGCCGCGCCCGCGGGATCGCCCTCGACGCGGATCACGCGGTAGCGCGCCCCCGCGACCGTGAGAGCGTCGTCGAGGTCGACCGCGACCGGCAGGCCGGCCCGCAGCACCGAGATCGTCACGGCGGCGTCCGGCAACCCGCTCGCGGCCCGCGCCCGGTCGGACCGGGCTTCGACCAGGGCGAGGGCGGGATAGGCGGTCGCGGCGAGCGCGAAGCCGCCCGAGCCGTCGTCGGCCTCGGCCGCCTTGCTCAGGGTCGCGTCGCGGTAGAGGGAGGCGAAGGCCGCGCCGAAGAGGCGGGCGAGGTCGCCGTCGAGCAGTGCCATGGTGGTGTCTCCGTCGGGGCGCCGCCGGCGGGGGCGCCCGGTCTCGGGATCGGGTGTCCGCGGGATGTGCGCCTTACGGCACCAGCACGCCCGGCTTGTTGACCTTCAGCAGGGCGAGGAAGCGGCGGCCGTAGGTGGTCTCGGCCAGGAGGGAGGGTTCGGCCGCGCCGCGCGGGGGCCGCTGGCGATCGAGCGACAGCGACCCCGAGCGCATCGACGCGAAGCCGAGCGCGCCGGCCGCCGCCGCCGCGGCCTCGGCTCCGGTGCCGAACCCGTCGAGGGTCAGGCCGTGGGCGGCGAGCAGCATCAGGGCGATGGTCCGATCGGCGGGCAGCCAGGTCTCGTCGACGCGGGTCCGCGCCTCGGCGATGGCCTGGGCGAGGGTCGCGGGCGCGACGGCCGCGAAGGCGGGGAAGCGCGCCGCGAGGTCGGCCGCGGTCGGGACGGTGAAGGGCATGGGAGCCTCGTCGGTTGGGGAACGGGTCGCTCCCGCGGGCGGAGAGTTGCGCCGTCGTGAGCGCCAGGGCCGCCTTCGCGGGGGCGTCGAGCTGCCACAGCGGGCGGAACGCGAAGCCGAGCGCGTCGGGCTCGACCCCCTCCGAGCGCAGGATCACACGGTCGAGCCGTTCGAGCTGCGGCCGCAGGTCCAGCTCCTGCCGGGCCGAGATCATGTCGGGCGTCGTTGCGCGTGTCGCTGTCGCCCAGGTCCGATCATGGTCGGAGAACTCGACGTTTACGCCCGCGATCTCCCGCAGGATTGGATGGGGTAAGCCCGAACCAGTAGATTGACTCGGCCGACATGGACGTCTTGCCCATATCGGTCCACTCTTCCTCGATCCGCTTCAGAAGCTTACTCGCGGCTCTAGGCCAGAACCGGAAGCCGTCTCGTGCCAAACTCTCCAGCGCGTCATCACCCGTGTACATGCCTCGTATCAAGCACTCGTTCCACTATTCGCGGGTCGAAATCGCCGTGCATATTTGTGAGCGAGTCCAAGCGGCGCAGCCGTGCAAGCGTCTGTAGCTCGATCGCAAGGCTCATGGCATCAATGAACCAGAACAATCCTTCTGCCGCCAAACCGAATTCACGGTGGTCGATATAGGTGGTTATCTCCTCAGCACCTCTCGGATGCAATCTGTCCCTGACCGCCTCATAGACGCGGCGCAAATCATCTTCGGCTTGGATCAGATGACTGTCGAAGTTCATGGATTCCTCATGACATTGGTTGGAAGTCCTGTAATGACTTTCCCTTGAGCATCCACAATGACGCGAATGTCGATACCATCGCGCGTCCCCTCAAAGATGGTCCGCCCAGCAAAGCTTGACCTGCGGGCGGATGATGGGTCTTTAGCAACGGATGCGATCTCATTCAAAATCTTTATATCCGACCATTCAGTCGGGAACTCGCTTTTTCCACTCAAGCCCGCCCCAGGGCGATGACCTCCACCAGTCGCATCACCATCGAGAATATGCCTGATCCGATCCGGCAAGATAACGTCAGAGTACCTGTCGATCTGCACATCCGGATCGTGGGAGATTGATCGTGGTGGAGAAGGTTGTGGTGGTGAAACGTTCGAAGGAGCAACGGGTTTAGATTTGGCCGGCGAGGGCGGGATCAGGTTCGGCATCTCCGATAACGGACCATGCGGTGCCAAACTTGGGATAGGCTCGATGGTCGGGTCGTCCGGGGACTCCACGGGGGGAGGCGGAGTCCCAGTCGCCCTCAACGCCTTTTCAATCTCGCGCTGTCTTTTGTTAGCTGCGAGGATGATCGGCCCGCTCTGAGGGCCACCATTCCCGCTCGCCGTCCATCGACCCTGGGGATCGCGCGGCTGGGCGGGATCGAAGTCGAGCGTCGGACCGGTGCCCGTCGCCTCCTTCGCAGCGGGTTGCGCCTCGGCGAACACCGCCGCGGCGTTCGGGTAGACGCCGTCCTCCACGAGCTGCGCCTCGACCAGCCGGGCCGTGGTCGCGGCCGGCCACAAGCCCAGCC
>CAXTBR010000077.1:0-22865 GCA_964242785.1 uncultured Lichenihabitans sp. | reverse complement strand
CGCCGATCGGCAAGGGGCAGCGCGCCCTCATCGTGGCGCCGCCCCGCACCGGCAAGACCGTGCTGCTGCAGAACATCGCCCAGTCGGTGACGGCCAACCACCCCGAATGCTACCTCATCGTGCTGCTCATCGACGAGCGCCCCGAGGAGGTGACCGACATGAAGCGCTCGGTGAAGGGCGAGGTCGTGTCCTCGACCTTCGACGAGCCGGCGACGCGCCACGTGCAGGTGGCCGAGATGGTGATCGAGAAGGCCAAGCGCCTCGTCGAGCACCGGCGCGACGTGGTGATCCTGCTGGACTCGATCACCCGCCTCGGCCGCGCCTACAACACCACCGTGCCGTCCTCCGGCAAGGTGCTGACGGGCGGCGTCGACGCCAACGCCCTGCAGCGGCCCAAGCGCTTCTTCGGCGCGGCCCGCAACATCGAGGGCGGCGGCTCGCTCACCATCATCGCGACCGCGCTGATCGACACGGGCTCGCGCATGGACGAGGTGATCTTCGAGGAGTTCAAGGGCACGGGCAATTCCGAGATCATCCTCGACCGCAAGGTGGCGGACAAGCGCGTCTACCCGGCGCTCGACATCACGCGCTCCGGCACCCGCAAGGAGGAGCTGCTGGTCCCGGCCGACACGCTCAAGAAGATGTACGTGCTGCGCCGCATCCTGAACCCGATGGGCACGGTCGACGGCATCGAGTTCCTGATGGGCAAGCTGCGCGAGACCCCGAAGGGCAACGCCGCCTTCTTCGAGTCGATGAACACGTAAGGCGGAAGCCGTGGTGGCTCTCCCCTCATCCCCGCTGTGCGGACCTTCTCCCCGCAGGGGAGAAGGGTGAACTTCCCGGCGTTGCGCCTTTCATCTTCGACCTCCCTCGGCCCGATATGAGTTGCGCCCTTCTCCCCTCCGGGGAGAAGGTGGCCGGCAGGCCGGATGAGGGGACGCCCGAAGGGCGTCCTCGGTCTGCTCGGAGAAGGGCCGCATGGCGCAGCAGGCGCAGCACACCATCTTCGCGCCCGCCAGCGGGGCAGGGCGGGCCGCCGTGGCGCTGATCCGCATCTCCGGCCCTGCGACGCGCGACGCGCTCCTGCGCATCGCCGGACGCCTCCCGGTCCCCCGACTCGCCAGTGTGGCGGCGCTGCGCCACGGCGGTGACGTGCTCGACCGCGCCCTCGTCCTGTGGTTTCCGGGGCCCGCCTCCTTCACCGGCGAGGACGCTGCGGAGTTCCACGTCCACGGCGGCCGGGCCGTGACGGTGGCCGTGCTCGGGGCCCTCGCGGCCGTGCCGGGCTGCCGGCTCGCCGCCCCCGGCGAGTTCACCCGCCGCGCCTATCTCAACGGCAAGATGGACCTCGGCGCCGTCGAGGGGCTGGCCGACCTCATCGATGCCCAGACCGAGGCGCAGCGCCGTCAGGCCCTGCGCCAGCTCGACGGCGCGCTCGGCCGCTGGGTCGAGGCGCTGCGCGAGGACCTGCTCTCGGCCCTGGCGCTCGCCGAGGCGGCGATCGACTTCGCCGAGGAGGACGACCTCGCGGCCTCGGTCGAGGGCGAGATCCGGCGCCTCGTCGGCGGCGTGGCGCGGCGGATGGCCGAGGAACTCGCGCGCGAGGCCCGCGGCACCAAGCTGCGCGACGGCGTGGCGGTGGCCATCGCGGGCCCCCCCAACGCCGGCAAGTCCACGCTGCTCAACGCGCTCGCCGGCCGCGACGTCGCCATCGTGTCGGCCCAGGCCGGCACGACGCGCGACGCCATCACGGTCGACCTCGAACTCGGTGGCTATCCCGTCCAGCTCATCGACACGGCCGGCCTGCGCGACACCGACGACCCGGTCGAGCGCGAGGGCATCGCCCGCGCCCGGGCCCGCGCGGCCTCGGCCGACCTCGTGCTGTGGCTCCACGACGGGCGCCGGCCCGCGGCGCCCGACGTCGAGACGGCGGGCGCGGTCTGGACGGTCGCCGCCAAGGCCGACCTCGGCGCCGTCGCGGGCGGAAGCACCTTCTCGGTCTCGGCCCTGACCGGGGCGGGGCTCGACGGGCTCGTGGCGGCGCTGGCGCGCTTCGCCTCCGAGGCCCTGGTGGACGGGGAGGGCGCCGTGGTGACGCGCATCCGCCATCGCGCCGCCCTGGAGGCCGCGCAGCGCCACCTCGGCCGGATCGATGCGGCCGGGCAGGGGCGCGACTTCGAACTCGTGGCCGAGGACCTGCGCGGCGCCGTCGACGCCCTGGCCGGGCTCGTCGGGCGGATCGGCACCGAGGAGGTGCTGGGCGCGATCTTCGGGCGCTTCTGCATCGGCAAGTAGGGCCGGGGTTTCACGTGAAACAGGGGGCCGGGATGCCGCGTCCGAGTGCGCAGCAGGTGCTGCTTCCGTCCGGCACCCGTCGGGCCTATAAGGCGCGGCTCACCTCTCCGCCCCCGGTTCACCCATGACCCACACTTTCGACGTCGTCGTGATCGGCGGCGGCCACGCCGGCTGCGAGGCCGCGGCGGCGGCGGCCCGCACCGGCGCCCGCACGGCGCTCGTCACCCAGAGCCTCGCCACGGTCGGCACCCTGTCCTGCAACCCCGCCATCGGTGGCCTCGGCAAGGGCCACCTCGTCCGCGAGATCGATGCCCTCGACGGCGTCATGGGCCGGGTGGCCGACGCCAGCGGCATCCAGTTCCGCGTCCTGAACCGCCGCAAGGGCCCGGCCGTGCGCGGCCCCCGCGCCCAGGCGGACCGCGCCCTCTACCGCGCCGCCATGCAGCGGACCCTGGCGGCGCAACCGAACCTCGCGCTCGTCGAGGGCGAGGCTTTCGGCCTCGACATCGCCGGCGACCGCGTCGCGGCCGTCACCCTGGCGGACGGCCGCCGCCTCGCCTGCGGCGCCGCCGTGCTCACCACCGGCACCTTCCTGCGCGGACTGATCCACATCGGCGAGGTCCGCGTCCCCGCCGGGCGCATCGGCGAGGCCCCGAGCCACGGCCTCTCGGCCGCGCTAGAGGCGCGCGGCTTCGCCCTCGGCCGGCTGAAGACCGGCACGCCGCCGCGGCTCGACGGGCGCAGCCTCCACCTCGACCGGCTGGAGCGCCAGCCCGGCGACGCCGTGCCCGAGCCCTTCTCCAGCCTCACGGCGCGGATCGAGACGGAGCAGCGCGACTGCTTCGTCACCCGCACCACGGCCGAGACCCACGCCATCATCCGCGCCGACCTGCACCGGGCGCCGCTCTTCTCGGGCGCCATCACGGGGCGGGGGCCGCGCTACTGCCCGTCCATCGAGGACAAGGTCACGCGCTTCGCCGACCGCGACAGCCACCAGATCTTCCTGGAGCCCGAGGGGCTCGACGATCCGACCTTCTATCCCAACGGCATCTCGACCTCGCTGCCGAGGGACACGCAGGAGCGCCTCGTCCGCTCGATCCCGGGCTGCGAGGACGCGCTCATCACCCAGCACGGCTACGCCATCGAATACGACTTCGTCGACCCGCGCGAGCTCGCCCCGAGCCTGGAGGCGAAGCGCCTAGCCGGGCTGTTCCTGGCCGGGCAGATCAACGGCACCACGGGCTACGAGGAGGCGGCCGCGCAGGGCCTCGTGGCGGGCCTCAACGCCGCGCGCCGCGCCGGGGGCGGGGAGGCCGTCACCGTCTCGCGCGCCGAATCCTACATCGGCGTGATGGTGGACGACCTCGTGACGCGCGGCGTCACCGAGCCCTACCGCATGTTCACCTCCCGGGCCGAATACCGGCTGACGCTGCGGGCCGACAACGCCGACCAGCGGCTGACCCGGCAGGGGCTGGCCTGGGGCTGCGTCGGTCCCGAGCGGGCCGCGGCCTTCGCGGCCAAGCGCGACGCCCTCGGTGCCGCGCGGCGCCTCGTCGAGGCGCTCACCGCCACGCCGCAGCAGCTCGCCCTGCGCGGCATCCCGGTGGCGCAGGACGGCGTGCGCCGCAGCGCCTTCGCGCTCCTCTCCTATCCCACGATCGACGCCGAAGCCCTGCGGGCGCTGTGGCCCGCCCTGGGCTCCATCGCGCCCGTCGTCATGGCGCAGGTGGAGGCCGACGCGAAATACGCCGTCTACCTCGACCGCCAGGAGGCCGACATCGCCCGGACGCGGGACGAGGACGCGATCGGCCTCGCGGACGACCTCGACTATCGTGCCCTGCCGGGCCTGTCGCGCGAGCTGCGCGACAAGCTCGACGCCGTCCGGCCGCGGACGCTCGGCCAGGCGCAGCGCATCGAGGGCATGACCCCGGCGGCCCTGACGATCCTCGTGGCCAGGGGGCGGGGCAAGGGGCAGGGCAGGGGCAAGGTCGCGGCGAGCGCCGTCTCGTAGACGTCTGTCCACCCCATGATCTCCTGTCTCGACCCCATGCCATCGTCCTGGCACATCATCGACGCTGGCCGTTCCCGCCCTTCTCCCCTTGGGGAGAAGGTGCCCGCGCAGCGGGCGGATGAGGGGGGTTCCGCAGGGGGTGGATCTCCCCTCATCCGGCGCTGCGCGCCACCTTCTCCCCGGGGGGGAGAAGGATGCCAACGCCCTGCCGCCGAGAGACAGGCGGACAGTGGCCCGGCTACGGCTGATGAAGCCCGCATCCCGAGCTGGCGCTGACCCCCGTGCAGAACCCCATCTCCGAGGACCGCCGCCGCGCCCTGGGCCTCGTGCCCGTTTCACGTGAAACGGAGGAGCGCTTCGCGGTCTACGCCGACCTGCTCGGCCGGTGGCAGCGGATCAAGAACCTCGTCTCGCCCTCGACGCTGGCCGAGGTGTGGACGCGGCACATCGCCGATTCGGCCCAGATCCAGCCCCTGATGCCCGAGGCCCTGCGCTGGGCCGACATCGGCTCGGGGGCGGGCTTCCCGGGGCTCGTCGTGGCGATCCTGCTGGCCGGCCGCGCGGGGGCGCACGTCGACCTCGTCGAGGCCAACGCCCGCAAATGCGCCTTCCTGCGCGAGGCGGCGCGCGCCTGTGGCGCCCCCGCCACGGTGCACAACGGGCGCGTCGAGGACGTGCTCCCCGGGCTGAAATCCGTCGATGTCCTCACCGCGCGGGCGTTGGCGCCCTTGCCCACCCTGCTCGAAATGGGCAGAGTTCTCGTCGATGCCGGGACCGCGGCGGTCTTCCTCAAGAGCCAGGGCGAGATCGCCGACGGGGTCGACCTCGGCGCCCGTTACACCACGCGCGTGCTGCCCAGCCTCACCTCGCCCGACGGCCGCATCCTGGTGCTGCGCCGCTCGGCCGAGGGTGGGCCGGCGCTCCCGAAAGGATCCGAACCATGAGCAGTCCCGCGGCGCGCGTCCTGGTCCTGGCCAACCAGAAGGGCGGCGTCGGCAAGACCACGACGGCCATCAACCTCGGCACGGCCCTCGCGGCCGTCGGCGAGCGCGTGCTGCTCGTCGACCTCGACCCGCAGGGCAACGCCTCGACCGGCCTCGGCATCGAGCGCAAGGACCGCTCGGTCTCGACCTACGGGGCCCTGACGGGCGACCACAGCCTCGGGGACGCCTGCCGCCCGACCTCGGTGCCGAACCTCTGGGTCGCGCCCTCCACCATGGACCTGCTCGGGCTCGACCTCGAGATCGCGTCCCACAAGGACCGCGCCTTCAAGCTCCGCGACGCCCTGAAGCAGCTCGCCGCGACGACGGAGGGGCGCCGCTTCACCTACGTGCTGGTCGACTGCCCGCCGTCGCTGAACCTCCTCACCGTCAACGCCATGGCGGCGGCCAGCAGCGTGCTGGTGCCGCTGCAATGCGAGTTCTTCGCCCTCGAAGGCCTGTCGCAGCTCCTCGCCACGGTGGAGCAGGTGCGGGCCAACCTCAACCCGACCCTGTCGATCCACGGCATCCTGCTCACCATGTTCGACCCGCGCAACAACCTCGCGACCCAGGTGGTGGCGGACGTCCGCCAGATCATGGGCGACAAGGTCTACGAGACCGTCATCCCGCGCAACGTCCGCGTGTCCGAGGCGCCGTCGCACGGCAAGCCTGTGCTGCTCTACGACCTCAAATGCGCCGGCAGCCAGGCCTATCTCCGGCTCGCCTCCGAGGTGATCCAGCGCGAGAGGGCATGGGCGGCGTGAGGGTCCCCGCATCGATGGGTGCTGCCGACTCGTCGGCCTCGCCCCCCTGCGATGAGCGCTCATCCGCAGCACTGATCGATGCGGGTGCCCTGAGGCCGGCCGCGGGAGGATGAGCATGGCGGACGAGGGTGGCCGCCCGCGCCTCGGGCGCGGCCTCGCGGCGCTGATCGCGGATTCCTCGGCCCAGATGCCGGCGCCGGCCTCGCCCGAGGCGCGGGACCGGCGGCGCGTCGGCATCCGCGACCTCAGGCCCAACCCGCGCAACCCGCGGCGGAGCTTCGCCGAGGAGGACCTCGACGACCTCGCCAGTTCCATCCGCGAGAAGGGCGTCATCCAGCCGATCCTGGTGCGGCCCGCCCCGGGCGGGGAGGGCGGCTTCGAGATCATCGCCGGCGAGCGCCGCTGGCGGGCCGCCGGGGCCGCCGGGCTCGCCGATGTGCCGGTCGTCGTCGTCGAGGTCGACGACAAGGGGGCGCTCGAACTCGCCATCATCGAGAACGTCCAGCGCGCCGACCTCAACGCCATCGAGGAGGCGCGCGGCTACGAGCGGCTGGCGCGCGAGTTCGGCTATTCGCAGACCGACCTCGCCCGCATCATCGGCAAGAGCCGCAGCCACGTCGCCAACATGCTGCGGCTCCTGAAGCTGCCGCAGAGCGTCGAGGCCATGGTGGTGGAGGGTGCGATCTCGGCCGGCCACGCCCGCGCGCTGCTCGGCTTCGAGGATCCCGAGTCCGTGGCGCTGAAGATCGTGGCGCGGGGCCTCAACGTGCGCGACGTCGAGAGGCTGGCCCAGGCCCACCACCGCGCCGCACCCGCCGCGTCGCCGCCGGCCCCGGCACCCGGGAAGAAGCCCCATCACGCCCCCGCTGGCGACGCCAAGGCCCTAGCCCGGCGCCTCGCCGCCGTGCTGGGCCTCGCGGTCGAGATCGAGGCGCGCGGGGCCGGGGGCGAGATCCGCATCCGCTACGGCACCCACGACGAGTTGGAGAGCCTGTGCCGGCAGTTGAGCCGTTGAAGTCCCGCCCGCACCGGCCGACGGCGGGACGTCGGAGCGCCGTCCCGCCTCCAAATGAGGCATTTTCACCCGCATGATGCCTTTCGCGGCGCAGATGCGGCGTGTTAGGTCTGGCCCATGCTGTCCACCATCGTCCTGACACCGCCGACCGCCGTCGATGCGACGCGCGCGGCCGGCGCCCTGCTGCGCACCCTCGCGGCCCTGGTGCCGGCCGCCATGGACGGCGTGGTGCGCGACGTCACGCTGCTGCATCTGGGCGACGACGCCGGCATGGCCGGGATCGCCGACGAGGCGGGCTGCCAGATCGTCGAGGAGAAGGACTTCCCCGCCGCCCTGGCGCGGGGCATCGCGGGGGCCCGCTCGCCCTGGATCTTCGTGGTGAAGGCCGGCACGGTGCCGTCGCGGCTCTTCGGCGAGGAAGCTTTGCGCGCGCTCGGCGGGTCGCTGGGGGGGGATGGCGCCCTGCTCCTGCGCGAGACGCCGACGGGCCTCGCCCGCTGGATCCCGTGGCTGGCCCCGGTGGCCGGCGTGATCCTGCCCCGCGCCCGGCTGGCGGAGGGCCGCTGCGCCAGCTTCGCCGACGTCGTGCACCGCGCCCGCCCGGCCCGCTCCCTGCCGACCGCAGCCTTCGCTCAAGCCTGACGAGGGGGACGCCGACGCCCGGCCTCAAAGACGACCGCCGTTGGCCTGAATATCGTGGGCAGCCAAGCTGGAGCGCTCATCCTCATGGCGGCGCTTCTCCACCTCTCTCGTCCCGAGCCTGTCGAAGGACGAGACGGGTCCTGCGCACCCTCACTCAGGATGTCAGCGTTGGCACACATCACTGACCCTGGGCGTTTGCGCCTTTCTCCCCGCTGGGGAGAAGGGTATTCCCCCGGGGGCGCCGAGACGTGTGCCGACGCTGGGCTCAGGACGAGGGCGGTGGAGGCGAGAGGATCGGTATGGACCGTCGCCGTGTCAGTTGGATGGGCCCGTGTCGGTCGTGGACCCGCCGCCCGTGCCGGTCTGGGGCGCCATGCCGGTCCCGGCGTCGCCGTCCGTGCCCATGCCCTTTCCGGCACCCTTCATCATCATGGTCCCGTTGCCGCTCATGCCGGGGTCGGTCGTCAGGCCGGGCTTCTCCTCGTTCGCCGCGTTCGAGCTCGTGGTCCCGTTCTGGGAGTTGGCGGCGGTCGCCGCGGAGGCCGGAACGGCCGCCGCCATGAGGACGCAGGATGCCGCGATGGCGGCGATGTCGGACAGCTTGGACAAAGGTCTTCCTCCCGGTGCGGCAGCGGTCTCGAACGCCCGAGGAGGGCCGCCGCCTGCACGGGTCAACCGGACCGACCGTCCGAGGTTCCGGCTTCGTGGACAGGTCGAATGCCGCACCGGGACGACCGGTGAGCCTCACGCCTCCGCGGCCCTCAGCCGATGCCGCGCCAGCCGCTCGTAGAAAGGGCGAGCCGCCTCGGCCAGGGGCTTCAGGCGGTCGGGGAGGTCGTCGAAGCCGCCCTCGGGCGCGGGCGGCGCGAAGCCCGTCGAGCGCTCGACCCTGTCGTACCAGGAGGGCGCCCACACCCCGTCCGAGGCGCGGCGCCCGGCTGGCCAGGACAGCATGCGCTCGTCGAAGGGGAGGCCGAGCCGGCCGCAGAGGGCTGTCAGCGTGCCCCGCGGGTCGCGCAGCACGTCGCCCGACGCGATCACGGCCGGCGCCTCCCCGCGCCGGTCCGCCACCCGGTCGAACAGCTCCGCCTGCTGGGGCACGCCGATGTCCTCCAGGGTCACGTCGGCGCGTCTCTCGACGTAGGACAGCAGCACGGGCTCCGGCGCCCGGATCAGGAAGGCGTTGGCGACGCGGTCGATCCAGTCCCGCCCGAAGCCCGGCAGGATGTGGTGGGTCATGTGCTTCTGGTACCAGAGCGCCCGCCCGCCCGGCACCGCGCCGGTGACCGCGACCGCCACGGCGCGCCAGTCGCGCGGCTGGCTCGCCAGGATCTCGTCGCGCTGCGGGTGGACCAGCCCCGTGGCGTCGAGGTAGGCGGCGTAGAAGGGCTCGTCCGCCACCGCGCAGTCGGGGCGGTTGCCGAAGGACCGCATCAGGGCGGTCGAGATGTTGCGCGGGCCGGACCACATGGCGACGCGCAGCGGGCCGCCGCCGTCGGCCGCCGTCACGCCCGCCCTCGCGCTTCGGCGTCGCGCAGCGCGACGTAATGCTCGCGCAGGTGCCGCGTCACCGGCCCGGACAGGTCCTCGGCGTCGCCCAGCGCCGGCAGGGGCCGGCCGTCGACGCGCGACACGGGGGTGAGGCCCGCGAAGGTGCCGGTGACGAAGGCCTCGTCGGCCGCGTAGACGTCGAAGAGCGAGAAGTCGCGCTCGAACACCGGCACGCCGGCCGCCCCCGCGGCCCGGATCACGGCGTCGCGCGTGATGCCGCGCAGGCAGAACCCCCCCGCCGACGTCCACAGCGCCCCGCGCCGCACGATGAAGAAATGCGTCGAGTTGCAGGTCGCCACGAAGCCGCGGTCGTCGAGCATCAGGGCCTCGTCGGCGCCCGCCGCCGTGGCCTGGATGCAGGCCAGGATGTCGTTGACCTTGGAATGGGAGTTGAGCTTCGGGTCCTGGTCGGCGGGGCCAGTGCGGCGGACGTGGGTCGTGAACAGGGTGATGCCGCGGCGGTAGACGTCGGGCTTTGGCTGCTTCCACTCGGGCACGATGACGACCGTCGCGGGGCCGACCGTCAGGCGCGGGTCCTGGTAGGGCGAGCGCTTGCGCCCCCGCGTCACCATCAGCCGGATGTGGACGCCGTCGCGCATGCCGTTGGCGTCGAGGCAGTCGAAGAGGCGCTCGACCAGCGCCGCGCGGGTGAGCCCGACGTCGATCATCAGCATGCGGGCGCCGTCGTAGAGGCGGTCGAGGTGGGCGTCCAGGAAGGCGACCCGCCCGTCGATGAGGCGCAGCCCCTCCCACACGCCGTCGCCGAGCACGAAGCCGGAGTCGAACACCGACACCACGGCCCGGTCGCGGTGCACGAGGCCGCCGTCCACCGACACCAGCACGTCGTCGTTGCGGGGGTCGCCCACGTAGTCCTGGGTGCCGGTGCTCATGGTGTCGGGCCTCGTGCGATGGTCGGGCGAGGGTGGCGGAGCGGCCCGGCCCTGTCGAGCCCCCGAGCAGGTTCTTGCGAACCTGCCGACACATGAAAGACCGAGCGGCGTCGATCGCGCTCTGAAGAGGCGGAATCGACCGTGGCTTCAGCCACGCAAGGCCGCTTGAGCACCGAAGGATTCGGCAGCCGTCCGGCGAGACATGCACGTCGGTCAGGGCTGACCTGCGGGGGCAGAACCTTAAGGACTCGTTGAGTCCATCGGACTAGCCTTCGCTCATCCGACAACGAATCATAGAGGAAGCCGACCTTGGCCCTTGCCCTGCGCGAGCCGTCGCGCCGCGACGCGAACAGACCCGCCCGCGACGCCGACAGGGCCCAGCGGCCGTCCTCCCCGCGGGCGCTGCCGCGCGTCGCCGCGCCCCCGGCCGCCGCCCGCAAGCCCGAGCGCGCCGTCGTCGGCATCGTGGCGCTGCTGGCCAGCGCGGCCCTGTACCCCGTCTCGGACAACGCGTCCAAGATGCTGACGGCGTCGCTGCCCGGCCTCGAAGTCGCCTGGATGCGCTACCTCGTCTTCGTCGTGATGACGGTGCCGCTGCTGCTGCGCGACCGCAGCCTGCTGCGCGCCGCCCGGCCCATGATGCTGACGGGCCGAGCGGTGGCGAGCGCCGCCTCCACGGTTCTGTTCATCGTGGCCTTCGGCATGATGCCGGTGGCCAATGCCACGGCCATCGGCTTCATGGCGCCGGTCGTGGTCACGGCCATGGCGGCGCTGGTCCTGCGCGAGAAGGTCGGGCTGCGGCGCTGGGCGGCCGCGCTGGTGGGCCTCGCGGGCGTGATGGTGATCGTGCAGCCCGGCGGCAGCGCCTTCACGCTGGCGAGCCTCGTGCCGCTGGTCGGCAGCGTCGCGTCGGCCTCCGCCATCATCGGCACGCGCCTCGCCCGCGGCGAGCGGCCCGAGACCACGATGCTCTACCAGGCCGTCATCGGCTTCGCGGTGGTGTCGGTTCTGGCGGCCTTCGACTGGCACATGCCGACCTGGAACGAGGTGGCCATCGGCTGCATCAGCGGCTTCTTCGCCACGATCGCCAGCCTGATGCAGGTCTTCGCCTATCGCCACGCCCCGGCCTCGATGCTGTCGCCCTTCACCTACGCGCAGCTCCTGTGGGCGGCGGGCCTGGGCTACCTCGCCTTCGGCACCGTGCCGGGGCCGGCGATGCTGATCGGGGCCGCCATCATCGCGGCGAGCGGGATCTACACGGCTTGGTGCGAGGCCCTGCGCGCGACGCCGTCCGCCGCCTGACGTCTCAGGGCCACCCGGGCGGGGGGAAAAACCCGCCCGGCATCTTCCCAAATCCGCCCGGCTCGGGGCATGGTGGCGCGGCCGAAGATCGGCCAGCCCCGGGCGAAGCGATGAGAAAAGTCTACGAGGACGCCGGACAGGCCCTGGCCGGCCAGATCACGGACGGCATGACGATCCTGGCCGGGGGCTTCGGGCTCTGCGGCATCCCGTCGAGCCTCATCGAGGCCCTGCGCGACACGGGTGCGGCGAACCTCGTCTGCGTGTCCAACAACGCCGGCATCGACGGCGTCGGCCTCGGGCTGCTGCTGGAGACCGGCCAGATCGCCAAGATGATCTCGTCCTACGTGGGCGAGAACAAGCTCTTCGCCCAGCAGTTCCTGGCCGGCAAGCTCGAAGTCGAGTTCACCCCCCAGGGCACGCTCGCCGAGCGCTGCCGGGCGGGCGGCGCCGGCATCCCGGCCTTCTTCACCCGGACGGGCGTCGGCACCGCGGTGGCCGAGGGCAAGGAGGAGCGGGTGTTCGACGGCCAGCGCTACGTGATGGAGCGCGGCATCGTCGGCGACGTCGCCCTGGTCCACGCCTGGAAGGGCGACACCGAGGGCAACCTTGTCTACCGGAAGACGGCGCGCAACTTCAACCCGATGATGGCCACGGCCGCGAAGCTGACGATCGCCGAGGTCGAGCACCTCGTGCAGCCCGGCGAGCTCGACCCCGACGCCATCGTCACGCCCGGCATCTACGTGAAGCGCATCGTCCACGTGCCCCACCACGAGAAGCGCATCGAGCAGCGCACGACCCGCAGGAGGGCGGCCCCGGCCGTGCCGGCCGCCGCGGGGGAGGAGGTCTGATGGCCTGGAACCGCGACCAGATGGCCGAGCGGGCCGCGCGCGAGCTGCGCGACGGCTTCTACGTCAACCTCGGCATCGGCATCCCGACGCTGGTGTCGAACTTCATCCCCGAGGGGGTGAGCGTCCAGCTCCAGAGCGAGAACGGCATGCTGGGCATGGGCGCCTTCCCGTACGAGGGCGAGGAGGACGCCGATCTCATCAACGCCGGCAAGCAGACCGTGACGGCCCTGCCGACCACGAGCTTCTTCTCCTCGGCCGACAGCTTCGCCATGATCCGCGGCGGCCACATCGACCTGTCGATCCTGGGCGCTATGCAGGTGGCGCAGAACGGCGACCTCGCCAACTGGATGATCCCCGGCAAGATGGTGAAGGGCATGGGCGGCGCCATGGACCTCGTGGCGGGCGTCAAGAAGGTCGTGGTGCTGATGGAGCACACCGCCAAGGCGAAGGCCGGCGGCGAGGACCCGAAGCTGCTCCGCGCCTGCACCCTGCCCCTCACGGGCGCGGGCGTCGTCGACATGGTGATCACCGACCTCGGGGTCTTCACGGTGGACCGTCACGGCGGCGGCATGGTGCTGACGGAGCTGGCGCCCGGCGTCACGCTCGACGACATCAAGGCCAAGACCGAGGCTCAGTACGAGGTGTCGCCGGCGCTGGTGGGCGAAGCCGCGGCGGCTTGACGGCGCCGCCCGCCGTCACCACTTCCCGTGATGATCGCCGGGGGCCGCGGGCTCCCGCCTCACCAGGGGTTTTCGCATGGCCGACGCCGGTTCCGCCACCATCAAGGTCACCGACCAGAGCTTCGATCAGGACGTGCTGAAGTCGTCCGAGCCGGTCGTCGTCGACTTCTGGGCCGAGTGGTGCGGCCCCTGCCGTATGATCGCCCCGGCGCTCGAGGACATCGCCCAGGAGATGCGGGGCAAGGTCAAGGTGGTGAAGTTCAACATCGACGAGAACCCCGGCATCCCGGGCAAGCTCGGCATCCAGTCGATCCCGACGCTGCTCCTCTTCAAGGACGGCCAGGTGGCGTCCAAGATGGTCGGCGCCAAGCCGAAGGGCCAGCTCCAGCAGTGGATCGACGGCGCGATCTGATCCGCCCCCGACCTCGTCCGATGCCCGGCCCCCGCGCCGGGCATCGGACGAGGTCGGGGTCAGGCCGCGGCGTCGAACCTCCGGCGCAGCTCGGCCGCGATGGCCTCGGTGGCCCGGCCCGCCGCCGACAGCACCCCCTCCATGGTGATGAAGCCGTGGATCATGCCGGGCATGTCGAGGCGCGCCACCTCGACGCCCGCGGCCTCCAGGGCATCCGCGTAGGCGAGCCCTTCGCTGTAAAGCGGATCGCGATCCGCCACGATGACCAGCGCCGGGGGCAGCCCCGCCTTGTCGGCCGCGACGACCGGGGACTGGCGCCAGTCGTCCCCGAGCGCGGCATCGGGCATGTAGTGCGACCTGAACCAGTCCAGCACGTCGGGGATCAGCGGCGGCACGTCCCGGTTGGCCTCGCGCGACGGATAGGGCGGCGGGGCGGCGCGGTTGTCGACCGACGGGTAGATGAGGATCTGGCACACCAGCGCCGGCCCGCCCCCGCGCGCCGCGATGGTGGCCGCGGCCGACAGGCTGCCGCCGGCGCTGTCGCCGCCGACCGCGAGCCGGCGCGGGTCGGCCCCGAGTTCGGCCGCGTGATCGCCGATCCAGCGCAGGGCCGCGATGCAGTCCTCCGCGGCGGCCGGCGCGGGATGCTCGGGCGCCAGGCGGTAGTCGACCGCCACCACCAGGCAGCGCGCGCCGTCGGCGATGCGGCGGCACACGCTGCATGGGGGATCCTGCCTCGGCGCCGGCGCTGCCGCTTCAACCGGCGGGAGGCGCCGAAGTTGCGACGCCGTCGCCCGCCCGTCACGGCCAGCCGCGGGCCTTGAACGTGGTCTCGTCGCCGTCGCGGAAGCCGATCTCGCCCACGATCCCGTCGGCGCCGTCCATCTCGGCCCAACCCTCGCCGGAGACCTCCATCCCCTCGTCCGAGCCCTCGAATGCGAAGCCGACGTCGGTCCGGCTCCAGGCACAGTCGAGGGAGGCTTCGACGCAGCCGAAACGGAACTCGCTCGCGCCGGGCGCGCCGAAGAGGATGAAGGCGGGCTCGACCCTGTCGAGATAGTCCGCGTCCCACTGGCTCGTCTCGGTGATGCGCCACTTGCCCCGGAGCGCTGTCGCGTCGGGTTCGCGGTCGGGCATGGACGTCATCCTCCTCCGGGGATGGGGACGGTTTCGGCCTTCGGTCGCCCGGGCGGCCGCCGGATCGTGTCTCAGTTCGGGTATCCTGCGCCGCCGCACCCCGGCGTGCCAGGGGTCGGCCGTGCGCGGCCTCCGTTCGCCCTCGATCCAGCGCGTCCCTTGAGGTCGTCCTTGGATGTCCCCTCCACGCGCGCGAGCGGTCTGTTTGGAGCGGTCTGCGAACTGTTGGTTCGTGTTGAATGGATGGGTCTCTGATCCAAAACAGACCCGTTGAGCGGTGCGCCTGGGATACAACCATGAAGCACTAGAGCTGTTGCCGCTCGCCTTGGCTCGCAGCTCCAGCTCCAGCCTCCTGTTTTTACGAGCATCTTCACGCGATCAGGTGATTCCACCTGATCGCGATCTGCTCTAGATGACGGCAGTCAGGAATGCACGCTATAAGATCAAACTTTGCAGATCAGCCTACGGTCTTATCGAATTCCAAGCGATGAGAGATAGCCATGCGAACACCAGACTACCCGTTTGCCGATGCCCAGCGCTGGAACGCCGTCGACACTTACTTCGCAGATCTTCTTGCAAAAGACGATGCGGTGCTGGCCCACGCCCTCGCTGCGAACGCCGCAGCGGGCCTGCCGGCCCAAGATGTGTCCGCCCTTCAGGGTCGGATGCTCGCCCTTTTGGTCCAGATGACTGGGGCGCGACGCGTCCTGGAGATCGGGACGCTTGGGGGATACAGCACGATACACATAGCTCGTGCCCTGCCCGCAGATGGGACGGTCATCACGATCGAGTCGGATGAACGCCATGCCGCTGTCGCCCGAAAGAACTTCGAGAAGACGGACCTTCCGACGCGCATCGATCTGCGCGTCGGAAGAGCACTTGACGTCTTGCCTACACTGGCAAGCCCGTTCGATCTGATCTTCATCGATGCCGACAAGCCCAACAACCCGAAGTATCTTCGCTGGGCGCTGGATCTATCGCGGCTCGGCACAGTCATCGTCGGCGACAACGTGGTGCGCGGCGGCGCGGTCGTCGATCCGAACAGCACAGACCCCAACGTCCAGGGCGTGCGCAGCTTCCTCGACATCATAGCCGTCGAGCCTCGCCTGACCGCGACCGCCATCCAGACGGTGGGCGAGAAGGGTTGGGACGGGTTCGTGCTGGCAAGGGTCGCAAGCGAATAGAGCAGATTTCCGACGTTGCTTTCTATCGCACTCGGGCAGACGGCAAACCTCCATTCTCTATGTCACGGAAGCCGCCGTTCCGCTATTTATACCGCCCCAATATTTATGTTTTAATTAGAGATGATCTATATATCAACAAGCATGGTGGGATTGATTAGTAATATATCTTCATTTTGTTAATAAACATAAGGTACTTGGCCACGTACGAATTCTAAACCTTCATCCTTCCATCCTGTCACACCGCCGATCATCACTTTGACGGATCGGCCCAGCTCTGCCAAGCGTAGCGCTGCCTTATCGGCTCCATTGCAGTGCGGTCCGGCGCAGTAGACGACGAACACCGTCTCCGCCGGCCATTCAGCCATGCGCCGCTCCGTCATCTTGCCGCGTGGGAGGTTCAATGCACCTGGGACGTAGCCCTCGGCGTAGAGGGCCGGTGCACGCACGTCGAGCAGGGTGAAGCCGGGCGCGCCGGACTGCATGGCGGCGTGAACATCCTGGCAGTCCGTTTCGAAGGCAAGCCGGGCGGAAAAGTGAGCCGCGACCGCCTCGGGAGCGGCGGGTGCGATGGCGGTGACGGGGTTTTGCATGGCGAGAGTTCCTCGTATCGCTGGATGCCTCATTCTGCCCGCGCGCTGTCACGCTGGACATCGATCCGAATGTCGAAGAACATCGATATCGTGCCAAACCAATCCGCCTTCCCTGACTATCTCGCCGGCCCTCTCGTGGCCGTGCTGGCCTATGACGGGCTCTGCACCTTCGAATTCGGCGTCGCATATGAGGTCTTCGGCCTACCACGCCCCGAGATGGGCGCTGGCTGGTTCCGCTACGCCGTCTGCGCCGTCGAGCCTGGACCGCTCCGCGCCGCGGGCGGGCTGGCCGTGACGGTGGAGGGCGGCTTGACGGTTTTGGAAGAGGCGGACCTCGTGGTCGTGCCAGGCTGGCGCAGCATCGACTCGCCAGTGCCGGAGGGGTTAACAATGGCGCTGCGTGCCGCGCACGCGCGTGGTGCCCGCGTCATGTCGCTCTGCTCAGGCGTCGCGGTCCTGGCAGCGGCGGGCCTACTTGACGGGCGCCGCGCTACCACGCACTGGCGATACGTCGAGGCCGCATCGCGGCGCCATCCGTTGATCCGCTTCGACGCGGATGTACTCTACATCGACGAAGGCGACGTGCTCACCGCCGCGGGCAGCGCCGCCGGGATCGATCTCTGCCTCCATGTCGTGCGGCGGCAGTTCGGCCCGGAGGCGGCCAACAGCGTGGCACGGCGCCTCGTCGTGCCGCCGCATCGGGACGGCGGGCAGGCACAGTTCATCACCGCCCCAGTTCCTGATGACTACGAGGCGGCCCGGCTCGGGCCACTGATCGATGAATTGAGAGCGCGGCCTGGCGATGACCACCGGATCGCTCGTCTTGCGGCACGCGCAGGCATGAGCCGGCGCACGTTCCAGCGCCGTTTTGCGGCCGCCACTGGCCTGCCGCCGGGCGAATGGCTGACGACGGAGCGGCTACGGCTCGCCCGCGAGCTGTTGGAGCGATCATCACCGGCGAAGCTCGACGATGTCGCCGAAGCCGCCGGCTTTGGCACCCAAGCACGACTGCGCCATCACTTCCATGCACGCTTCGGCACAAGTCCCACAGCCTACCGGCGGCAGTTCGCTGGTCATGGTCGATAAGCGAACTTCCATGTCATACCAACGGCGGCCCGTGCTGAGACGGAACGCCGCCCCTGCCGCCACAGAGTGCCTCCAGTCTTGTTGGGGTATGCCTTTATCAGACTGTCAGCCCGAACCTCTGTCCCGTGCGGATCGGTCTTCGGCGCCCCAAGCTATGGCCGCACCGGCCGCCGCGAACGCGCGTCGCCGCACTCCGTTCGGGAGGGACCCGGCGGGGAATGCCGGTCCCGCGAGGTGTCACCCCAGCCGGATCACGTCGACCCTGGGCGAGGTCGCCGAGACCGTCACCTCGATATGGGCACCCTGCGTGACGTCCAGGACCAGGGGCGGCCGGTAGCACACGACGTCGACGCCGCCGACGAGGCGCAGGCTACCGTAGAGGAGGCCGGCGCCGCCCGCGGCGCGCAGCGCCTCGCCGTAGTTCTGCGACGCCGCATAGCTCTTGGCGTCGTAGAGATCCGGACGCGTCGCCTCCCGTCCCCTGATGTCGTCGTAGTCGCCCGAGAGCCACGATAGGTCGGTCCGGTACCGGCGCGTCTGGCCGGCGAGGCCCCGCGCCACGGCCTCGCGCCGCAGGTGATGGGCGACCTCGGCGACCGCGGTGTTGAGCCTCGTCCCGGCGTACCAGGCGCCGAGGTCGGGGCCGTTGAACCGCGTCCCGCCGGGGGCGACGTGGAGGAAGGCCGCCATCACGACGCTGGCGTTCGGGCGGCCGAAGACCCAATCGGCCCGCGGCAGGCGCGCCAAGCGGTCGGCCACCAGCCGGTCGTTCGTCCAGCCCTCCAGTTCGAGGACGGCCGGGAGATCCGCCGCGGTCGCGACCGCCTCGAAGGCGGCCACCGGCGGAAACTGCGAAGGGACGAGACGGTAGGACGGGCGAGGCGCGGGCGACATGTCCGCGGTCAGGCGAAGACGATGTCGGCCTCGGTGGAGGGCGGCAGGTCGTCGGCCCCGTTCGGCGGCATGTAGAGGCCGCCGCGGGCGGCATCGAGGAAGCGCCGCGCCGTCAGCAGGGCGTCGAGGGGGCCGCTCGTCATCAGGTCGAGGGGAGATCCCCCGCCGAAGATCGGGGCGCCGTGGGCGCCGCGCAGCCACAGCAGGTCCTCGCGGGCGTCCCCGTGGAGGATGCGGAGCGCCTTGTGGATGCCGAGGACGGCGGAGATGCGCGTGAGTTCGTCGAGGCCGAGCGTGAGGGAGCGGCCCTCGCGGGCGGCCTTCAGCCAGTTGTGGTAGGTCGAGCGCGGCGGGGAGCCGAGGAGCCGCCGCCGCTGCGCCTCGTCGAGGCCCCAGGCGTCGCAGAGGCCGACGAAGGTCCGGATGCCGGGTGCGCTCAGGGCGCGTCGCGACGCCGGGGAGAAACGGTCGTCCGGCAGGAGCGACGTCGCATCGGCAGCCGTCCCGATCCTGCGCGTCGTCGCCGGCATGGCGTCTTCCTTGTCCAGATCTGGACATACGCCGATGCCGCCGGACGTCAAGGCCCCGCCATCCCTACTCCGGCGGCGTCCCGTTCAG
Organism: uncultured Lichenihabitans sp.; assembly: GCA_964242785.1. GTDB lineage: Bacteria > Pseudomonadota > Alphaproteobacteria > Rhizobiales > Beijerinckiaceae > Lichenihabitans. The sequence goes on along the minus strand of CAXTBR010000077.1, from coordinate 3,966 downwards.
CGCCAGCACCGCGCCGGCGAGGTGGAGGGAGCCCGCGATGAGGATGCGGGGGGGCACGGGCCAGGCGCGGGCGGCAAGGAAGTGCAGCGCCTCCTCCACGCCCGCGCAGCGCGCAGCGCCGATCCCGGCGGCCGAGGCGCGCGCCGCGATCACGTCGGGGTCGTGGGCGTTCTCCTCGCCCGCGATCGGCACGGCGATCACCTCCTGGGCGAGGCCGGCGAAGGGCGCGAGGAAGGCGGCCGGGTCCTTGGTGGCCAGCATGCCGCAGACCAGCACGAGCGGGCGGGCGTGGCGCTCCTCCATCTCGGCCAGGGCTTCGGCGAGGACGCGGCCGCCGTCGGCGTTGTGGCCGCCGTCGAGCCACAGTTCGGCGCCCTCCGGCGCGCAGCCCGGCAGGCGGCCCCGCTTCAGCGGCTGGAGCCGCGCCGGCCAGTCGGCCCGGGCCACGCCCGCCTCGAAGGCCGAGGCCGGCAGGTCGGGGAAAGCCGCGCGCAGCGCCGCGATGGCGGTCGCGGCGTTGCCGTGCTGGTGGCGCCCGGCGAGGCGCGGCAGCGGCAGGTCGAGGAGGCCGCGCTCGTCCTGGTAGACGAGCCGGCCGCCCTCCTCGTGGGCGGAGAAGTCCTGGCCGCCGACGACGGCCGGCGCGCCGACCCGCGCGGCCTCGCGCAGCAGCACCTCCAGCGCCGCCTCGTCCTGCGCGGCCAGCACCGCCGGCACGCCGCGCTTCAGGATCCCGGCCTTCTCGAAGGCGATGGCCGGGACGGTGGTGCCGAGGAACTCCGGATGGTCCATCGACACGGGCGTCACAGCGGTGGCGACGGGGGCCGGCACCACGTTGGTGGCGTCGAACCGCCCGCCGAGGCCCACTTCGAGCAGGAGGGCGTCGGCCGGGTGGTCGGCGAAGAGGGCCAGGGCCGCGGCCGTGGTGATCTCGAAGACGCTGATCCCCTGGCCGGCGTTGACGGATTCGCAATGCGCGAAGGCGGCCGCCAGCGCCTCGTCGCCGACGAGCCGCCCGCCGTCCGGGTGGCCGAGGCGGATGCGCTCGTGGAAGCGCACGAGGTGGGGCGAGGTGTAGACGTGGACGCTGCGGCCCGCGGCTTCGAGGATCGCCCGCATGAAGGCGACCGTGGAGCCCTTGCCGTTGGTGCCGGCCACGTGGATCACCGGCGGCAGGCGGCGCTCGGGGTGGCCGAGGTCGGCGAGCAGCCGCTCGATGCGCCCGAGCGACAGGTCGATCCGCTTCGGATGCAGCGGCAGGAAGCGCGCGATCAGCGCGTCGGCCCGGCTCGCGGGCCCGCCCGCCATGGCGTTCACGGGGGGAGCCGGCGTCAGGCCGCCGCGGCGGGCAGCGTCGCCACCGGCGGCTCGGCCGCCGCGCGGCGGCGGTCCGTCAGGAGGCCGCACAGGCGCACCAGCGTGGCCCGCATGTCGCGGCGGTGCACCACCATGTCGACCATGCCGTGCGCCTGGAGGTATTCGGCGCGCTGGAAGCCCTCGGGCAGCTTCTCCCGCACCGTCTGCTCGATGACGCGCGGCCCCGCGAAGCCGATCAGCGCGCCGGGCTCGGCGATGTGGATGTCGCCCAGCATGGCATAGGAGGCCGTGACGCCGCCGGTCGTCGGGTTGGTGAGCACCACGATGTAGGGCAGGCGCTCGCGCTTCAGCCGGTTCACCGCCACGGTGGTGCGGGGCAGTTGCATGAGGGAGAAGACGCCCTCCTGCATGCGGGCGCCGCCCGAGGCCGCGAAGAGGATGAAGGGCGCGCGCAGCTTCAGCGCCTGCTCGGCGCCCGCCACGATGGCCTCGCCGGCCGCCATGCCGAGCGAGCCGCCGATGAAGTCGAAGGTCTGCACCGCGATGACGGCGTCGCGCCCGTCGAGCCTGCCCGAGCCGAGCTTCACGGCGTCGTGGAGGCCGGTCTTGGCGCGGGCCTCCTTCAGCTTGTCGGAATAGCGCTTCTCGTCGCGGAAGCGCAGCGGGTCGGGCAGCACGTCGCCGACCGCGATCTCGTCCCAGCGGCCGTCGTCGAAGGTGGTGGCGAGGCGGGTGCGGGCGTCCATCTTCATGTGGAAGTCGGAGCCCGGCACGACGAAGAGGTTGTTCTCCAGGTCCTTGTGGAACACGAGCTGCCCGCTGTCCGGGCATTTGACCCACAGGTTCTCGGGCGTGTCCTTCTTGGTGATGAGGAGCGAGCGGATGCGGGGCGGGACGACGTTGTTGATCCAGCTCACGGCCGGTCCTCCTGGGCGGGGCCCGGGCGCCGGGCCGAGCGGACGCCCGCCGCCAGCCCCTCGACGAATCCCCGCACGGCGTCGACCGTGGTGGGGGTGGCGCGGCCGCCGTCGAGCGAGCGGGCCAGCACGTCGATGAGCGCCGTGCCGACCACGACGGCGTCGGCGTGGGCCGCCACCTCGGCCGCGCCCTCGGGCGTCTTCACGCCGAAGCCCACCGCGACCGGCAGGTCGGTGTGGCGCTTGATGCGCTGCACGGAGGAGGCCACGCGGCCGTAGTCGGGGATGGCCGAGCCCGTGATGCCGTTGACCGACACGTAGTAGACGAAGCCGGACGTGTTGGCGAGGACGGCCGGGAGGCGCGCGTCGTCGGTGGTGGGGGTGGCCAGGCGGATGAAGTTGAGCCCGGCCGCCAGCGCCGGGAGACAGAGCTCCCCGTCCTCCTCGGGCGGCAGGTCGACGACGATGAGCCCGTCGACGCCCGCCTCGCGCGCGTCGGCGAGGAAGCGCTCCACCCCGTAGACGTAGATGGGGTTGTAGTAGCCCATCAGCACGATCGGGGTCGCGCCGTCGCCGCGGCGGAAGTCCCGCACCATGCGAATCGTCTTCGACAGGCCGTGGCCGGCCTTGAGCGCCCGCAGCGCCGCCGCCTGGATGGTGGGGCCGTCCGCCATGGGGTCGGTGAAGGGCATGCCGAGCTCGATCACGTCGGCGCCGGCCGCCGGCAGCGCGGCGAGCAAAGCCGCCGAGGTGCGGTCGTCGGGGTCGCCCGCCGTGATGAAGGTGACGAGGCCGGCGCGGTTCTGCCGCCTGAGGTCGGCGAAGCGGGCCGTCATGCGGGCCGTCACGCCCGAGCCCCTTCGAGCGCGGCGAGGGGGATCCCGTGATCCTTGAGATCCGTCACGAGCGAGCCCGTGGAGGCGACGAAGACGTAGCGGAGGCCTTCGAGCTGGGTCTCGACGGCATCGAGACGCTCCCGCATCTCGGTGCGGAGTACGGCGACCTCGCGGCGCAGCCCGTCCATGTCGCCCCGCATCGCGCGCAGCAGCTCCAGCACGAGGTTCTCGGTCTCGTCCGTCATGGCGTCACATCCCGCCGAGGTGGTCGGCGACCGTGAAGATGTCCTTGTCGCCGCGCCCGCACATGTTCATCACCATGAGGTGGTCGCGGGGGCGCTGCGGCGCAAGCTTGAGGACGGCGGCGAGCGCGTGGGCCGGCTCCAGCGCCGGGATGATGCCTTCGAGCCGGCAGCAGAGCTGGAAGGCGTCGAGCGCGTCCGCGTCGGTGGCCGAGGTGTAGGTGACGCGGCCGACGTCGCGCAGCCAGGAATGTTCGGGGCCGATGCCGGGATAGTCGAGGCCGGCCGAGATGGAATGGCCCTCCTCGATCTGGCCGTCGTCGTCCATGAGCAGGTAGGTGCGGTTGCCGTGCAGCACGCCGGGCCGGCCGCCGGCGAGCGAGGCCGCGTGCGCCTTGGTGTCGAGCCCGTGTCCGGCCGCCTCGACGCCGAAGATCTCGATGCCCGCCTCGTCGAGGAAGGGGTGGAACAGGCCGATGGCGTTGGAGCCGCCGCCGATGCAGGCCACGAGCGAATCCGGCAGGCGCCCCTCCGCGGCCTGCATCTGCTCCCGGACCTCCGTGCCGATGATCGACTGGAAGTCCCGCACCATGGCGGGATAGGGGTGCGGGCCGGCCGCGGTGCCGATGCAGTAGAAGGTGTCGTCGACGTTGG
>CAXTBR010000076.1:0-23580 GCA_964242785.1 uncultured Lichenihabitans sp. | reverse complement strand
GGCCCGCAGGCGCACGTCGGCGGATTGACCGTACAGGAATGGGTGAACGACGGCCGGATGGCCGTGTTCTTCCTGTTCGTCGGACTGGAGATAAAGCGCGAAGTCCTGCACGGGCGGCTGCGGACTTGGAAGGATCGCGCCTTGCCCGGCCTGGGCGCGCTCGGCGGCATGCTGGTGCCGGCGCTGGTCTTCGCCGCGACCAATCGGGGCAATCCCCCCTGTCTTCGAGGCTGGGCGATCCCGGCCGCGACGGACATCGCCTTCGCGCTGGGGGTCCTGTCGCTGCTGGGCGACCGCGTACCGACCTCTCTCAAGGTGTTCCTGACGGCCCTAGAGCAGATCGCGATCAGGTGGAATCACCTGATCGCGTGAAGATGCTCGTAAAAACAGGAGGCTGGAGCTGGAGCTGCGAGCCAAGGCGAGCGGCAACAGCTCTAGCGGTGCTCGACGACCTTGGGGCGGTCCTGATCATTGCGCTCTTCTACTCGCATGGACTGTCGCTGCCCCTCCTTGGGCTTGCGGGCCTCGTCTTCGCGGCACTGTTGGCGATGAACTGGTGGGGCGTCACGCGCCTGTGGCCGTTCCTGTTCCTCGGCGCCGCGCTGCTGGGCCTCGTCTGGGGATCGGGCGTGCATTCGACGGTCGCCGGCGTCCTCTTGGCGTTGGCCATTCCCGCCGGCAAACCGCCGGCGTCCCATGAAGACCAACATTCGCCGCTGCATCGCCTGGAACACCGCCTCGCGCCTTGGGTGCGTTCGGGATCCTGCCCGTGTTCGCTTTCGTCAACGCCGGCGTCGCCGTGGGCCAGCACGGCATCCACGGCCTGCTCAATCCGATCACCTTGGGCGTGGCGGTGGGCTTGGTAGTCGGGAAGCAAGCCGGGGTGATGGGCAGCGTCTGGATCGCGGTCAAGCTCGGGATCGCGAGCCGCCCGGCCGGGGCGGGTTGGGCGCAGGTCTACGCCATCGCCCTCCTGTGCGGCATCGGGTTCACCATGAGCCTGTTCATGGGCCTACTCGCCTTCCGGCTACAGCCGGAGTTCCAGGACGAGACGAAGATGGGGGTGCTGGTGGGATCGTTGATCTTGGCCTGCGCGGGGGCGCTGGTGCTGCGTTTCGGGTCAGATCGACACCGGCCGGTCAAGCTGTCTCGGTGAACATGACGTGGCCGCCGCCGACCGTGATCATGGACGGCGCGACAAAGTCAGCAGTTCGCTGCCGTCACCCCCAAGGGCCTTCGGCATGAAGTGCTCCGACAGCGCGTGGTAGACGCCCTCGGGACAGACAAGCTTTGAGGCGGCCTGCGCGACGAGCGAAGCCAGCATGATGGGGATCACCAGGGCGTGGTTTTCGGTCATCTCGGACACGATGACGAAGGAGGTCAACGGGGCCTGCACGACGCCAGTGAGATAGGCGCTCATCGACGCGTCGACCCATATCGGATCCCTGCTCACACAGGTGTCCAACAGGCAGGATTTCGATGCAGCCCTCGCGGCCGCCCTGACCTCCGGCATCGGCTCGCTGATCGACGCGGACATGAACGTGGCCTCGACCCGCCTCCGGGCCTTGCAGACCCAGGAGCAACTCGGCATCCAGGCCCTCTCGACCGCCAACCAGAATCATCAGCTCATCCTGAAGCTTTTCCAGGCAGCGTGACGTGAGGAGGCCTCGTCGAGCCCACGGCCTCCCGGCCAGCAGCCAGGCGCGATGGACTGCTTCGCCCGTGGCTGCCGTCGCCTCCAGACGCGCGGTTGGCTCGACCTGCTCGCATCGAGGTGTTCTGCTCGGCCGAGCCTCTCCATGACGACGATCACGCTCCCTACGATCCGTGCGCGACACGTCGATCAGTGCCCGATTATGAATAGGCGTGGAATTTTGGCTCTGGCGCGATTTTGGTGCAGGGGACGATGAATCCCGAGTGACATCAGATGTGTAGGCGCTTCGGCCAGGGAGGGCTGGATCGCATGACGCATCGCACTGTGCCGCTCAAGCTCGTTCCGCCAGGATTGGTCGTCGATCACCACGAGATCGGCACGGCCGGGATCATGGTCCATGCCCATGGCGCGTCTGCCACAAGCGCCTGTCCGACTTGTGGACTGGCATCCTCCTCGGTTCACAGTCGCTATGGACGCACCCTGGGGCGACGTCCCCGCCCATGGTCGGCTGCTCAGGATCCGTTTGGCCGCACGGCGCTTCCGATGCCAAAACGCCGCTTGCGAGCGCCGGGTCCTCGCGGAGCGCTTCGCCCCCGACCTCATCCAGGCCTACGCCCGGCGCACCTCGCGCCTCGACGTGCTCACCCACGCGATCGTCCTCGTCCTCGGAGGCCGTCCCGGAGAAAGGCTCGCCGAACGCCTGTCGATGCCGGTCAGCACCGACACGCGGCTGCGCCTTCTGCGCCGGCGTGCAACTCCGACGTCGTCCTCCGCTCGCGCGGTCGTACGAGAGCAGCGTACCTCTTCAGATTGACGTAGCCGGATTCGTAAAATAATCCTTCAGAGATGACATGCGCTCAAAAATTACTTTCATCGAACGTCGTGATCGAACAGGCGAAATCCATCGACGGGCGGATGATCGAGACGCTGCTCCGGATGAGCTTCGCCTTCAGTGTCGCCCGTTCGGAGGAGTACCTCGCGCACGTGGGGACAGAAGCGTTCTTCGTGGTCAGGGACGGATCGCGCCTCGCGGCCTGTGCCGCCCTCCTCGAGACGCGCCAGCGCTTCGGCGGGAACTGGATACCCTCGGCGAACATCGCCCACGTCGCCATCGCTCCGGAGGCGCGGGGGACGGGTCTCGCCATCCCCCTCGTCGACGCACTGAGCCGAACCGCGGCTTCGCGGGGCGCGGCGATGGTGACGCTCTATGCGTCCGCGCGTCCCGTCTACCGCAAGTGCGGCTTCGAACTCGCCGGCAGCGAGATGATCTACGAGGCGGAGACGTCCGCGCTCCCGTCCAGGACGGACCTGACCTTTCGCCGGATCGAACTCGACGATCCGTTGCTGGCACGCGCCTACGACGCCAAGACCTTGAACGAGGCCGGCCTCCTCGACCGGACGGAGCGGCATTGGCGGGAGATCCGACGCGCCCCGTGCCATGCCCTGGAAGCCTACGGCGCCGGCCATGGACGTCTTTCGGCCTACGCGATCGTCGACGCCAGCGATCCGAGTTGCCTGACGATCCGTGACTGGCACGCGGCCACGGGCGAGGACGCGGCGGGCCTTCTTGCCTTCCTCGGCAGGTTCCGTTCCGTCTATTCGATCGTCAGGTGGCACGGCGGTCCTCACGACGACCTCGTCGCCGCGATGCCGGACAAGGGATGGCGGCTCGCTCACCAGGAGGACTGGATGACCCGCATCCTCGACCCGCGGGCGGCCTTGGCCCAGCGCGGCTACCAGATGTCGGATGGACGCCTCGGGCTGTCGATCGTGCACCCCGACGGGCGGCGGTCGGACCTCGTCCTCGAGATCTCCGCCGGCGTGCCGCAGGTATCGGAGGGCGAGGTCAAGAACGCACCGACGCTGACACTCTCCGCCCCAACCTTTGCCAGCCTGTTCACGGGCTTCCGCAGCGCGTCGCGTCTGCGGAGGCGAGGGCTGATCGAGACGGGTGCGGATGGGGCCCGTCTCGCCGACCTCGTCTTCGGCGGCCCTGCCCCCTGGCTCGCCGAGCACGTATAGACCGTCGACCACGACCGACGGAGGATGGATCATGGCACGGGCGCTGATCGCGACCCTGAGATCACTGGCGAGCGACATGACGCCGGCCCTGGCACGCGTCGCCGAGGCCGTGCTGGCGGAGCCCGAGTCCACGCTCTACCAGAGCATCACCGAACTCGCGGAGGCCTCCAGCTCCTCGGAGGCGAGCGTCATCCGTTTCTGCCGCGACCAGGGCTTCTCCGGCTTCCAGGACTTCAAGCTGGCCCTCGCGAAGGAACTCGCCACGGACCAGCGGAACGCCGACGCCGGACTGCCCTCCGACGACATCCAGCGCCTCGTCGAGACGGCCGTCGTGGCGCTGCGCGAGACCGAGCAGATCATGGTCCGCAGCGACGTCGAGACGGCCGCCCGCCGCCTCCTGTCGGCGACGTTCGTCGAGTGCTTCGGCGTGGCCGCCTCGGCGGTCACGTCGCAGTACCTCGCCTACAAGATGTCGCGCATCGGGCGGCCTTGCCGAGCCTCGAGCGACGCGCACCTCGCCGTCATGGCCGCGGGAACCACGGCGCCCGGCACGATCCACGTCGTGATCTCGAGCTCGGGCTCCACCATCGACGCGGTCCGCGTCGCGGAGGTCGCCAAGGCGCAAGGCGGCTTCGTGATCGGGATCAGCAACAGGGCGAAGAGCCCGTTGATCGCGACCTGCGATATCGCGCTCATCGCCTCTTGGCCGGAGACGCCGCTGACCGGCGGTGCCTTCCCTTCGAAGATCAGTCAGTTGCTGATCGTCGACGCGCTCATCGGCGAGATGGGCCGACAGGATCCCGGCTGCCTGATGACGGCCGAGAGAACCGCGGAAGTGGTCAGTGACCGAAACTATTGAAGGCTCGACGCTCGCGATCGACGTCGGCGGCACGAAGGTCGCCATCGCCCTCGTGGCGGAGGGCCGCATCCGGGAACGACGCCAGTTCGCCACCCCGCGAACGGGCAAGGGCGGGGACTTGGTCGACGCGATCGTCCGAGAGATCGGCGCCACCATGCCCGCTCCCCGGATCGCCATCGCGACGACGGGCGTGGTGTGTGAGGGGAACCTGACGGCCCTCAACCCGACGACCCTCCCCATCGAGGACGGCTTCCCGCTGGCGGCCGCCATCGAGCAGGCGACCGGTATCCTTCCCCTGGTGATCAACGACGCCCAAGCCGCGGCCTGGGGCGAGTATCGATACGGGGCCGGACGGGACTGCGGGGCGTTCGCCTTCGTGACGATCTCGACCGGGGTCGGGGCCGGGATTGTGATCGACGGCCGCCTCGCCGTCGGTCGGACCGGCCTCGCGGGCCACCTCGGCCATGTCGTCGCCGACCGGAACGGCCCCCCGTGCGGGTGCGGCAGGCGCGGCTGCCTGGAGACGCTGGCCTCGGGCAGCGCGCTGGCGCATCGGGGCAGCGCGCTGTTCGGGAGGGCCGTGACCGCGCCGGAGGTCTTCGAGCAGGCCCAAGCCGGAAATGTCGGCGCGCGAGCCTTGCTGGACGAGGCGGCCAGACACTTGGCCACGGCCTTCGGCGACTTGGCGGCGACCTGCGACGTGGACCGGATCGCGATCGGCGGCGGGGTCGGCCTCGCCCCCGGCTTCATCGACCTCGTGCGGACGGCCATGCGGGATCTGCCGGCCAAGTTCCGGCGTGAAGTGCGGCTCGCGGTCGGTGGCGCGGACGCGGGCCTACTCGGCGCGGCAGACCTCGCTAAAAATACATCCTGAAGGATATTTTCTTCATTATCTTTATGTTGACGAATTATTTCATCAGGCGCTAGTTGCTCTGGTTGTGATCCGACGGGTCACGCAAGTCGGTGCGGGGCGCGGTGATATCCTCAATCCTCGAACAGCTGCGGGGCTCGATCGTCGTGTCGTGCCAGGCCGAGCCAGGCAGGCCGCTCGACGCACCCGCCCACATCGTGGCCCTGGCGCGATCGGTCGTCCTGGGCGGCGCCAGCGCCCTTCGAATCCAGGGCCTGGCCAATATCGCGGCCGTCAGGTCGGCGACCGACCTCCCCATCATCGGCCTCGTCAAAGTGAGCCGCCCGGGCACGGACGTGTACATCACACCCACCATCGCCGACGTCGAGGAGACGGCGGCGGCGGGCGCGGACATCGTCGCCTTCGACGCCACCCTGCGGCCGCGCCCCCATACGGTGCAGGCCCTCTGCGCGGCGACGCGGCGGGCCGGATGCCTCTCGATGGCGGACGTCAGCACGGTCGAGGAAGGCACGCACGCGATGGAAGCCGGGGCCGACATCGTGAGCACGACGATGGCGGGCTACACGCCACACTCGCGACAGTCGCGCGAGCCGGACTTCCAGCTCATGTCGGAACTCGCGGCCCTCGGCGTGCCCTTCGCGGCCGAGGGGCGGATCTGGAGCGGGGAAGACGCGCGCCGCTGCCTGACGCTCGGCGCCGCCTTCGTGGTGGTCGGCAGCGCCATCACCCGACCCGACGCGATCGCGCGCCGGTTCATCGACACTGCCGTCGGAACCAAGCCTGAGACGCAAATGGGGAGTACCGCACAATGAGCGACCGCCGCATCGCCGTCATCGGCGCCGGCTTCATGGGCTCCATGCACGCGAGGATCTTCGCGCGCCTCAAGGGCTGCGAGCTCGCCGCGATCGTCGACCCGAACACGATCCTTGCCGAGCGCGTCGCGAACGAGCTCGGCGGATGCGCGGTCTACGCCAGCCACGGGGAGCTGCTGGAGCGCGAGAAGCTCGACCTCATCAGCATCTGCACGCCCGACGACCTGCACCTGGGGCCCGCGCTCGCGGCCGCCGCCGAGGGCGTGAACCTCTTCATCGAGAAGCCCATCGCCTCGACGGTCGAGGACGCCCGCACGATCGTCACCGCGTGCGAGAAGGCCGGGACGAAGCTCGGCGTCGGTTACCTCCTGCGCTTCGACCCCCGCTACGCCCATGCCAAGGAGATGATAGCCGCCGGTCGAACCGGCGCGCCCATCCACCTCTACGCCAGGCGCAACAGCGCCCGCACCGAGGGGCCGAAGCGCTACGCCGGCAAGCTGCCGCTCGCCCTCCACGTCACCGTCCACGACGTCGACCTCGCCCTCTGGATGCTGGAGGGGCAGCACCCGGTCTCCGTCTACGCCCAGCAGACCGACCGGCTGCTCGGGGCGATGGGCACTCAGGACAGCATCGCCGCCATCGTGCGCTTCTCCGACGGCACGATCGTCAACTTCGAGAGCGCCTGGTCCCTGCCCTCGGGCGCCCGGCACATGATCGATGCCCGCCTCGAGTACATCGGGACGGACGCCGCTTTCGAAATCCAGTGCGGGGACAGCGGCCTCTACTTCGCCGACGCCGAGCGCTCGCAGGAGATCGACACACAGCACTGGCCGATCATCAACGGGCAGGTCGGAGGCGACCTCAAGCGCGAGCTCGAGGGTGTCCTCGACTGGTTGGACGGGGGCTCGGCCCCGGTGGCGAGCGGCCGGGAGGCGATCGCCTCGCTCGAGCTGACCCTCGCCATGATCCGCTCGGCCGAGAGCGGCGAGGTCGTCCGCCTCGCCTGAGAGACTTCGCAACCCGCGGCAGATGCCGCATCACGAAAGAGTGGAAGATGATCAGCAGACGCCACCTCCTTGCGGCAACCGCCGCGGCCGGCCTCCTCGGCGCGACCGTGCAGTCGGCCCACGCGCAGTCCAAGCCGTTCGACGGCACCCAGCTGTCCGTCCTGATGGAGGGCCATCCGACCACGGACGCCATCCAGAAGATGCTCCCCGAGTTCAAGGCGACCACGGGCATCGACGTCGCGCTTGAGGTCGTGCCCGAGCAGGACATCACGTCCAAGATCCTGCTGGAGTTCTCGTCGAAATCCGGACGGTACGACGTCGTCGAGAACAACATCATCTACATCCCCGGCTTGGTCGAATCGAAGTCCATCGTGCCGCTCGATGACAGCCTCGCCAAGCACACGAACTACTACAACAAGGCTGACTTCGTCCCCGGATACTTCAACACGAACGTGCTCGGCGGCAAGACCTACGGCCTGCCCGTCTACGGCGAGAGCACCTTCGTGATGTATCGGAAGGACCTGTTCCAGCAGTACGGGTTGTCCGAGCCGAGGAGCTTCGACGACCTCCAGGCCGACGCCAAGGCGATCTCCGAGAAGACGGGCAGGAAGGTCGCCGGCATCACGATGCGCGGCCAGCAGGGCATCCAGGGCGTCTACGTGTGGGCCGCCTACCTGTGGGGCTACGGCGGCTCGTTCCTCGACGCCCAGGGCAAGTCCGCGCTGGCGACTCCTCAGGGTGTCGCCGCGCTCGACGCCTTCGCCAAGGTGCTCAAGGACTACGGTCCCGTCGGGGTCGCGAACTTCGGCTGGGAGGAGAACCGCCTCCTGTTCCAGCAGGGCAAGGCGGCCATCACCCTCGATGCGACGGTGAACGGCGCGTACAACGAGGATCCCGCCGTCTCCTCGGTGGTCGGCAAGGTCGGTTACGTGCCCGTGCCGATGCAGTCCACCTCGCCGAAGGGCGGCTCCTCCTCGCTCGCGGTCCATAGCCTCTACGTCTCGGGCGATTCCCAGCACCAGGAGGCCGCGGCGCTCTTCGCAGCCTGGGCGACCTCCGCGCAGCAGCAGCTGAAGTCCATGGAGACCGACCCGAACTCCGGGGTCACGTCGCTCTCGGCGCTCAACGGTGAGGCCTTCACCAAGAAGTACGGCGCCTTCAAGGACGCGATGATCGCCGCCATCGATCGCGGCAACCCTCAGTACCTGCCGACGATCGCCAAGGCCAACGAGGTCATCAACGACACGGGCATCGCCGTTTCGAAGGTCCTGGCCGGCTCGGCCAATGCGACCGACGCGCTGAAGGAGGCCGACGCGGCCAACAACGCCGCCCTGGCGCGCTGACCCGCCCGCAGACCGGTGCGGGGCCCCGCAGGCAGCCGATGGAGCCGACCCCGTGACGACGCTCGCCGACCCGACACGCTTCTTCCATCGGCCGATCGTCGTCGCGTTGGCAGCGACCTCGGCGGTGCTCACCGCCTACGTCGTGTGGCTCACGCTCCGGGACGTCTCCCTGCTCAGCTCCGGCCGCGACGTGTTCGTCGGCGCGGACAACTACGCGCGCGTCTTCAGCGACCCGCGCGCGCTCGGGGCGCTGTGGCGGACGGTGCTCTTCACCGTTCTCGCCACCGTCATCGAGGTCGCCCTCGGGTTGGCGGTGGTGCTCTTCCTCGATCGCGACTTCGTGTTGAAGCGATTGGTCCGGACTCTTCTGCTCGTGCCCATCATCATGCCGCCCGTGGTCGTCGGCCTGACCTGGCGGTTCATCTTCGACCCCGCGACGGGCATGGCCAACTACCTGCTCTCGATCCTCCACCTCGGGCCGGTCGACTGGCTGGGCAGCACGAGCGTCGCCCTGTTGTCGGTGCTCATCGCCGACGTGTGGCAATGGACTCCCTTCGTCGTCCTCCTCGTCATGGCGGCGCTCGAGTCCGCCCCCACCGACCCGCTCGACGCGGCGCGCGTCGACGGCGCGCGCGAGTGGCAGGTGACCTGGTTCGTGCTGCTGCCGATGCTGCGTCGGGCGCTCGCCGTGGTCGCGCTCATCCGCGCCATCGACAGCATCAAGGCCTTCGACCTCTTCTACATCATGACGCGCGGCGGTCCGGCGCTGTCGACCGAGACCCTGAACTACTACGGCTACGTGGCCGCCTTCACGAACTTCGACATCTCCTACGCCCTGACGATCGCGCTCGTGCTCACCCTGTTCACGAACGTGGCGCTCCTGGCGATGTACGGCGTCCTGTTCCCCAAGGCCGGAGATCGCTGATGCTGAGGCGCACCCTGTTCTACGGCGCCCTCGTCCTGCTGATGGCGGCCGTGCTGTTCCCGCTGTACTGGATCGTCGCGACGTCGCTCAAGACGGGACGGGACGCCTTCGCGATCCCGCCCGCCTGGATCTTCGAGCCGACGCTCGACAACTACCGCAAGATCCTCGCCAACCAGACCTTCCTCAACGCCTTCGCGAACAGCTTCCTGACGTCCATCCTGTCCAGCGCCATCGCGGTCGCCGTCGGATCCGTGGCCGCCTACGGCCTGGTCTCGCAGGAACCGGCCTACCTGCGCTCGCAGGAGAAGTTCATCCTGTCGCTGCGGATCGCGCCGCCGCTGCTGTTCGTCATTCCCGTCTATTTCCTCGCCGCGAAGGCGGGCGCGCTGAACCAGCACTGGCTGCTCATCGCCGTCTACGCCTTCGTCAACACCCCTTTCGCGATCTCGCTGCTCATCACCTTCTTCAACGACATCCCCCGGGAGTTGCGGGACGCCGCGCGCGTCGACGGCGCTCGCGAGGTCACCGTGTTCAGGCGGGTGTTCCTGCCGGCCGCGCGGGGCGGCATCGTCGCGACGATGATCCTGTGCGTCCTGTTCACGTGGAACGAGTTCTTCGTCGCCCTGATGCTGACGGGCCGCAACACCCAGACCCTGCCGGTCAGCATCACGTCCTTCCTCACCTTCCAGGGCATCCAGTGGGGAGCGCTGACCGCCGCCGGCAGCCTCATCATGCTCCCGATGATCGTGCTCGGGCTCCTGGTCCAAGGTCAGATCGTCCGTGGCCTGACCCTCGGCAGCGTCAAGGGTTGAGAGGAACCTCGTCCATGGCAAAGCTTTCGATCCAGTCAGTCTCGAAGGCCTACGGCGAGGTCCGCGTCCTGGACGACGTCTCGATCGAAGTCGAGGAGGGCGCCTTCGTAGTGCTGCTCGGCCCCTCCGGTTGCGGGAAGTCGACGCTCCTCCACGCGATCGCCGGGCTGCACCCGATCGACTCCGGCGAGGTCGTCATCGGCGAGCGCCGCGTGACGATGCTCCCCGCGCGTGAGCGGGACGTGGCGATGGTGTTCCAATCATACGCACTCTACCCGACGATGACCGTCGCGGAGAACATCGCCTTTCCATTGAAGATGCGGAAGCTCGGGAAGGCGGCGGCGCAGAAGCAGGTCCGGGAGGTCGCGCAGCTCCTGCAGATCGAGCCGTTGCTCGGCCGCCGCCCGCGCGAGCTCTCGGGCGGCCAGCGCCAGCGCGTGGCGATCGGGCGGGCGCTCGTCCGCGACCCCAAGCTGTTCCTGTTCGACGAACCCCTGTCCAACCTGGATGCGGCGCTGCGCACGGACCTGCGCACCGAGATCAAGCGCCTGCACCAGAAGATCCACCGCACGATGGTCTACGTCACGCACGACCAGATCGAAGCCATGACGCTCGCGACCAAGATCGTGATCATGAGCAAGGGGGTGGTCCAGCAGATCGGATCGCCGGCCGAGATCTACCACGATCCCGTCAACCTGTTCGTCGCCCGATTCATCGGATCGCCTGCGATGTCGCTCCTCAAGGGACGGATCGAGCCCGCGGGCGCATCCCATCGGGTCGTTCTCGATCGGACCGCGGCGGGCGAGGTGGACCTGCCGGCCGTCAAGCGGCTGCCGGCCAACGGCGCCGCCGACGTTCTGCTCGGCATCAGGCCGGAGCACGTCCGCATCACCGACGCGAGGGACGCGCGCCTCACGGCCAGCGTCGACTTGGTGGAGCCGACCGGCCCGGAGGACATCGTGCTGTTGAAGCTCGACGACCAGACCATGATCGTCCGCCGACCGTCCGGCGAACTGGCGCAGGGCACGCGGGTGGGCATCGAGCTCGCCCCGGACAAGGTCATGGTGTTCGAGCCGACCTCCGGACAGAGGCTCCTCTAGGGCGTCCCCGGTCACGCCTGCGCGGCGCGCGCCTGCGCACTTCCGATCCCTCCCGAAGGACCTCACCATGGAAACGTACAGCCTGATGCGGCAGGAGATCGCCGAGACGCCGGTGGCGGTGGAGCGCCTGCTGTCGCGTTCGGCGACCGACCTGCGCGACGCCGGGGCGTCGCTCCGGCGCCTCGATCCCAAGGTCGTGGTGACGATCGCGCGCGGGTCCTCGGACCACGCCGCGACCTTCTTCAAATACGCCACCGAGATCCGGCGCGGCATCCCGGTCGCCTCCCTGGGTCCCTCGCTCGCCTCCGTCTACGGGACGACGCTGGACCTCGCCGGCGCGGTCGCCGTGGCCGTGTCGCAATCGGGCCGGAGCCCCGACATCGTGGCGCTGCTGCAGGCGGCGCGGGACGGCGGAGCGGAGACCGTCGCGCTCGTCAACGCGCCCGGGTCGCCGCTCGGGCAGGCCAGCCATCGCGAGATCCCGCTGCAGGCCGGCCAGGAGCGCAGCGTCGCCGCGACGAAATCCTTCGTCTGTTCGATCGTGGCGGCGCTCGCCCTTCTCGGGCACTGGTCGCAGGACGAGATGCTGCTGACCGCGTTGGAGGCGCTTCCCGCGCAGCTCGATGTCGCGCTCCGGATGGACTGGTCCGCCGCCCTGGCGCCGTGCCGCGACGCCGCCTCGCTCTACACCGTCGGGCGTGGCCCCGGCTTCGCCGTCGCGGCCGAGGCGGCGCTCAAATTCAAGGAGACCTCGATCCTGCACGCGGAGTGCTTCTCCGGGGCGGAACTCGCCCATGGGCCGATCTCGCTGGTCGGGGACGGCTTCCCCACCTTCGCCTTCCTGGTGGACGACCCCTCCCGGCCTGGACTGCAGGACCTTTGCCGGCGCCTCCACGTGGCCGGGGGGACCGTGTTCGCGATCGGCGAGAGCCCGGTCGGGACCGTGCTCCCGCATGCCGCGACGGGACATCCCCTGACCGAGCCCCTCTCGATGATCCTGTCCTTCTATTGCTTCGCGGAACGCCTGTCCCGCGCGCGGGGCCATGATCCGGACCACCCCCGCGGCCTCAAGAAGGTGACGGAGACGGTCTGATGGCGCGCTTCGCCCTGTCGGGTGCATCCGTTTTCGACGGCGAGGCGACGCGGGGCGGCACCTCGATCGTCGTCGCGGAGGGCTCGATCGAAGCGGTGTGCCGCGACGACGAGGTGCCGGACGGGACGGATCGCGTGCGGTTGGACGGCGGGCTGCTGGCGCCCGGCTTCATCGACGTCCAGGTCAACGGCGGAGGCGGCGTCCTCCTCAACGAAGGACCGACGGTGGCGGGCATCCGCGCCATCTGCGAGGCGCACCGGCGCTACGGCTCCACGGCCATGCTCCCGACCGTCATCACCGACGAACCGGCCATCACCCTCGCGGCGATCGACGCCGTCGGGGAAGCGATGCGACAAGGCATCCCGGGCTGCATCGGCATCCACGTCGAGGGGCCGTTCATCGCCCGATCGCGCAAGGGGGCTCACGATCCGGCCCTGATCCGCACGATGGAGGAGGCCGACCTCGCCTCCCTCGCGTCCGCCGCCGTCCGTCCGCTCCTGCTGACCGTCGCGCCGGCGCTCCGCCTTCGTCGACTCGGGCTCGACCTCGGCGCCGGCGGCGTTCGTCCGGACCTGGCCCCGTGCCACCCGGCCTGCCTGCAAAGCCATCCCGCGCCGATGTCGGCGTCGATGCGATCCAATCTTCGCGCCGCCGCGCTCGGCGCAGATGTTGGCCTGATCGGCATCGCCGGTCAGGCCATCCCAGCAGCGCCGGAGGGTGAAGCATGACACGTTTGTTTCGGGGACGCGGCCGCGCGGCGACACTTCTCGGCGCCTGCGCGGCCTTGTGGGCCGCAGCACTCCCGGCGCGGGCCGAGGTCACCGTCGCGGGCTGGCCGGGGGGGCCCGAGGAGATCGCGCTCCGCAAGGTGGCCGAGATCTACAATGCGCAGCCGGGGCGCACGGACGACGACAGGGTCAAGCTGCTGTTCTTCAACCGCGAAGGCTTCTTCGACAAGCTGCTGGCCGACATGGCGGCGGGATCGACGACCTTCGACGTGAACCTCGTCGCCACCTATTCGCTGGGCAAGTACACGCCCTTCATGGACCCGATCACTCTGCCGGCCTCGGCTGGCGACACCTACGGGACCACGGTCCTCAAGACCATGCAATACGACGGCAAGCAGTTCGGCGTACCGACCGACCTGTCGCTGCACTTCATGTACTATCGCAAGGACCTGATCGACAAGCTGCTCGCCGACGACGGGTGGAAGGCGACCTACGGTGAGATCTCACAGAAGTACATCGGCAGGACGCTCGCGCCGAAGCAGCCCGACGACTGGACCTGGGACGACTATGTGGCGACTGCGCTGTTCTTCACCAAGGCCGTGAACCGGAAGAGCCCGGTCAGCTACGGCACCGTGTTGCAGATGAAGAACCTGCTCTTCAACATGATGATCTTCGGCGAGGCGCCACGGTCCTATGGCGGCAACTGGATGGACGGGGCCGGCAAGATCACGGTCGACTCGCCCGCCTACCGCACCGCGCTCGATCTCTACAAGAAGCTCTACGACGTCGGCGCCACGCCGAAGGACTCGTTGTCCTACGAGTTCCCGGAGGCCAACGCCGCCTTCGGGTCCGGGCGGGTCGCGACCATGTTGCAGTGGAACGGGGCGGCCGCGGACCTCGACAACAAGGACAAGACGCCCGCGGTCGCCGGGATGATCGGCACCGTCGCGCCACCGGCCGGCCCCGCGGGGCGATTCACCCACATCCACAGCCTCGGCCTGGGGCTGAACAAGGCCTCGACCCACAAGGAAGCGGCCCTGCGCTTCCTGACCTGGCTCGCGGGTCCCGAGGCCATGACGGACTATGCCAAAGCGGGGGGCTCGCCGGCCCTCTCGGATGCGCTCGCGCGCACGATCGACGGGCGCCCCGACCTCGCCAAGCTGGGCAGCTTCGCGGACCGATACGGGTTCGTGGTCAACGGTGGCACCTCGGCCAACGCCCTCGCGGTCTACGAGGCGCAGGCCAAGGCCTTCACCGGCTACTGGGGCGGGACCGACACCCTCGACGCGACCTTGCAGCAGGCCACCACCGCGATGACGGGCCTCCTCAAGTGAGACGGTCAGCAGCGGGCGGCGGTCTCGCCGGAACGCCCGGGAGCGATCGATGAGCGCCATCCTCCACCGACGGCAGGGCTTCGTCCTGGTCGCCCCGCTCACGGTCTTCCTGCTGGCGATGCTCGCCGTGCCGCTGCTGATCGACGTCGTCTACGCGCTGTCGCACGTGACCTTCGAGACGCTCCGCCAGCCCCGCCTCGAAGGCTTCGGCAACTTCGTCGCCGTGTTGAGGGACGACGGTTTCTGGCGGGCCATGTGGTTCTCCCTGCGGTTCGCGCTGGTGGCCTCCACCGCACAGGTGATCATCGGGCTGCTCCTCGCGGTCTTCCTCGCCCCGTTGTTCGCCCTGGTGCCTTGGCTGATGGCCGTGCTGATGCTCCCGATGATGCTGGCGCCGGCGCTCGTCGGCCTCATGTACCGGTTGTTGCTCCAGGATTTCGTCGGCATCGTCCCGAACACTTGGTCGTCGTGGTTTGGAGACAGCCCCGCGTTCCTCACGCCCGGCACGGCCTTCTGGACGCTTGCGACCATCGAGGTCCTGCAGTGGACGCCCTTCGCGCTGCTGATCCTCTACTCGGCCTACGCGGCCATCCCCGGCGAGGTGCGCGAGGCCGCGGCCCTCGATGGGGCTGGGCCCCTGCGCCGCTTGGCGTTGATCGACCTGCCCTGGATGGCGCCGACGATCGCCATCACGATCTTCTTCCGGTTCATCGACAGCTTCCGCGTCTTCGACAACGTCTACGTGCTCACGGGAAGCGGCGCGGGCGGCAGCACGACCACGATCAGCATCTTCATCTACGAGGCCTTCTTCCGGCACAACGACATCGGCGTCGCGGTCGCGGCGTCCCTCATCCTCCTCGCCCTGTCCTTCGTCGTCCTGTTGGGACTCATGCGAGTCGCGAGGGATCGGGCATGAAGCGCCGCCAGGCCTGGATGCTGCTGCGCGTCGCGGTGTTCGCCATGGCGGCGTTCATCCTGAACTTCCCGCTGATCGCGACGCTGGTCACGTCGCTGAAGAGCGAGGCCGAGATCGGCAGCAATCCCACCCTCGGGATCGAGGAGGCGACGCTCGCCAACTACCGCGCCATCCGATCAGCCGCGGACCGCTTCGACATCCTGCACTACCTGGGCAACAGCGTCGCGGCCGCCGGGGTCGGGTCGGCCCTGGCATTGCTGCTGGCGTTTCCGGCCGCCTATGCCATCGCCCGCTCGGGCGTGGGCGCCCGCTGGATCCTGCCGATCGTGACCAGCCTGCGGGCCGTTCCGCTGATCATCTTCTCGATCCCGATCTACCTCGTCTACCAGCAGGTCCACCTGCTCGACACGCGGACCGGCCTCGCCCTGATCCTGTGCCTCGTCAACCTGCCGCTCGTCCTCGTGCTTCTGGTGAACGCGATCAACGAACTGCCGATCGCGGTGGAGGAGGCCGCCCGCATCGACGGGGCCAGTACTATCGCGCTCCTGCGGCACCTGGTGCTGCCGCTCGCCTCCCCCGCGGTCGCGTCGGCCTTGGTCCTGTCCTTCATCTACGCCTGGAACGAGTTCCTGTTCGGCCTGATGCTGACGACGGAGCGCGCCGTGCCCATCACGGTCGGAGCGTCGTTCTTCTTCTCGGCGAGCGGCGGCGGCATCCGCTGGGGCGTCGCCTCCGCGGTCATGATCGTGAGCGTCCTGCCGCCCCTCGTCATCAGCCTGCTGGCCTATCGCTTCATCGGTCGAGCCCTCACGGCGGGCGCAGTCAAGGGGTGATACGACTTCGGGCGAGAGTGCCGCAAATCCGGAGATGATGCCGGGCACTGGCCGAAGAATGGTCGGAACGCCCGCGCGGCCTTGTCGACTTGGGAGACGGGACCCTGGCGCGTGCTGGGCTTCGTCAGCCAGCCGGTTCAGTACCGCCTCGCCGGGCTTTTCGACGACACGTCCGATCGCAAACTCCGCTTCTCGACGGCATGGATCAAAACTCAATCCGACGGTCGAGTTGCCGGCTCAGACCTTCTGTGCTTGACCGGTCTGGGCCGACATCGTTGCGGCGTCGGCCAGCATCTGCGCTCGGAGGCCATCCTGACCCGTCGGGGTCGGAGTCTTGCCGGATGCGACGCAGTCGAGAAACTGATCGAGCTCGCGTCGGTAGGCGGGCGTGTAGCGCTCGAGGAAGAAGTTCAAGACCGGTGCGCTGCGGAAGCCGGACGCATCCGCGACCTCGACCGCCGACTCGTAAAGGTTCTGGGCCCGCAGCATGCCCTCCGAGCCATGCACTTCGACCCGCTGGTCGTAGCCGTAGATCGCACGGCGGGAGTTGGAGATCTGGCAGATCTTGCCCGACGCGGTCTTCAGCAGCACCGCGGCCGTATCGACATCGCCGGCCTCGCCGATCGCGGCATCGACCAGCGCCGAGCCGACGGCATGCACCTCGACCGGCTCTTCGCCGAGCAGGAAGCGCGCCATGTCGAAGTCGTGGATCATCATGTCCCGGAACAGGCCACCGGAGCGCCCGATATAGGCGATCGGCGGGGGTGCGGGGTCGCGCGAGAGAATGGTGACGAGTTCGACGGCGCCGATCTCCCCCTGCGCTAGGCGCGACTGCAGGGCCGCGAAATGCGGGTCGAACCGGCGGTTGAAGCCGATCATCAGCGGTGTTCCGGCCGCCTCCACCACCTTGAGGCAGGCCCTGATGCGCTCGGAGCTCAAGTCGACCGGCTTTTCGCAGAACACGGCCTTGCCCGCCTTGGCGGCGGCCTCGATCAGCTCCGCGTGGGTGTCGGTGGACGAGCAGATCACCACGGCCTGGATGGTCTTGTCGGCCAGGACCTCCTCCACGCTGCGCACCGCAACGCCGAGTTCGGCCCCAAGCGCTTCGGCCGGCGCCGCGACGGCGTCGGCGATGGCGACGAGCTCGGCCTTGGGATTCCCCGCGATGTTGCGCCCATGAAGGGCGCCGATGCGGCCCGCACCCAGCAATCCGATGGTGATCACGTCTGGCATCCTTTCAGGAAGCAGGAGGACGGCGATGTGGTTCAGCCCGCGTCGCGCCCGGTTGGAACCGTGAAGGCCTGGCGAAAACGCTGCAGCGCCAGGACGTCGTCACCCGACGCGAAAGCCTCGAGGCCGACCGTGCCCGTGTAGCCGAGCGCCTTCAACGCGCGCGCGATGGCGGGGTAGTTGATCTCGCCGGTGCCCGGCTCGCAGCGCCCCGGCACGTCGGCGACCTGGATCTCGCCGATGAAGGGCAGCGCGCGCCGCACCAACCCGATCAGGTTCCCCTCTCCGATCTGTGCGTGATAGAGGTCGAGCATCAGGCGCAGCTCGGGCCGGTTCACGGCCTCCACCAGCGCCAGGCAGTCCTCGGCGCGGCCGAACGGCACGCCGGGATGGTCGACGGGCGCGTTGAGGTTCTCGAGCACGAACATCACGCCGTGTCGCTGGCCGAGATCGGCGATGCGCGTCAGCGTGTGCTGTGCCTTCAACCACATGTCACCCGAGACCTGGTGGCTCGGCTTCACCGGCAGGCCCTTGCTGTCCAGGCCGGTGCCGTGAAGGTTGAGCCGCGGGATAGCGAGCCTCTTGGCGACCGGTATCGACTGCTCGGCCGTTCGCAGCAGCTCGTCGGCGCCCGCGTCGTCGGCGAGGGTGCCTGTCACGTAGCCGGTCATGGACGAGAAGGTCGCCCCGGTGGCCCTGAGAGCGTCGATGTCGTGGCATGTCCAGTCCCAGATCTCAACCTGGAAGCCGAGCGCGTGGATCCTGCGCACGCGCTCGATGATCGGCAGTTCGCGGAACACCATCTCGGCGCAGACCGCGAGCGTGAAGGAGGCAGGCTCAGGCATCATCACCCCCGGGCCATAGGCCGGTCGCAGCACCGAGGTCCCGGGGGGCAGCGCGCGACACGGCGTGCGTTTTGCGACGGTCCGGACCGTGCAGGCCGGCGTGCGTGTCGAGCCACGCCGGTCCGCAGGAGAGCGCCGGGCGTATCATCGCCCTCTCTTGCGCCTCAGACCATCGAAATAGACGATGACGATGATCAGGACGCCGGTGATGATGCGCTGCCAGAACGAGTTGACGTTCATGAGGTTGGCGCCGTTGTTGATGGTCGCCAGGATGGCGGCACCGAGCAGCGGCCCGTGCACAGAGCCGATCGCGCCGAAAAGCGAGGTGCCGCCGATCACCGATGAGGCGATGGCCTGCAGCTCCCACCCCTCCGCCTGCGTCGGATTGCCGATGCCGATCCGCGAGGCCAGCAGCACGCCCACGAACGAGGCGCAGAAGCCGGACAGCGTATAGGCCATGTAGATCGTGCGGGTGACGTTGACGCCCGACAGTCGCGCCGCTTCGGCGTTGGAGCCGACCGAGAACAGGTAGCGTCCCCATCGGGTATGCTGGAGAAAGCCATAGGCCGGAACGGCGATCAGGATGACCATCCAGAAGAGGTTGGGGACGCCGATGAACGAGCCGCGCGAGAAGGCCTGAAAATCGTCGCTCTTGATATTGATGGAATTGCCGTTGGTGATGAGCAGCCCGATCCCGCGCAGCGCGGTCAGGGTGGCGAGCGTGATGATGAAGGGCGGCAGGCCCATCCGCACGATGCCGAAGCCGTGGAACAGGCCGATGGCGACGCCGACCAGCAGCGTCGCGGCGACCGCCATCCAGATCGGCCAGCCGGCGTTGATCATCAGGGCCGTTGTGACGGTGCAGAAGCCCACCACCGCTCCCACCGACAGGTCGATGCCGCTCGTGATGATGACGAAGGTCTGCCCGATCGCCAGAATGGCGATCATCGCGCCCTGGCGCATCAGGTTGGCGACGTTGATGCCGGTCGCGAACGAGGGTGTGGCGATGGACAGCGCAACCCACATCAGCACCAGCAGGGCCAGGAGGGTGAGCCCGAACAGGATGTTGTAGTTGCGCTTAGGCTTAGGCTTAGGCTTCGGTTCGGCGACGGCGTCGATGGCGGCCATGGTACCTCTCGGGGGGAAGTCTGGTCTCAAGCCGTTCCGATGGCTTCGGTCAGCACCGTCTCGTCGCTCACGCTGCGGAACCCGTAGGTCGCGACCTGGCGGCCGCGACGGAAGACATGCAGCGTGTCGGCGAGCTCGTACACTTCCGGCAGGTAGGAGGAGATGAGGACGATGCCGGCGCCCTCGTCCAGCAGCGTGGAGAACAGGCGATAGATCTCTGCCTTGGTGCCGACGTCCACGCCCACCGTCGGCTCGTCGAAGATGAACAGCTTGGCGCCATGACCCAGCCACTTGCCAATCACGATCTTCTGCTGGTTGCCTCCCGACAGACTGGACGCGAGCGCGTGCCGCGTGGGCGTCTTGATGCGGAGGTCCGCGATCTGGCGTTCGGCACCCGCCTTCTCCTCCCGGCCCGAGATGAAGCCGTTGTGGCTGATCCGCTTGTAGACGGGCAGGTTGACGTTGAAGCCGACGGGAAGATTGAGGCACAGGCCCTGGTCGCGGCGCGACTCCGGCGCGAGCGCCATGCCGAGGCGGATCGCTTCGTGCTCGGACCGGATGTCGACCGGTTGTCCCTTCCACAGGATGTCGCCCGCCGTCTTCGTGTGGCGCCCGTAGACCGTTGTGACGAATTCGCTGCGGCCTGCGCCGATCAGGCCGTAGAGCCCGACGATCTCGCCTTCCCGCACGGCGATCGAGACATCCGCGAAGCCCTTGCCCGAAAGACCTCGCGTTTCCAGGATCGGCGGACCGAACGTGAAGTGCTGCTTGTGGTAGATCTGCTCCAGCGAACGATTGATCATCATGCGGACCAGTTCGGGCTCGTCGGTTTCCCCGATGAGCCGCGTGCCCACATAGGTGCCGTCGCGAAGGACCGAAACGCGATCCGCGAGCTCGAAGACCTCCTCCATGCGATGACTGATGTAGACGATCGTCACCCCCTCGGCCTTCAACCGACGGATCAGGGCGAAGAGTTGATCGGCCTCTCGTCGGGTGAGATAGGCGGTCGGCTCGTCGAAGATGAGGAACTTCGTGCCGCGAACGGTGGCGCGGGCGGCGGCGACCAGTTGCTGCTGACCGATCGTGAGGTCGCCGAGCATGATTCCCGCGGGCAGGTGGAACCCGAGATCGTCGAGGATCTTCTGCGCATCGCGCACCATGGCGCGATGCTTGAGAAGGCCGTAGCGCGTCTCCTCGTCGCCGAGGAAGATGTTGGCCGCCACCGTGAGATGGCGGCAGAGCACCACTTCCTGGTGCACCGCGTTGATGCCGAGCGCCTGCGCTTCCAGCGGCGTCGAGAGAGGCACGGCCGCGCCTTCCCACACCATGTCGCCGCCCGAGCGCGCGATCGCTCCGGTGAGGAGCTTGATCAGTGTCGACTTGCCGGCGCCGTTCTCACCGACGATCGCATGCACTTCGCCGGCCGCGAAGGCGAGGTTGACGGGTTTCAGCGCATGTGTGCCGGGATAGCGCTTCTCTAGGCCGCGCAGCTCGAGAATCGGGGTCGCGTCGGGCGCCCGGCTCCCAAGGGATCGGGCTTGCGCGTGAGCCATGATGTTCATCCCTGCTCCGGAGGCACGTGGCGCCGTTTTCCGCCTGGGGTTGAGGCGGAAGCTGATCGCAGGATGGCCCCGACCCGTTGACGTCCGAGCCGCTTGCGACGGCTCGGGCCTCGTTCGCTCTGGCCTCGCCAGCGGTCACTTCAGCTTCGGATTGAGCAGCGCGTCGATCTTGGGGTCCTTCATGTTCGTCTTGGTGACGAGATTGGCTCCGGTGTCGACGTTCTTCTCGGTCGCCTCGCCTTTCGAGGCCGCGAGCGCCGTCTTGATGCCGTCATATCCCATGCGGTAGGGGTCCTGAATCACGAGGCCCGAGATGACGCCCTGGTTCAGGAACGAAATCAGCTTTTCGTCCGAGTCGAAGCCGACCAAGGCGACCTTGCCGCCCAGATTGTTCTCCGC
Source organism: uncultured Lichenihabitans sp. (assembly GCA_964242785.1). Taxonomy (GTDB): domain Bacteria; phylum Pseudomonadota; class Alphaproteobacteria; order Rhizobiales; family Beijerinckiaceae; genus Lichenihabitans. The sequence goes on along the minus strand of CAXTBR010000076.1, from coordinate 2,107 downwards.
GACCGCTTGGCCCACGCCCTGCGCCATGATCAGGTTCGAGGCGAAGATGCCTTTGAGGTTGGGGTTGGCCGTGATCAGGTCCGTGGCGATGTTGAGTCCCGTTGTCGCCTGACCGTCCGCATACCTGTCGGCGACGAGCTTCAGCTTCGGATACTTGGCGGCGAGTTGCTCCTTGAAGCCCTTCGCGCGCGCTTCCAGCGAGCCGGCCCCCGGCGCATTGGTGATCAGCGCCACATCGCCTTCGACCTTGCCGCCATTGATGGCCGCGATGGCCTGCGCGAGCCCGTCGGCGGCAACGCGCCCGCCCTGGACGTTGTCGGTGGTCAGGAACGATGTGAAGGCGGTGGAGTCAGCCGACGAGTCGATGCCGATGACCTTGACCTTCGACGCAGCTTCATCGATCGGCTTGCCGAGAGCCTTGGCTTCGGTGGGGGCAATGACGACAGCCGCGGGCTTGCCGGCGACGGCATTCTCCAGAATCGAGATCTGCCCGTTGACGTCGGTTTCGGCCTGGGCGCCCAGTTCGGGTACCGTGACACCGAGATCCTTGCCGGCCTTCCGGGCACCGGCCAGCACGATTTGCCAATAGAAGGACGTGGTGTCCTTCACGATGATCGGAATTGTGACGCTTTGCGCGTAGGCCGGCGCCATACTCACCGCGCCAATCAAGAGCGAAGTGGCTGCCATTGCGGCGAAAACGCGACGTGTCGTGATGTGCAGCGACGAATTCATATATCCCTCCCGGTTGCCCGATTTTATTAGCCTTGCTCGGTCGAGCACCGGACAAGGCTTTGTTCACCTACAACGATCGTGGTAACGGAGATCTTTTTTCCACGCAAGAGCCTCGAAGCACTGTCCTGCCTCGTATGTCAGCAGCTTCACGTGACGCTCGACGCTCTGACGGTGGGTGGCTTGACGACAGTATCGACCATGACACCTTGATGGTGGCAGAATCCAGCTGGCTCTGCACGGGCCATTGCGCCGAGGTGCGGCACGGCGAGTCTCTACCATGACAGTTGCGATTTTTGTTAAGTTCTGGATCGGTGAGCCACCATGCTTCGGAGGTCATGGAGTGGCGGGAGCCTCGATCGAGACGACGCTGGATTTGTGGGCCTGTGCGTTGCGGGATGTGAGGTCTCGGATGCGTCCCTTGTTCACGCAGGAGCGTGTGGCGGCCTCTGCCGGGCTGTTCCTGGACGGTCTTCTTGGGACCGAGCAGCGCAAGACCGGATGGATGCGCGCGGAGGCGGCAGGTGATCGTGGCCCGTGGCGCTAGCAGGCCATTCTGGGGCGTGGGCGTTGGGATGCGGATGCTTTGCGGGACATCGTGCGCGATCACGTGATCGACAACCTGGCCGATGAGGATGCCGTGCTGGTGATCGACGCGACGGGGTTTTTGAAACAAGGCCATGCATCGTGTGGTGTGAACCGCCAGTATACCGGTTCGGCGGGCTAAGGTCACCAACGGCCAGATCGGGGTGTTTGCGCGTTACGTCTCGCGCCGCGGCCAGGCCTTCATCGATCGCGCGCTGTATCTTCCGAAGGTGTGGACGGATGATCCGGCTCGCCTGACAGCCGCTCATGTGCCGAGCGATGCGGGCTTTGCGACGAAGCCGCAGATCGCCACGGCTATGATCGAGCGCGCCCTCGCGGCGGGCATGCCCTTTCGACGGGTCGCGGCCGACAGCGTCTATGGCGTGGCGGCGCTTGAAACGGCGCTCCGCCGTGCCGGCAAGGGCTCCGTGCTCGGCGTCAATGAGACCAGTCAGTTCGACTCCTGGGGCAAGAGGCCGGTCTTCGCCGGCACCGCCGAGGAGATCGCACGCGGCCTGGACGCCGCGATCTGGCAGCGGTTGTCGGCTGGACACGGCACCAAGGGGCCGAGGCTCCACGACTGGGCCTAGTGTGAACTCGCCGACCTTGATGCGGCCGAATACGATGAGACCGCGACGGGCTTGTGGACGCGCGGTCTGCTGATCCGTCGCGCGTAGGTCCAGGGCGTTGATCATCGGCCGAGAATACTCGTCAGCCGACGCGATCGGGCGTGAACAATGTCAGGGTTGATCGAAGTTGCCGTCGTGCATCTGCTGTTGACCCTTCCCGGACA
>CAXTBR010000075.1:0-25535 GCA_964242785.1 uncultured Lichenihabitans sp. | reverse complement strand
AGGATCTCAGCAGACGAAGCGTTGGCCTTCCAACGCAAGTCTGCTTAGTCTCCCGCGACCCCCTTCGCGAGCGGACGCGCGGGGTTCGACGCCAGAGGCCGATGCTCGATTCCATCATCGCGCTGCCCGACGACGGGCGGCAATCCGAGACTGCGCGCGAGGTGGTGCGCGGCACGCGGCGCCTGCTCCGGGCCCGCAACATCGCCACCGTCACGGAACTCGTGCTCAGCGACGGCCGGCGCCCCGACATCGTCGGGCTCGGGCCGGACGGGGCCATCACCATCGTCGAGGTGAAGTCCTCGCTGGCGGACCTCCGGGCCGACCGCAAGTGGCACCATTACCGCGCCTTCTGCGACCGGCTGTTCTTCGCCATCCCCGTGACGCTGCCGATGGCCGTCATGCCGGACGAGACCGGGATCATCGTGGCGGACGGCTACGGGGCCGAGGTGGTGCGCGAGGCCATCGCGCAGAAGCTCGCCGGCGCCACGCGCCGCGCCATGATGATCCGCTTCGCCCAGGCCGCGGCCGACCGCCTCCACGCCCTCGCGGACGCCGGCCGGCCCTCGTGAGGGACGGGCCGCGCGCGGGGGATGGTCGCTGGAACCGGCTCATGGCGGCGGCGTTGCCATGGCGGCACGGCGACGATATGGAGGCGACGCGATGACCCAGGACGAGACCGAGCGCGACCCCTCCGAGCGGGACATCCTCGACGTCGAGCCCTTCGAGCCGAAGAGTCCCGACCTCGAAGGCGGCGACACGTCCATGGACCCCGAGAGCATGACGCTGGAAGACGTCGCCGAGGCCGAGCGGAGCCGCCCCACCATCCCGGGCGAGACGGCCGACGGCCTCGACGAGATGGACGAGGAGGTCCGCCGCCAGGCCGAGGACCTCCCCGCCGACACCCCTGGGAGACTCTGAATGGCGCAGGATTCCGACCACGAGCGCATCGCCCGCAAGGCCCACGAGATCTGGGAGAGCGAAGGGCACCCGCACGGCCGCGACCAGGCGCACTGGGATCAGGCCAAGGAGATCATCGCGCTCCACGACAGCATGGGCGACACCCTGCTGCCGCGCGACACCGGCGCCTTCGAGCCCGAGGAGCCGACCCAGTCGGTCGAGGTCAACGGCGACATGCCTGGCCTCACCGACCAGGGCCGCGACGACCTCGTGGACATCGACCGCGAGCCTGAGAACACCAAGCCCTCCCATGCCGTCCACGCGCTCGGCGACACGGCGGGCCATGTCGCGCGCTCGACGCGCGACGAGTCCCCCGACATCGACGACCCCGAGACCGTCACGCCCGCCCCGAAGGTCGCCGCCGTCACGCCGACGCCGTCGAACCCCACCCTGGGCGAGCCGGCCCCGCGCGAGGCCGTGAAGACCGACCCCGACCTCGACGCGCCGCAGGCCATCGTGCCGAAGACCGCCAGCGTTCCGCCGACGTCGGCCGCGCCGGGGACCGGCCCCGACATGAGCCTCGCGCCCGTGGGCAACGGTGCCGCCACCTCCGGCACCACGCGGACGCCCGCGGCCTCGCCGTCGGGCGCGAAGGCGCCGGCCGGCATGGCGTCGGGCAAGAAGGCGGCCGCATCCTCGGCGCCGACCGGCGCCCCCGCCACCGCGGCCCCGGCCGGCGTGAGTCCGGCCGTGCCGGGCGACCTGAAGTCGGCCTCCCAGGCGCAGACCTCCCCCGTCGGCAACAGCGCTCCCCTCACCGCCAAGGTCGCGCCGAAGCCCGCCGCCCGGCCCGCCCCCGTCACCAAGGGCAAGCCGCCGCAGGGCCGCCGCTGAAAGGTGGGCGATCCCGATCCGTTCGGAACCCTCGGGGCTGCTTCGGTAGCCCCTTTCTTTGGCCGGGGGTTGCCCTTCTCCCGCAAGCGGGAGAAGGGCAACCCCCGCGGGCGCCGAGATGTGTGCCGACGCTAGCCCCGAGGGGAGAAGGGCGCAAACGCCGAGCGTCAGTGATGTGTGAAGACATCAGGTTCCAGGCCCCAGCGGGGACGCGCGACCATCGACCGGGCGACCCTAATAGGGGCTGACCGGGAAATACTTGAGCCACAGGTCGGTGTAGGTGCCGTCCTGCGCGAGGCGCCACAGCGCGTAGTCGAGCGCGACGCGCAGGCCGTCGCGCCCGCGCCGCACCGCGATGCCGGCGCCCTCGCCGAAGAAATGCGTCTCCGTGAAGGGGCCGCCCGCGAAGGCGCAGCAGGCGCTCCCCACCGGCCCGTTCAGCCAGCCCGCGAGCCCGATGCCGTCGCCGAAGCCGAGGTCCACCGCCCCGCCCGCCACGGCGTCCCGGAGGTCGGCGGGCGTGGCGAAGGGGACCGGCGTCGCGGCGGGGAAGAAGGCCCTGAGATAGGCTTCGTGGGCCGTGCCGCTCTGCACGCCGATGCGCCGGCCCGCGACGGTCTCGGGCAGCACGTCGCCGACCTTCGCCGAGGTCCGGGCCACGAAGCGCGCCGGCGTGCGGTAATAGGGCCCGGTGAAGTCGACCGTGCGCGCGGCCGTCGCCGTGATGGCGACCGACGCCACCGCGGCGTCGCCCGCGCCCGCCGCGATGGCCGGCAGGATCGTGTCCCAGCGCCTGGCCTGCACGGTGCAGCTCACCTTGAGCTCGTCGCAGATCGCGCGGGCGAGGTCGACGTCGAAGCCCGCCGGCGTGCCGTCGGCCGCCGCGAAGGCGAAGGGCGGGTCGTCCTGGCCGGTGACGATGAGGAGCGGCTTCAGCGCCGCCGGATCGGGCTTGGGCGGGGGCGAGGCGGGGTCCCAGAGGCTCGGGACGAAGACCTCGCGGGCGGGGGGCGGGGGCTCCGGTCCCGACACGGCCCGGGCCGACGACGGCGGGAGGCCGAGCGAGGCCAGGATCAGCGCGGTCTTGAGGAGGCGGGAAGCGGCCAAGGCCAGTCCGGTGTGGAGCGGGTGAGCGACGCCGCGCCACCGCCGAGAGACGTGCCTCGTCATCGAGGCTCGACCGAGGGGCGAACGTCCCCTCGGTCGACATGTTCATCTCCGTGGAAGCCCTACCACGCGGAGCCGGGCCGCGTCAGGCCGCCGCCCGGAACGGGCCCCCGGACAGGGCCGCGATGATCTCCCCCCGGACGGTCACGGCCCGCTCGTTGGCGACCTGGCAGGTGCCGGCCGCCTCGTGGCCGCCGCCGCCGTAGCGCAGGCACAGCGCGCCGACGTCGGCCGCCGAACCCCGGTCGATGATCGACTTGCCGACCGCGAAGACGGTGTTCTGCTTCCGCAGACCCCACATCACGTGGACCGACACGTCGCACTGCGGGAACATGGCGTAGATCATGAAGCGGTTGCCCGCGTAGATGATCTCCTCCTCGCGCAGGTCGAGCACCACGACATTGCCGTGCACGGTCGCGCAGCGGCGGAGCTGCACGGCGAAGACCTCGCGATGCGCCATGTAGAGATCGATCCGCTCCCTCACGTCGGGCAGCGCCAGCACGTCCTGCAGCGAGCCGCTGCGGCAGCGCTCGATCATCTGCATCATCAGCTCGTAGTTGGAGATGCGGAATTCGCGGAAGCGGCCGAGCCCGGTGCGCGAATCCATGAGGAAGTTGAGCAGGACCCAGCCCTGGGGATCGAGGATCTCGTCGCGGGAGAACTGGGCCGAATCGGCCTTGTCGACCGCGGCCATCAGCTCGGCCGAGACCCGGGGGAAGGTCCGCGCGCCGCCGTAGTAGTTGTAGACCACGCGGGCCGCCGAGGGGGCCGAGGCCTCGATGATGTGGTTGCCCGCCCCTCCGCCGCCGCCCCGCTCGACCTCGCTGGAATGGTGGTCGAAGGCCAGGTGGCACCCCGGCACGTAGGGCAGGTTGGTGATGATGTCGCGCTCGGTGATCGGCACCGCGCCGTCCTGCATGTCCTTGGGATGGACGAACTTGATCTCGTCCACGAGGCCGAGATCGCGCAGCAGCATGCCGCAGACGAGGCCGTCGAAGTCGCTGCGGGTGACGAGGCGGTATTTCTGATACGCCATGGCGGGGTTCACATTGTCCGGTTGCGTAGCGTGACGATGGACCGGAGATGTTGACCGGTGGTTAGAGCCGGCCTCGGGCTTGCACCATGGTTGAAAAGGAGTTGCCGGGCGCCATCAGAGGTCGACCGCCCGTCGAACTCCTCTCGCGCCCGCTCGACCTCCGCGGCGTGGTCGAGCGTCCAGGCGTGGAGCGCCCCGAAGGGCTGCTTTAGAGTGATGCGACCCTGCGCAAATGATCCAAAGGGCGAGCCCTTCGGCGGGTTGCAGGGCGGTGCCTCATAGGCACTCATCGAGGCTGGACAATACTCCATTCTCCCTCATCCTGAGCGGGGCGCGGAGCGCCCGTGTCGAAGGACGAGACGAGTGGGAAGCTCCCGCACGGAGGGCTCCTCTCGTCCTCTCATCCTGAGCCTGTCGAAGGACGACACGGGTCCTTCGGACCCTTGCTCAGGGAGGGGGGAATCTGAGATCCCACTGCAATCTGAGTGCCCACAGGCTCTGCCCTGACCGCAAAAGGCCCATAGCCTTTCGAATCCAGACCGACGCGCTGCCTGGGACGCGGCATCGTCACCTCGCGATCCGTCATGGGCCTCGTCATGGGCGGGACCCCGCGCCGCCTCGACAGCCCCGCCCGGCCGCCCTATGACCCCGCACGAGCCGGGCGCCACGATCCGGCGGAGATCCCTGCATGTTCGAAAAGCGCAAGCTCGGCCGCACCGGGCTCGACGTCACGTCGCTCTGCCTCGGCACCATGACCTGGGGCCAGCAGAACACCGAAGCCGAGGGCCATGCCCAGCTCGACCTCGCGATCGGCCGCGGCATCAACTTCATCGACACGGCCGAGATGTATTCCATCCCGCCCCGGGCCGAGACACAGGGCTCGACCGAGCGGATCATCGGCACCTGGCTGAAGAGCCGCGGCGGCCGCGAGCGCCTCGTCATCGCCTCGAAAGTGTCGGGCCGGTCGTCGAGCGACTGGCTGCGCCCGGACGGCAAGGGCGCCCGGCTCGACGAGGGCAACATCCGCTACGCCGTCGAGCAGTCGCTGAAGCGGCTCCGGACCGACTACATCGACCTCTACCAGCTCCACTGGCCCGACCGCGCCGTGAGCCTGTTCGGCGCCGGCGGCAACGTGTTCCGCGACCTGCCGAAGCCCGACGACTCGGTGCCGATCGCCGACACGCTCGGCGCGCTCGGGCGGCTCGTCGAGGAGGGCAAGATCCGCCACGTCGGGCTCAGCAACGAGACGCCCTGGGGCGTGATGCGCTTCCTCGCCCTCGCCGAGGCGGGACGGGGCCCGCGCGTCGCCTCGATCCAGAACAGCTACAACCTCGTCAACCGCACCTACGAGATCGGCCTCGCCGAGATCGGCCTGCGCGAGGACGTGGGCCTGCTGGCCTATTCGCCCCTCGGCCAGGGCTACCTCACCGGCAAGTACCGGAACGGCGCGCGGCCGGCCGGGGCCCGGTCCACCCTGTTCAACCGCGGCCAGCGCTACGAGAAGCCCGGGGTGGAGGTGGCGATCCAGGCCTACCTCGACCTCGCCCGCGACGTCGGCGTCGACCCGGTCGGGATGGCGCTCAACTTCGTGACGACCCGGCGCTTCGTGACCTCGAACATCGTCGGCGCCACGACGATCGCGCAGTTGGAGACCGCCCTGGCCTCGACCGAGGTGGCCATCACGCCGGAGCTCGAGGACCGCATCGACGCCATCCACCAGGTGCACCAGAACCCGGCGCCTTGAGGGGGCGGCCTTGCCGAGGGTGACCGGGCGGGGCAGGATCCCGGCGGAGGGATCCGACATGGCACCGCGCTACGAGGCTCGCCGGGAGGACGACGGCAGTTGGACCGTCTACGACGGCTCGACCAACCTGCCGGCCGTGGTCAACGACATCCCGCAGCTCGGCCATTCCGAGGAGGACGCCCGCACCGTGGCGCGCGAGCTCGACGCGCTGATGGGCGAGGACGACGACGAACCCTGACGCGGATCGGCGTCGCGGGCGATCGGGACGGTGCCGTCACCGTTCCCGCAGCGCCGTGGTGGCGACCTGGAGGATGGGGGAGAACAGGAAGCTGAGGATGCGCCGGGTGCCGGTCTTGATCTCCACCGTCACGGCCATGCCGGGCACGAGCGGCACGTCCGTCCCCTCGGACGGCATCGTGGTGCGGTCCATGGCCAGCGTCACGGGGAAGACGAGGTTCTGGAAGCGCTGGGCGCCGCCGAACATGCTGTCCTTGGCGGCCGCCGCGGGGTTCTGCTCGCGCTGGTCCGCGTCGGGCTGGGGGATGGCATCGTGGGCGACGCGGATCACCGCGGCGTCGATGGTGCCGTAGTCGGTGAAGGGGAAGGACTCGACCTTGACGACCGCCTTCTGGTCCTTGCGCACGAAGCCCACGTCGCCGTTGGGCAGGTAGCATTCGATCTCCAGCGCGGCGTCGAGCGGCACGATCTGCATCACCTGCTCGCCCACCGTCACGACCTGCCCGACCGAGGTGATGATCGAGCCCGACACCGTGCCGTCGATGGGGCTGTGCAGCGTCATGTCGGCGGTCTTGATCCGCGCCTTGTTGAGCTTCTCGGTGTTGCCGTCGATGAGCCGCTCGGCGTCGGCGAGCTTCTGGGCGTTCTCGGCCGAGAAGGACGCGTAGCTCTTCTCGATGTCGCGCGCGAGGCGCCCGAGGCTCGCGTCGATCTCGCCGATCTGGCCCCGCTCCGAGGCCAGGGTCGCGGCCTGGGTCTGCATCAGTTCGAGGGCGTCGATCACCTTGGCGCGCGATTCCGAGTTCGTCGCCTGGAGGGTCTGGCGCATGTCGACGCGCTCCTTCAGCGTCGCCACCAGCACCTGCTGGGCGTCGATCGTGCCCTTGAGCCGGTCGCGCTCCGCGGTCTTCTCCTTCACCTGCCCGTCGAGGCTGGCGACGGCGCTGGCGAGCTGGGCGACGTCGCCCTCCAGCACGCGCTGCTCGCGCGCCGCGATGAGCGGCGGGATGTCGGGGGGAAAGGCGATGGCGGGCACGGGGGGCTTCAGCGCGCGACGGGCCGCAAGATCGAGGGCGGCGGCGCGGCGCGCCACCTCGGCGCGCTCGGACTGGAGGTCGGCCTGGAGCGTGCCCTCGTCGGCCCGGGCCTCGCCGGGATCGAGCGTCAGCAGCACCTGGCCCGCCGTCACGCGGGCCCCGTTCTGCACCGCGACCCCCAGCACCTTGCCGGTCTCCAGCGGCTGGATGGTCTTGGTGCGGCCGACCGGCTGGATCTTGCCCTGGGCGGTGGCGATGATGTCGACCCGGCCCACGTAGGACCACGCGAGCGCCACGGTGACGAAGGCGCAGATGGTGGCGATCATGCTGCCGCGGATGGGCGACAGCGGCGTCTCCAGGATCTCCAGCGCGGCGGGCAGGAACTCGTGGTCGCCGCGGCGCAGCCGGATGCGGCGCGGGACGGGGGGCTTGGGCGGGTCGGCTCTGACCGGCAGGGTGCTCATGCGCGGACCTGTTCGTTCTGGAGCGCCCACAGCTTGCGGTACAGGCCGTCCTGCCGCTCGATCAGCTCGTCGTGCGGCCCCGCCTCGATGATGCGGCCGTCCTCCATGCCGATGATGCGGTCGCAGGGCCTCACCGCGGCCAGGCGATGCGCGATGATGATCACGGTGCGGTTGCGCACGATCTGGCGCATGTTGTTCTGGATCACCCGCTCGCTCTCGTAGTCGAGCGCCGAGGTCGCCTCGTCGAAGATCAGGATGGGCGGGTTGGTGGCGAGCGCCCGCGCGATGGCGATGCGCTGGCGCTGCCCGCCCGACAGGTTGGCGCCGCGCTCCTCGATCACCGTGTCGTAGCCGGCCGGCAGCTTGGCGATGAACTCGTCGGCGCCCGACAGCTTGGCGATGGCGATGACCTGGGCACGGGGCATGGCGGGGGCCGCGAGCGCGATGTTGTCGTGGATGGTGCGGTTGAACAGGAGGTTCTCCTGCAGCACGACGCCGATGTTGGCGCGCAGCCAGGCGGGGTCCACCTGGGTCAGGTCCGCGCCGTCGAGCAGGATCTGCCCGTCCTGGGGGATGTAGAGGCGCTGGATCAGCTTGGTCAGGGTCGACTTGCCCGAGCCCGACGGCCCCACGATGCCCACGACCTCGCCGGGCCTGATCTGCAGGCTCACGCCCTTCACCACGTCGTTGGCACCGGGGCGGTAGCGGAAGGTGACGTTGCGGAACTCGATCAGCCCGCGGGGCGGCGGCAGCACGGTGCGGGCCCGGATCGCGGGCTCGGCCGGCGCGTTGAGGATGTCGCCCAGGCGCTCCACCGACACCTGCACCTGCTGGAAGTCCTGGTAGAGCTGGCTCAGGCGCAGCACCGGCGCGGTCACCTGGGCGGCGATCATGTTGAAGGCCACCAGCGCCCCGATGGAGAGTTCGCCGTCGATCACCGCCTTGGCGCCGAACAGCATCAGCAGGGCCGTCGTCAGGCGCGACACGTATTGCACGCCGTTCTGGGCGAAGGCCGACAGCATGGTGACGCCGAACGAGGTCTTGACGTAGGCGGCGAGGCGCTCCTCCCACTGCGACTGCATGATGGGCTCGACCGCCGAGGCCTTCACGGTCTGGATGCCCACCACGGCCTCGACCAGGAACTGCTGGCTCATGGCGCCGGTGTTGAACTTCTCGCGCACCTGCTCCTGCAGGGCGGGCCTGAAGCCGAAGGCGATGAGCAGGTAGAAGGGGATCGACAGCACGACGACGAGCGTGAGCTTCCACGAATAGGCGAAGAGCACGCCGAAGAACACGAAGGTGAAGACGAGGTCGAGCGCCGAGAACAGCCCCTGGCCGGTGAGGAAGGCACGGATGTTCTCCAGCTCGCGCACGCGCGCCACCGTCTGGCCGGCGGCGCGGGTCTCGAAATAGGAGAGCGGCAGGTGCAGCAGGTGGCGGAACAGCCGCTGGCCGAGCTCCACGTCGATGCGGTTCGTCGTGTGGGAGAGCGCGTAGGTGCGCTGGTACTGGAGGACGACGTCGAACAGCCCCACGATGACGATGCCCACCACGAGCACGATCAGGGTCGAGTATCCCTTGTGGCTCAGCACCTTGTCGACCACCACCTGGAAGAACAGCGGCGTCACCAGCGCGAAGATCTGCACGAAGAGCGAGGCCAGCAGCACGTGGCCGAGCGGCCGGCGGTAGCGCCAGATCGAGGGCAGGAACCAGCGGAAGCCGAAGCTCTTCGGGTCGTGCCCCGCGCCCCCGATCCGCCGGCCGACGAGCAGCAGCCCCGGCTCCACCTCGGCCAGGAACTCGTCGACCGAGAGCGCCCGGTCGATGCTGGTGACGGGGTCGACGATGCGCAGGCGCCCGTCGGGCAGCCGGCCGCCGAACACCACGAAGCCGCCCTGGCGCAGCCGGGCGATGGCCGGCGTGGGGGTGGCGACGAGCTGCTTCTCCGTCGTGCGCGTCACCCGCCGCGCCTTCAGCCCGATCATCCCGCTCGCGCGCATCAGGTCCTCGACCGCCGCGTCCCGGCCGACCAGGGCCAGTTCGCGCTGGAGGTGCGTGGGATCGGCGGCGATCCGGTAGAAGGCCGCGATGCCGCACAGGGCGCGGAGGCCCGCGTCTGGCCGGGGCGCGGGCGTCATCGGGGCGGCGGCGGACTGGATCATCGTGACGCGCGTCTCGATTCAAGGGGAGCGCCATGAGACCGGCGCCAGGTGTCGGCAATTGGGCGGAGGATACGACAAAATTCTCGAATAAAATGGTTACCGTCGCGTTGCGGGATCGGCGGCGCGGCGGCTCTGCGCAGAAAAGCGCCGATTTTCTACTTCGGGTTTCGTCTCCCAGCAAGCTGAGGGGACGGTCCCGCACGCGCCGCTTTCGCCCCGCGGCGTGACAAGCGGGGCGCGGCGGATTAGCCGATAGGCGAGAGACACGCACGCCGGGGCGCCGCGATGGCGGCCCGCCCCCGGACAGGAGAACCACCATGGCATTGACCGGCGACATCGTGATCGGCTCCGAGCGGCTGTCGGGCCGCGCCGCCACCTTCAAGGCCGTCGACCCCGCGACCGGCGGGACGCTCGAACCCGCCTTCGCGTTCGCGGGCGAGGCCGAGGTCGAGCGCGCCTGCGCGCTGGCGGCCGACGCCTTCGACGCCTATCGCGGCACAGCGCCCGAGGCCCGCGCGGCCTTCCTGGACGCCATCGCCGAGGAGATCCTGGCGCTCGGCGACGAGCTCATCGCCCGCGCCTGCGCCGAATCCGGCCTGCCCCGCGCCCGCATCGAGGGCGAACGCGGCCGCACGGTCGGCCAGCTCAGGCTCTTCGCCGCCTGGGTTCGGGCCGGCCACTGGCTCGACCTCCGGGTCGATACCGCTCTGCCCGACCGCAAGCCCCTGGCGCGCCCGGACCTGCGGCAGCGCCACGTCCCGCTGGGCCCCGTGGCGGTGTTCGGCGCCAGCAACTTCCCGCTGGCCTTCTCGGTGGCGGGCGGCGACACGGCCTCGGCGCTGGCGGCCGGCTGCCCCGTGGTGGTGAAGGGCCATCCCGCCCACCCCGGCACCGGCGAACTCGTGGGCTCGGCGGTCCGCCGGGCCGTGGCGGCCCACGGCCTGCCGCCCGGCACCTTCTCGCTGCTGCTCGGCGGCAACGACACCGGCGCCGCGCTGGTGAAGGACCCGCGCGTCAAGGCGGTGGGCTTCACGGGCTCGCGCGGCGGCGGGCTGGCGCTGGCCGCCCTGGCGGCGGCGCGGCCCGAGCCCATCCCGGTCTACGCCGAGATGAGCAGCATCAACCCGGTCTACCTCCTGCCGGGGGCGCTGGCGGCGCGGGCCGAGGCGCTGGGCCAGGGCTTCGTGGGCTCGCTGACGATGGGGGCCGGCCAGTTCTGCACCAACCCCGGCCTCGTGCTGGCGCTGGCCGGGACCGGCCTCGACGCCTTCATGGACTCCGCGGCCTCGGCCCTCGCCGGCTACGCGCCCCCCGCCATGCTGACGCCCGGCATCCATCAAGCCTACGAGGCGGGGCGGAAGGCCCTGGAGGTCAACAGCCGCGTCACCCGGGCGGCAGAAGGCCGGGCCGGCGAGGGCGCCAACCGCGGTGCGGGCGCGCTGTTCGTGGCGGAGGGCGCGGACTTCATCGCCGACCGGAGCCTCGGCCACGAGGTCTTCGGCGCCTCGTCGCTCGTCCTGCGGTGCCGCGACGAGGAGGAGCTGCTGCGCGTCACCGCGGCGCTCGAAGGGCAGCTCACGGCGACGCTGCACATCGAGCCCTCCGACACCGCCCTGGCGAAGCGGCTCCTGCCGGTGCTGGAGACGAGGGCCGGGCGCATCCTGGCCAACGGCTGGCCGACGGGCGTCGAGGTGAGCCACGCGATGGTGCACGGCGGGCCGTTCCCGGCGACCTCCGACGGGCGTTCGACGTCGGTCGGCACCCTGGCGATCCGCCGCTTCCTGCGGCCCGTCTGCTACCAGGACCTGCCGGAGGCGCTGCTGCCCGAGGCTTTGCGCGACGGCGCCCTCGGCACCCTGCCCCACCTGCTCGACGGGGCCGCGGTGCTGCCGGGCTGAGAGCTCCCACGGAAAGAAGCCCCCGCTTGGCGTGGGGACCTCGAGGGGGCTTCCTCAGGCGATGAGCGCCTGCCCGGCCTCGGTGAGGGCGAACAGCACCTGGCTGCGGCCGCCGGACGCCGCGGCGGCCTCGACCACCACGGCGCGGCACCAGTCGCGCTTGACGCAGCGCCCGATGGGGCCGGACGTCACGGCCCGCGGGCCGGCCGACAGGCTGCGCATCAGCGCGATCTCCTCGGCGCGGGGCCCGCGCCGGGGCCGGAGCTGCGGAGGGCCGCCGGGACCGGAAAGCGTCGCCGCATCGATCAGGTGCATGTGAAGCCGTCCCGGTTTCCGCCCCGCCCGGACAGCTCGGCGAGGGCCGAGGACCGGGCGCGGTCGCGTTTCGTCATAGGGTCATGATCGAAACTGTACGGTTAAGTTCAGTAGCTTGTGCGGGCCTGCCCTGGCAAGCTAAATCAGCGTCGGGCGGGGGAAGGGACGGCATGGCTGCGGCCGGCGCGAAGGCGGGACGACGCGCGGGGGGCAGGCCGACGCGCGAGGAGGCGGCGCGGCGCGAGGAGCGCCTGCTCGACGTCGCCACCACCATGTTCCTGGCCAACGGCTACGACGGCACCTCGATGGACGCCATCGCGGCGGCCTCGGGCACTGGCAAGCCGTCGCTCTACGCGCGCTACGGCGACAAGCGCGCGCTGTTCCTGGAGGTGCTGCGGCATCGGGTGGCGCTCTGGGCGCGGCCCTTCGCCGAACTCGACCCCTGCCCGCAGCACGCGCTGCGGCTCGACGAGCTGGAACCCCTGCTGGAGCGGATCGGGCGCCACGTCCTCGACTGTTCGATCACGCCCGACGTGGTGGCGCTGAAACGCGTGCTGGCGTCGCTGGCCGGCCAGTTCCCGGAGCTCGCCGCGACGCTGGAGGACGCGGGCTGGGGCGCGGTCCGGCACCGCGTCGCGGCCCTGCTGCATCAGGCGATCGACTTCGAACGCTCGGCCGTGGGGGATGCCGAGCTCGCGGCCGACCTGTTCCTCAGCCTCGTGCTGGGCCGCCTGTCGCACGAGGCCCTGCTCGGCATCGAGATCGACCGCAGCGCCATCGACGGGCGCATCGCGGCGGCCGTGAAGATCTTCCTGGGGCTGGGCCTCACGCCGCGGTGAGGGGCGGCCTGCCGATGGGGGCATCCATCACCCCCCCTTTTTCACCCGATGGCCTGTCCTCCGGCCCGCCTAGCCAGCCCGCCCCCCGCCCGCTATCGTGCCGCGACGCGACGCCGCGCGGCCGGCGGCACGGTCCGCCCGTGCCGTGGCGCACGCCAGTTCGGGAGAGTGAGCCTCTCCAAATGCTCGAAGGGTGGGACGGATCGCGCGGATGCTTCACTCGGTGGACCGCCTCCGGCATGCCTGCATCCTCATGTACAGCCACGACACCTTCGGTCTCGGCCACCTGCGCCGCTGCCGGGCCATCGCCCATTCCCTCGTGGAGCACTACAAGGGCCTGCAGGTGCTCATCGTGTCGGGCTCGTCCATCGCCGGCGCCTTCGAGTTCCGCACCCGCGTCGACTTCCTCAAGATCCCCAGCGTCATCAAGCTCTACAACGGCGAATACACGCCGCTCGCCCAGCACACCGACCTCCAGGACACGCTGGCGCTGCGCCGCTCCATCATCCAGAGCACGGCCGAGAACTTCCGCCCCGACATCCTCATCGTCGACAAGGAACCGCTCGGCCTGCGCGGCGAGCTCGAACCCACGCTGCGCTGGCTGAAGGGCCAGGGCACCACGCTGGTGCTGGGGCTGCGCGACGTGATGGACTCCCCCGCCCTTTTGGCCGCCGAATGGGCCCGCTCGGGCGTGCTCGCCAAGATGGAGGCGCTCTACGACGCCGTCTGGGTCTACGGGCCGCGCGACTTCCACGACCCCCTCGACGGCGTCGACGCCCCCCCGGCGCTGCGGGCCCGGCTCGACTGGACGGGCTTCCTGCGGCGCGAGGTGCCGAGCCTGCCGGCCTCGTGGAGCCCGCCGGCCCTGCCGCCCGACGCCCTGCTGGTGGTGGTGGGCGGGGGCGGCGACGGGGCCGAGCTGATGCACCAGGTCATCGCGGCCCACGACCACGATCCCGAGCTCGATTGGCCCGTCGTCATGGTGCTCGGGCCCTTCATGGGGGCCGAGGAGCGCGACGACATCCGCCGCCGCGCGGCGTCCCATCCCGCGATCCACCTCGTCGACTTCGACAACCGCCCCGAGATCCTGATGGAGAGCGCCGCCGGCGTCGTCGCCATGGGGGGCTACAACACGTTCTGCGAGATCCTGTCGCTCGACAAGCGCGCCCTGATCGTGCCCCGCGTCCGCCCCCGCGAGGAGCAGTTGATCCGGGGGCGCCGCGCCGCGGCGCTGGGCCTCGTCGACGTCATCCTGCCCGATGGGGCGGCCGACCCCGCCCGGCTGGCGGACGCCCTGCGGGCCCTGCGCCACCGCGCCGTCCCGTCGCGGGCCGCCTACGCGCCGGACCTCGGCGGGCTCGACCGCATCGCCGAGCTCGTGGGCGGCATCATGGCGCGCCGGGCGGCCCGGCCGGTCCTCGCGGCCCGCCGGGGCGGGCACGGGGGGTGAGGCCGCTCGTCTTCGTGCTGAAGGGCTACCCGCGCCTGTCCGAGACCTTCATCGCCGAGGAGATCCTCGGCCTGGAGCGGCGCGGCTTCGACATCCGCATCGTGGCGCTGCGCCGCCCGACCGACGACCGGCGCCACCCGGTCCACGGCGAGGTGCGTGCGCCGGTCTCCTACCTGCCCGAATACCTCCACGACGCGCCGCTGCGCGTCCTCGGCGCCTGGTGGCGGGTGCGGCGCGGGCCTGGCTACGGGGCGGCGCGGCGGCGCTTCCTGCGCGACCTCCGGCGCGACCCGAGCCGCAACCGCGTCCGGCGCTTCGGCCAGGCGCTGGTGCTGGCCGACGAGATGCCGCCCGACGCGGAGCGCCTCCACGCCCACTTCATCCACACGCCCGCCAGCGTCGCGTCCTACGCGGCCCTCCTGGGCGGCCTGCCCTGGTCCTGCTCGGCCCACGCCAAGGACATCTGGACCTCGCCCGCCCGGGACCTCGCCGCCAAGCTCGCCGACGCGCTCTGGACCGTGACCTGCACGCGTGCCGGCCACGCGCGGCTCGCGGCGCTCGGCCCGGCGGGACGGCCCGTGATCCTCAACTATCACGGCCTCGCGCTCGACCGCTTCGCGGCCCTGCCCCTGCTGCGGCCGCGGCGCGACGGCGCCGACCCCGACGACCCCGTGCGCCTGCTCGCCGTCGGCCGCGCCGTGGAGAAGAAGGGGTTCGACGTGCTGGTGGCGGCCTTGGCGCGCCTGCCGGCGGACCTCCACTGGCGCCTCGTCCACGTCGGCGGCGGGCCGGCGCTCCCGGGCCTGAAGGCCCGGGCGGAGGCCGAGGGGCTCGGCGGGCGCATCCGCTGGCTCGGCGCCCTCGATCAGGCGGCCGTGCTGGCGCAGTACCGCGACGCGGACCTCTTCGTCCTGCCCTGCCGGGTGGCGGGCGACGGCGACCGCGACGGGCTGCCCAACGTTCTCGTCGAGGCGCAGAGCCAGGGCCTCGCCTGCCTGTCGACGGAGGTCGGCGGCGTGCCGGAGCTGATCGAGGACCGGGTCAACGGCCGGCTGGTCGCCCCCGAGGATCCCGCGGCCTTGGCCGGGGCCTTGGCGGAGCTCCTGGGCGATCCCGACGGGCGCCGCGCCCTCGGCCGGGCCGGGCAGAGGCGCGTGGCGCGCCACTTCGACTCCGCCGCGAGCCTCGACAGGCTGGCCCGGCTGTTCCGCGACGGCCCCGGCGGCGAGACCCGGGCCGGGACCACGGCGCCGGCAACCGACCCGGCCGCCGCCGAGTAGTCCCGCCATGCAGACCCGGATCCTCTTCTACGTCCAGCACCTGCTCGGCATCGGCCACCTCGTGCGCGCGGGGCGGATCGCCGCCGCCCTGTCCGGGGCCTTCGAGGTGCTGCTGGTGGTGGGCGGCGAACTGCCGCCCGGCGTGCTGCCCGACGGCGTCGACGTCTTCGCGCTGCCGCCGGTGCGGGCCGGCACGGGCGGCTTCTCGGCCCTCGTCCACCCCGACGGCGCCCCCTTCGGCGCGGAGGACCGGGCCGCGCGGCGCGACCTCCTGCTCGGCTGCTTCGACGACTTCGTGCCGGAGGTCGTGCTGGTCGAGGCCTTCCCGTTCGGCCGGCGCCAGATGCGGTTCGAGCTGATCCCGCTGCTGGAGCGCGCCGCCGCGGCCGCCCACCGCCCCCTCATCGCCTGCTCGGTCCGCGACATCCTGCAGGAGACGACGCCCGCGCGCCGCGCCGAGACGCTCGACCTGATCCGGCGCTACTTCGGCCTCGTCCTGGTCCACGGCGACCCGCGCCTCGCCCCGCTGTCGGACAGCTTCCCCGAGGCCGGCGCCTTCGCCGAGCTGATCCGCTACACCGGCATGGTGGGCCCCGCGCCCACCCGCCCGGGGCCCGAACCCCCGCCCGAGGACGCGTTCGACGTGCTGGTGTCGGTGGGCGGGGGCGCGGTGGGGGCCCGGCTCGTCGCGGCGGCGCTCGCGGCGCGCCCGCTGACCCTGCTGGCCGACGCCCGCTGGCTCGTGCTCGCCGGCCCCAACGCGGGCGCGCTGCCCGAGGCCGGCGACGCGCGCGTGTCGGTCCGCGCCTTCGTGCCGGACCTCGCCGCGCGGCTGGCGCGGGCGCGGGTGTCCGTGTCGCAGGCCGGCTACAACACGGCCGCCGACGTCCTGGCGGCGCGCTGCCGCGCCGTGCTGGTGCCCTACGCCGCGGGCGGCGAGACCGAGCAGACCCGCCGCGCCGCGCTCTTCGCCGCGCGGGGTCTCGCCGTGGCGCTCGACGAGGCGTCGCTCGACGCGGCCTCGCTGGCGGCCGCCATCGACGAGGCCGCCACGATGCCGGCCCCCGATGCCGACCTGCCGCTCGACGGCGCCCTGTTCACGCGCGCCATCATCGAGGGGCGGCTCGGGCTGAGCTGAGAGCCTGTTTGCGTGCTGGAGCGGGGCTGCGCCGCAGCCCCGCTCCAGCACGCAAACAGGCTCTGAGGGCGGAGCGGAAAACGCGCTTGCCCGGAACGGCCGCCGGCCCGATGATGGGAGGCCAGCCGGCCCGCCGGCACCCACCTGGGACCACCACGGACCCGACCGCCTCGCCTCCGGCGTCGCCCGCCTCCCGAACCGGCTCGCGTTCGGGGCGAGGGGCGTCCCGGGGACGGCCGTCGCCCGGGGGATCCCCTCGCCCGGCGCCAGCCGCCGGGCCGGAGCGACCGACGGCATGGCCGGAGCGAGTGACGGCATGGAGGCCAGCCTCTTCCGCTACATCTGGGCGGAGACGCGGCGCGAGCAGCTCTGGATCCTGTTCATCATCCTGGTGTCGATGCCGTTCAGCTTCCTCATGCTGGACCTGCCGAAATACATCGTCAACGGGCCCATCCAGGCCAAGGGCTTCGAGTCCCCCGGCGCCACGCAGCACTATTTCCAGCTCCGCATCCCGGTGCCCGGCGCCATCAAGGGCGAGGGCTTCGTCGAGCTGCTGCACGGCGTCGACCTCGACCGCATCTGGTCGCTGGTGATGCTGTCGGCCGCCTTCCTGGTGCTGGTGATCATCAACGGGCTCTTCAAATATTACATCAACTTCTACAAGGGCCGGCTCGGCGAGCGCATGCTCGGCCAGTTCCGCTACGAGCTGATGGACCGGGTGCTGCGCTTCCCCATGAGCGAGTTCCGGCGGGTGAAGGGCGCCGAGGTCGCCACCATGATCCGCGACGAGGTGGAACCGCTCGGCGGCTTCATCGGCGACGCCATCGTGCAGCCGGTGTTCCTGCTCGGCCAGATCCTCACCGCCATCGTCTTCATCCTGGTGCAGAACCTCTTCCTGGGCCTCATCGCCTTCGGGCTGCTGGTCGTGCAGGGCGTGGTGATCCCGCGGCTGCGGCGGCGCCAGCTCGTGCTGGGCCGGCAGCGGCAGCTCGAATCGCGCGCGCTGGCCGGCGTGGTCGGCGAGATCGTCGACGGCATCGCCTCCATCCACACCAACGACGCCTCCGACTACGCGCGCGCCGACCTCGCGAGCCGGCTCGTCAAGATCTTCGGCATCCGGTTCGAGCTCTACCAGCGCAAGTTCTTCGTCAAGTTCCTGAACAACCTCCTGGCGCAGATCACGCCCTTCCTGTTCTACATGATCGGCGGATTCCTGGCGATCGTCGGGCACCTCAACATCGGCCAGCTCGTGGCCGTCATCTCGGCCTACAAGGATCTGCCGTCCCCCGTGAAGGACCTGATCGACTGGGACCAGCAGCGGCTCGACGTCGAGGTGAAATACGAGCAGATCATCGAGCAGTTCTCGGTCGACCCGTCGGTCGAGCTGCTGCCCCCGCCGGACCACCACGGGCCGGTGCCCCACCTCGATGGCGAGCTGGCGCTGCACAACGTGACGGTGGTGGACGGCAACGGCACGCGGCTGCTCGACAACCTCGTGTTCCGAATGGGCGTGGGCGACGCCGTGGCGCTGGAGGGCGGCAACACCAGCGGGGCCGAGACGATCGTCGAGGTGCTGGCCCGCCTGCATCCGCCGGACGGCGGGCGCGTGTCGATCGGCGACGCCGAGCTCCGCGAGATCCCCCTGGCGGTCACGGGCCGCCGGGTCTCGCACGTCGGCACCGACACGTTCTTCCCCCAGGGCACCATCGAGGACGCGCTGCTCTACGGCATCCGCCACGCCCAGAGCGAGCCCGGGCCGCCGGGCCGCTACGACATCATCCAGTCGCGCGGCAACAACCTCGACATCCGGGCCGACTGGATCGACTACGCGGCTGCGGGCGCCGAGGGGCCGGAGGACTTCGCCGAGCGGCTGAGGCAGGCGGTGGCGCTGGTCGACTTCGAGCGCGACGTGCTCTCCTTCGGGCTCAACCGCCGCGTCCCGGAGATGTGGGACGAGGCCGCGGCGCGCTTCGTCGAGGCCCGCGCCATCCTGCGCGGCAAGCTCGACGCCGGCGGCATGACGGGGCTCGTCGAGCCCTTCGACCCGGAGCACTTCAACAGCCAGTCCACGATCGCCGAGAACCTGATCTTCGGCACGCCGCTCGACGACACGTTCAGCCTGCGCCAGCTCGGCTCGAATGCGGTCGTGCGCCGGGTGCTGGCCGAACACGAGCTCGACGCCGCGCTCTTCGCCATGGGCAAGGACATCGCCTCGACCATCCTCGAAGTGTTCGACGGCCTGGAGGCCGAGAGTCCGCTGTTCGAGGAGCTGAGCCTGATGGGCCCCGAGCAGTTCCCGGACTACCAGGCGGCGCTGAAGCGCGTCGGCACGCGCGGCTTCGCCGAGGCCGCCTCGGGCGACCAGGCCATCTTCCTCGACCTCGCCTTCGGCTACATCGAGCCGCGCGACCGCCTGGGGCTGCTGTCCGACGACCTGACGCTGAGCCTGCTCGACGCGCGCCGCGGCTTCTACGACGCGCTCGGCGAGGACCAGACGCTGATCGCCTTCTACCACCCGGACCTCTACAACGAGGCCGCGAGCGTGAAGGACAACGTGCTGATGGGCCGCGTCGCCTACGGCATCGCCGAGGCCGAGGCGCGCGTGTCGGAGGCGGTGCGGGCGACGATCGACGACCTCGGGCTGCGGGCGATCGTGTTCCACACCGGGCTGTCGTTCAACATCGGCTCGGGCGGTAAGCGCCTCGGCGCGGCCCAGCGCCAGAAGCTCGCCATGGCCCGCGCCATCCTGCGCCGGCCGGACCTCCTGCTGGTGCACCGCGGCCTGATGCAGCTCGACCCGAGCACGCAGCAGGCGGTCGTCGAGCGCATCGTCGCCGAGAGCCGGGGCGCCGACGGGCGGCGGGGCTTCGGCATCCTGTGGAACCTGGAGAGCGAGGCGCTGGCGCCCCACTTCGACCGGGTCGTCAGGATGGAGGCCGGGCGGGTCGCCGAGGATTCCGCCCAGGGTGGCGAGACCAGGACCCGCGACGCGCGGGAGCGGGACCACGATGCGGAGCGGGAGCCCATGCGCGCCTCGGCGTGAGGGCGCGCAACACCACGGGATCGGGACAGGGAAGGAGAGCGGGCGTGAGTCTCTTGAAGGAAGATGTCGAGGTGTTGCGCGAGGTGCCGATCTTCGCCTCCGTCGACCCGTCGAAGCTCAAGCTGCTGGCCTTCGCGTCGCAGCGGCTGAAGTTCGACGGCGGGCAGGTGATCTGCGTCGAGGGGGAACTCGGCGACCGGGCCTTCGTCATCGTGAAGGGCGCGGCGGACGTCTACGTCAGGGCCGGCGACACGGAGGTGAAGGTCGCGACCGTGGGGCGCAACGACTTCATCGGCGACATGGCGATCCTGTGCGACCGCCCCCGCTCCGCCACCGTCAAGGCCTCGACGGCCTGCGAGACCCTGGTGATCGGCAAGACGCAGTTGATGGGCCTGCTGAAGAGCTTCCCCGACATGGGCATCGCCATGATGCGGGTGCTGGCCTTCCGCCTGGAGCGCACCAACAAGGCGCTGGCCCAGGCGGAGCTCGACCGCTTCCACGCCCATTGAGGGCGGCGCCCGGCAGGCTCTCCCGCGGCCTGCCCGGCGCTCTCGAGGGGTCGCTCGGTTTTCGGATGCCCTCGCATGGTGGCCTTCAAACAATGAAAGGGCGAAATCGATCTTTCTTCCTGAGGTTGTAAGAATGGGAGATGGCTTAGAACTCCTACCTTTGATCACACCTTGAAAGGCTGTATCTCAGTACCTGTGTGGCCCCGCCCCAAACCCCGCCAAAGGGCGAGCCCTTGGGAATCCGGTACGGGGCGGACATCCTAGCCGGACGCCTCCGGCAGCCCCTCACAAAAGGCGCAAAGCGGCGCCATCCGGGTTGACGGATGCGGGCCGACTCCCGATCCCGCCGCAACCGTCGGATCCCATGCCCGACAGCTCCGATCCTGCCACGGCGCCGCGGCGCGCCCTGCTCATCGTCAACGAGCACAGCCGGTCGGGCCGCGACCGGGGCGAGGTGGCGGAGCGGGCGCTCGCCGCCGCGGGCCTCGACGTGCGCCGCGCCCACACCGGATGCCGCGAGGACGCCTCGGAGCGCATCCGCGAGGCGCGGGACGCGGTCGATATCGTCGTGGTCGGCGGGGGCGACGGGACGATCAACGCCCTGGCGCCGGGCATCATCGAAACGGGTCTGCCGCTCGGCATCCTGCCGCTCGGCACGGCCAACGACCTCGCCCGCACGCTCGGCCTGCCGCTGGGTATCGAGGGTGCCGTCGCGGTGATCGCAGCCGGCCGCACGCGCCGCATCGACCTCGGCGAGGTCAACGGCCACCCCTTCTTCAACGTGGCCAGCCTGGGCTTCGGGGTCGACCTGACGCACGCGCTGACGAGCGACGCCAAGCGCCGGTGGGGGCCCCTCGGCTACGCGGTGGCGGGCCTGCGCGTGCTGCGCCGCCTGCGGCCCTTCCACGTCGAGATCACGGTCGGCGGCGAACGGCACCGGTCGCGCACGGTCCACCTCGCGGTCGGCAACGGGCGCCACTACGGCGGCGGCATGACGGTGAGCCGGGACGCCTCCATCGACGACGGGCGGCTCGACGTCTACAGCCTCGAAGTCGAGAGCGTCTGGGGCCTGCTCAGGCTGCTGCCCGCCCTGCGCAGCGGCCACACCCAGGACTGGACGGAGATCCGCACCCTGGCGGGGCAGGAGATCCGCGTCACCGCCCGCCGCCAGCGCTCCGTCAATGCCGACGGCGAGATCGTCACGCGCACGCCCGCGACCTTTCGGGTGCTGCACGGCGCCGTGGCGGTCTTCGCGCCGGGGCGGAGCCGAGCCCCATGAAAAGGGCGGGAACCTGCGCGCCCGCCCTCACCGGCCCCGTGGGGGCGATCAGTCGGTCGCGATGGTGGTGCCGCCGAAGGGCGCGCCGATGATGCGGAACGGCACCTGGGCGAGGTCGCCGATGGCGTGGATGGGCGCGCCGATCAGCACCAGAGGGTTGGTCGCGATGTCGCCCGTGGCCGGGAAGATGCCGTTCAGGCCGCGGAACGGCAGGGACACGAGGGCGCTGCCGAAGCCGAGCGGGCCGGTGACGATCGTGCCCGGGCCGGTGTTGACGACGGGAGCGACGGCCGGCTCGGCGAGCGGGGCGGCCCCGCCGGCGCGGCGCACCGTCAGCGGGCGGCGATCGGCGTAGCTGGCGTGGCGCGCGGCCGCGCGGCTCTCGCGCACGGCGCGCCGGCGCACCGGGGCGCGGCTGCCGGCCGTGCCGGGCGACAGGGTGTCGGTCTGCCGGCCGTCCGGGCCGTTGGTGAGGCTGCTCTGGGCCGAGGCCGACAGGTCGGTCGCGGCGAGCGCGAGGGTGGCGATGGCCGCCAGGGCGGCGGTCTTCTTGATGGTCAGCATGGTGAAACTCCGGAACTGCATGGTCCCGTCCAAACCCCCGGGGCCGAGGTTCGGTTCATTCCGCCTCACCGGGCCGACCCGCGGCGGGTGCCGTCACCAGGGCACCGCCTCGTCCCGATGGTCCACGAAGGCGACCCCGCCCGTGCCGCGCCGCCGCTCCAGCATGTCGACGATGCCCCTCACGCTGGTCTCGACATCGAGCGCCGCACCGGCGCCGCCCATGTCGGTGCGGACCCAGCCGGGCGACACGCAGAGCACCGTGCGTCCCCCCGCCCGCACCGCGTAGGAGCGGAGCAGGGTGTTCAGCGCCGCCTTGCTGGCGCGGTACACCTCGTAGCCGCCCGACGTGTTGCCCGCGACGCTCCCCAGCCCCGACGACATGGCCGCCACCGTGGCGCCCGGCGCCAGGCCGCCGTCGAGCGCCTCGATGACGCGCAGCGGGCCGAGCGCGTTGGTGTTCATCACCCGCGCCCAGTCCGCGTCGGACGCCGAGCCGACCGGCGCCGCCCGGTCGTCCATGATCCCGGCGTTGACGAAGACGAGGTCGAAGCGCCGGCCCGAGAGCCGGCCCACCAGCGCGGCGATCTCGGAGCTCACGGCGACGTCGACCGTCTCGATCTCCAGCCGTCCGTCCTCGATGCGCCCGTCGCCCGCGTCGCGCAGCGCGTGCAGGTCGGCCGAGGGCCGGCCGGCCCGCTCCGTCGCCACGACGCTCCAGCCGCGCCGCCGGAGTTCCCGGGCGAGCCCGAGGCCCAGCCCGCGCGACGCCCCCACCACCAGGGCCGTGCCCCCGTCCCGTCCCGCCATGACGCTCCCTCCATCGCCCGAACGCCACCATAGAGGGCGGGGCGCCGCGAGGCCGCAAAAAGTCGATCCTGCGACGCGAAAAACCCCTTGCGGCCGAAGACGGCATCACCACATCTCGAAGGCGCGGGCCACAACGGACGCGTGATCCACAAGGTCCCGGCCAGCAACGCCGGGATCGCATGTCGCTCCATAGAGGATATGTATCGATGCGCCAGTACGACCTTTCCCCCCTCTACCGTTCCACCGTCGGTTTCGACCGCCTGTTCACGATCCTCGACCAGATGTCGGGCGTCGAGGCCACGGCCCAGACCTATCCGCCCTACAACATCGAGCGGACCGGCGAGAACGCCTACCGCATCTCCGTCGCGGTGGCGGGTTTCTCCGAGGACGATCTCTCGATCGAGACCCGTGAGACCATGCTGCTGATCCGCGGCGCCCGAAAGGCCGACGCGGTCGAGGCCCCGAGGACCGAAGTGCTCTACCAGGGCATCGCGGCCCGTGCCTTCGAGCGCCGCTTCCAGCTCGCCGACCACGTCCAGGTGACGGGCGCGGCCCTGGAGCACGGCCTGCTCCACGTCGACCTCGTGCGCGAGATCCCCGAGGCCCAGAAGCCCCGGCAGATCGCCATCGGCACCAATGCCCGCGCCCCGAAGGTGGTGGAGTCGAAGGCGGCCGCCTGATCGACCGCCACGGCGTCGGACCCGGCCGAGTGACAGGAGGGCGCCCCGCGAGGGGCGCCCTCTTCGCGTCGCGGACCCCGGAGAGCCGTCGCGCCGTTAGGGAGTCCGGAGCCGGGCCGCGATCCGGCGACCGGCACGGCATCCCCGCACAGGGGGCCGTCCAAGCGGTGAGATCTCCCCATGCGCTACAACAAGCTCGGCCGCACCGGCCTCTTCGTGTCCGAACTCTGCCTCGGCACCATGACGTTCGGCGGCACCGGCGAGGTCTGGAGCAAGATCGGCGCGCTCCAGCAGAGGGAGGCCGACGACCTCGTGAAGACCGCGGTCGACCGCGGCATCAACTTCATCGACACGGCCGACGTCTACTCTCAGGGGATCTCCGAGGAGATCACCGGGCAGGCGCTGCACGGGCTCGGCATCGCCCGCGGCGACGTGGTGGTGGCCACCAAGGCCTTCGGCGAGACCGGCCCCGGCCCGAACGCGCGCGGCTCGTCGCGCTCGCACCTCATCGAGGCCTGCAAGGCGAGCCTGAAGCGGCTCAAGACCGACTACATCGACCTCTACCAGCTCCACGGCTTCGATGTCGCGACGCCGATGGAGGAGACGCTGCGCGCCCTCGACGTGCTGGTGCAGCACGGCCACGTCCGCTACGTCGGCGTGTCGAACTGGGCCGCGTGGCAGATCGCCAAGGCGCTCGGCGTCTCGGAACGGCTGGGTCTCGCCCGCTTCGAGTCGCTGCAGGCCTATTACACGGTGGCGGGGCGGGACCTCGAGCGCGAACTCGTGCCGATGATGGCGTCGGAGGGCGTCGGCCTCCTGGTGTGGAGCCCGCTCGCCGGCGGCCTCCTGTCGGGCAAATACGGCCGCGACCAGCAGGGCGAGCAGGGGAGCCGCCGCGTCTCCTTCGACTTCCCCCCGGTGAACAAGGACCGCGCCTGGGACGTCGTCGACGCCCTGCGCCCGATGGCCGAGAGGCGCGGCGTGTCGGTGGCGCAGATCGCCCTCGCCTGGCTGCTGCACCAGCGCGTCGTCACCAGCGTCATCGTCGGGGCCAAGCGCGTCGACCAGTTGGAGGACAACATCGCGGCGACGTCCGTGGAGCTGACGCCGGACGAGATGGCGGCCATCGACAGGGTGAGCGCGCTGCCGCCCGAATATCCGGGCTGGATGGTCGTGCGCCAGGGGGAGATCCGCCGGAAGCAACTCGCCGGTGAGCCGCGCGCGGCGTCTACCTGAGGACAGGGGGCGGGCGGCTTAGGGCCCGCCGTCGACGGCGAGCCGCAGCGCCAGGGCGGCGAAGACGGTGCCCAGCGCGATCTGCGGGGCGCGGCGGAACCGCCCCGGGCGCGCCATCGACCGGCTAAAGCGGTTCGCGCACAGGATCACGGCGCCGTTGACCAGGATGCCGGTGCCGTTCAGCACCGTCGCCAGGACGAGGATCTGCGCCGCCACGGCGCCCGCCTCGGGCCTGACGAACTGCGGGAACAGCGCCAGGACGAACAGCGGCACCTTGGAGTTCAGCAGATCGGTGAGCAGGCCCTGGCGGAAGATGGCGCGCAGCGGGAGTGGCGCCGAGGCGGCCGAGTCGGGGCCCGGCCCCATCGGCACTGATTTAAGCGGAAAATACCCTATCCTCCCTCATCCTGAGCAGGGCGCGGAGCGCCCGTGTCGAAGGACGCAGGCGCCCTCCGCGCGGGAGCGGGCCGCTCGTGCGTCCTTCGACACGGGTCCTTCGGACCCTTGCTCAGGATGAGGGAGGGTGGGGGAAAACTGAGGTTCTGCTGCAATCTGAGTGCCTGTGGGGTCCGGCCCCTTCGACCGGAACGCCGTCCAGGTGAGGGCCAGCAGGTAGGCGGCACCGGCGTAGCGCAGGGCGTCGTAGGCGAGCGGCACGGCCAGGAGTTGCGATAGGCCGAGGGCGGCCGCGACCGCGTGGCCGTAGGTGCCGGCCTGGGCGCCGAGCAGCGACGCGAAACCCGCGGCCCGTCCCTGGGTGACGCTGCGCGACGCGATCAGCAGCATGTCGGGTCCCGGCGTGCAGGCTAGGGCGTGTCGTCAAATAGGGGGTTCCCCTGGGGCGGGAAGTCGGATCCAT
>CAXTBR010000074.1:0-25602 GCA_964242785.1 uncultured Lichenihabitans sp. | reverse complement strand
GTCTCGCCGCGGCCGAGCTGCATCTCGGCGCCGGTCAGCATCAGCGTCTCGCCGCCGAGCTCGCGCATGCCGACGTCGAAGGAGACGCGCGTGCGGGTGGAGGGCTGGTCGAAGATCATCGCCAGCGTCCGGCCGGCGAGCGGGCGCGGCTGCGCGGCCCGGCCCTCGGCGGCGCGGCGCCGTTTGAGGGCGGCCGCGCCGTCCAGGATGTGGCGGAGCTCGCCGGCCGGGACCGCGTCGAGGTCGAGGAAGTGCCGCGGCGCCGGGTCGCCCCGGGACGGGACGGCGGGGATCCCCGTCATGCGGCCCCCTTGAGGACCGCCGAGGTCCGGTGCGGGTCGGCCTCGCCGTCGGGCGCCGCCACGGGCGCCCGGCGCGCCGCGATGTCGGCGCAGGCCGCGTCGAGCCGGCGCACCGCCTCGGCGATCTCGGCGTCCGAGATCACCAGCGGCGGCAGCAGGCGCACGACGTTGTCGCCGGCCGCGATCACCAGAACGTGGCGGTCGCGCGCCGCCGCCACGAAGTCGCCGTTGGGCACGGCGGTGCGCAGGCCCACCATCAGGCCGTCGCCGCGGATCTCGGCGATCACGCCCGGGTGGCGGTCCTGGAGCTCGGCGAGCCGCTGCTTCAGGCCGATCCCCGCCTGGGCGACGCGCGCGAGGAAGCCCGGCTCCAGCACCACGTCGAGCACGGCGTTGCCGACGCTCATGGCGAGCGGGTTGCCGCCGAAGGTGGTGCCGTGCGTCCCCACCGTCATGCCCTGGGCGGCCTCGCGCGTGGCGAGGCAGGCCCCCATGGGGAACCCGCCGCCGATGCCCTTGGCGATCGACATGATGTCGGGCCGCACCCCGGCCCGCTCGTGGGCGAAGAGCGCGCCCGTGCGCCCCACGCCGGTCTGCACCTCGTCGAAGATCAGCAGCAGGCCCCGCTCGTCGCAGAAGGCCCTGAGCGCCCTGAGCCGCTCGGGCGCCACCACCTTGACGCCGCCCTCGCCCTGGATGGGCTCGATCATCACGGCGCCGGTCTCGGGGCCGACCGCGGCCTCGAAGGCGTCCCAGTCGTCGAAGGGCACCTGGTCGAAGCCCTCGACCTTGGGGCCGAAGCCGTCGATGTACTTCTGCTGCCCGCCGGCCGCGATCGTGGCCAGCGTGCGCCCGTGGAAGGCCCCCGCGAAGGTGACGATGCGGAACCGCTCGGGGCGGCCGCAGGCCGACTGGTACTTGCGCGCCATCTTGATGGCGGCCTCGTTGGCCTCGGCGCCGGAGTTGGTGAAGAACACCACCTCCGCGAAGGTGTTCTCGCAGAGCCTGTCGGCCAGCCGCTCGCCGCCGGGGATCCGGTACAGGTTGGACGTGTGCCACAGCTTGCCGCCCTGGTCGGCCAGGGCGGCCACGAGGTGGGGGTGAGAATAGCCGAGCGACGCCACCGCGATGCCGCCCCCGAGGTCGAGGTAGCGCTCGCCCCCGGTCGTGGTCAGCCAGACCCCGTCGCCGCGCTCGAATTCGAGGGGCGCGCGCGCATAGGTCGGGAGGATGTGGGACGGCACGGGGAGCGTCATCTGCAGGAATCCATCGTCGCCGCGGACGGCGGTCGAAGGGTGATCCGGCGCGGGGCGCGAGCCGCGGAGCCGGATCCCCCGGATCGCGCGACCTCGGTCGGACATCGACAAGGACCGCCGCGACGGTGCGGCGGGCCCGAAAACTACCTAGAGCCATGCCCCGGGGAGGTCAAATGCGACGGTGTCGGCCCCCCGGCGCCCCGTTTTCGGCGCCGATTGCGCCTTTCACGCCACACTTGCCTGGGGAAAATCCGACCATCGGCCTGCGGACGCTTGCGCCTGATTCGCCCGCTCGTGTAGCGTCGCTCACGCTGGCCGCGACAGACTAAGGCCGGTTTTTCAAGATTTCGCACGTCGCCGTCAAGCACATCAGCCGCGGCGCGGGCCACCGTGTTCGATCCGTTGTTTTTGATCCATTCATTGCGAGACATCGAGGAGACGTCATGTCCTGGACCGACGAGCGCGTCGAACGCCTGAGCACGCTGTGGCTCGAAGGGCGCAGCGCCAGCCAGATCGCCGCCGAACTCGGGGGAGGCGTGTCGCGCAACGCCGTGATCGGCAAGGTCCACCGGCTCGGCCTGTCGGGCCGCGTCGTCCCGCCCGCCACGGAAGCCGCGCCCCGCCTCCCGGCCGAGGCCGAGCCGCGCGCCGAGATCGCCGTGGCCGAAGCCCCGGACGTCGCCGCATCCTTGTCCGTTGCCGAAGCCGCGCCGGCGCCCGAAGCCGCTCCCGCGATGCACGTCGAGGCCGCGTGCGCCGCGCCGGCGGACCTCCCCGAGATCCGGGCGGCCATCCCGCCCGCTCCGGTCCTGGAGCCGATCCACTTCGACCTGCCGGCGCTGCGCGTCAAGGACGTGGTCATCCCGTTGAGCGACCGCGTCACGATCCTGGAGCTCGGCGCCTCCATGTGCCGCTGGCCGATCGGCGACCCCACCAGCGCCGAGTTCCGCTTCTGCGGCTGCCGCGCCACCGGCACGCTGCCCTATTGCCAGGAGCATGCCCGCGTCGCCTTCCAGCCCGTCGCCGACCGCCGCCGCCCGGAGCGCCTGATCCGCATCGCCTGATCCACGATGACTGAGGCCCGCCGCGGCGGTGCCGGACGGCTTGACGCTCCGGCACCGCCTCCCTATAGACCGCGGCTCGATCTAACGCGCCGCAGGCGATCGGGGGATGGCGTTCGGCCGCGCTTCGAGGGGACCTGGCGACAGCTCCAAAGGAGACCCATCATGGCACGCCGCTGCGAACTGACCGGCAAGGCCGTTCAGGTTGGCCATCTCGTCAGCCACTCGAACATCAAGACCAAGACCCGCTTCCTGCCGAACCTCTGCGCCGTGACCTTGATCTCGGACACGCTCGGCCGCAAGGTGCGCCTGCGCATCGCCGCCGCGTCGCTCCGCTCGGTCGAGCACCGTGGCGGGCTCGACGCCTTCCTGCTCAAGGCCCACGACGACGACCTGTCGGTCAAGACCCGCGCCCTCAAGCGCGAGATCGCCAAGAAGCGCGCCGCCGCCACGGCCGAGACCCCCGCGGCCGCCTGACGACCCGCCGATCCCGGATCCCGCCGCGGCCCGCGAGGGCCTTCGGCGGGATCGTCGTTTGGGCCCGGGCGGATCCCCTCCGCCGCTCATCCCCGCGCAGGCGGGGATCCAGCGCTCAAAGGCGGCCGAAGGCCGACGAGAGGTCGTCGGGTCCCGTTCCTCGCGCGGTGGCCGGATGAGGGCGGCCTGCGGCCGGACATGTTGCGCTGGATCCCCGCCTGTGCGGGGATGAGCGGGTAGCGAGGGCGCTCCGAGCTGGTTACGCGGACATCCTCTCACGCCGTCCCGGGCCGGGCGGAGGAGCGCCGCCCGGAGGCCGCCTACCGGCCCGACATCGACGGGCTGCGCGCCGTCGCGGTGACGGTCGTGGTGCTGTTCCACGCCGGAGTCGCGGCCCTGCCGGGCGGCTTCGTCGGGGTCGACGTCTTCTTCGTCATCTCGGGCTACCTCATCACGGCGATCACCCGGGCGGAGCTCGCCGCGGGCCGCTTCTCCCTCCTGGCCTTCTACGAGCGGCGCATCCGCCGCATCGTGCCGGCCCTGGCGGCCGTGCTGCTCGCCGTGGGGCTCGCGAGCCCCTTCGTGTTCCTGCCCGAGGACCTGCGCCTCCTTGCCAAGGGCATGGCCGCGGCGGCGGCCTTCGGCTCGAACATCCTGTTCTCCCGCCTCGCCGCCGACTATTTCGACGCCGACAACCTCACCCTGCAGCCGCTGCTGCACACCTGGTCCCTGGCGGTCGAGGCGCAGTTCTACCTGCTGTTCCCGCTCGCCCTGATGCCGCTGCGCCGCCGGCCCGGCGCCACCGCGGCGGCGCTGGCCGGGCTGGCGGTCCTGTCCTTCGCGTTCGGCGCCTGGGGGGCCGCGCATCGCCCGGTCGCGACCTTCTACCTGCTGCCCGGCCGCGCCTGGGAGCTGCTCCTCGGCGGCCTGCTGGCCTGCCGGAACGCCCGGCCCGTCCCGCGGGCCGGCGGCGTCGCGGCCGATCTGGCGGTCGGCGCGGGCCTCGCGGCCATCGGCCTCGCGGCCGTCCTCTACGACGCCGCCACGCCCTTCCCGGGGCCGGCGGCGCTCCTGCCCTGCCTCGGCGCCGTCCTGGTGATCGGGGGCGGGGGCCGGCCCGGCGGCCGGGCCTCCGCCCTGCTCGGGTCGCCCCCGCTGGCCTGGCTCGGGCGCATCTCCTACTCGCTCTACCTGTGGCACTGGCCCGTGCTGGTGCTGGCCCGCTACGGCCGCGGGCCGGACCTGCCCCCCGCCATCCGGCTGGCGCTCCTCGCCGCCATCGTGGCGCTGGCGGCGGCGTCCCACGCGCTGATCGAGCGGCCCTTCATCGCCCGCCGCGCGCTGCCGGGCCGGCGCGGGCTCCTCGTCGGTGCCGGTGCCGCCACGGTGGCCGCGCTGCTGCTCGGGCAGGTGCTCGACCTCGCGGGCCGCGGCCTGCTGCCGCTCGGGCGGCTCCCGCCCGAGGTGATGCGGCTCGCCGACGGCCATTTCGACCGGCTCGAAGGCGAGTGCCCGGTGCCGGCGGCGGGAGCGCCCGCGCCGCCCTATCCCTGCCGCTTCGGCGCGCCGGGCGCCGCGCCCACGGTCGCGCTCTGGGGCAACAGCTACGCCCGCATGTGGGTGCCGGCCCTGGCGGGGGACGCCGAGGCCCGCGGCGCCGCGGGCGTCGCGCTGATCTTCTCGAAATGCCCCCCGCTGCTGGGGCTCGACGTGCCGGGCCTGCCGGGCTGCGCGGCCTTCAACCGCGACGCCGCCGCCTTCATCGCGGCCCATCCGTCCATCCGGTCCGTGGTGCTCGGCGCCGACTGGTTCCTCTACGACCGCGACCTCGGCCGGCTCGACGCCACGCTCGACGCGCTCGGCGCCGCGGGCGTGGCGGTCGCGCTGCTGCTGGCGCCGCCCCAGGCCGACTATCCCGTGCCCCGCACGCTGGCCATCGCGGCCCTGCGCCGCGTGCCGCCCCCGCCGCCGCCCGACGAGGCGCGGGCCCGCGCCGCGCAGCGCGTCTCGACCGCCCTGATCGCCGCGGCGGCGGCGCGCCACGGCGCCCGCGTGATCGACCCGGCGACGCGCCTGTGCGACGGCACGGCGTGCCCGGTCGAGCGCGACGGCCGCGCCCTGTTCTACGACGCCGGCCACATCACGGTCTTCGCGGCCCTCGGCATCCACGGCCTCTTCGACGACGTCTTCGTGCGGTGAGAGTCTGGGAATGAATGCCCGTCTGCCCCAAGATGGGCAGAGATTCCTCAACCTTGTCAGAGGGCATTCAGGCACAGGTCCGATCCATCGACAGACTCCGAGCCCGGCGCTAACGCCATATTGACCCTGATCCGAGTCCGCCGCCCCGCGGTAACCCGCGGCTGACCCGCGGGCCGCATCCTGCCCGGCGGGCATCCCCGGCGGGATGCGGGGTGGCGCCATGTCGGCTCTCGCGAGACTCCAATCCTTCGGCTCGGCCCCTGCGGGCGGCACCCTGCGGCGTCTGGCGCAGGTGCGCGGGCTGCGGCTCGCCCTGCGCGCGGGCCTGATGGCGCTGGCGGCGGCCGGCCTCGTGGCGGGCGGGCTCGAAGCCGCGGCCGACCTCCTGGCATTGGGCCGCCCGGCCGGGCAGGCCCTGGCCACGGGTGCGGTGAGCTGGAGCGACATCAACCGCCCGATCGCGCTCTACGACCTCGCCGGAACGGAATTCGGCAAGCTGCCGCTCGGCTACCGGGCGCGCCGCCGCCGGCCCGACGGCGCCCGCGAGGACGTGCTGACCTTCGGCACCCTCGGGACCGCCAAGCCCTACCTGCAACTGTCGCTGCTCCGGGCCGGCCCCGATGCCCCGGGCGACGGCGGGCAGGACGGTTTGGCCGACGGCTTGGCCGACGCCCTGGCGCGGCTCGCCGGCCTCCGCGGGCTGACGGCGACGCGGATCCGCGACGCCGCGCCGGTCGACACGCGGTTCGGCCGGATCGAGGCGGCCGACCTCCTGCTGTGGCAGGGCGGGACGGCGACGCCCTGCCTGGGCTTCCGCGGGGGGGCGAGCGACGGCGGCGTGCTGCGGGTCGCCGGCTTCGCCTGCGGCGCGCCGGGGCGGCCGGTGGGCCGCGCGGCCCTGGCCTGCGCGGTGGACCGGATCGACCTCGTGTCGGCGGGCGACGACGCCGCCCTGCGCGCCGTCTTCGTGGCGGCGGCGCGCCGGAGCGGCTCGGCCTGCCTCGGCGCCCTGGCGGCCGGATCGCTCGGCAGGGCCGGGCGGCTCGGCTGGCTCGACCCCGGCGCCGACATGCCGCCGCTGCGCGGGCTCTTCGCCGCCACGGCGCGTCAACGTTGAGACGAGGCGGGGCCGGACAACGGAACGTTAAGCACGAAGGGCGAGTTGTGTCGTCGAGACCCAGTTCAGCCGAGGCCACCATGGCGAATCATCTGTCCACAGTCCTGACGCTGGCGGCCGCCGCCGCCCTGCTGACGGTCGGCGCCGCCGACGCCCAGACGGCGAAGCGGGTCCACGCCGCCGGGGCCAAGGCCCACCGTCCCGTGATCGTCGCCGAGATGTCGGACGCCACGGCCATCCGGCCCCTGACGGTGCAGAAGCGCTCGTTCCTCGACCCCGGCAACGCCGTGCCGGTCGGCGAGGCGACCCCGGAATATATCGTGGCCAACACCACGCAGAACGTGCCGGTCTACCGCACCTACAACACGGCCTTCTTCGGCGAATCCGAGCTGCCCGGCCGCTTCGACCTGCCGCCCGGCAACCCGCGCTTCAACCCGTCGTCCGAGCCCCGCCTGCCGCTGCCCTTCGACGATTGATCGCCGTCCCCGCTCCGGGGGCCGCGCCACCGCCGAGGAGCCTGACGTGGCTCGATCTTTCGAGTGTGAGGGGGGCCGGGAGGACCCACTCGCGGCCCTGCCGGCCGGGACGATCGGCCCGTGAGGCAGGGGCGCGTGACGCGGGGGGCGTCAGGCTTTCTTGCGGATGTTGCCGAGGCCCATCCTCTTGGCCAGCGTCGACCGTTTGGCCGCGTAGGACGCCGCCACCATGGGGTAGTCGGGCGGCAGGCCCCACTTCCTCCGGTATTCCGCCGGCGTCATGCCCAGCGCCGACAGGTGCCGCTTGAGGGACTGGAAGTGCCCCCCGGTCTCCAGGCTGACGATGTAGTCGTCCGTCACCGACTTCTTGATCGGCACCGGGGGAACCGGCTTACCGCCCGCGGGGGCCCGCGCCGCGCCATACTTCAGGCCGGCGAGGGCTCGGTGCACGGAGTGGATCAGCGCCGGCAGGTCGACGGGAGGCACGGAATTCTTCGCCACGAAGGCCGTGACGATGCCTGTCGTCAGTTCGGCTAGGACTGTTTCGTCGATGTCGGCCATGGATCTTGCGCTCCCCATTGATGATTCGCCGCCACCGGTCGGGCGCGGACACACGCTGCGGCCTCGATCGCGAGGCCCCGGACCCTGTGGGTCCGAGGCTCGCGCGGAGCCGTCGAAATACGGGGAGCCGCCGCCGGATCGGCCGGGCGCCGCCCCATCGCGTCGTCACGCCCGCCGCCGTCGCAGGGTCGCGCGCAGGCCCCACCGGGCCAGCCGTGAATAGAAGCGCAGCCAGAGCCGCATCCGTCCGTAGAGGCTGCGGTCGGTCGAGATCGTGCGCAGGGCATAGGCCTTGGCGACCGACAGGCTGTCGCAGCTCGTCTTGACCGGGTCCTCGTAGAAGGCCCTGATCTTCTCGACCGGCATGCCGGGCGAGGCCATCCAGACGGGGATGTAGGCGTTGCACAGCCGTTCCACGTCGGTGAACAGCTTCAGCGATCCGGTGCCCGTGGCCGGGCAGGGCGTCGCGAAGGCGTCGCCGATCATCACGACGCCGGGCATCTCGTAGCCCCGCATGACGTGCAGATCGGTCGGCCGCACCTTGACCGGGCCCTGGACCGTGAACTCCCCGATCAGCCGGGACAGCCCGGGCAGCAGGGCCCGCAGGGCCGCATCGGGATCGGTGCGGAAGGCCGCGACGCGGGGCCCCTTGAGGGGTTGATACAGGAACAGGTTGGCCCGCATCGTGCCGCCGATGCGGAAGAGCGTCAGGTAGGCGACGTCGTCCCCGGCCCGTTCGGGATTGTACTGGAGGGCCGGGAATGCGAACTCCCCGCCGTCGGCCCGCCGGAGGTCGAAGCCCACGGTGATCGAGTGGCAGGGGCTCGACAGCTCGCGCCTGACCCCGAGCGCCTCGCGCAGCCTCCAGTTCGCGCCGCTCGCCAGGACGGCCAGGCGGACGTCGACGCGGCGGCCATCCGACAGGCGGATCTCCTGCCGGTCGGGCCCGGGCGTGATCTCGTCCGCCCAGGAGCGGCACCGCCGGATGCCGGGCGGGATCTCGGCCCTCATCGCGTTGACGAGCGCCTCGTACGCCATGCCGTATTGCTTGAACGGCGCCTTGTCGACGAGGCGCCCGAACCGCGCCACCCACAGCTCCTCCGTGCAGGTGCTGGACCGGATCACGGCCTCGGCGAGCCCCGTCTTGCGGAG
Source organism: uncultured Lichenihabitans sp. (assembly GCA_964242785.1). GTDB lineage: Bacteria > Pseudomonadota > Alphaproteobacteria > Rhizobiales > Beijerinckiaceae > Lichenihabitans. The sequence goes on along the minus strand of CAXTBR010000074.1, from coordinate 17,001 downwards.
CACCTCGATGTGGCCCTGCTCCAGCTTCTCGCAGCGGAAATCGGGGGGGTAGGTCTCGTGCGGGTCGATCAGGATCACGTCGAAGCCCGCGCGGTCGAGCAGGGTGGCGGCCATCGCGCCCGCGAGGCCCCCGCCGACGACCGCGATGTCGGCCCGCTCCCGCTGCCCTCGGGGCTGAGCCTCCGCGGGGCGATCGGTCGCGGCGGGCTGCCGGAGCGGGCGACGGCCGAGGTCCGAGGCGAGTGGTGTCACGGTCTGCTCTTCCCGATCGTCGTGGACACGCTCGCCGTCCGGCCGCCCGCGGGCCGGACCTGAAGCCTGCCGTGAACCCGCCAGGGCCACCACGGGCGCAACCCTCGCGGTCGTGCCCGCGCTCACGCCGGAACGGCGCTGAACTCGCGCGCCGCGGCGGTCTCCCCGAGGCCGGCCACCGCCTCGGCGGCGGGCGACAGGGGCGGGGGCGCGCCCTCGAGGGTCGAGGGTTCCGGACGGGGCCTCCCCAGGCCGACGTAGTCGAGGCCGATGTCGGCGAGCTTCCGCCCGTCGAGGCAGTTGCGCAGGTCGAGGACGAGGGGGCGGCTCATCGCGTCGCGCACCGAGGCCCAGTCGAGCTCGCGGAACAGGGGCCATTCGGTCGCGATCACGACGGCATCGGCCTCCGCCACCGCGTCCAGCGCCGAGGTCGCGTGCTCGGCGAGCGGCAGTTCCTGCCGCGCGTTCGCGCCCCCCGCGGGGTCGTAGGCCGAGACCGTCGCGCCGGCGTCCAACAGCTCCGCGATGATGGAGAGCGCCGGCGCCTCGCGGATGTCGTCCGTCCCGGCCTTGAAGCTCACGCCCAGCACCGCGATCCGCAGCGCGCGGACGTCGCCGTCCAGGGCCTCGACGATCTTGTCGACCGCGAACCGCTTCTGGCGCTCGTTCGAGCGCACGACGGCCTCGGCGATCGGCATGGGGGAGTGCAGCGACGCGGCCGTGCTGATGAGCGCGCGCAGGTCCTTCGGGAAGCAGGAGCCGCCGAAGCCCGGCCCGGCCCGCAGGCCGGCGGGCCCGATCCGCCGATCGAGGCCGATGCCCGTCGCGAGATCCCTGACGTCCGCCCCGGTCCGCTCGCACAGGCGGGCGAACTCGTTGATGAGGCCGATCTTCGTGGCGAGGAAGATGTTCGACGCGTATTTGATCATCTCGGAGGTCTCGATCGACGAGGCCTCGAAGAGCGTGAAGCCCCCGTCCGTCAGGGGTGCGTAGAGCGCCCGCATGGCCGACAGCCCCCGCGCCGAGCGCGAGCCCACGACGATCCGGTCCGGCTCCATGAAGTCCACGACCGCCGATCCCTCGCGCAGGAACTCGGGGTTCGACACGACCGCGAAGGCGCCGGCCGGCAGGTGCCGGGCGACCGCGGCCTCGATGGCCCTGCAGGTGCCGACCGGCACGGTGGACTTGATCGTGAAGACCACGAAGCCCCCGGGCGCGGCGCGCTGCCGATGGCGGGCCGCCGCTTCGACGGCCGACAGCAGGGGGCCGAGCTCGGCCGTGGCGCCGTCCGCGCCCGTGGGCGTCCCGACCGCGATGATGAGGATCAGCGCCTCGCCGGCGACGGCGGAGGCGAGGTCGGTGGTGAAGCGCAGCCGCCCGCGCGCGGCGTTCCGGCCCACGAGTTCGCCCAAGCCGGGCTCGTAGATCGGGATCCGGCCGGCCCGCAGGCTGCCGATCTTGCCGGCATCGGAATCCACGCAGGTGACGGCGTGCCCGATCTCGGCCAGGCAGGTCCCCGTCACGAGGCCGACGTATCCCGTACCCACGACACAAACGTCCAACATCTCGGTCACTCCGTCAGAGGTGGGGAGGGCGCGGTGCATCGCCGGCCCGATCGGTCGTCACCGCGCGCCCTTGCCGAACAGGACGGCGGGCAGGGTGTGGAGAAGGATGTACAGGTCCATCCAGATCGACCAGTTCCGGATATAGAACGTGTCGGCATTCTGCTGGACCACGAGATCGCCGTCGCTGCGCGCGGTGATCTGCCAGAAGCCCGTGAGGCCGGGCGTGACGCTGGCGCGCAGGGCCTGGAACCCCTCGTCAAACCCCTTCAGGTGATAGGCCGGGAAGGGGCGCGGGCCGACGAGGCTCATGTCGCCCCGGACGACGTTCCACAGTTGCGGCAGCTCGTCGAGGCTGGAGCGGCGGATGAACTGGCCGATGCCGGGCAGGATGCGGGGATCGTGCCGGAGCTTGTAGCTGGCGTTCCACTCGGCGCGCGCGCCCGCGTCGCCCGCGAGATGGGCTTCGAGCCGGGCCTCCGCGTCGACGAACATGCTGCGCACCTTCCAGACCCGGACGACGCGGCCGTCGAGGCCGATGCGGGGCTGGGCGTAGAAGGGGTTGCGGCGGTCGACGCACCAGATCGCGAAGGCCACGGCCGCCACGACCGGCAGGGCGAAGACCAGGAGGCAGCACCCCACCGCGAGGTCGATGCCGCGCTTGAGCAGGAGATCGTGCCGGACGGGGGAGCGGCGGATCTCGATGCCGACGGCGCTGCCGATCATCCGGGTGTTCGACCACAGGGTCTGCATGTCGCCCGCGTCGCGCGCCACCACGACCGAGGGGAAGTTCAGGCGGGCCGCCGTGCGGGCATCCTCGCGCCCGTCGCCGCTCGACATCAGCACCGCCATCTCGGCGCGCTGGCCCTCGAAGCCCGAGGGTTCGGCGAGGCGCGGGTCGTCCGCCGCCACGCGGGCGAGGACGCGCAGGCCGAGCCCGGGATGGGCGTCGAGGACGAGCGACAGGCCCCGCGTCGCCGCGGCGTCCCCGATCAGCACGACGCGGGTCTGCCACAGGCCGAGCCGCTTCAGGGCGAACTGGACGAGCCCGGCCGTGAGCGACCCCAGCACGACCGTGGAGGGCACGAGCACCAGCCACGACAGGATCCCGTCCGGCGCCCAGATCTGTCCGCCCAGGATGGCGACCAGGAAGGCGCAGAAGATCGACGACGCCCGGACGCGCTGGCGGAAGAGCTCGATCGGGCTCGACCGGCCGGTGTCGTAGAGGCCGAAGAGCAGGCCCAGGCAGACGAGGAGGACCGTCGTGCCCAGGACCGTGGAGGGACCCAGCGCCAAGCGGGGCCGCCCCGCCGCCTCGAAGCACAGCGCGAGGATCGCCAGCACGCCCATCGACGCCACCGCGTCGCCCGCCGCGAAGGCCGCCGTGACCTTCAGGCGCCGGTCGATCGCGGACGAGACGCCCGCGCGAGGCCCGGACGGCGAGCGGCGGGGAGCGCCGAGGTGATCGAGGCCGGCGATGATTTCGACGTCCGACATGGCCGCTTTCCGAAAGGTGTCGTCGATGGTGGGAGGGGTCCGGACCCGCGAGGGCCGGGAAAGGGATCGGAACTCGACGCAACGTCACGCGGCCGGGCCCGGAAGGTCCCGTGGTCTGCAGGGGCTCCGGCGCGAGACCGCTCCGGAGTCCTTCCGCGGCAGATGAGGGCGCTCCGGACGAGAGACGAGCGCGGTCTCGATCCGGAGGGAGGCACGACGCGGCCCCCTCCGATCAAATGCTGTCGAAGTGCTCTCATAAGTTGAGAGCACGGACGGACATCGATGTCTTGCCTGGAAAGAAGAGTTATCGAAGAAGATGATGCGCTTATAATACAGTTTCCGGGTGATCGTCGCCCTCCGCCCGCCCATCCCCGCGCAGGCGGGGATGGGCGGGCGGAGGGCGGTGGAGACCTTCCTAGAAGGCCGGCGCCGCGGCGGCGCTCCGGGGATGGGCCGTCGCCCCGGACGCGGCGTCCCCCCGCGCGAGCTGCTCGGCGATCCAGCCGTAGGTCGGCACGAGGCCGGTGCGCAGGCCGATCTTCGGCTCCCAGCCCAGCACCGAGCGCAGCCTGGCATTGTCGCTGTTGCGGCCGCGGACCCCCTGCGGGCGCGACACGTCGTGCCGCTTGCCGATCCGCTTGCCGGCCACGTCCGCCACCATGTCGACGAGCTGGTTGATGGTGACGAGTTCGTCGGTGCCGAGGTTCAGCGGCAGGCTGTAGTCGGACCGCATGATGCGCACGAGGCCCTCGACGCAATCGTCGATGTACATGAAGGACCGCGTCTGCTCGCCGTCGCCCCAGATCTCGATGGCGTCGCCGTCCTTCGCCATCGCGACCTTGCGCGAGATGGCGGCCGGCGCCTTCTCACGGCCGCCGTCGTAGGTGCCGAGCGGCCCGTAGACGTTGTGGAAGCGGACGACCCGCGTGGCCATGCCGAAGTCCTCCGTGAAGTACTGGCACAACTTCTCGGTGTAGAGCTTCTCCAGCCCGTAGCCCTCCTCGGGCGCGGCCGGGAAGGCGTCCTCCTCCTTCAGCGGCACGACGTCGGCATCGTGCTGGAGGTGCTGGGGGTAGATGCAGGCGGATGACGAGTAGAGGAAGCGCGACACGCCGGCCTTCTGCGCGGCCTCGACCATGCCGACGTCGATCAGCGTGTTGTTGAGCGTGATCTCGGCATGCGACTGGCTGATGTAGCCGATGCCGCCCATGTCGGCCGCCAGATGATAGACCTCGTCGACGCCCGCGACCGCCGCGGCGCAGTTCTGCCGGTCCCGCAGATCGATCTGCAGGAACTCGTCGGCGCGCGTCCCGCTGTATTCGGGGAACTTCACGTCGGCGGCGCGGACCCAGCATCCCATCTCCTTGAGGCGGGTGGTGAGATGATGGGCGATGAACCCTCCCGCTCCGGTGACGAGGACTTTCTTGGCCCAATTGTTGTTCGGCATGGCGCTGACCTCTCAGTAAACACCGCTTAACCATGCCTGATTCGATGGATGAGTGAAGGCCCGTCGAAGGAGTAGCCCGTTTCCGCCCGCTCGGGACGGGGAGTAATGCCAATGAACTTCCGACATCATTCGAAGAACGCTCGCCACGGCTGGCCGGCCTGGATTTTCCAAGATAACGTGAGGTCGAATCGCGTATCCGAACGACCGACAACTGATCTGGATAGGTCTCGGGGCGCGCGATCCGGCTGTTCTTCTTCACCCCCGGGTAGGGCCCCGGCCTTCGACGAGGGCGGGGGCGCTCCACACGCCGAGGGAGACGGCGGACGGCAGTTCTCCGAGGCGGCGCTCGCCTCCAAGACGACGCTCGCCTTCCAGACGACGCCCGCCCGTTCCCGCCGACGGGGGGCGGGACGGCGACGAACGGGCTAATCCGCATGCGAAGTCATTCGATCGACAAGCGCCGTGTCGGGTCCGTCCGACAGTCCGTAATGAAGCACCTCCAGGTCAATCCCCGGTCGAATCGAGACGAGAACCCCACCATGCCCGATCCGAAACCCCGCCTGGCGATCATAGGCTGTGGCGCCGTCGTCGAGCACCACCTCCTCCCGGCCTTGCGCCGGGCAGGGTGGTGCCCGTCCGTGCTGGTCGACACGTCGGCGGAGCGCTGCGGACGGCTCAGGGCCGCGATGCCGGCCAGGGGGCGGGGCGTCGTCGTCGCCGACGACTGGGCGAAGGTCGCGGGCGAGTTCGATGCCGCCATCGTGGCGGTCCCGCACGTGTTCCACGGGCCGATCGGCCGGGCTCTCCTGGCGGCCGGCAAGCACGTCTTCATGGAGAAGCCGCTCGCCACGACGAGCGCCGATGCCCTCGCCATGGTCGAGGAGGCCGAGCGCCGCGGCCTCGTCCTCACGGTCGGACTCCTCCGGCGCTACCTCCACGCCGCGCGGTGGACCAAGGCCCTCGTCGCATCGGGCATCCTCGGCGAGATCACGCGGTTCGAGGCCCGCGAGGGGTTCGTCTTCAACTGGGCGACGAGCTCGAACGCCTTCCTGAAACGCAGCCTCGCCGGCGGCGGCGTCCTGATGGACACCGGCGCCCACACCCTCGATCTGCTGCAGTGGTGGCTGGGCGAGCTCGTGCCGACGGGCTTCGCGGACGATGCCCTGATGGAGGAGGGCGTCGAGGCCGATTGCATCCTCGATTGCGAGATGCGGTCGGGCGGCCGGGGGCGCGTCGAGCTCAGCCGGTCGAGGGATCTGCGCAACTCCGTCCGCATCGAGGGGACGTCCGGCTTCGTCGAGGTCCACCTCTACAAGAACGAGGTCCTGGCCGGCTCCCCCGCCGTGCTGGCCTTCGAGCACGACGGGCTGTCCCCCGCGACCATGAAGCCGCAGCTCTTCACGGCCCTGTTCGACGCGGAGATCGCCGACTTCGCGGCCAGCATGTCGGGCGCCCCGAGACGCGGCGTGGCCGGCCGGGAAGGCCTCCCCTCCCTCGCCCTGATCGAGGGCTGCTACGCGATCCGCGAACCGCTCCGCCTCCCCTGGGCGGAGGCCGGAACGGGGCCGGACGAGGCGGCCCCGACGCTTCCCCCGGGGTCCACGGCCGTGGTCACGGGCGCCACTGGATTCATCGGCGGGCGGCTCGCCGAGCGCCTCGCGGCGGGCGGTGTCCGGGTGAGGTGCCCCGTCCGCAGCCTCGGCCAGGCGGCGCGCCTGGCCAGGCTCCCGGTCGAGATCGTCCACCTGGACCTCGCCGACCCCGACGCCGTCGACCGGGTGGCGGAGGGCGCGGATTACGTGTTCCACTGCGCCTACGACCCGCGATCGCGGGCGCAGAACCTCGACGGCACGGGCAACATCATCGAGGCCTGCCTCCGGCGATCCGTCCGGCGGCTCGTCCACGTCAGCTCGTTCTCGGTCTACGAGCCCTTCCCCGACGGTCCCCTGAGCGAGGCCACGCGGGACGGCAACCGCGCCTGGGCCTACATCGACACCAAGCTGCGGCTCGAAGACCAGGTGCTGTCGGCCTGCTCGGCCCGCGGGCTGTCGGCCTGCGTCGTGCAGCCCAGCATCGTCTACGGGCCGTTCTGCAAATACTGGACGAACGCCCCCGCCGAGATGCTGATCCACGGCGAAGTCGTCCTGCCGGGCCAGGGCGAGGGGATGTGCAGCGCGGTCTACGTGGACGACCTCGTGGACGGCATGATCCTCGCCGCGACGGAGCCGCGCGCCCAGGGAGAACGCTTCATCCTGGCGGGCCCGGACTCGGTCACCTGGGCCCGGTTCTTCGGGGCCTTCGCGCAGATCCTGAAGACGCGCGGGCCGAGTTTCTGGCCCGAGGCGCGCATCTCCGCCTCCAACGCCGGCGTCCTGCGCGACATCCGCATGGTCCTGTCGGATCCCAAGCGGATCGTCCAGATCCTGGTCCGCTGGCCGCCCGGCCGCCGGGCCCTGCAGGCCGGCCTCGACGCCCTCCCGAAGCCGCTGCGAGGCCTCGTCGATCGTCACTATTTCGGCAAGGCCGGACGCAAGTCCGGCGAGGTGTTCCTTCCGGACCCGCGGACGCTCGCCCTCTACGCGGCCAAGCCGGCGGTCGACATCGCCAAGGCGCGCCTGCTCCTGAACTATCGCCCGCGTCACGCCTTCGCGGACGGCATGGCGCTGACGGCGGCCTATCTCGGATGGGCCTACGGCGACATGGCGGCGCAGCGCGGCAGCGGGACACCCTCGGCGACGGGGGCGGCGCCCCCCGCGGCCGACGGGCCTTCCCGTCCGGTGCGGGACCAGCCCGCGGGCGCCCGCGTGTCGAGCGAAGCCGCCTGAGGCCGCCCTCCGGGAGTTCGCCCGCCATGGAACCCCGTCGGAAATGGGACACGATGAGCAGAGACAGCCTGCAGACCTGTGTCGCGGTCGAGTCGCTCGACATCAGGCACCTCGTCCTGGCCGAACCCGTGCCGTCGCAGGCCAACGGCGTCCACCGCGTCGCCGGCAGCATCGTGCGCGAGCAGGTCAGGCACGGGCATGACGCCCGCGTCGTGTTCCTGACCCACGAGGGCGGCGAGATGGGCATGACGGGATGGGACGTCCCCATCCAGACCTTCGCGATCGAGGGTCATCGCCTCATGGGCCACGTGGTCCAGCTCGATCCCCGGATCATCGCCGCGCTGGCGGCGGACGCCACGGAGCGGACGATCGTCCACATCCACGGCGGCCGCCACCTGATGCTCCTGTCGGTGGGACGGGAACTCGCCCGGCGCAAGATCCGCTACGTCGTCACCGTGCATGGACGCTACTCGCATGTCTTCGACGAGAACCTCAGGATCCTGAACTACAAGTCGGCCCTGTACCTGTCGCTGGTCGAGCGGTGGGTGCTCGAGCGGGCGCATTTCGTCCAGGCCGTGACGCCGCTCGAAGTCGCCATCGTCCGCCACGTCGCGCGGCACGCGCGCATCGAGCTCGTCGGCCATGCGGCCTATTCGAGCGCCTTCGACGGCGCGCCGGCGAGGCCGACCCGCGTGGCGCGGTCGCGCAGCTACCCGACCTTCGCGTTCTGCGGCCGCTACGCCATCAAGCACAAGGGCCTGGACCTCCTCGTCGAGGGCTTCGGACACTACGTCTGGAGCGGCGGGCCCGGCCGCCTCGAACTCGCCGGCACCGGTTCCGGCCGGGACGAGCTGCAGGGCCTCGTCGACCGCCTCGGGCTGGCGGAGCGCGTGAGCATCAGGGGCCCCCTGTTCGGCCCCGAGAAGCTTCGGGCCATGCAGCGCTGGGACTATTTCGTGCAGGCGTCGCGCTTCGACGTCCTGCCGACCGGCGCGCTGGAAGCGGCGCTCAACGGCATCCCGCTGATCGTCTCCACGGCCACCGGCCTGCACGACGCCGTGGAGCGGTTCGCCGGGGGTTTCGTGATCGGGGAGGCCACGTCGGACGCCGTCGCGGCGTCGCTGTGGAGGGCCGCGCGGGTGGCCCCCGAGGACTGGGCCGGCCTGTCGCGCGACGCCCATGCCATGATGGTGGACATCGGCGACTGGAGCAGCACCGCGACGGTGCTGGAGACGCTCTACGGCGTCGGCTCCGGATCCTGACGCTCAGGGAAGTCCCCACGGGGACGAGGGCGTCGCGCGATGGGCCGTCGGCCTCCCGGGTCGAGCGTCACGGATGAAGCACTCATCGCCGCGGGGACGCTCATCTCCGCCCGCGGGGATCCTCGGGCCCGACGCGCCGATCCTTCACGCGGGGGTCTTCTGCCGCCCGTCCGGCCCGATGGACGCCACCTCGTCCCCGTCGGCGTCCAGGCCCAGGATGCGGCTCGCCGTGAAGGCCCCGAGCACGGCGGCGCGGACGAGGAGCGAGAGGGTCAAGGCCGAGGCGGCGCCGGCCATCCCGTAGAGGAAGGCCAGCGGCAGGACCGCGAGCGCCATGGCCAGCGTCGAGACCACGTCCGCCACGAGGGCGTGGCGGCCGGCCTGCACGCCGCACAGATAGGCGAAGCAGGCGCTCGCCGCGTAGTGGAACAGCACCCCGAGCGCCAGGATGCGGATCGTCCCGCTCAGGCCGGCGGCCTCGGTCCTGTTCCCGTAGACCAGCCACAGGATCCGCTCGGGCGCCAGGAGCAGGAGGCCCACGAAGCCCGCGATCAGCAGCAGGCCCGCGGCGATCGACGGCCAGGAGGCCCGCCAGGACGCACGGTGGCCGGAGCGGAACGCCCGCGCCGCCACCTGGGGCACGATGTTGCAGACGCCGATGACGATGGGGTTGGCGATGTTGGCGAGGTTCACCGCGATCTGGAAGGCGCCGGCGGTCGCCAGGCCGAAGGCGAACACCAGCAGCCAGGGGAGGCTCAGGGTCTTGGCGATGCCCAGGAGGTTGCTCGCCAGCGTCCAGCGGCCCAGGCTCCAGAAGTCGGCCGCGAGGGCCGCGAGCGGCAGGGGCCGGACGCCGCGCAGCCCGATCTGCCGGTGCTGGATCGCGGCCGACAGGAGGGACGTCGACGCCATGATCCAGAGGGCGGTGCCGAGCGTCATGCCGCCGCCGCGCGCCAGCACGAGGAGCAGCGCGGCCTGGCCGGCGTAGCTCACGGCGTCGCCCGGGATGGCGGCTCCGTAGCGGAAGCCCGTGATGAGCCCGCGCCGCGTCGCCTCCTGGATCTGCCCCGCGATCAGGGCCGCGAAGGCCGGGAGGACGAGCGCGCCGTCGACGAAGGCCCCGATGCAGGCCGCCAGGAGGGCGGCCAGGGGCAGGCCCATCGCCAGCGCCGCGATCAGGGCCGACAGGATCAGGCGCTTCCGCTCCCCCTCCGTCGCCGACGCGCCCCGGATCGAGGCCGGATAGGACACGAGCGAGCCGCAGACCGTCTGGATCAGCCACAGGTTGCCGAGGACGATGGCGAAGCGGCCGTAGTCGGCGAGCGGGACGGTGCGGGCCAGCACCACGTTGAACAGGAACGTCCCCGCGCTGATGACGCCCTGATCGACCAGCGGCAGGGCGACATGCGGCAAGGCGATGCGCGGCAGACGGAGCGCGAAGCCTGCGCGTCTCGGCGGCGGGCTGCCGTCCATCACCACGCCCGTCCCGCGGCCCGGTGCTCGGCGAAGCGGCCGCGGCACAGGGCATCGTAGGTCATGGCCGATCCGAGGCCGGCCCCGAACATCACCCAGAACGGGATCCCGACCATGGGCCCCTCGATGGCGACGTCGAAGGAACTGTCGATGACCACGCCGAGCCAGTCGCACATGAGGAACAGGAGGAGGCGCGACCACGCCTCGTCGCCCCGGATCCGGGCGAGACAGATCCGGCTCGCCATCATCCAGAGCCAGGACAGGCCGGTCGCCGCCCAGAGCACGAGGCCGGGGATCCCGCTCCGCGCCAGGATCGTCATGTGGGCGCTGTGGGGGCTGCGCAGCGGCGGCCCGCTCCCCCCGGTCCCGAGATAGCCGTCGCTCTCCGCGATGTTGATGCCGAAGCCCTTGCCGGTCCAGAAATAGTCGCCATGGAGCGTGTAGCCGAAGATCTTGTCCCACCAGCGCAGCCGCCACATCTTGGTGTCGTCGAGCGTAGTGTCGTGTGCGTCCGTGGTGATGAAGATGCTGGCCGCATTGTCCACCAGTTGGGACACCGTCACGGTCCGCCGGTCCGACTGCATCGGCATCTCGAAATCGACCGCGTAGAGCACGAAGACGATCGGCAGCAGCGACAGGGCGACCAGGAACGGGGCCCTGACCCGGCCCGACAGCGCCATGGCCAGCAGGATCGGTCCGACGATCGCCAGCATGCCGCCGCGGCTCTGGGCCGACACCACCACGATGCCGACGAGCAGCATGCAGATCCAGGGCAGCGACGAGCGCTTGAGGCCGAGGAGGGCGAAGACCGCCGCCCCGCCGATGTGCACCGCGACCTCGCCGCCGCGCAGCGCCAGCATCGGCTGCCCGGACATCGGCCATTGCGGGATCGCCGGGCCGAGGTACTTCGGCAGGACGTAGAGCAGGGCGGCGAGCGCACCGTAGACCGAGAAGAAGCGCCCGGCCCAGCGCACCGCGCGATCGAGGCGGGACGGCTTCTCGAGGATGAGGTTCGCGGTCACGAAGGCGAAGAGCCCGTACATGACGATGACGCTGTCGCGCAGCGCGTCTGCCCCGTAGACGCCGATGAACGGGACCGTGCGCACCACGGTCCAGGTCATGGTGGCGACGAGCAGCAGGCCCGGCAGCCTGCCGAAGACCGCCAGCGAGGGCGACGGCACGAACAGGGTCCAAAGCCCGACGCAGAGCAGGATCTCGCCGGGGAAGAGCGGCGGGATCCCGGCATAGGCGAAGCCCTTGCCGGTGAAGGCATAGGCCGCGACGCCCAGGAGCAGGGCGGCGAAGCAGATGTCGTTGCGCCGGCCCACGGTGGCCTTCGCGGCCGAAGGGGCCTGGTCTGCGAAGGACCGGACGAGGGTCAAGACGCCCGGCTCCGCAGCGCCCCGGAGGGGGCGCGGGGGAGGTCGGCGGGCCGCGCCCGGCTCCGGGACAGGACGCGCCCATACCCGTCGAAAGCCGCCTCGGCGGCCCTCTCCCAGGTGAAGTCCGAGGCGACGCGGGCCTTCGCGGCCGCGGCCATGCGGGCCGCGAGGGCGGGGTCGTCGGTCAGGCGCACCATGGCCTCGGCGAGGGCCGCGGCGTCGCCGGGCGGGACGACGATGCCGCAGCCGCCCGACAGTTGGTGCGGGATGCCGCCGACGTTCGAGGCCACGACGGGCACGCCCTGCGCCATGGCCTCCAGCACGACCAGCGGGAACGTGTCGGCGAGCGTCGGGAAGACGAAGCCGTCGGCCCGGCGGAAGCAGGCCGCGACCTCGGCGTCCGAGAGACGGCCGGTGACGACGATGCGCTGGCCCGGCCTGCAGGCCGCGACGGCGGCCTCGTAGGCCACGTTCGGCCGCCGCTCGCCGCCGAGGATCACCTGGAACGGCCCCGTCAGCGTCGCGAGCGCCTCGAAGAGGACGCCGAGCCCCTTGTTCGGGGTGTGGTTGGCGAGGAACAGGAAGGTCGGCGGCGATCCCGCGCGCCGCGGCGCGATGCCGAGCTTGGACAGGAGCCGGGCATCGCCCTCGGCTGAGCCGGCCGCCGGCGCCGCGATGCCGTTGGGCACGACCGTCACGCCCTCGGCGCCGTGCCCCAGGGCGGCCAGGAGCGGCAGGTCGGCGGGCGACAGGGCGAAGACCTCGGCCGCGCCCGCCACGACCTCCCGCACGGGACCCAGCACGAGGCGCCGCCAGACCGTGCGCCCGAGGGGGCCGAAGCCGTAGATCCTGAGCCCGTTCACGACCTCGTTGAAGCCGTGGGTCGACACCACGTAGGGGATCCCGGCGGCCCGGCAGGCGCGCGCGATCCGCGCCATCTCGAGCGCCGGCATGGGGTTGTGGAGGTGGACGAGGTCGTAGCCGCCGCGGCGCAGGGTGGCGGGGATGTCGGAGCGGTAGAACAGCGTCTTGAAGCGCCGCGGCAGGCCGGCGAAGGACAGGCCGAAGGGCAGCGACACGCGCACCGCCAGGCGCCTCGGCGCGCCCCCCGCCCGGTCCGGCTCCCCGCCCATCATGCTGGCGACGGTCACGTCGCACCGCGCGGCGAGCGCCCGGCTGAGGTCCTCGGCGGCCCGCGCCCCGCCGCTGACGGTGAGGTGGGGCGGGACCACGATGGCGGCCAGCACCCGCATCATCGATATCGCTCCGACAGCGCGCTGGTCAGTTCCGGGTCGCGCCACAGGTCGGCGATCGCGTCGCCGACCGTGTATTGCGGCGCCCAGCCGAAGCGTTCCCGGATCCGCGCCGTGTCGGCCGCCAGGAACGGCCGGTCGACCTTGCGGGCGCGATCCTCGTCCGCCTCCACCTCGAACCGGACCTGGGAGGCTTCCCTCAGCATGTCCACCACCTCGCTGACCGAGGAGGAGCGCGACGTGCCGAGGTTCACGGTCAGCACGTCGCCCGGCGCGATCCCGTCGGCGAGCGCCACCGCGGCGAAGCCGCGGGCGGCATCCCTGACGTGGATGTAGTCGCGCTTCGGCCACAGGTTGCCCAGCCGCACCGTCCGCCGGCCCGCCTTCAACTGCGCCACGATCTCGGGCAGGAGGTGCGGGTTGGTCTCGCCGGGCCCCACGACGTTGAACAGGCGGACCAGCACGGCGCCGAGCCCGCGGGCGGCCGCGACATTCGCCACGTAGTGCTCGCCGTGCAGCTTGGTCAGCCCGTAGATGTCGGAGGGCTGCTGCTGGCTCGCCTCGCTGTGGGGCGCGGCGTCGGGCTTGTAGACGGCGCCGCTGCTGGCGAAGACGATGCGGCTGCCCTCGGGCATGTGGGCCAGCACCGTCATGGTGCCGACGAGGTTCGTGCGCAGCGCACCCACCGGGTCCCGCTCGCATTGCGGGATGTAGTGGACCGCGGCGAGATGCACGACGACGTCCGGCCGGACCTCGGCGAAGACCCGCGCGACCCCCACGGCGTCGGTGATGTCCACCTCGGCGAAGCGGAAGCCGCCCCGCTCCCCCGCGGCGAAGCGGTTGGGCGCGGAGGCGAGGTTGTCGACGACGCAGACGTCGTTGTCGGGCGCGAGGAGCCGGACGAGTTCGCGGCCCACATATCCGTTGCCGCCGGTCACGATGATGCGTTGCATGGCTTCCTCCACCTCGATCCGGACGATCAGGCCGCCGGGCGATCGGCGCCGGCGTAGCGGCGCGCGAAATACAGGTTGTCGCGGGTCCCCAGCTTCCGGTGCTCGCGCATGTCGACCTCGGTGATCACCACCAGGGCCTGCTGGCCGGGGGCCGGGATGAGCTGCCGGAAGGCCGCGATGGCGGCCTGCTTCGGGGTCGAGCGCCACCGCACGGCGAAGAGCACGAGGTCGGCGGAGCGGGCCATCATCACGCCCTCGACGTCCGCGAGGACCGCCGGAGCTTCGACGATCACCACGTCGAACTGCATCTTGGCCTCCTCGATCCAGGGCTTGAAGCGGTCGCTGCTGGCCAGGATCTCGGCCAAGTCGCCGCTCGGCCGGTGGAACGGCGTCAGGGCGGTGTCGGTCCGCCGTCCGTGCGGCGCCTCGCCCGCGGGCTCCGCGTCCGGCGCCTTCGCGTCGTCCTGCGCCGCCGGCTGATCCACGGTCGCGGCGGTGTCGTCGACGACGAGGACGCGGCGGTCGAGTTCGCCCAGCGTCGCCGCGAGGTCCCGCACGAGGTCGCTCTTCCCCTCGCCCGCCATGGTCGAGGTGACCACGATCACCACGCAGCCGTCCTTGGGCTCGGCGAGCCCGGCGCCGATGACGAGCGACTTCAGCGCCTGATGGTAGATGCGGCGGGCCGCCGGCTTCTCCCCGCGGGTGACGGCCGGGATCATGCCGCCGCAGGGGATCCCGAGCTCGCCCGCGGCCTGCCCCCCCGTCGTGAAGCCCATGTCGCGCTGTTCGAGCAGGACGACGAGCGCCAGGCCGGCGACGATCCCGCCGAGGCCGCTGAGGACGGCGATCACCTTCATGTTGGGCGACGTCGGGATGGCGATGGGCTCGGCCCGGCTGACCATCTGGGCCGCGATCGGCTTGAGGTCGGCCAGCGCCAGCGCCTGGCGATGGGCTTCGCGCAGCCGGTCGAGGTTGCCCTGCGCGGTCGTCTCCCGGGCTTCGAGCTCCTTCAGCGTCCGGTCGATGATCTGGCCGTCGAGGGCCGCGGCCCTGAGCGTCGCGAGCTGTGCCGCCAGCGCCGCCTGCGCGGCCCGGGCGCTCGCGAGGTCCTTGCGCGTGATCTCGGCCGCGGCCGAGACGGCCTCCGTGAGCTGCTGGAGCGCGACCGCATGGGCCTTGTCGGCCCGGGCGTAGAGCGGATGCTTGGTGCCCAGGGTCTCGGCGAGCCGGGACGAGTCCTGGCGCGCCGTGACCTCCGCGTCGACGAGACGCTGGACGTCCGTCGACCCCTGCAGGTCCTGCGCGGAGGGCACGCGGCCGGCCGCCGCGGCCTCGGTGAGGCGCTGCAGGCGGCCCTCCAGGCGCTGGCTGTCGACCGCCGCGGCCGAGACCTGCCCCACGATGTCGCGCATCTGCTGCTCGCGGACCTGGGCGTTGCCGGCATCGGCCGCGACGACGTCCGGCCGCGCCCGGAAGGCGCGGATCTCCTCGTCGACTTTTCCCTTGTCGGCGTTCGCCTGCACGATCTGCGCGTCGAGCCAGTCGCTCGTCCGCTGGGCGGCCGCGACGCTCACCTCGATGCGGCTCTTGAGGTATTCCTCGGCGAAGGCGTTGGCGACCTGCGCGGCGCGGATCGGGCCCTTCGCCGCGTAGATCACGTGGATCAGGTAGGTCTTGCCGTCGTTCTTGACCGTCAGGCCGGTCTGCAGCGCCAGCACCCTCCGGTCGGCCTCGATGCCTCCGCCCGTGCCGGGCGAGGGCGGCGGCGCGGCGTCATGGCCCTGGGCCGGTGCGGGCAGCGCGTCGAGCCGGTCGAGCACGCGCCGGGCGAGGGCCCGCGAGCGGATGATCTCGGCCTCGCTCTCGACGATCGCCACGCCGTCCACCGTGACGAGGGGCGCCCCCGGCGACGAGCCCGCGTCGCCGCCGAACTTGAGCTGGACGAGCGCTTCCCCGACGTAGGTCTTGCCCATCAGGGCCGCGCCGCCGAGCGCCGCCGCGACGACGCAGACGGCCGCCGCGCAGATCAGCAGCCGCTTCCGCCAGAGAAGTCGAACGACAGTCCTGATCGCCATGTCGTATTGCGGACGAAGGTCCTGGACCGGATGCGCGAGGCGCGAGAAGTCGCGGGGAGGAGATGAGTTCATCCGCAGGTCCACCGAGAAGGGACCGGCGCTGCGGCGCGGCGCGGCGGTCGTCTTCGCGCGACTGATGAACGTCCGGGAGGGCCTTCACCAGTGCAGGTCGATTAAGACGAAGAACAAGCGCCGATGAGAAGGCTGGCGTGCGGGTTAGCCCATGGGGGTAGGGCGGCGCTTTCGGGGTAGCCAGATTGCGCGCCCTGACAGCGCTCCGGGGCGACCCTAAGCTGAGACGGCGTGCGACACGGCGCCGGGCCGGGGATCGCTCCCCTCGTCCGAAGATGAGGTGGCGCCTCTGACGATCCTCGTCCTCGACCGTTCGGGAGGGGTCGGCGGCGGGCGCCCGTGGAGGAAGCCGGCCGCCTCGCGGCACGAAACGGGTGAGCGCAGGGGAGAGCCGGATCGCCGGAGGCCGATGGTTCCCTCCGAAATCGCGGGTGACGCGATCACCTCGCATCAGGAGATCCGGCGAAGAAGGGGGCGATCACCGCAGCGCATGAGTTCTCATCCTCACACGATAGCAGTTTCAGTGTCGTCTTATGATGCTGAAATTCTCCCCTTTCTATTTCAGGTCTTTTCCAGTCACGTCAAAATACATTTTATTTCCATAATAACCAAGAAACTCTCCTCATATTAGAAGGACCTATCTATGTCGGTTGAGATCCCTGATAATTTCTCTTACAGCACCGCGCCGATCACCTCGACGACTCCCGGCGAAGTGATCGAGAACCTGTATCTCGACGTCACGGGCAACCAGCCCGCGATCAACATCACCAGCGACGGCGTCACGATCAGGAACGTCTACATCAAGACCACGACGGGCGACGGCATCGACGTCTTCGGCGACAACGCCACCATCTCCAACGTCGAGGTCGACGCCACCACCCCCACCGACAACAGCGGGATGGACGGCGAGGGCAGCGACGGCGTCTATGCCTACGGGGTCTCGGGCCT
>CAXTBR010000073.1:0-25656 GCA_964242785.1 uncultured Lichenihabitans sp. | reverse complement strand
GAAGGTGCCCGCGAAGCGGGCGGATGAGGGGGCTTCCACAGGGGGTGGATCTCCCCTCATCCGGCGCTGCGCGCCACCCGGGTCCCATCCCCCCCGCGCGCGGACGCCGAGATGTGTGCCGACGCTAGCTCAGGATGGGGGAGGGTGGGGGAGAACAGGGTTTTTGCTCCAATTTCAGCGCTTGTGCGCCTGCGCGGGGATGAGCGGACGAGGGAGCGCTACCAACCCATCACGACGAAACCGTATGACTCAGCCCTCCGCGGCGTGGTGGCCCTCGATGCGGGCGACCTCGTCGCGCGAGCCGAAGATCAGCGCGGCGCGCTGGTGCAGCGCGGTCGGCACGATGTCGAGCACGGCGCCCCCCCGGCCCGTGACGGCGTGGCCGCCCGCCTGCTCCACCACGAAGGCGATGGGGGACGCCTCGTAGAGCACCCGCACGCGCCCCTCGCCGTAGCCGGGCCGCGCGTCGCCGGGGTAGAGGAACACGCCGCCGCGCATCAGCACGCGGTTGCAGTCCGCCACCAGCGACGCCACCCAGCGCATGTTGGTGTTCTCGCCGCGCGCGCCCTCGGCACCCTCCAGGCATTCGTCGACGTAGCGCTGCACGGCCCGCGGCCAGTGGCGGCGGTTCGACATGTTGATGGCGAACTCGCGCGTCGCGTGGGGGATGGCGAGCCGCTCGTGGGTCAGCGCGAAGGCGTTCCGGCGCCGGTCGAGCGTGAAGCAGAGCGCGCCCGCCCCCACCGTGAGCACCAGGGTGGTCTGCGGCCCGTAGAGCACGTAGCCGGCCGCGAGCTGGGCGCGGCCGGGCTGGAGGAAGGCCGCGACCGAGACGGGGTCGGCGCCCGGCTTGACGGGCAGGATCGAGAAGATGGTGCCGATCGACACGTTGATGTCGATGTTGGAGGAGCCGTCGAGCGGGTCGAAGGCCACGAGCAGCCCGGCGTCGGGATCGCCGGGCACGGGGTGCTCGTCCTCCTCGGACGCGATGGCCGCCACGGGGGCGCGGCGGCAGGCCGCGATCAGCAGGCCGTCCGTGAGCTCGTCGAGCCGCTTCTGCGTCTCGCCCTGGACGTTCTCGGTGACGGCGGCCGCGAGGTCGCCGTCGAGGTTGCCCCGCGCCACGAGGGCGGAGATGTCGCGGCAGGCGTCCGTGATGGCCTCGACCGTGGCGGAGACCGCCAGCCGCCGCGCGTCCGCCCCCGCCCAGGCCCGGAGGTAATCGGTCAGAAGTTCGCCCGCCATGATCGTGCTCCCCGCGCGCCGGCCCGTGCCGCGCTTAGCACGAAACACGCCCGGGCGCAGGCCGGGTCCCCGCCGCGCCCCTGCGGCGCTCCGCCCGCCGAACGCGGGAGGCCTCCCGGCCGTTGAGGGTGCATGAGCGACCTTCCCGAGTTCCCGGCCCAGGCCTTCACGAAACACGATCCGTCGCCCGACCCGCGCTTCTACGCGGCGCCGCGCTTCGTCACCCACATCGACGACCGCGCGGTGCGGGCCGTCACGGGGCTCTACCGCGCCCTGCTGCCCGCGGGCGGCCGCGTGCTCGACCTGATGTCGAGCTGGGTCAGCCACCTGCCCGACGACGTGGCCTATGCCGAGGTGGTCGGCCACGGCATGAACGCCGAGGAGCTCGCCCGCAACCCGCGGCTCGCCCGCTCCTTCGTGCGCGACCTCAACGCCGACCCCACCCTGCCGCTCGACGGCGCGTCGTTCGACGGGGCCTGCTGCTGCGTGTCGGTGCAGTACATGCAGCGGCCCGTGCCGGTGATGCGCGAGGTGCTGCGCGTGCTCAAGCCCGGCGCGCCCTTCGTGGTCACCTTCTCGGACCGCTGCTTCCCGACCAAGGCCGTGATGGTGTGGCAGGCGCGCGGCGTCGACCACGGCGATCTCGTGTCGCTCTACATGACCCGCGCGGGGTTCGACGCCATCGAGGCCCAGCAGGTGCTGCGGCGCGACGCCGGGGGCGACCCGCTCTGGGCGGTGGTCGGGCGCAGGCCGGAGGTGGCCGCGGCGTGAGGCTTCCCGCATCGATGAGGGCCGCGCTCCGTCGGCCTGGCCGCTCTGCGACGAGCGCTCATTCGCGGCACTCATCGATGTGGGCGCCGTGAGCGACGAGGCGCTGTTCGGCCTCGCCAACGCGGTGCCGCTGCTCGGCTGGCTGCTCTTGGGCTTCGCGCCGCTCGCGCGGGGACGGCTGGTCGCGGGGGCGCGGGCCGTGGCGGCGGTGGTGGCGGTCGGCTACGCGGTGCTGGTGATCGCCGCGCTGGCGCGGGCGGGCGGCGCGCTGCCGGACCTGTCGACCCTCGCGGGCCTCGCCCGCGCCTTCTCGGACCCGCACGCGATGCTGGTCGGCTGGGTGCACTACCTCGCCTTCGACCTGTGGACGGGCGCCTGGGAGGCCGAGGAGGCGGGCCGCCGCGGGATGCCGCACTGGGCCGTGCTGCCCTGCCTCGCGCTGACCTTCGTGGCGGGGCCGATCGGGCTCGTGCTGTTCCTGGCACTGCGCACCGCGTGGCGGCCCGCCGTCTGACGACGGCTCGACTGCAAAAATAGATGTGGTTTCAAAAGGCCCTCGGCCTTCTGCGGGTTTCAGGGCAGAGCCCTGAACTATACTTTGGTCGTCGATGGAATTTGATCTGCAAATACGCCTTCATTGTGGGACCGACAAAATCCGTCAGATCCCTCTCGCCGACTGGCGCAAAAACGAATCACGGGTCCAATATGCCGAACGCCGAGCCGATACCGATCGGGTATCGTCAGCAGGCGAGGGGTTGGCCATGGACGCCGGGCTGTTCTACGTCGTCGAGCCTGTCGCACGGGGCGAAATCGATGAGCTGGACGATGTCCGCCTGACCGAGGACGTAGAGGTCCCCCCCCCCCGTCGGCTTCCTGCCTGGAGGAACGCGCGGCACGATCGTGGCCGTCCATGGCAATGGCGCGGCCTACGACGTAGAATTCGCGGAGCCTGTTCACGCGCTGTTGCTGCTCGAAGCGGACCAAGTCGAAGCTGTTCCAGGGGCAACGCGTGAACGGCTCATCGCGGAAACAGGTGACGTTCGCCATTGAGGCACAGAAGATGAGGTCGTGTCTCTTGAATATTCACCATCCGACGGGAGGGCCGAAAGCTCGGTTCTTCATCGGGTGGGGCTTCCGGGTGGACGACTCTGCCGTGTTTGCGGCTTCCCTCGTCGCTCACGCCTGCCCTCCTCATCACGTCAAGACGACCACGTCCCACACCGAGGGTGCGTTCGATCTGGAACGTGAAGCCGGGGACAGATGTGGCCGTGCTCAGTCCGGTCTATCCGTTCTGACCCTGTCGCGCAGACGCGCCCGCACCTCCGTCCCATGGGATGGAATTGGGCGCGCGCGAGATGTGCGACCCTCATGGACGATCTTCACAGCGAAGCAGGATCATCGATCCTGATCCTTTTCAGGGCTCCGCCCTGAAACCCGCCAAAGGGCTCGCCCTTTGGAAACCGTCTGGTCGATCTCTGTTCTAGCCGCCGAAGGCCGCGATCATGGCCTCGCTCAGGCGGACGAACCTGGCGCTCGGTCCCTCGGCGCCGACGCTCTGGCGGCTGACGCGGGCGCCTTCGAGCAGGAGCGACAGCGCGTCGGCCAGGAGCTCGGCCTGCGCGATGCCGGCCGCCGCGCAGAGGCCGACGAGGCGGTCGCGGTAGGCCGTCTTGCAGCGCTCGATCACCGGCCGGGCGGGATGGTCGCAGGCCGTGAGCTCCACGGCCGCATTGGCGAGCGCGCAGCCGCGCCCGTCCACCAGCACGCATTCCGCCCCCTGGCGGATCCAGGCCAGCAGATGCGCCCTCGGGTCGCCGCGGTGCCGGGCTTCGAGGTCGCGCCACTGCGCCTCGGCCTCGTCGGCCACCGCCCGCAGGCACTCGACGATCAGCTCGTCCTTCGAGCCGAAATGGCGGTAGAGCGTCATCTTGTTGGTGCCGGCCGCCTCGGCGATCGCCTCGACCCCGACGGTCCTGATGCCGTGCTGGTGGAACAGGTCGCGCGCCGTGGCGATGATCCGCTCGCGCGGCCTGGACCTTGCACCGCCGCAGCAGGGCTCCGTGCGGTCCGGCGCCGCGGGACGGGGCGCCGCTTCTCTTTCCCGCAGTGCAGCGTTAATGTCGCGCATGGCCCTTGACGATGATGTTACCGACCGGTAACGTCCGGCTTGTTACCGATCGGTAACAGAATCGCCGCGCCGGGTCAACGAGGACCGGGGGCGGGACGATGGCTCCACCATCGCGTGTCGGGCGCGGGTGCGCGGTCCGGCACAAGGAGGCACCATGAGCTGCACCGACCGCGACCTCACCCTCGATGAGGTCCTCGCCGATCCCGTGATCGGGGCCGCCATGCGGGCCGACCGCGTCGACCCGCGGCGCTTCGAGACCCTGCTGCGCACCACGGCGCGGCGGCTCGACCGCGCGCGGGACCCGGCCCTGCCGGCGGCCTGCGCCATCGCGTCCCGGCTGAGGGCCGCGGCCCAGGGAGCTTGCGCGGGGTGGTAGGCTTCTTTACGCAGCGCCCGATCTTCGCCTCGGCCGTCGCCCTCGTCATGGTGATGGCCGGGGCCATCTGCTACGCGCTCCTGCCGGTCTCGCAGTTCCCCGACATCACGCCGCCCCAGGTGGTGGTGAGCGCCACCTATCCGGGCGCCAGCGCGCAGGTCGTGGCCGACACCGTGACGACGCCGCTGGAGCAGCAGATCAACGGCGTGCAGGGCATGACCTACCTGTCGTCGACGAGCTCCAACGACGGCTCCTCCACCATCACGGTGACGTTCGACGTCGGCTACCCGCTGAGCATCGGCGCGGTGGACGTGCAGAACCGCGTGTCCCAGGCGGCCTCGTCCCTGCCGGCGATCGTCAACCAGGCCGGCGTGACGATCAAGAAGCAGAACCCGAACTTCGTCCTCATCGTCAACCTCACCTCGCCCGACAAGTCCGTCGATCCCGTCGCGCTGAGCAACTACGCCTACCTGCAGATCGTCGACCCCCTGAAGCGCCTGCCGGGTGTGGGCGACGTGCAGATCTTCGGCGAGCGGCGCTACTCGATGCGCGTGTGGCTCGACCCCGACCGGCTGGCCAAGCTCGGCCTGACCGCGACGGACGTGCAGGGCGCCATCGCCGAGCAGAACGTGCAGGTCGCGGCCGGCAAGATCGGCCAGTCCCCCGCGCCCGCCGGCACGGCCTTCGAGATGCAGGTCAACGCCGTCGGCCGCCTCGCGACGCCCGAGCAGTTCGGCGACATCGTGGTGCGGGCCGACCCCGCGGGCGGGTCGGTGGTGCGGCTGCGCGACGTGGCCCGCATCGAGCTCGGCGCCCTGCAATATGCCTCGACGGCCTTCTTCGGCCAGGAGCCGACCGTGGTGCTGGGCGTGTTCCAGCAGCCCGGATCCAACGCGCTCGACCTCCAGTCGAACATCAAATCCGAGATGGAGCGGCTGAAGGCCCGCTTCCCCAAGGGCATCGACTACGCGATGCACTACGACACGACGCGCTTCGTGTCGGCCGCCATGCACGACGTGGTGATCACCCTGGGCGAGGCGCTGATCCTCGTCATCCTGGTGGTGTACGTCTTCCTGCAGAGCTGGCGCACCACGATCATCCCGACGATCGCGATTCCCGTGTCGCTGGTCGCGACCCTGGCCGTGATGGAGGTGTGCGGCTTCTCGCTCAACATGCTGAGCCTGCTCGGCATGGTGCTGGCCATCGGCCTCGTGGTGGACGACGCCATCGTGGTGGTGGAGAACGTCGAGCGCCAGCTCGAGGCCGGGCTCGCCCCGATGGCCGCGACCCGCAAGGCCATGTCGGAGGTGACGGGCCCCATCGTGGCCACCACGGCCGTGCTGATGGCGGTCTTCGTGCCGGTGGCCTTCATCCCCGGCGTGGCGGGCCGGCTCTACAACCAGTTCGCCCTCACGGTGGCGATCTCGGTCGGCATCTCGGCCTTCAACTCGCTGACGCTGAGCCCGGCGCTGAGCGCCGTCTTCCTCCGCCACCGGACGGGTCGGCCCTTCGTGCTGTTCCGCTGGTTCAACACGGGCTTCGACCGCCTGTCGCACGGCTACGCGCGGCTCGTGCGGCTGTTCATCCGGGCCCGCTGGGCCCTGATGGCGGTCTTCGTTCTGGGGCTCGCCGTCACCTACGGGCTGTGGACGCGCCTGCCCAGCACCTTCCTGCCGGTGGAGGACCAGGGCTACTTCTTCGTCGTCATCCAGGGGCCGGACGGCGCCTCGCTGGAGCGCACCGACGCCGTGGCCAAGCAGGTGCGCGACGTGCTCCAGGCCGAGCCCGGCGTCGAGATCGTCGGCTCGATCAGCGGGCTGAACTTCCTCACCAACGCATCGCAGTCGAACTCGGCGGTGGAGTTCGCCATCCTGAAGCCCTGGGAGGACCGGCCGGCCGCGCAGAACGCCTCCAAGATCGTGGCGGCCGTGCGGCCCAAGCTGATGGGGATCCCGGGCGCTTTCGCGCTCTCCTTCGACCCGCCCTCGATCCCGGGCCTCGGCGCCACGGGCGGCTTCGAGTTCGAGGTGGAGGACCTGACGGGCCGCGGCAGCGCGGCGCTGAACGACACCACCCAGGCGCTGATCGCCGAGGCCCGCAAGCAGCCCGAGCTCGACCCGCATCAGATCTTCTCGTCCTTCAGCACCGGCACGCCGCAGTTCGACTACGACCTCGACCGCAACAAGGCCAAGCTCCTGGGCCTCAGCCTGCCCGACGTGTTCAACACGCTGCAGATCTACCTCGGCTCGCTCTACGTGAACGACTTCAACCTGTTCGGCCGCACCTTCCGGGTGACGATCCAGGCCGAGCAGGACGCGCGCGCCGGCGCCTCGGACCTGTCGCGGCTCTACGTCCGCAACGGCGCGGGCGGCATGGTGCCGCTCTCGACGCTCGGCACGCTGAAGCCCACCGTCGGCCCCGAGACGGTGCCGCATTACGACAATTACGCGGCCGCCAAGATCAACGGCGCGGCAGCGCCCGGCTTCAGCTCGGGCCAGGCCGTCGAGGCGATGCAGCGGGCCGCCGCCCAGGTGCTGCCGCGCGACTTCGCCTACGAGTGGACCGGCATCACCTTCCAGGAGCTGAAGGCGGGCTCGGCCGCGAGCCTGATCTTCGGGCTGGCGATCCTGTTCGTGTTCCTGATCCTGGCGGCGCAGTACGAGAGCTGGACCATGCCGTTCATGGTGCTGCTGGCGGTGCCGCTGGCGCTGTTCGGCGCGCTGGCGGCGCTGTGGATCCGCGGCATGCAGATCGACGTCTATTCGCAGATCGGCTTCGTGATGCTGATCGGCCTCGCGGCCAAGAACGCGATCCTGATCGTCGAGTTCGCCCGCCGCCGCCGCGAGGAGGGCCTGGGCATCGTCGAGGCCGCCATGGAGGCGGGGCGGCTGCGGCTGCGGCCCATCCTGATGACGGCCTTCGCGTTCATCCTGGGCGTGCTGCCCCTGGTGGTGGCGACGGGGGCCGGGGCCGCGAGCCGCCAGTCGATCGGCACCACGGTGTTCGGCGGCATGCTGGCCGCGACCCTGCTGACGCTGATCTTCGTGCCGGTGTTCTACGCCGTCATCGAGCGGGCGCGCGAGCGCGGCCCCGGCGCGCCGGGCGAGGCCGAGCACCCGGCCGCGGCGCCGGCCTTCGTGCCGGTGCCGCGCCGCGCCGAAGCCGCCGAGTGAGGACCTGACGAGCCATGCGTTTCCGCAACCTGCCCCTCGGCGCCCTCGCGCTCGCCGCGCTCGGCGCCCTGGTGGTCCGCTACGACCCGTCGATCGCCGACCGCCTGCTGGGCGGCTCGTCCGGCGCCGCGGCCCCGGCGGCCGCGAGCCCGGCGCCCCCCGCCTTCGTGATGCCGGTGCCGGTGGCGCGGGTGGTGAAGCGTTCGATCCCCATCGTGCTCGACTATTCGGCGCGCACGGAGTCGATCCGCGCCATCGCGCTCCAGGCCAAGGTGTCGGCCTACGTGGTGGAGCAGCGCGTGCCGGACGGCGCCGACGTCAAGGCCGGCGACCTGCTCTACCGGCTCGACCGGCGCGACTTCCAGGTGGCGCTCGACCAGGCCAACGCGCAGATCGAGCGCGACCAGGCGTCGCTCGACTACCAGAAATCGAGCTTCGACCGCGGCGACGCGCTGTCGAAGAGCGGCTACATCGCCAAGGACAGCCTCGACCAGCGCACCAGCGCCATGCACCAGGCGGAAGCCGCGCTCGCGGCCGACAAGGCGTCCCAGCGGGCCGCGCAGCTCAACCTCGACTACACGGAGATCCGCGCGCCCTTCCCCGGGCGGCTCGGCCGCAACCAGGCCTCGGTCGGCACGCTGATCGGCGCGGGCGGGGCGGCGCTGAACACGCTGGTGCAGATCGACCCCATCTACGTCACGCTCAACCCCGGCGAGGGCGACCTCGTGGCGCTGGAGAAGGCGCGGCGCACCGGCACGGTGGCGGTCGAGGTGTCGGTGCCGGGCGCGGACGCGGCGGTCCACAGGGGCGAGCTGAGTTTCGTGGACAACAGCGTCGACCGCGCGACCGGCACGGTGACGGCGCGGGCCACCATCGCCAACGCCGACATGAGCCTGCTGCCGGGGCAGTATGTGCGGATCCGCGTGCACCTGCGCGAGCAGCCCGACGCGCTGCTGGTGCCCCAGGTGGCGGTGGGGTCGAGCCAGCTCGGCAAATACGTCTTCGTGGTCGGCGCCGACGACAAGGTCGAGCAGCGGACCGTGACGCTCGGGCCGAGCGAGGGCGCGCTCGTGGTGGTGTCGGGCGGCGTCGCCGAGAACGACCGTGTGATCACCGGCAACGTCCAGAAGATCGGCCCCGGCATGCCGGTCAAGGCCATGGAAGACTCCGCGCCGCCGTCGTGAGGACTGGACAGTGAATGATCAATGTGACGGATCTGTAATACAGCTTACACTTGGTTTCAAAAGGCCCTCGGCCTTTTGCGGGTTTCAGGGCAGAGCCCTGAAGAGAAGTCCTATTTGATCTTCAGGGCTCCGCCCTGAAACCCGCCAAAGGGCTCGCCCTTTGGAAACCGATACTGCTCATGGTTCTTCACGGAACCGTCTTCTCAACAAGCTGCGTCGAGGGACGATGTCGTCGATGAGCGTCTTCAACGCGGTCGGCTCAGCATACTTCATGTCAGCCGCCTCCGATGGGAATCGATCCGCCCTCAGCCTCGGAGGCCACCACGGACGGGCCGGCTCTTCACCTGCGACCGCCACCCTGTCGCGGCCGCCCTCGCCGATGGCCGAACCGCCCCGCCTCCCGCACTCTCCTTCGCAGGGCCGCGATCGACGGCCCGCTCGGGGAGGCGTCGTCCCGAGCGACGGATGTCCGGACCTCAAGAGCTGTCACCGGCACGGCCTTCGGTCTTTGATGATCTTCTTCAGGGCTCTGCCCTGAAACCCGCAAAAGGCCGGGGGCCTTTTGAAACCAGTTCCATAGGATGCTCAAGCCACGGCGTCGGCGGCCTCATTCGATGGACGTCATGACATCGCATTTTCCCGCGGAGGCCCATCGCGCCGTAACGTTCCGTTGAGGCCGCCGATCCTAACTTGAACTGCGTGAAGGGCGGCTTCCCCGTGAGCCTGCACCGGCGGGACGAGCGAGAGTCGAGCAGAATGCAGGTCGCGACACGGAGCCCGGGCCCGGACGGCATCGCCGGGAGGGGGATCGTCGGCCGGATCCCACTCCCGGCGCCCACGGGCTCCGCCACCCTCGACGGCTACCTCGACACCCTCGGCCACGGCCTCGTGCTGATCGGCCGCGACGGCCGCGTCGCCCTGTGCTCGGCCACGGCGCGCCGCCTGCTCGGCCTCGCCCCGCACGCCGCCGTCGTGGGCCGCCCGGTCCGTCACCTGCTCGGCGCCGCGCGCGACGGAGGGCCGGACGACCGCCGCCGCCTCGCGGTCCACCTCGGGCCGTCCCTGCGCCGGCGCGCGCCGCTCTCCCTCGACGTGGCGGTCGGCGCCAACCCGCTGTCGCTCGACCTGACTCCCCTGTCCGACGGCGGCTGGGCGGTGCGGATCGAGGACGCCGCGCGCCGCGCCGCCGCCCGCCGCGCCGCCGCGCGCGGCTCGGAGGACGCCCTGACGGGCCTCGCCAACCGGGCCGCCTTCGCGGCGCGCCTGGAGGAGGCCCGCCGACGGCTCGACGGCACCGGCGAGGGCTTCGCGGTGCTGGCCATCGACCTCGACCGCTTCAAGCATGTCAACGACACGCTGGGACACCCGGTCGGCGACGCGCTGCTGCGCAAGGTGGGGGAGCGGCTGCGCTCGGCCGTGCGGGACGGGGACTGCGTGGCGCGGCTCGGCGGCGACGAGTTCGCGGTGCTGCAGGGCGGCATCGCCGGCACCGCGGAGGCCGAGACGCTGGCGCGCCGCATCGTCGACCTCCTCGGCCGCGCCTACGTGGTCGACGGGCACCTCGTGTCGGTCGGGGCCAGCGTCGGCGTCAGCCTGTCTGAGGCGGACGGCGCCGGGGCCGAGGAGCTGTTGCGCCACGCCGACCTCGCGCTCTACCGCGCCAAGCACGACGGGCGCGACAGGTTCAACTTCTTCGAGCCCGCCATGGACGCCCGCCTGAGGGCGCGGCGCGAGATCGAAATCGACCTCCGCCGGGCGCTGGCGCTGCGCCAGTTCGAGCTGCACTACCAGCCCCAGATGAACCTCGTGACCGACCGCCTCGTCGGCTGCGAGGCGCTGATCCGCTGGCGCCACCCGACCCGCGGGCTGGTGCCGCCGGGCGAGTTCATCCCCCTGGCCGAGGAGATCGGCCTGATCGTGCCGGTCGGCGAATGGGTGGTGCGCACCGCCTGCCGGGAGGCCGCGCGCTGGCCCGGGGGCCTCACGGTCGCGGTCAACCTGTCGCCGGCCCAGTTCAAGAGCCGCAGGCTCGTCGACGTCGTGGCCGGGGCCCTGGCCGAATCGGGACTCGCGCCCGGCCGGCTGGAGCTGGAGATCACCGAGGGGGTGCTGCTCCAGGAGAGCGAGGCCAACCTCGCGACGCTCCACGCGCTGCGCGACCTCGGCCTGCGCATCTCCATGGACGATTTCGGCACCGGCTATTCGTCGCTGAACTACCTGCGCTCCTTCCCCTTCGACAAGATCAAGATCGACCGCTCCTTCATCGCCGACGTGTCGACGAAGCCCGACTGCACCGCCATCGTCCGGGCCATCGCCAGCCTCGGCACGAGCTTCGGCATGGCCACGGTGGCCGAGGGCGTCGAGACCCGCGCCCAGATGGAGCGCATCCGCGCCGAGGGTTGCACCGACGTGCAGGGCTACCTCATCGGCCGGCCCGTGCCGGCCGCCGAGATCCTGCGCATCCTGGACGACGAAGCCCGGGGCGCCGCCCTCGCCACCCTCGCCGACGACCCCTCGGAACCGCTCCGATGACCGATCTCTACCGCCTGGTCTACACGAGCCGAAACCTCCTCGCGGGCCCGGAGGAGGCCCATGCCGCCGCCGTGGCCGAGGTGCTGGCGACCTCGCGGCGCAACAACGCCCGCGTCGGCGTGACGGGGGCGCTGCTGTTCAACGGGGGCTCCTTCGCCCAGGTGCTCGAAGGCCCGCGCGCCGCCGTGGAGGCCACCTTCGAGCGCATCCAGCGCGACGCGCGGCACAGCGACGTCAGCGTGCTGCAATGCGAGCCCGTGACGGAGCGGGGCTTCCCGCACTGGTCGATGAGCTTCATCGGCCATTCGGCCCGCGGCCGCGCGCTGTGGGACGACATCGCCAGCCGCACGGGTTTCGACCTCGCCCGCATCGAGGGCGACGCGCTCTTCGCGACGCTTCACGCCATCGTCACGGACGAGGAGGGCCTCCCGCCCGCGCCCCTGGCGCCCGCCGTCCCGCCCCGGCGGCGCGAGCCGGGACGGGCGGACGGCCTCGACGTGGCGCGCCTGCGGTCCGAACTCGGCACGCCGGAGGCTGCGCCGGCCGCCCCACCCCGCGCGGAGGCGCCGCGTCCCGACGCCCCCGACGGCATCGCGGTCGCGGTGCTGCGCGCGGCCCTGGCCGAGGAGCGCGAGCGCACGAGCGCGCTGCGCCGCGACCTCGACGAGGCCCGCATCGCGCTGGCGAGCGCCTCGGAGCGGGCCGAGGCGGCGGCGCGCCACCGCGACCTCTGGGCCGCGCGCACCCGTGCGCTCGCCGCCGCGCTGTGCCGCGACCCGGCGGACGACGAGGCCGCGCCGGACGGGCCGCCGCAGGCCGGCGGGGCGGGACGGCTCAGGACCGCGGCGTGACGGGGCCGGACGCGGATCCCGAAGCCGTGGCGTCGTCCTGAGACGACGGGTCGGAGTTGCCTTCTCGATCCGACGAGGCCGGAGACGTCCTCGAAAAAGGGGGAGCGCGTCGCGCCGGTCCATGGTATCGATCCCACCGGGCGCCCCTAGCTCAGCTGGATAGAGTATCGGGCTTCGAACCCGAGGGTCGCAGGTTCGAATCCTGCGGGGCGCGCCATTCCCTGCGGAATGATCGCCCTCGATCTTGAAGATTGGTTCGAACATTGTTCGAACGGGCGCGCCACCCTCCTGCCAAGGCGTCGGGAAGCCTGAAAGCGATGAGGGATCAAACCCTTGCCGGGCCGCCGTGCTGCACCGAGATGGCACACGGGCGGTCTACAGGGCGATCACGTTTATGCAGCGCCGCGAGTCGGGCATATGTGAGAGCCTGTTGGGAAAGGGTCATCTCAGAGTTATGGACGCAAGAAGCCGTGTGATGGATGCGAACATCATCATAGATGCAGAGACATGGATGAGGTCCTCGTCGTCGACCTTCGATCTTCGCCCGATTGTCAGCGCACCGATTGTTGGCTCAACGCGCCACCATTTGGGAAGGAGAACGAAACCCTTGCTGAACGCCGGTCTTTTGAAGACGTCGACAACGCGCTGAAGCCCGTTTTGTACACCATCGATGAATTTGCCCTCGTAGCCTCCACCCACGACGATCGTCTGAATCCAAGGGCAAAGGCGAACGAGCCTTCGAGCCAGCGGGAGCCCACCGTCCTGATCTTGAACGTCGGCCGTTGCTGGCCAGGGACAAGACCACCACGGCGCTGGGCTTGTCCTACAGCGTGAGAGCGGGGCTTCCCACACTCGATCCAGGCTTCAGGACGCCCGAGCGTCGAGCCTAGAGCAGATCGCGATCAGGTGAAATCACCTGATCGCGTGAAGATGCTCGTAAAAACAGGAGGCTGGAGCTGGAGCTGCGAGCCAAGGCGAGCGGCAACAGCTCTAGCGTTGGCACACCTCACTGACGCTGGGCGTCGGCGCCCTTCTCCCCTCGGGGAGAAGGTGCCCGCGAAGCGGGCGGATGAGGGGGCTTCCACAGGGGGTGGATCCCCCCTCATCCGGCGCTGCGCGTCACCCGGGTCCCATCCCGGCGAGCCGGGATGGGTTCCCGATTCTCCCCGCTGGGGAGAAGGGCAACCCCCGCGGGCGCCGAGATGTGGGCCAACGCTAGGCTTTTGGCAGGGCGTGAGCACGGCCGCCCGTCGATGAGCCGGGCCGCGGCGCTCGGGTCGGGCGGCGGCGTCCAGGCTCGCCGTCGCGGAGGCGAGCGGAACTGGCACGACCGCTTCCGGACCGACGGGATCCGGTTCGACATCGCGGCGCCGCTGACGCGGGCGGGGCCGAGCCTGCTCGCCATGGTGCTGTCCGAGATGTGGGTTCCCGTGGGGCCAGCACCAGCCGCCGAACCGCCAGGCCGAGCGCTATGGGCTCCCGCGGACATCAGTGCTTCGACCGAAGCGGCAGGCTCCTCCTGGCCTCGAGCCGCAAGACGCAAGACGAGGGTCAGGTCTCGGCGCGCTCGATGCGTGGGCGGGACCGTGGAGGATGTATGATATTCACTCATGCCTTGCCGAAAATTCGGTCACGTCGGTCGTTGACAATCGAGAGTGGATGGACAAGCCTGACAGGGGTGGTCTCTATTGATCCGGTCCCGGCAGAAGGATGCCGATGACGGCGTCGATGGTGCGGGGAGGCATCGCCTTGATTGTCACCTGACTGTCATCGGTTTTGGGCAGAAGGCACGGCGTCGGCGGCGCCAGGGCTCCCGCGGAGGTCGGCGCTTCGATCGTGGGGGCCTTCGCCCCTCGTGCGGGCGTCGAGGCTGGGGCCGCAGGGCCGAAAGGACAGGACCACATGAGCATCTTCCGCGCATCGAACCCCGCCGGCCTCCCGTCGCGGCGCGACCTCCTCGCCGGCACCGGGGGGCTCGGCCTCGCGGCCGCCCTCGGCCTGCCGCTGTTCGGGGCGCGGGGCGCCCTCGCGGCCGACGCCGACTGGGCCTCCGCGCCCGACATCGCCAAGGCCAAGGTGCAGGGCGCGCAGTTCACCTCCTACGGCATGCCCGACAGTTGGGCCAACTACGGCGAAGTGCTCCAGAAGATGGCCGCGCACTACGGCTTCACGCTCGCCCACAGCGACACGGACATGAACTCGCTGGAGGAGGTCACGAAGTTCGAGGCCGAGAAGAACAACGCCGTGGCGGTCTGCGCCGACATCGGCATCCTGTTCGGCAAGGTCGCCGAGGCGAAGGGCGTCGTGCCGCCCTACATGCCGCCGAACGCCGCGAAGCTCCCCGTGGGCCTCAAGGGCGAGCGCGGCGGCTGGGTCGCGAGCTTCACGGGCGTGCCCGCCATCGTGGTCAACACCGACGTCATCAAGAATGTGCCCACCACCTGGGCGGACCTCGCCAAGCCCGAATACAAGGGCAAGGTCGAGACCATCGATGCCTCGAACGGCAGCGGCACACACGTGGCGGTGTTCATCGCCTGGGCCTATGCCAACGGCGGCAGCGAGACCGACCTCACCCCCGCGGTCGCCTTCGCCAAGACCATGCTGGGCCAGTTCGCCACCGCGGCCGGCAACGCCCAGACGCTGGAGAAGGGCGAGGTGCCGATCCAGATCAAATACGACTTCAACTGCATCGCGGCCGCCAAGGCCGTCCAGGCCAAGGGCGTCAACGCCAAGGTCATCATCCCGGAGGGCTCGATCTACGCGCCCTCGGCCCTGATGCTGAACAAGTACAACACCGCCAAGATGGACGTGGCCAAGCTGGTGCTCGACTACGTGCTGACCGACGAGGGCCAGACGGCCTTCGCCAAGTTCGGCGCCCGCCCGATCCGCTGGGTGCTGGGCGACCTGAAGCTCCCCGACGACGCCAAGGCCAACTGGCTGCCCGACAGCGACTACGCCAAGGTCCGCATCATCCCCGACTGGTCCAAGGTGGACCTGCAGAAGGTGTCGAGCGCCTGGCGCGAAGACGTCGCGGGCGGCTGAACGTGACGGACCGCGCCGCCGTCGACGCGGGCGGGGCCGGGGCGCCCCGCCCCGCGCCGCGCCCCCGGACCCTGGCGGCGCGGCTCGCCGAGTGGTTCGTCGACTGGTCGCTGGCGCTGCCGCTGATCGGCCTCGCCGGGGTGATGCTGATCGCCCCGGCCCTGGCCATGATCGTGTCGAGCTTCCAGACCGACGACGGCGCCTTCACGCTGCTCAACTGGACCAAGACCTTCGGGGCCGCCTCGGCCCAGCACGCCATCGAGAACTCGCTGATGCTCGCCGTCACGGTCGCGACGATCGCGCTCGTGGTCGGCGCGCCCCTGTCCTGGCTCGTGTCGCGCATGACGCGGCTCAACCGCTCGGTCAACCTCGGCATCCTCAACGTCGCCACCAACTTCTCCGGCATCGGCCTCGGCTTCGCCTATGTGGCGGCGCTCGGCGCCTACGGCATGGTCACGCTGGCCCTGAAGAGGCTCGGGCTCGACGTCGTGCCGCCGGCCCAGAGCTCCTTCTGGGGGCTCGTCATGGCGTATGAATATTCCAACGTCCCCCTCTTCGTGCTGCTGTCGCTGCCCGCCATGAGCCTGCTGCGCGACGAGTGGTGGGAGGCGGCCCAGACCTCGGCGGCGACGCGGTTCCAGTTCTGGCGCTACATCGGCTGGCCGGTGCTGC
This sequence comes from uncultured Lichenihabitans sp., assembly GCA_964242785.1. Taxonomy (GTDB): domain Bacteria; phylum Pseudomonadota; class Alphaproteobacteria; order Rhizobiales; family Beijerinckiaceae; genus Lichenihabitans. Next base: position 9,682 of record CAXTBR010000073.1, on the reverse strand, counting down.
GGCCCTTCCTGCTGGCCGACTGGCTGCTGATCTTCACTTGGTCGGTCGGGCTCTACGGGCTGCCGGTGGCGCTGATGGGCGAGCGGCCCGGCGCCTTCCGCCTCGTGCCGGTCGAGATGTACCGCTCGATGATCGGCTCGCTCTTCGGGGAGCGCCGGATGCCGGTCTACGCGGTGTTCCTGATGATTCTCGCGGCCATCAGCCTGCTGACCTACCGCTCCATCGTGCGCAGGGGCAACCAGTGGCTGACCTGACGCGATCGGCCTACGAGGCGGCCGGGGCGCCGGCGCGGGGCCTGCGGATCGCGCGGCTCCGCCTGCCCGGCGCCGGCGCCTGGTCGGCCCTGATGCTGCTGGCGGTGGCGGCCTACATCTTCGTGCCGATGCTCGCCGTGCTGCTCTACGGCTTCGCCACGCGCTGGACCGCCAACGTGCTGCCCGACGGCTACACGCTGCGCCACTGGGCCGACGCCTTCGCGGACGAGCGCTTCCGCGTGGTGCTGGCGCGCAGCCTGGGCCTCGCGGTCGCGACCGCGGTCATCGACCTCCTGCTCGTGACGCCGGCCGCCTACTGGCAGCGGGTGCGCAACCCGCGCATCCGGCCCGTGATCGAGCTCCTGGCCGCGATCCCCTTCGCGGTGCCCTTCGTGGTCATCGCCTTCGGGCTCCTGTCGCTCAGCGGCAGCTACGTGCCGGCCCTCCAGGGCACGCTGTGGCTCATCGTGCCGGCCCACGCGGCCATCGCCTTCTCCTTCGTCTACTGGGCGATCGACGGCTCGCTCGCGGCCGCCGACGTCGTGGGCCTGTCGGAGGCCGCGCGCACCTGCGGGGCGGGCCTCGGCTCGACGATCCTCCGGGTCATCCTGCCCAACATCGGGCCCGGCATGGCGAGCGGCGCCATCCTGGCCTTCGGGGTCAGCTTCAACGAGATCGCCATGGTGCAGATCCTGGCGGGCGACCGCTTCGAGACCGTGCCGCTCTACACGCTGAACCTGCTGAAGAGCATGGACGCCGACTTCAACGTGCTGGCCGTGATGACCAGCGTGAGCTTCGGCATCACGCTGCTGCTGTCGATCGCGGTCGTGTACGTCAACCGCAGCATCGCGGACGCCAAGGCGGGTGCGGGCGGCCCCGCGCCGGGCGGACCCGCCGCGGTCGCCACCACGGGGACGGCCGTGCCATGAGCACCATCAGCATCGACCGCGTCTCGAAGCGCTTCGGCGACAAGCTGGCCCTCGACGACGTCACCCTCGACGTGAGGTCCGGCGAGCTGATCGCGCTGCTCGGCTCCTCGGGCTGCGGCAAGACCACGCTGCTGCGCGCCATCGCCGGGCTCAACCCGCCGAGCGCGGGCCGCATCCTCTTCGACGACCGCGACGTGACCGACCTGCCGACGCGGCTGCGGCCCATCGGCATGGTGTTCCAGAGCTACTCGCTGTTCCCCAACATGACGGTCCGGCAGAACATCGCCTTCCCGCTCGTGGTGCGGGGGCAGGACGCCAAGGGCACGGCGCGCCGCGTCGACGAGCTCCTGGCCCTGATCGGCCTGATCCCCTGGGCCGACCACCACCCGGCCCAGCTCTCGGGCGGCCAGCAGCAGCGCACGGCGCTGGCCCGGGCGCTGGCGCCCGACCCCGCCGTGCTGCTGCTCGACGAGCCGCTCTCCGCGCTCGACGCCGTGGTGCGGCTGCACTTGCGCGACGAGATCCGCCGCATCCAGCAGAGCATCCGCACGACCGCGCTGCTCGTCACCCACGACCAGTCCGAGGCCCTGGCGGTGGCGGACCGCGTGGTGGTGATGCGCCAGGGCCGCATCGAGCAGGTCGCGACCCCGGCGGTCCTCTACGAGACGCCCTCGACCGAGTTCAGCGCCGCCTTCATCGGCAACCGCAACACCCTCGACCTGCCGGTCCGCGACGGCCGCATCCGCCTCTGCGGCACGACCGTGATCGAGACCGCCGTGGCGACGCCGCGCGCGCTGGTGTTCCTGCGGCCCGAGGACGTGCGCCGCAGCGACGTGGCGTCGGGCCAGCAGGCCAGGATCGAGAACCGCATCTTCCAGGGATCGACGACCCGCTTCTACCTGGCGCTCGACACCGAGGACGGCCCGCTCCACCTCAGGGCCGACTGGCCGAGCCGCGACACGGCCGACATCGGCATGGGGGACCGGGTGCACATCAGCGTCGACCCGCGCGACGTCCACGTCTTCCCGGCGTGACAGATCGGTTTCAAGAGGACCCCGGCCTTTTGCGGGTTTCAGGGCAGAGCCCTGATCCGTCTCCAGGGCTCCGCCCTGGACCCGCCAAAGGGCGAGCCCTTTGGAAACCCGGATTCGGCCGCTGACCGTTCGATTCGATGGATCAAAGACGTCCCAACATCCTGCTCGTCACGGTCGACCAGTGGCGCGGCGACCTGCTCGGGTCCGCGTCGCACCCCTTCGCGCGCACGCCCCACCTCGACGCCCTGGCCCGCGAGGCGACGCGCTTCGCGCGGCACTACTGCCAGGCCTACCCCTGCGGCCCCGCCCGCGCCGGGCTGGCGACGGGGCTCTACGCCCACAAGCACCGCTCGGTCGGCAACGGCGTGCCGCTCGACGCGCGCCACCCCACGCTCTTCACCGAGCTGCGCCGCGCCGGCTACCGGCCGACCCTGTTCGGCTACACCGACACCACGCTCGACCCGCGCGGCAAGCCGCCCCTCGACCCCGACAACGGCGATTACGAGAACGTCTGCCCCGGCATGGCGGTCGACACCCTGCTGACCGAGCGCGCCACGCCCTGGCTGGCCCACCTCCGGGCCGCGGGCTACGCGGTGCCGGACCCCGACGCCGGCCGCGAGGGCATCTTCGCCCAGCGCGGCTTCGGCGAGCCGGCCGTCTTCGCGGCCGAACACAGCGAGACGGCCTTCCTGGCCGACCGCTTCCTGTCCTGGCTGTCGGTCGCGGGTGCCGCGCCCTTCTGCGCCCACCTGTCCTTCATCGCGCCGCACCCGCCCTTCGCGGCCGCCGCCCCCTTCGCCGGTGCGGTCGACCCCGACGCGGTGTCGCTGCCGCTGCGCGGCGCCACCCCCGAGGTCGAGTCCGCGCAGCACCCGCTCGCCGCGGCCCTGATCGCCGCCAGCGACATGCGCCACTTCGCGCCGGGCCTCTCGGGTCGCGCGCGGGACGCCGACGAAGCGACGGTCCGCCGGGTGCGGGCCGTCTATGCCGGGCTCGCCCAGGAGGTCGACCACCACCTCGGCCGCATCGTCGCGGCGCTGCGCGCCTCCGGCCGCTGGGACGACACGGCCGTGGTCTTCACGGCCGACCACGGCGAGCAGCTCTTCGACCACTGGACGCTCGGCAAGACCGGCTACCACGACCAATCGGCCCACATCCCCCTCATCCTGCGCGACCCCCGCCCGGCCTCGGACGGCGGGCGGGGCCGAAGCGTCGCGGCCTTCACCGAGTCGGTCGACCTCCTGCCGACCCTGCTGGCCCTGGCGGGCCTCGACCCGCCGCCGAACCACGACGGGGCGAGCCTCCTCGGCTTCTGCGCCGGCCAGGACCTCGCGGGCTGGCGCGACGAGGCCCATTGGAGCTTCGACTTCCGCGACATCCGCACGAGGCGCTTCGAGCGGCTGTTCGGCCTGCCCTCCGACTGGTGCAACCTCCAGGTGGTCCGCACCGAGCGGCTGAAATACGTCCACTTCGCCGGCCAGCCGCCGGTGCTGTTCGACCTCGTCGAGGACCCCCACGAGCTCGTCAACCGCGCCGGGGACCCCGGGGCGCGCGGCCTGCGCCTCGAAGGGCTCGACCGCATGATGACGTGGCGGCAGCGGCACGAGGACCGGGCGCTGACGCGCTTCCTCGCCCGCGACGGGATGTTCCACGAGGACCGGGCATGACGGCGCATTACGATCTCGCCGTGGTGGGGGCCGGCATCTGCGGCCTCGCCCACGCCCTGGCGGCGGCGCGGCGCGGCAAGCGCGTGGTGGTGGTCGACCGCGACGCCCAGGCCAACGGCGCCTCGATCCGCAACTTCGGCTTCGTCACGGTGACGGGCCAGCAGGAGGGCGAGTGCTGGCGCCGCGCCCTGCGCTCGCGCGACGTGTGGGCCGAGATCGCCCCCAAGGCCGGGATCGCGCTCGTGCAGCACGGGCTGCTCACGGTCGCCCGCCGGCCGGAGGCCCGCGCCGTCCTCGAAGAGTTCCGCGCCACCGACATGGGCCGGGACTGCCGCATCCTGGAGCCGGCCGAGGTGGCGGACCGCTACGCCGGACTGCGGACCTCCGGCTTCGCCGGGGCGCTCCACTCGCCCCACGAGGTCCGGGTCGAGTCGCGCGAGGCGATCCCCAAGCTCGCCGCCTATCTCGCCGAGCGGCTCGGCGTCGCCTTCCTGCGCGGCGCGGCCGTGCATGCCGCGGCCCCCCCGCGGCTGGAGACGAGCCGCGGCCCGGTCGAGGCCGAGGCCGTGGTGGTGTGCCCGGGCGACGACGCCCGCACGCTCCACCCCGAGCGCATCGCCGCCTACGGGGTGACGCGCTGCAAGCTCCACATGATGCGGCTGCGGCCGCAGCGCTACGACGCGCGGCTGCCTCCGGTGATGTCGGACCTCGGCCTCGTGCGCTACCTCGGCTATGCCGAGCGCCCGGCCGCCGCGGCGCTGGAGGCGCGGCTCCGCGACGAGCAGGGCGAGCACCTCGCGCACGGGGTCCACCTCATCGTGGTGCGGTCCGAGGACGGGTCGCTGGTGGTGGGCGACAGCCACCACTACGCCGACACGCCCGACCCCTTCGCGCCCTCCGGCGTCGACGACCTCATCCTCGACGAATACGCCCGGGTCTTCGACGGGCCGGCGCCGCCGGTGGTCGAGCGCTGGACCGGCACCTACGCCTCGGCCCCCGGCCGGCTGATGCTGGTCGACCGGCCCTCCGACGCCCTGCGCATCGTCATCATCACCAGCGGCACGGGCGCCAGCACCTCCTTCGCGATCGGCGAAGAGGTGGTGGCCGAGCTCTACGGCTGAAGATCGGGAGAGTCACAGCATGAGACACGTCAGGGCCGTGATCTTCGACTGGGCCGGAACCGTGGTGGACCACGGTTCGCTGGCCCCCATGGGGGCCTTCGTCGAAACCTTCGGCGAGTTCGGCGTCGACATCACCGTCGAGGAGGCGCGCGGGCCCATGGGCATGGCCAAGCGGCCGCACGTCGCGGCCCTGATGGCCCTGCCGCGCGTGGCCGCGGCCTGGGCCGCCCGGCACGGCCGCCCGCCCGGCGAGGCCGACATCGACGCCGTCTACGAGGTCTTCGTGCCCAAGAACACGGCCGTGGCGGCCCGCTTCTCGCAGGTGATCCCCGGGGTCGCCGAGGTCGCGGCCGCCCTGCGGGCCGATGGCGTGAAGATCGGCTCCACCACGGGCTACACCCGCTCCATCATGGCCGAGATCACGCCCCAGGCCGCCGCGCAGGGCTTCGCGCCCGACGGCCTCGTGTGCACGGGCGACACGCCCGAGGGCCGCCCGACCCCCTACATGATCTACAGGACGCTGCTCGATCTCGGGGTCTGGCCGGCCTGGAGCGCCGTCAAGGTGGACGACACCGAGGTCGGCATCGCCGAGGGGCTCAACGCCGGCACCTGGACGGTCGGGGTGGCGGTGACGGGCAACGTCTTCGGCCTGTCGAAGCCCGACACCGACGCGCTCGCGCCCGCCGACTTCGCCCGCCGCCGCGCCGCGGCCGCGGCCAGGCTGACGGCGGCCGGCGCCCATCACGTCGTCGACGGCGTGGCCGACCTCCTGCCGGTCCTGGCCGCGATCGAGGGACGGCTCGCGCGCGGCGAGCGGCCGTGAGGGGCGGGCGGCGCCTCTGCCCGCCGCCCATCTGCTGACGCATTCACGCATCACCGATGCCGATCGTTTGCGCCCTTCTCCCCTCAGGGGAGAAGGGCGAACGCCCCGACGGAGCAGCCGTGATGCCGATCGCCGATGATCCCGCGTCGAGCGAGGGCGACACCAACCGCTCGCCGCTGCGCGCCGCCTGGCGGGCGGGGCTCGACGCCGAGACGCGCGCCCTGCTCGACGCCGACGAGCGCCACTTCCTGCACCAGTCGCTGTCGACGCCCTGCCTCGACGTGATCGAGCGCGCCGAGGGCGCCGTCCTCGTCGACGTCGAGGGCCGGCGCATCCTCGACTTCCACGGCAACAGCGTCCACCAGCTCGGCCACGGCCACCCGCGCGTGGTGGCGGCCATCAAGGCCGAGATCGACCGCCTCCCCTTCAGCCCGCGCCGCTACACCAACCGGACCGCCATCGACCTCGCCCGCCGCCTCGGCGAGGTCGCGCCGGGGGATCTCGGCAAGGTGCTGTTCGCCCCGAGCGGGGCCGCGGCGGTCGGCATGGCGCTGAAGCTCGCGCGCCACGCCACCGGCCGCCACAAGACCCTGTCGATGTGGGACGCGTTCCACGGCGCCAACCTCGACACGATCGGGGTGGGCGGCGAGGCCCTGTTCCGCCGCGGCCTCGGCCCCCTGATGCCGGGCGCCGAGCACCTGCCGCCGCTGCACCTCGCGTCCCGCTTCTTCGGCGACGACCGGCCGTTCGAGCGCTTCGCCGACGTCATCGACTACACGCTGGAGGTGCAGGGCGACGTGTCGGCCCTGCTGGCGGAGCCGATGCGCTGGACCACGGTGGAGCCGCCGCCGCCCGGCTTCTGGGCGCGGGTGCGCGACAGCTGCACGCGGCACGGCGCGCTGCTGATCTTCGACGAGATCCCGAGCGGCTTCGCCCGCACCGGGACGATGTGGGTCTGCGAGCAGGCGGGCGCGGTGCCCGACATCCTGGTGATCGGCAAGGGGCTCGGCGGCGGCATCATGCCGATGGCCGCCATCCTGGCGGACGTCCGGCTGGACTGCGCGCCCCGGGCGGCGCTCGGCCACCACACCCACGAGAAGAGCCCGGTCGGCGCCGCGGCCGGGCTGGCGGTGCTCGACACGATCCGCGACGAGGGGCTGATCGCGCGCGCCGCCGTGCTGGGCCGGCGCGGGATGGCGGCCCTGGAGGACCTGCGGCGGCGCCACCGGACCGTGAAGGCGGTGCGCGGCGTCGGCGCCTTCCTCGGCCTCGAAGTCGACGGCGCCACGGCCGCCGAGGCCGAGGCCCGGGCCGACCGTCTCCTCTACGCCTGCCTGCGCGGCGGCCTCAGCTTCAAGGTCGGGGGCGGCACCGTGGTGACGCTGTGCCCGCCGCTCACGATCTCCGAATCCGAATTTGACCTGGCCTTCGACATCCTGGATGCCGCTCTGGCGGAGGTCGGCTGACCGCCGTCGGGTCGTCGAAGGGCGGGAAGGACGTCTTGGGATGGAGTTGCTGCGGCTTCTGATCGACATCGGCGGCGGAGTGGCCCTGCTGCTGTGGGGCACGCATATGGTGCAGACCGGGGTGCAGCGCGCCTTCGGCCCGAACCTGCGGGGCATCCTGAGCCGGGCGCTCCGCAATCGCGTCCTGGGGTTCTGCGCCGGACTCGGCGTCACGGCGGTGCTCCAGAGCAGCACCGCCACGGGGCTGATGATCTCGGGCTTCGCGGCCGCCGGCACGGTCGACCTCGTGCAGGCGCTGTCCGTGATGCTCGGCGCCAACGTCGGCACCACCCTGATCGTCCAGGTCCTGTCCTTCGACGTGTCGGCCCTGGCGCCCCTGCTGATCCTCGTCGGCGTCGTCCTGTTCCGCCGCAACCGGTCGAACACGCTGCACGACGTCGGCCGCATGGCCGTGGGCCTCGGCCTGATGCTGCTCGCGCTCCGTCAACTGACCCACGCGCTGACGCCCTACGAGGACACGCCCTCCCTGCGTGCCCTGCTGGGCACGGTCGGCACGCTGCCGGCGCTGCTGGTGGCCATCTCGGCCCTGTTCACCTGGCTGGCGCATTCGAGCGTGGCGGTGATCCTCGTCGTGATGTCGCTCGCCACCAAGGGCGTGGTGTCGCCGGATGCGGCCTTCGCGCTGGTGCTCGGCGCCAACCTCGGCACCGCGGTCAATCCCCTGCTCGAGGGCGCGGGGTCGCGGGACCTCGCCGCCAAGCGCCTGCCGATCGGCAATCTCGCGATCCGGGCCGCTGCCGCCGCCGCGGCGCTCTTCGCCCTGGCACCCGTCGGGCGCTGGCTCGTGGTGGCGGAGCCCGACCCGGCGCGGGCGGTGGCGGACTTCCACGTCCTGTTCAACGCGGCCGTGGCGCTCCTGATGCTCCCCGTGCTGACGCCCTACGCGTGGCTCCTCGTGCGGCTGCTGCCCCGCGATCCCGATCCGGTGGATCCGTCGCGGCCGCTCTACCTCGATCCAGCCGCCGTCGAGACGCCGATCGTCGCGCTCGGGGCCGCGGCCCGCGAATCGCTGCGCCTGACCGACATGCTCGAAGCCATGCTGGACGGCATGGCGAGGGCCATCGCGGCCGGCCAGCGGCGCGACCTCCTCGCCATCAAACCGATGGGGCGCGACCTCGGCCGGCTCTGCCGGGCGATCCAGGCCTATCTCACGACGCTCGACCCGGAGGAGCTCAACGGCGACGACCGCCGGCGCTTGACCGAGGTCTTCGCCTTCGCGAGCAACATGAGCTACGCCGGGGTGGTGGTGGAGAAGAGCCTGCTGCCGATGGCCGGCAAGCGGCTGAAATGGGGGCCGGCCCTGTCGCCGGACGAGCGCGCCGAGGTCGGCGACACGCTCGCGCGCATCCGGGCCAACCTGCGCACGGCCGCCACGCTGCTGATGACCGACGACCCGCGCGGCGCCCGGACGCTGGCGGCGGAGAAGCGCCGCTTCCGCGACCTCGAGACCGAGGCGGCCCGCGAGCACTTCGACCGGCTCCGGGCCGGCTCGGCGAACACAGCCTTCAAGGTCGACGTGCTGCGCGCCCTGAAGCAGGTCAACGGCTACCTCGTGGCGGGCGCCGCCTATCCGATCCTCGACCGGACCGGCGGCCTCCTCGACAGCCGCATCGCCACGGACGCGTGACGGCCCCGTCAGGCCGCCTCGTAGCCGAGGATGCCCTTAATCTCCAGGAAGTCCTCCAGCCCGTATTCCGCATATTCCCGGCCGTTGCCGGACTGCCGGTAGCCGCCGAAGGGCACGCCGAGGTCGGGCACGGGGTAGTTGATGTGGACATTGCCGGTGCGCATGCGCCGCGCCGCCGCCCGCGCCTCGGCGATGTCGCCGGCCTGGATGTAGGAGGCGAGGCCGTAGACGGTGTCGCCGGCCTGCCGCAGCGCCTGTTCGACGTCGTCGTAGGGCACGATCGACAGCACGGGCCCGAAGATCTCCTCGCGGGCGATCCTCATCCCGGGCTTCACGTCGGCGAAGACGGTGGGCCGCACGTAGTAGCCGCGGTCGAGCCCGGCCGGACGCCCCGGGCCGCCGGTGACGAGCGTGGCGCCCTCGGCGATGCCGCTCGCGATCAGCTCCTGGATCCTCCCATATTGGACGGCGCTGACCACGGGGCCGAGATCGGTGCCCGGAGCCTCGGGCGCGCCGACCGCGAAGGACTCGGCCGCCGCCTTGGCGTGGGCCGCGGCCTCGTCGTGCCGGTCGCGCGGCACGAACATCAGGGTCGGGGCGTCGCAGGACTGCCCGGCATTGTCGAAGCAGCCCGCGACCCCCTTGGGCACGGCCCGCGCGAAGTCGACGTCCGGGAACAGGATGTTGGCCGACTTGCCGCC
>CAXTBR010000072.1:0-25983 GCA_964242785.1 uncultured Lichenihabitans sp. | reverse complement strand
CGACGTTGCCCTCGGTGAGCCAGTAGGGGTTCGAGGGGTCGTTGACGATGATCGACATGAGCCCGGCGGCCCGGGCCGAGGTCGCGAGGGCCGGGGCGGCCAGCGCGAGGGCCGTGAACATCAGAAGCGTCGCCTTGGTGGACATGGTCTTTCTCCCTTGGGATTGTTGATGGCGCCGGCCGACCGGCCGTCTTCCCGTGAGCGGGGCCCGCCGTTCAGGCGTGGGCCCCCGCCTTCGGGGAAGTGGAGGGGCCGCCGGTCGCGCCCGTGGGCTTGACGCGGCGGCGATACTGAATGGCGTTGAGCAGCACCGCGAGCACGATGACCGCGCCGGTGAACACCGTCTGCCAGTAGGACGAGATGCCGATGATCACGAGGCCGTCGGACAGGAAGCCGATGACGAAGGCCCCGAGCAGCGTGCCGCGGATGGTGCCGCGGCCCCCCGTCAGGGCCGCGCCGCCGATGACCACGGCCGCGATGGCCGTCAGCTCGTAGGTGGTGCCGGCCGTCGGCCCCGCCGAGGTGAGCTGCGACGACAGGATGAGGCCCGCCACGGCCGCGCAGATGCCGGACAGCATGTAGACCGACACCTGCACGGTCTTCACCGGCACGCCCGACAGTTCCGCCGCGCGCGCGTTGCCGCCCGAGGCGTAGAGCCAGCGGCCGAAGGGCGTGCGGCTCAGCACGAGGCTGCCGATCAGCGCGAGGACCACCATGACCACCACGCCGATGGGAATGCCGAGCAGCCGGTTGAAGCCGAGCCAGTCGAAACCGGTGTTGCCGAGATCCGGCCGTCCGCCGAGGTTGTTGTAGGTCAGGCCGTTGGTCATCAGCAGGGCGACGCCGCGCACCATGTACATGACGCCCAGGGTGGCCACGAAGGCCGGCACCTTGAACTGGGCGATCAGCACGCCGTTGACGAGGCCGATGGCGGCGCCCAGCGCGCAGGCCAGCACCGCCACGGCCCAGACCGGCGGATAGAGCACGACCCCGAGGGCGTTCAGCGTCACGCCCTGCATCAGGAAGCCCGCGACGACGCCAGACAGCCCCAGCGTGGACCCCACCGACAGGTCGATGCCGCCGTTGAGGATGACCAGCAGCATCCCGATCGCCAGGATGCCGAACAGGGCGACGTGCGACGCCATCGTCAGGAAGTTGCCGAGCGACAGGTAGTAGGGCGACAGGATCGAGAACACCACCACGATGGCGATCAGCGCGAAATAGGCCCGCCCCTCCAGCAGCAGCCTCGCCACGTCGAGGCCGCCGCCGAGGGGGGCCGGGCGGGCGCGGGCGGGGAGGGGCGTGGCGTCGTCGGTCATGGACGGGGTCTCTCGCTCGATGATCAGGCCACCACGGCTTCGCCCGAGGCCGCCATGATCTGTTCCTTCCCGACGTCGGATCCGAACTCGGCCGAGATCCGGCCCCGGTGCATGACGATGATCCGATGCGCGATGCTGAGGCACTCGGCGACTTCCGACGTGGAGAACACGACCGCGAGGCCCCGGGCGGCCCGCTCGGCGAGGATGCGGAACACCTCGGCCTTGGCGCCGATGTCGATGCCGCGGCTGGGCTCGTCGAGCAGCATCACCCGGGGATGGGTGGCCAGCATCTTGCCGATGACGACCTTCTGCTGGTTGCCGCCCGACAGGGACCCGATCGGCGCGCCCCCGCCCGACGTCTTGATGTGGACGTCGCGGATGGAGCCCTCCACCACCGACCGCTCGCGCGGGCGCGACAGCACCATGCGCCGGACGAAGCTGCCGATGCTGGCGAGCGACAGGTTCTCGCCCACCGACATGGTCTGGACGAGCCCGTCGCGCTGGCGGTCCTCGGGCACCAGGGCGAGGCCGCGGGCGATGCGCTCCGCGATGGTGAGCCGCGACACCTCCTCGCCCTCCAGGTAGATCCGCCCGCCCGTCTTCGGCACGCGCCCGGCGATGCACTCCAGCAGCTCCGTGCGGCCCGCCCCCATCAGCCCGTAGATGCAGACGATCTCGCCCGCCCGCACGTCCAGCGACAGGTGGTCGACCACCGACAGCCCCGAGCCCGACACGTCCGCGACGCTGACGTCGTCGACCGACAGCGCGACCTCGCCGAAGCTGTAGCCGGTGGGCGGGGAGCCGAGGTCGAAGTTCTCGCCCACCATGTGGCGGACGATCCATTCGAGGTCGATGTCCCTCCGGTCGGCCTTGGCCGTCATGGCGCCGTCGCGCAGCACCACGGCGAAGTCGGTGATCTGCAGCGCCTCTTCGAGGTGGTGGGAGATGTAGACGATCGACACGCCGCGGGCCGTGAGGTCGCGGATGACCTTGAACAGCACCTCCACCTCCGCGGCGCTCAGCGCCGAGGTGGGCTCGTCCATGATGAGGATGCGCGAGTTGACCGACAGGGCGCGCGCGATCTCGACGATCTGCTGCTGGCCCAGGCGCAGGTCCTCCACGGGGGTCGTCGGGTCGATGTCCTCCTCGAGGTCGGCCATCAGCGCCCGCGCCTGGCGGGCCTCCTCGGCGAAGTCGATGCCGGTCGCGGTCCGCAGCTCCCGCCCCATGAAGATGTTGTCGCGCACGCTGAGGTTGGGCGCGAGGCTCAGCTCCTGGTGGATGATCGAGATCCCGCGGTCCCGCGCCTCCGTCGAGGACGAGAAGGTCACGGGGACGCCGTCGAGCTCGATGGCGCCGGAGGTCGGCTTCACCACGCCGGACAGGATCTTCATCAGCGTCGACTTGCCCGCGCCGTTCTCCCCGAACAGCGTCGTGACCTTGCCGCGGTGGATGTCGAAGTTGACGCCCTTCAGCGCATGGATGTTGCCGTAGGACTTGGCGACGTTGCGGGCCGACAGGACGGCGTCGCCGCCCGCGGCCGCGCCGTCGGCGGCCGGCATCAGCGGACCTCCAGCTTGACCGGGGTGACGAGCCAGCTCGCCGGGTCGGTCATCTGGAACACGCCGACGACCGACACGGTCTTGCCGGCGAGGTTGGCGGCGTCGACCTTGGCCAGGACCTGCTTCTTCATCTCCTTGTTCAGGGCCGAGCCCGCGTTCTGGTATTCGATCTGGTTGGTGAACTGCCCGAAGCTGATCGTGCCGGTCGAGTCGCGCAGGTCCGTCCCCATGATGGCGGGGCCCGTCTGCACGCGGATCGCCACCGGGTTCGGCAGGCCCTCGACGGCGACGTCGTAATTGCCCGAGTCCCCCTTGCCCACGACGCCCGAGAAGGTGACGCAGAACTCGGGGCCGACGCCGGAGTCGACGCCATATCGCTTCGCGGCCGCGGCGGGGTCCTGGGCGAGGGCGGCCGCCAGCACGGGCGCCGCCACGGCGCGGCCCTCGACGGCGGTCCGCACCTTCGGGAACTCCGACTGGCCGTAGGCCGCGGGCGAGAAGGCGCCGGGCTGGCCGCCCCCATTCGCGTCGATCCTGACCACCCGGGTGTCGAGCGCCATGGCGGCGAGCAGGACGAGGGCCGCGGCGGAGGCCACGACCGGGCGGAGACCGGGCTTCGCGGGCCTGTTCGTCGCGGCGATGGGCTGAGGACTCATGGTGGCGTCACCTGTGGAGGAACGGCGCGGCGGCAGGGTCGAAGGCGTCAGGCGGCGTCCATCCACCGCTCGAAGTCGCGCCTCTCGTCGGCGCTCATGTGCAGGCCGTGCTTGGTGCGGCGGGTCAGCACGTCGGCCGGCGTCACGGCCCATTCGGTGTCGCGCAGGAACTCCACCTCGCGCTCGTAGAGCAGGCTGCCGTGGTGCCGCCCCAGCGCGTCGAGGCTTTTGGCGTCGCCGAGCAGCAGCCGCGCCCGCGTCCCGTAGAGGTGGGCGTGATGCTCGGCGAGGTCGGCCGGCAGCCAGGGGTACTCGGCCCGCAGCGCCGCCAGGAAGGCCGGGAAGTCGGCGTTCGGCAGGTCGCCCCCTGGCAGGGTGGCGTCGGCCGTCCAGGCCCGGCCCATGGTGGGGAAGGTCCTGGCCAGCTTGTCGAGCGCGTGTTCGGCGAGCTTGCGGAAGGTGGTGATCTTGCCGCCGAAGACGCTGAGCAGCGGCGGCTGGCCCGCGGGATCGTCCACCTCGAAGACGTAGTCGCGCGTCACCGCGGAGGCGTTGGCGTCGGCGTCGTTGTCGTAAAGCGGGCGGACCCCCGAGAAGGAATAGACGATGTCGCTCGGCGCGAGCGGCTTCGCGGCGTAGCGGTTGACCACCTTGAGCAGGTAGTCGATCTCGGACTGGTCGATCGCGGCCTCTTCGGGCTTGCCCGTGTAGGGGATGTCGGTCGTGCCGATGAGGCACAGATCGCCCTCGTAGGGGTTGACGAAGATCACCCGCTTGTCGTCGTTCTGGAACAGGTAGGCCTGCGGCCCGTCCCAGAACTTCGGCACCACGATGTGGCTGCCCTTGACGAGCCGCACCTTGTACGAGCTGTTGCGCCCCGCGACGCGGCCGACCACGTCCTCGACCCAGGGGCCGGCGGAATTGACGAGCGCCCGCGCCCTGACGGTGCTGACGGCGCCGCCCGCCCCCTTCATGGTGACGCTCCAGAACCCCTCCTCGGTGCGCCGGGCCGAGGTCGCGGCCGTGCGGGTCAGCACGGTGGCGCCGCGCTGCTTCGCGTCGAGCGCGTTCAGCACCACGAGCCGCGCGTCGTCGACCCAGCAGTCCGAATATTCGAAGGCGGTGGTGTAGTCCTTGCTGATGGCGCGGCCCTCGGGCGCGCGGCGCAGGTCGAGCTTGCGCGAGCCGGGCAGCATCTTGCGGCCGCCGAGGTGGTCGTAGAGGAACAGGCCGGTGCGGACCATCCAGGCCGGTCGCTGCTCGGGCGAGTGCGGCAGCACGAAGCGCATCGGCCAGATGATGTGGGGCGCCGAGCGCAGCAGCACCTCGCGCTCGATCAGGGCCTCGCGCACCAGGCGGAACTCGTAATATTCGAGGTAGCGCAAGCCGCCGTGGACGAGCTTGCCCGAGCGCGAGCTCGTGCCCTCGGCGAGGTCGCCCTTCTCGCACAGCAGCACCGTGAGGCCGCGGCCCGAGGCGTCGCGCGCGATGCCGGCGCCGTTGACCCCGCCGCCGATCACCGCGAGGTCGACCGTCCCATGGTCCGTCATAGCGCGTCCTCTCTCATGTCCGGTTCGAGCCTCGTCCGGTCGGACGCGGGCCCGGCGGTGCCGTGCCGGTCCCGCATGGCGCGCCACACCGGCGCCGAGGCCTCGCGCGACGCCACATAGGCGGGGAAGAGGCGGTCGTAGCGCCGCCGGAGGTCGGGATCGGGGTCGAGCGCGCCGCCGAGCGTCGGCGTCACCCAGCGGTCGATGCAGCTCTCCATGTCGGGGCAGGCCCCGACCGCGACGGCCGCCACCATGGCGGCGCCGGCGGCGCCCGCCTCCTCGCGCGTCGAGGTGCGGATGCGGGTGCCGAGCGCCGCACCCAGGATGGTGCGCAGCGCCTTCGAGCGCGCCGCGCCGCCCGTGACGCGGACCTCGGGGGGGATCGGCCCCATGGCGGCGTAGCAGTCGCGCGCCGCGAACCCCAGGCCCTCGTAGACGGCCCGCATCAGGTCGTTGAAGCTGTGGTGGGCGGAGAGCCCGTGGAACTGCGCCCGCGCCGCCGCGTCCACGAAGGGGCCGCGCTCGCCCGCCTCCGAGATGTAGGGGTGGTACAGGATGGCGCCGGCCTCGGCCCTGAGAACGTGGTCGTCGAGGTCGAGGAAGATGTCGGCGCGGGACTTCTCCACCCCGTGCTGCTTCAGCACGCCGCGCGCGAGGTCGACCAGCCAGTCGATGTTCAGCGTCGAGGCCATGTTGGACTGGAGCTGGGCGAAGGTGCCGGGCACCGGGAAGGCCAGCGTGTAGCCGGTGCCGTCGCCGTTGAGCCGCACGGCGGCGGCCGAGCGGGCGATGCGCATGTGCATGCCGGTCGAGCCCACGATGGTGCAGCCCGTGTCCCGCTCGGGATCGTAGAGCCCGGCGCCGAGCGCCGTCGCCACGATGTCGATGGGACCGAGGCACACCGGCAGGCCCTCGCCGAAGCCGACCTCGCGCGCCGCGGCGGCGCTCAAGGAGCCCGTCCGCGTCCTCCCGTCGACGAGCGGCGGCAGCAGCCCGCCCCGGTCGCCGAGGCCGAAGGCGTCGAGCAGCGCCGGCGCGTAATCCAGGGTGCGGAAGTCGCCGAAGGAGTGGACCCCCTCGGAGGCGTCGGCGGCGCGCTCGCCCGTGAGCCTGAAGTAGAGCCAGTCCTTGAGGTGGAAGGCGGTGGCGGCGCGCGCCATCACCGCGGGGCGGTGCCGGGCGAGCCAGGCGAGCTGCGGGCCCATCTGGCAGGCCGCGAGGCCGGAGCCCGTGCTCTCGAAGTGGCGGCGGCCGGCCGGGGACGCGCGGAGCTCGGCCGTGAGGGCGGCCGCGCGGGCGTCGAGCCAGATCAGCGCCGGGCCGGCGGGTTCGCCCTCGGCGTCGACGAGCCAGGTGCCGTCGCCCTGCGCCGTGACCGCGACGGCGGCGGTGCGGGCCCCGAGGTCCGGCACGAGCCCGGCGAGGCCGCGCAGCGTCGCGGCGGCGTCGGCCCAGGTCCCCGCCATGTCCTGCTCGGCCCCGACGCCCTCGACGGCGCGGTAGGTGTTGGGGCGCGCGGAGGCGCCGACCTGCTCGCCGGCCAGCGTGAAGGCGACCGACTTGATGACCGACGTGCCGGCGTCGATGCCGATGAGCAGGTCGCGGGCCATCAGCCGGGGCGCCCGCGCGGGAAGGCCGGGAGGCCGGCGGCGGAGCGCCGAAGGGCGGCGGAACGGATGCGGTCCGCGTCGAACATGCCGTCTCTCCTCCCTCTTCGTCGAGTGCCCCGAAGCCTCTTCGCCCTCTGCGCCGGCGCGCCGCCTCAGGTGCCGGGTTGGGGTCCGAGGACGGCGGCGGCCGTCCTCTCGTCGGTGAGCAGCCCGTGCAGCAGCCCGCTCGCCAGCACGGCGCGGATCGCTTCGGGCTTGGACCGGCCGCCCGCGACCGCGACGAGCTTGCCGGATTTCAGGTCCCCGTAGTCGAGCGAGGCGAGACGCCCCGACAGCTCCGTCTCGACCCGCCGGCCGCGGGGATCGAAGAAGTGGCCCAGGAGCTCGCCGCGCCCGCCCGCGCGCGCCACCTCGTCGAACTCGTGCGGCTCGATCATGCCCGAGGTCGCCAGCGAGGCGCCGTTGCCGTCGACGATGCCGATGCCGGCGAAGCGCAGCGTCGAGCTCCGTGCCAGGGCGAAGACCTCGTCGATGCCGCGCTGCGCCATCAGCACGGCGCGGTCCTCGGCCGTGTTGAGGCAGAACGGCACCGGCAGCACGTAGGCCTCGGCCCCGGTGCGCTCGGCGATGCGGTTGATGACGTCGAAGGGGTTGGCGGCGAAGCGCCGGGTGAAGCCGCCGAGCAGCGACACGAAGCGCAGCCGGCCGACGTCGATGCGCGGCAGGTAGTCGACGCAGGCCGCCAGCGTGCGGCCGTGGCCGAGGCCGATCACCGGGTCCTCGCCCTTCTCGCAGGCGAGGCGCAGGTAGCGGGCGCCGAGCACGCCGAGCGAGCGCAGCGGCAGGGGCTCGTCGTCGAGGTCGGGGGCGACCTCGCAGAAGCCGAGGCCGTAGGCGCGGCAGAGCTGCTGCTCCAACTGCACGCAATGGGCGATCTCGCCCTCGACGAAGACCCGCACCATGCCCTCGCGGCCGGCCCGGGCGATGAGGCGATGCGCCTTGACGTTGGGCACGTTGAGCCGGGTCGCCACCTCGCTCTGCGTCAGCCGGCCGACGTGGTGCAGCCAGGCGGCGCGGGCCGCGAGGCTGGACTCGCCTTCGGCGAGGGTGTTCGGCTCGGCCCGCTGGGTCAACGCATCCTACCCTGTATAATCGTGCTCGTTGTGTAAAAACTTTCACGACGTGCGGGTGCCGTCAAGCCCTTTCGGCGGCTCACGCCGGCGCGGAATATTTGCCGTCGAGCTTGTCGATGGCCGCGACGTTGCCGGCCGAGGAGCCCGCGGCGTCGAACTCCGAGGCCAGCCAGGTGTCGACCACGGCCTTGGCGAGTTCCGGCCCCACCACCCGCGCGCCGAGCGTGATGATCTGGGCGTTGTTGCTCTTCGCGGCCCGCTCGGCCGAATAGGTGTCGTGGGTGAGGGCCGCCCGGATGCCCGGCACCTTGTTGGCCGAGATGCACACGCCGATGCCGGTGCCGCAGAACAGGATGCCGCGCTCGAAATGCTTGTTGGCGATCGCCAGGCCGACGCGCTCGGCCGTGTCGGCGTAGAACTCGGGCGCGCTGCCGGAGGGCCGCGACAGGTCGGTCACGTCGAGGCCCCTGGCGGCGAGGTGCCTGGCGATGACGTCGAGCAGCGGCTTGCCGGCGCCGTCGGCGCCGATGACGAGCTTCATGGAATCCTCCCCTGGTCCGCCCGGCTCCGCCGGGCCCGTGTGATGAATTTCAGCAGTTGCAAAGATTTTTCAACCCTGCTTCCATCGCGGTCAACGGTGCCGCGAAGGCGGCCGGCACCGCCGGGGAGGGAAGACCGGGATGGGTTTCACGCTGTCGCTGAGCACGAACCCGTTCGTCAACCGCTTCGCCGAGCCCGAGGACCTCGTGGGCGTGCTGGCCGGCGAGGTCGGCATCGGCCGGATGCAGCTCACCCACGAGTTCATCGACCCCGCCTGGCCGGCGCCGCTGATCCGCCGCACCACGGCCCGCATGGCGAGGAGCTGCGCGTCGCACGGCTTGGCCGTCACCTCGATGATGACGGGTCCCTACGGGCGCCTCAACCACTTCGGCCACCCCGACCCCGACGCGCGCCGCCACTCCGTCGCCTGGTTCAAGGGCCTAGCCGACATCGCGGCCGACCTCGGCTGCCCGGCGATCGGCACGCAATATGCCATCCTGACCTACCGGGACTTCGACGACCCCGCGCGCCGCGCCGCCGCCTTGGCGGCGGCGCTGGATTGCTGGCGCGAGGTGGCGGAGCACGCCGGCCGGCGCGGGCTCGCCTCCCTGTTCTGGGAGCCCATGTCGGTGGGGCGCGAGCTCGGCCACACCCAGGAGAGCACGCGCAGGCTCCAGGCCGGGATCGACGCCGCGGCGTTGCCCCTCCCGCTCGTGCCCATGGTGGACATCGACCACGGCGACCTGTCCTCGCCCGACCCCGCCGACACCGACCCCTACGCCTGGGCCCGCAACTTCGCGACGCGCTCGCCCATCATCCACATCAAGCAGAGCTCGATGAACAAGGGTGGCCACTGGCCCTTCACGGCCGCGCGCAACCGCGAGGGCCGCATCCAGCCCGAGCCGCTGATCGCGGCGTTGCGGGACGGCGGCGGCCATGACAACGAGCTGTGCCTCGAACTCGCCTTCCGCGAGCGCGAGCCGAGCGACCGGGCCGTGGTGGCCGAGATGCGCGAGTCCGTGGCCTTCTGGGCGCCCCACGCCGACGCCGGCCGCGCCCGCGCGGCCTGAGCAGGTTCTCGCGAACCTGCTCACACTTGCAAAGAGGCTCATGATGGGTTTCGGGGTGATGATGTCGTGTCGCAACCGTCGCGTCAGTTCTGGTTTCAAGAGGCCCTCGGCCTTTTGCGGGTTTCAGGGCAGAGCCCTGAAAAAGCTGACGATTTGTCGTCAGGGCTCCGCCCTGAAACCCGCCAAAGGGCTCGCCCTTTGGGATCCGTCACGAAGGGGAACATCACCTTGACGTCCAATAAGAGCCTTGAAAGGTTGAGCAGCGTTGATTTCGCTTCGAAAAAGCGAAATCAACCGTGGCTTTAGCCGCGCAAGGCTGCTGAGAGGAGCGCCATGTCCTTCGATCGCCCCTGGATCGGCACGAGCTGGAAGATGAACAAGGTCCGGGCCGAGGCGCGGGCCTTCGCCCGCCGGCTCGCCGAGTCGCCCTTCGCGCGGGGCGACAGCGCGCAGCTCTTCGTCATCCCGCCCTTCACGGCGGTGGGCGAGGTGGCCGACCTCCTGGCGGGCACGCGCGTCACCGTGGGGGTGCAGAACCTGCACTGGGCCGAATCCGGCCCCTGGACGGGCGAGATCTCGGGCGCCATGGCGGCCGACGCCGGGGCGCGGCTGGCCGAGATCGGCCACAGCGAGCGCCGCACCCACTTCGGCGAGACCGACGACACGGTGGCGCTGAAGGTGGCGGCGGCGCTGCGGCACGGGCTCGTGCCGCTCGTCTGCGTCGGCGACACGCGCGACGAATACGATGCCGGCCGCACCGCCGCGGCGCTCGACCGGCAGGTCCGGGCGGCGGTGTCGCGCGTGTCCCCCGAGGAGGCCGGCCGCGTGGTGATCGCCTACGAGCCGGTGTGGTCGATCGGCGAGGGCGGCACGCCGGCCGACCCGGACTTCGCCGACGCGCAGCACGCGCTCATCAAGGCGACGCTGCGCGGGGTGACGGGCCGCGACCTGCGCGTGCTCTACGGCGGCAGCGTCAACCCGGGCAACTGCGTGGCCCTGGCGGCCCGGCCCCACGTCGACGGGTTGTTCATCGGCCGCTCCGCCTGGGAGCCGGACGGCTACCTCGGCATCGTGGCGCAGGTCTGTGCCGGCCGCGGACGGTGACAGGCCGGTCCCCCTCCCGGCAACCGGTCGGAGCCCGTCCGGGGAGGACCGAGCGAGACGCCGTCGTGAGAGACATCGGAAGCCGTCATGGCACGACAGCGGCGAGAGGAGCGATTGCGACCTCCGGTTCTTGCACCCTGAATGCTGTTATGAGCCAAAGCTCGTTGCCCGCCATGTTGACGCGCCTCAGCATCGGTGACGACGTTGCATCGAGGCTGCAATGAACCTCTGACTTCTGACCTCTAAATTTCCATCAAACTGACATATGAGGATTTTGCAAATGGCCGATTATGACCTCGAAGGTGTGAAATGGAACAACCCGGATGACACAGTGACTTGGAGCATAGCTCAAGGGAACTATGCAGACCGGGGTTATCAGTTCGCATCGTTCTTTCCATCGGACTTTCTCGGTGAGGTCGAGGCAGCGTTCACAAAATGGTCTTCTGTCGCTGATATCAATTTTGAGCAAGTCGAAGATAGTGACGGATCCGATATTCGGCTTGGATTCAACTCGATAGACGGACATTATGGAACAGCAGGAATAACGTCATATATTTCATTCTATAGCTCCAGTGGAGTGGCGCGTCTCCAGCAGGCCGACATTGAGATCGACAGTGATGAGGGCTGGCATCTCCTCGACGGCCATGAAATGGACTCGTCCAATTACAATAATTTATATCCGATTTTGCTCCATGAAATCGGACATGCGTTGGGGCTGGGACATTACAGTGATGCGCCTGCGATCATGAACCCGGTCCAGGACGTGCCCGATCTGACGAATTCCGACATCGATGGTATTCAGGCGATATACGGAACACGGTCTGATGACAACGGATCGGGCAACGATGGCGGAACGTTTACGGAGGTCTTCCGTGACGACGGAACTCGTGTTGTCGATGTTCTGACGTCAGACCTTACACTCAGGTCCGATCTCAATGATGTATTCCGTAATCATGGCCAGACGGGCAACAATTTCGTATTCGATCCTGGTTATGGACACGATTTCATCGGCGGTTTCGTCGTTTCAGGCGAAGGTCACAGTACGATCGATTTGCCAGCTTCAGATTTCCAAAACGTTGCCGATGTACTCCACCATACTCGGAATAACGCTGGAGGTCTGATCATTCGCGATGTCGTCTCGGGAGATACGATTCACTTGGCTGGCATCAAAAAGGCGGACTTGGTGCAGAACAGGCGACAGGACTTCACATTTCACGCGTGACGACGGGACGGAGAGCCGTCGGTCCATGTTGGATCGCTCCGGCGACCGCAGACCCTCTGCCGGCTCGATGCCCGAATGTCGTTCGACGAGGCCATGTCTCGATGCACGCGAGGCTATGGTACGCGCGCAGGAGGCGGCAATCGGCGTCGGCACCTCCTGCGACGACCTCATCTCTCTCCGAGGTTGCGAGTGGTGGCGATCGGCGACGGCGCCCAAGGTCGCCCCCATGCGTCGGCGCAGCGGCCCGAAGCCCCGGGGTTCCCGGACCGCCCGCGTGAGCGGAGCCGCCGCGCCGCATCGGCCGCGGTCCGGCCTCGGCGCGCCCAGGATCACTCTCGCGGTTCCCAGTGAGTGGATCGTTTGGACGCACGCCGCGACGGTCATTCCGGCGTGACATCATCGGCGGAGCCTTGCATGCTGTTTTCACTGCTGAGATCTTCACATTTGTTACTGATCAGTCCACCTCGACGACCCTCGTCTGGACGATACGTCCGGCCGCTGGTCTGCCATCAGGCTGTCACCCCCCATGCGACGACCTCCGTCCCTCGCCCGTCCGGCTCCGTGACGGGCTGATGCCTCATCGTCCCGCAGGACCTCCGAGGCGCCGCCTCCGCCCCCTGTTCGGCGCGGGCGGGATCGCGGCGGGCCTGGGCCTGTCGGGATGCGCCAAGAGCGTGCTCGACGCGCAGGGCCCGATCGCGGGCGCCGAGAGCGCCATCCTGATCGACGCCGCCGTCATCATGCTGGCCATCATCGTGCCCACCATGATCGCCACGGTCGCGTTCGCCTGGTGGTACCGGGAGTCGAACACCAAGGCCACCTACCGGCCCGACTGGGCCTATTCCGGCCGCGTCGAGATGGTGGCCTGGTCCGTGCCGCTGCTCACCATCGTCTTCCTGGGCGGCATCGCCTGGGTCAGCTCTCACCAGCTCGACCCCGCCCTGCCGATCGCCTCCGACAAGAAGGCCCTGGAGGTCCAGGTCGTCTCGCTCGACTGGAAGTGGCTGTTCATCTACCCCGAGCAGAACGTGGCGGCCGTCAACCAGCTCGTCGTGCCGGCCGGCACGCCCGTCCACTTCACGCTGACGTCCTCGGGCGTGTGGGACTCGTTCTTCGTGCCGCAGCTCGGCAGCATGATCTACACGATGAAGGGGATGAGCACCGAGCTCAACCTGATGGCCGACCGGGAGGGGACCTTCCACGGCCTGTCCACCCACTTCAGCGGCGACGGCTTCTCGGACATGGGCTTCGACGTCAGGTCCGTGCCCGACGCCGCCTTCGACGAGTGGATCAGGACCGCGCGGGGCAACGGCGCGGCGCTCGACAGGCCCGCCTACGCGGAGCTCGCCAAGCAGAGCATCGCGGATGCGCCGAAGACCTACCGCGCCGTCGAGCCGGACCTGTTCCAGGGGATCGTGACCGAGAAGATCCCGCCGGCGCCCGGCCCGCCCGGCGGGGCGGCACCCGACATCATGCCCAAGGGAGGCACCTGATCATGCTGGGCAAGCTCACGCTGGCCGCCATACCCTTCGACCAGCCGATCCCGCTCATCGCGTCCGGCGTGGTCGCGCTCATCCTCCTGGGCGTGCTCTCCTGGGTCGTGATCGGCGGCCACCTGCCCTACCTGTGGAGGGAGTGGATCACCAGCGTCGACCACAAGCGCATCGGCGTCATGTATTCGATCCTCGGCCTCACCATGCTGATCCGCGGCTTCTCGGACGCGCTGCTGATGCGTTCGCAGCAGGACCTGGCCTACCGGGCGCCCGGCTACCTGCCGCCCGAGCACTACAATCAGGTCTTCTCGGCGCACGGCACCATCATGGTGTTCTTCGGCGCCATGCCGTTCATCATCGGGCTGATGAACTTCGCCGTGCCGCTGCAGCTCGGCGTGCGCGACGTGGCCTTCCCGACGCTGAACTCGGTCAGCTTCTGGCTGACCGCCACCGGCGCGCTGCTCGTCAACATCTCGCTCGTGGTCGGCGAGTTCGCCCGCACCGGCTGGCTGCCCTATCCGCCGCTGAGCGAGCTCAAGTTCTCGCCCGGCGTGGGCGTCGACTACTACCTGTGGGCGATCCAGATCTCGGGCATCGGCACGCTGCTGTCGGGCGTCAACCTGTCCACCACCATCCTGAAGATGCGGGCGCCGGGCATGAGCTACCTGCGCATGCCCATGTTCTGCTGGACCGCGCTCGCCTCGAACCTGCTCATCGTCGCGGCCTTCCCGATCCTCACCGCGACGCTGGCGATGCTGACGCTCGACCGCTACCTCGGCTTCCACTTCTTCACGGACGAGGCCGGCGGCAACTCGATGATGTTCATGAACCTCGCCTGGGCCTGGGGGCATCCGGAGGTCTACATCCTGGCGCTGCCCTCCTACGGCGTCTTCTCCGAGGTGATCTCGACCTTCTCGGGCAAGCCGCTGTTCGGCTACCGCTCCATGGTGGCCGCCACCATGGCGATCTTCGTGCTGGCCTTCATGGTGTGGCTCCACCACTTCTTCACCATGGGGGCGGGCGGCGACGTCAACGGCATTTTCGGCATCACCTCCATGATCATCGCGGTGCCGACGGGCGTGAAGGTCTTCGACTGGCTGGCCACCATGTACGGCGGGCGCATCCGCCTCACCACCGCCATGCTGTGGTCGCTCGGCTTCATGGTGACCTTCGTGGTCGGCGGCGCGACGGGCGTGCTGCTGGCCATCCCCCCGGCCGACTTCGTGCTCCACAACAGCCTGTTCCTGGTGGCGCATTTCCACAACGTCATGGTCAGCTCTGTGCTGTTCGCGGCCTTCGCGGGCTACACGTTCTGGTTCCCCAAGGCCTTCGGCTTCACGCTGCACGAGGGCTGGGGCAAGGCCGCCTTCTGGTTCTCCATCACGGGCTTCGTGGTCGTGTTCGGGCCGATGTACGTGCTGGGCCTGCTCGGCATGACGCGGCGCCTGCAGCACTACGACGTGCCCGGCTGGCACCCCTGGGTGCTGGCCGCGGGCTTCGGCACCGCCATCATGCTGGTCGGGGTCGTCTGCCAGATCACGCAGCTCGTGGTCAGCATCCGCCGCCGCCACGAGCTGCGCGACGTGACGGGCGACCCCTGGGACGGCCGCACGCTCGAATGGGCCACGGCCTCGCCCCCGCCCGTGTTCAACTTCGCGGTGCTGCCGCAGGTGCAGGGCGAGGAAGCCTACTGGGGCACGAAGCAGCGCGCCCGCGACCAGGCGGGCCAGCGCGACGAGCCCGATTACGAGCACGTCGAGATGCCGCTGAACAGCCCCACCGGCTTCATCTGCGCGTTCTTCGCCACCGTCATCGGCTTCGCCATGATCTGGCACATCTGGTGGCTGGCGATCCTGGGGTTCGTGGGCGCCTTCGCGACCTTCGTGGTCTTCGCGTGGCGCGACAGGGTCGAATACGAGATCCCCGCCGACGAGGTGGCGCGCCTGGATCGCGCCAACCGGGCCACGCGCGCCCAGGCCCTCTCGGCGCTGCGCCGGAAGGTCGCCGCATGACCGATGCCCTCGCGTCCGCGCCGCGCCTCATCCGGTCGCGCCCCGACCCCAACCACCTCGGCCACGCCCACGACGGCGGGGGCGGCTCGAAGGCGACGGGCCGGGGCATCGGCGGCCCGTCCCCGAAGCGGATCGTCGTGGGCTACGGCTTCTGGATTTTCCTGCTCAGCGACATCATCATGTTCGCGGCCTTCTTCGCGGGCTACGCGGTGCTGCGCGGCGGGACGGCGGACGGCCCGACCGGCCAGGACCTCTTCGACCTGCAGAACACCGCGACCGAGACGGTCCTGCTGCTCCTGTCGAGCTTCGCCTGCGGCTTGGCGAGCCTCGCCCTGGTGGCCCGCAAGCACCTCGTCTTCCAGGCCGCGATGGCCGTCACCTTCCTGCTGGGGGCCGCCTTCCTGGCGCTCGAAGCCCTGGAATTCGCCGCGCTGGTGGAGCGGGGCGCGGGCCCCTCCCGCAGCGCCTTCCTGTCGGCCTTCTTCACCCTGGTGGGCTGCCACGGGTTGCACGTCACCGTCGGCCTCCTGTGGCTGCTGACCATGATGGCGCAGGTCTTCACCAAGGGGTTCCGGGACGACATCCTGCGCCGCACGATGTGCTTCGCGCTGTTCTGGCACGCGCTCGACATCGTCTGGGTGGCGGTCTTCACGGTCGTCTACCTGATGGGAACCATCGCATGAGCCACGCGACGCACGAGGACCGCCACCACGCCGACACCGCGCCGGGCGACGAACACGGCCAGGAGGACATCGGCAAGGGCATCCGCGGCTACCTGATCGGCCTCGTGCTGGCCCTGCTGCTCACGGCGGCCTCCTTCGGCGTGCTGCGCACCCACTACGTCTGGGCGCCGGCGATCCCCATCGCCCTGATCGTCTTCGCCATCGCCCAGATGGGCGTGCACCTCGTCTTCTTCCTGCACATCACCACGGGCCCCGACAACACCAACAACGTCATGGCGCTCGCCTTCGGCGTGCTGATCGTCGTGCTGCTGATCGGCGGCTCGCTGTGGATCATGGCCCACCTCAACCGCAACATGACGCAGATGAACGAGACGATGCAGATGCGGATGCAGCGCTGACGAGGGCGGGGCCGCAAGACGCGCCGACCAGGCGCAGCCACCGTCAAAGACAGTCGTTGACCCCGTGGGATTCACACATCTCGGCGACAGTGTGGCTCCCCTTCTCCCCAGCGGGGAGGATCGGGAACCCATCCCGGCTCGCCGGGATGAGACCCGGGTGGCGCGCAGCGCCGGATGAGGGGGGGATCCACCACCTGTGGAATCTCCCCTCATCCGCCCGCTTCGCGGGCACCTTCTCCCCGAGGGGAGAAGGGCGCTCCGCACCCTGCTCCGGATGTCAGGGGCGGTCGGGGCCGGGACCCGTCGGGCCCGGATGGGGTGGGGCCGGGGGTGTCAGGACGTCGGTGCGGCCGTCGCCGTGCTGGATGGCGACGGCGTGGATGAAGCCGTGCTCGAAGCGGCCCTGGACCGTGACGGTCTCGGCCTTGGCCACCAACCGTCCCCCGTCGCCCTGCGGGCCGGTCTCGACCAGGGCGCGGCCGCTGTCGTCCTGGACCACGAACTTGTCGCCGAACAGCTCGGCCACCTCGCCCTTCACGGCCACGGGATTCCCGTCCCGCATCGCGCCGACCGGGCCGGGCGTCAGGGCCACGAACGTCACCGGGCGCGCCCGCTGGGCCAGGGCCGTGGCGCCCGCGCCGACCGCGAAGGCGGCGACGAGTGCGGCCGCCACGGCGGCGCGCGGGGACGGTCGCGGCGGCCGGGGTCTCGGCGCGGGCTTGGGTCCGTCGGTGCTGGTCATCGTGCATCTCCTGCGTCGGGGTCGATGACGCCGGTGTAGCGACGGCCGCGCAACCCAGGCTGAAGCCGGCCGTTCAGCTTGGGTTTAAGCCGCGCCTCTATCGCGGTGCCGGCGAAAGGTGACCCCGCATGCGCGTCCTCCTGGTCGAAGACGATCGATCCCTGTCCGAGGCGGTCGCCTGCCACCTGCGGGCCGAGAGCTTCGTCGTCGACGTGGCGGCGAACGGCGAGGACGGCCAGCACCTCGGCGAGACCGAGCGGATCGACGCCGTCGTGCTGGACCTCGGCCTCCCCCGCAAGGACGGGGCCTCGGTGCTGCGGGCGTGGCGGGCGGCCGGGCTGGCCTTCCCGGTGCTGATCCTCACGGCGCGGGACAACTGGTCCGACAAGGTCGCGGGCTTCAAGGCCGGGGCCGACGACTATCTGGTGAAGCCGTTCCGCGTCGAGGAGCTGGTGATGCGCCTGCGCGCCATGGTGCGGCGCGCGGCCGGCCACGCCTCGCCGCGGATCGCCTGCGGTCCCCTGTCCTTCGACAGCGGGGTCGGCACCTTCGAGCTCGACGGCCTGCCCCTGCGCCTGACGGGCCTCGAATGGCGCGTCCTGTCCTGCCTCACCCTGCGGCTGGGACACGTGGTCGAGCGCCTGGACCTGCTGGAGCGCGTCTACGACGGCGACGCCGACGTGGAATCGAACTCGCTCGAGGTCATCGTGGCCCGGCTGCGGCGCAAGATCGGCCGCGACCTCATCAGGACCGTCCGGGGCCGCGGCTACAGCCTCTCGGCGGGCCCTTGAGCGGCATGCCGGCCTCGCTCGGGGCGAGGCTGATCCTCCTCGCCGCCGCCCTGATCCTCGTGGCGCTGCTGGCCACCGGGGTCGCCATGGACCTCGCCCTGCGCCGCTTCATCCAGGGGCAGGTGGACGGCCGACTCGACACCCAGCTCCTCACGGTGGCGGATGCGCTGCGGCCCGCGCCGGGCGGCGCCCTGCGGCTCGAACGCACCGTCGACGGCCCGCCCTTCGACCGCCCCGGCTCGGGCTGGTACTGGGAGGTGCTGCCGCAAGACGGCGCGACCCCGCCGCTGCGGTCCGGCTCGCTCGGCCCCGGGGGAATCGCGCTCGACGGCCTCGGCCCGGGGGTCGGCGAGGGTCCCCGGCCCTCCGCGGTCGAGGGCCGCGGGCCGCCCGACGAGCCGCTGCGGGTGCGGGTGCGGCGCGTGCTGGTGGGCTCCACCCCCGCCACGGTGGCGGCCTCCGCGCCCCTGCGGGCGCTGGCCGACCCCCTGCACCAGATCCTGACGCCGCTCGTCGCCACCCTCCTGCTGCTCGCGGCCGGCCTCATCGGGGGCGTGGTGCTGCAGGTGCGGCTCGGGCTGAGACCCCTGGCGCGCCTGGGCGCCGAGCTCCACCGCGTGCGGACCGGGCAGGCCGAGCGCATCGAGGGGCCGCAGCCCATCGAGGTGCGCCCCATCGTCGACGAGCTGAACACGCTGCTCGAACAGAACGCCGCCAACCTGGAGCGGGCCCGCCGGCACGTCGCCAACCTGGCGCACGGGCTGAAGACGCCGCTGGCGACGCTCGCGCTCGCCTACGGCGAGCCCGGCGCCGATCCCGGCGGCCGCCTCCAGCCCCTGGTCGCCGGCATGGACCGCCTGATCCGCCACCACCTCGCGCGCGCCAGGGCCGCGGCGCTCGGCGGCGCCGGGCGCGACCGCGTCGACCTCGCCGCGGCGCTGGCCGACCAGGTCGCGGTCTTCGCCAAGCTCTACGCCGACAAGGGCCTGGTGTTCGACGTGGAGGTGGCCGCCGGGTCGGCCGTGGCCTGCGAGGCGCAGGACCTCGACGAGGTGATGGGCAACCTGCTCGACAATGCCAGCAAATGGAGCCGGGGCCGGGTGCGCGTCGGCGCCGCGGCGCGGCTGGCCCGCGTGGACGTGGTGGTCGAGGACGACGGCCCCGGCCTCCCGGACGGGCAGGCCGAGCAGGCCCTGATGCCCGGCCGTCGCATCGACGAGACCACGCCCGGCCACGGCTTCGGCCTGCCGATCACGCGCGAACTCGTCGAGCTCTACGGCGGCACCCTGTCGCTCGGGCGATCCGCCCTGGGCGGGCTCAGGGCGGAGTTCGACCTGCCGGGCACCGTGGCGGGCGAGGCAGCGAAGCGGCGGAGGGCGTCCTGACGGACCCGCTCGGGGCCGGCCTCATGGCGGCCGGCATCGCGCTCGTCGCCCGGTCCTGACGGGCACCCGTCCGGGGCGATCGCACGTCGGCGGGCGTCGGCCCGGAGACCTGAACCAGGGGCATCCGCATCACTGATCGATGGGAGGGCCCTCACCGCGTCCCGGCCGGCGTCGGCGGCCGGAGCTTCGGGGACGCCTGCGCCAGGTCGTCGATGATCGGGCACTGGGGGCGGTCGTTGCCGTGGCAGCACGCCGCGAGGTGGCGCAGCGTCCGGCTCATGGCCTGGAGTTCGGCCGCCTTGGCGTCGAGCGCCGCGACGTGGGCGAGCGCCATGCGCTTGACGTCGGCGCTGGCGCGGCCCTCGTCGCGCCAGAGCTGCAGGAGGCCGGCGATCTGGTCGACCGGGAAGCCCAGGTCGCGCGACCGCCGGACGAAGCGCAGCGTGTGCACGTCGCCCTCGCCGTAGGTGCGGTAGCCCGACCCCGAGCGGGCCGCGGGGGCGATGAGGCCGGTCGCCTCGTAGTAGCGGATCATCTTGGCCGACACGCCCGAGGCCCGGGACGCCTCGCCGATGTTCATGCCCGCCTCCCCGGCCCGGCGGCGGGTGCGCCGCCCGACCGCGGCCTCCAGCCGCGCAGCAGCAGCGCGTTGCCCACCACGCTGACCGACGACAGCGCCATGGCGCCGCCCGCGATCACGGGATCGAGGTGGCCGAGGGCGGCGAGCGGGAGGCCGACCACGTTGTACGCGAAGGCCCAGAACAGGCCCTGGCGGATCTTGCTGTAGGTGCGGCGCGAGATGTCGAGGGCGTCGGCGACGAGGTGCGGGTCGCCCCGCATCAGCGTGATCGCGGCCGCGTGCCGGGCCACGTCGGTGCCGGTCGACAGGGCCATGCCGACGTCGGCCGCCGCGAGGGCCGGCGCGTCGTTGACGCCGTCGCCCACCATCGCCACCGTCCCGCCGCGGCGCCTGAGGTCCGCCACGGCCTCGGCCTTGCCGGCCGGCAGCACCTCCGCGAGGACCTCCTCGATGCCGAGCGCCGCCGCCGCCGCCCCGGCGGCCCCCGCATTGTCGCCGGTGAGGAGGATCGTCCGCAGCCCCATCGCCCGGACCGCCGCCACCGCGTCGCGCGCCGAGGGCTTCAGCGCGTCGCCGAAGGCCAGGAGGCCGAGCAGGCGGGGCGCCGCGCCGGCCTCGGCGAGCCACGACACGGTGCGGGTTTCGCCGGCCGGCGCCGGCGCGGCGTCGAGCCCCAGTTCGGCCATCAGCCGCGCGCTGCCGAGCCTGAGGGACCGCCCCTCGACCGTGCCGCCCACGCCGCGGCCCGGCAGCGCCCGCACGCCCGCGGCCGGCGGGACGGAGAGCCGCCGCGCGGCGGCCTCGGCCGCCACGGCGCGGGCCAGCGGGTGCTCGCTGCCCGCCCCCACGGCCGCGGCGAGCCGCACGAGGCCGTCGGCCGACAGGCCCGACCCCTCCGCGGGCTCGACCGCCACGAGGCCGGGCCTGCCCTCGGTCAGCGTGCCGGTCTTGTCGAACGCCACGGTGTCGACGCGGTGGGCGATCTCCAGCGCCTCGGCGTCCTTGATCAGGATCCCGGCGCGGGCCGCCGCCCCCGTCCCGGCCATGATGGCCGCGGGGGTGGCGAGGCCGAGCGCGCAGGGGCAGGCGATGATCAGCACCGCGACGGCGTCGATGACCGCGGTCTCGACCCCGGCCCCCGCGGCGAGCCAGCCCACGAGGGTCGCGAGCGCGATCCCCAGCACGACGGGCACGAAGACCGCGCTGACCCGGTCGACCAGATGCTGGATCGGCGCCTTGCCGGCCTGCGCGCCCTCGACGAGGCGCAGGATGCGGGCCAGCGTGGCCTCGGCGCCGACGGCGGTCGTCTCGACGAGGAGGGGGCCGTCGCCGTTCAGCGCCCCGCCGGTCACGCGGTCGCCGGGCGCCTTGCCGACCGGCAGGCTCTCCCCGGTGAGCATGGATTCGTCGACGCTGCCCTCCCCCTCGCGCACGAGGCCGTCGGCCGGGATGCGCTCGCCGGGGCGCACCGCGACGAGGTCGCCGACGCGCAGCGCCGCCGCCGGGACCTCGACCTCGCGCCCGTCGGCCCGGCGCAGCCGGGCGCGCTCCGGCGCCAGCGCCCCCAGCGCCCGGATCGCCGCGCCGGTCTGCCGCCTCGCCCGGCCCTCCAGCCCTTTGCCGAGGAGCACGAGGGCGATCACCAGGCTCGACGCCTCGAAATAGAGGTGCGGCGCGGCCCCGGCCGGCGCGGCCGCCAGCAGATAGAGGCTCAGGCCGTAGGCCGCCGAGGTGCCCAGGGCGACGAGGAGGTCCATGTTGCCGGATCCGGCCCGCAGCGCCCCCCACCCGGCGCGGTAGAAGCGCCCGCCCAGCCAGAACTGGACCGGGGTGGCCAGGGCGAGCTGGAGCCATCCGGGCAGGGCGAGGTCGAGGCCGAGCAGCATGGGCAGCATCGGCGCCGCGAGCGGCAGCGACAGGGCGAGGGCGATCAGCACGCGGGCGCGCTCGCGCCGGGCCGCGGCGGCGCGCCTGGGCTCGGTCGCCCCGCCCGCCTCGGAACCGGCCCGGGGCGCCGCCCGGACCTCGGTGGCGGCGTAGCCCGCGGCCTTCACCGCGGCCTCGACCGCCCCGGCGTCGAGGGTCCGTCCCGCCGCCGGGGCGACGCTGGCCCGTTCCGTGGCGAGGTTCACGGCGACCTCCGCGACCCCCGGCACCGCGCGGATCGTCCGCTCCACCCGGCCCACGCAGGACGCGCAGCTCATGCCCTCGATGTCGAACGCGACGGTGTCGCGGGCGTCCTCGATCGTCGCGGGGCGTCGGGACGCGACGGCGGCCATGGCCATAGGAGCGGCATCCTGGTTCGTGTGCGGCACCGGAGATGGGCCTTCCCACGATGGCAAGGTCAAGGGCCCCGCGGGCCGAATTCTCCGCTTGACCTTGCCACGTGGGAACGCCGCATCCTGCCGGCATCGGAGCTGGAGGGTGTCGTGCTGGAATACAGGGTCGCCGACATGAGCTGCGCCCATTGCGTCCGCGCCGTGACGGAAGCCGTCCACGGCGTCGACGCCGCGGCGCGCGTCGACGTCGACCTCGCCGCCGGCGAGGTCAGGGTAGCGAGCGGCGCCGAGGGCGCGGCCGAGCGGATCGCGCGGGCGATCGCGGCCGCCGGCTACGACGCCACGCTGGTGCGCGCCGCGGCCTGAGGGTCCGGTGTCGCATCGTCCGACGGAGGAATCGCGATGAAGTCCCTGCCCATGGCGGCCCTCGTCGGCCTGCTCGTCACGCCGCCCGTCGCCGTGGCGGGCGACATGAGGATGGACATGACCGCCGGCCGGGCCAAGCCGGCCGTCGACAGCGCCTCGTCCAAGGCTTTCGCGACCGCGATGAGCCGGATGATGTCCGGCATGGACGTGAAGCCGACGGGCCGGCCGGACGAGGACTTCGTGCTGATGATGCTGCCGCATCACCGGGGGGCCATCGACATGGCCAAGGTCGAACTGCGCTACGGCAAGGACCCGGCGCTGCGGAAGATGGCCGAGGACATCGTCGCGGCGCAGGGGAAGGAGATCGCCGAGATGAAGGCTTGGCGGGCCAGAAACGGCAGGTGATCAGGTTTCCGCCTGACTGCTCCCTTCACCGCTCGATCGCGCGCCGCGCGGTTGCAGGTCGGGGGACCGGCCTTCGGCCGGGCATTTTGCGCTGGATCCCCGCCTTCGCGGGGATGAGCGGCGGAGGGGATGATCCGAGCCGATCGGCCGGAAATCCTGCGATAGCGAGGGCTTGAAGCGCCCTTCTCCCCTCCGGGGAGAAGGGCTGCTCACCCCTTGCCGGCGTATCGCCTCACGCCGCCTGGAGCAGGTTGCGCAGCACGTAGTTGAGGATGCCGCCGTTGCGGAAATATTCCAGCTCGTCGGCGGTATCGATCCGGCAGATCACCGGGACGTGGCTCACCACGCCCTTGTCGGAGGTGATGACCATCTCCATCGTCTGGCGCGGCTTCAGCGTGTCGCCGAGGCCCGCGATCGACACGGTCTCGTCGCCCCGCAGGTTCAGCGTCTGCCAGGAGGTGCCCTCCTCGAAGGTCAGGGGCAGGATGCCCATGCCGACGAGGTTGGAGCGGTGGATGCGCTCGAAGCTCTGGGCGACGACGGCGCGGATGCCGAGCAGCTTCGTGCCCTTGGCGGCCCAGTCGCGCGACGAGCCCGTGCCGTATTCGCGGCCCGCGAAGACCACGAGGGGCACGCCCTCCTGCTTGTACAGCATGGCGGCGTCGTAGATCGGCATCTCCTCGCCGCCCGGCTGGTGGCGCGTCACGCCGCCCTCGACTCCCGGCACCATCTGGTTCTTGAGGCGGATGTTGGCGAAGGTGCCGCGCATCATCACCTCGTGGTTGCCGCGCCGCGTGCCGTACTGGTTGAAGTCCTGCGGGCGGACCTGGTGTTCGAGCAGGTAGCGTCCGGCCGGCGAAGCCGCCTTGATGGAGCCGGCCGGCGAGATGTGGTCGGTCGTGATCGAGTCGAGGAACAGGCCCAGCACGCGGGCCTCCTCGATGTCGTCGACCGGCGCCGGCGCCCGGGTCATGCCCTCGAAGTAGGGCGGGTTCTGCACGTAGGTCGAGCCCATGGACCAGTGGTAGGTCTGGCCCAGCGCCACGTCGATGTTCTGCCAGTGCACGTCGCCCTCGAAGACGTTGCCGTAGCGGTCGGCGAAGATCTGCTTGGTGATGGCCTTCCGGTGCAGGCTCGCCACCTCCTCCTGCGAGGGCCAGATGTCGCGCAGGTAGACGGGGCCGTCCGTGCCCTGGCCGAGCGGCTCGGTGGCGAGGTCGACGTCGAGCGAGCCGGCGAGCGCGTAGGCCACGACCAGCGGGGGGGAGGCGAGGTAGTTGGCCTTGACGTCCGGGTTGACCCGGCCCTCGAAGTTGCGGTTGCCCGAGATCACCGCCGAGGCCACGATGTCGTTGTCGTTGATGGCCTTCGAGATCTCGATCGGCAGCGGCCCGGAATTGCCGATGCAGGTCATGCAGCCGTAGCCGGTGAGGTTGAAGCCGAGCTTGTCGAGGTCGTCCTGCAGGCCCGTGGCCTGGAGGTACTCGCCCACCACCTGGCTGCCGGGCGACAGCGACGTCTTCACCCAGGGCTTGGTCTTGAGGCCTTTGGCGACGGCGTTGCGCGCCAAGAGGCCCGCGCCCATCATCACGGCCGGGTTCGACGTGTTGGTGCACGACGTGATGGCCGCGATGACGACGTCGCCGTGGCCGAGGTCGAAGTTCCTCTCGTCGACGACGAAGCGCTCGGTCGGGCTCTCGACCTTGTAGTCCTTGATGAGCGACGACAGGAAGCTCGCCTTGGCGGATTCCAGCGTCACGCGGTCCTGCGGGCGCTTGGGGCCGGCGAGCGAGGGCACCACGTCGGCGAGGTCGAGCGCGATGAACTCGCTGAACACGGGGTCGG
Source organism: uncultured Lichenihabitans sp. (assembly GCA_964242785.1). GTDB lineage: Bacteria > Pseudomonadota > Alphaproteobacteria > Rhizobiales > Beijerinckiaceae > Lichenihabitans. Next base: position 1,238 of record CAXTBR010000072.1, on the reverse strand, counting down.
CCGAGCTCGACCGGAACATGCCCTGGGCGTTGGCATAGGCCTTGACCAGCGCGATCCGCTCGTCGCCGCGGTTCGACGCGTCGAGGTAGTTGATCGTCTCGTCGTCGATGGGGAAGAACCCGCAGGTGGCGCCGTATTCGGGCGCCATGTTGGCGATGGTGGCGCGATCGGCCAGCGACAGGCTGTCGAGGCCGGGGCCGTAGAACTCCACGAACTTGTTCACCACGCCGAGCTTGCGCAGCATCTGGGTGACGGTGAGCACGAGGTCGGTTGCGGTGCGGCCCTCCTTGAGCCTGTTGGTGAGCTGGAAGCCCACCACGGGCGGCAGCAGCATGGACAGGGGCTGGCCCAGCATCACGGCCTCGGCCTCGATGCCGCCGACGCCCCAGCCGAGCACGGCCAGCGCGTTGACCATGGTGGTGTGCGAGTCGGTGCCCACCAACGTGTCGGGGTAGGCGACCTCGACCGTCGCGCCCTCGTGCTCCTCCTCGCGGGTCCACACGGTCTGGCTGAGGTATTCGAGGTTGACCTGGTGGCAGATGCCCGTGCCGGGCGGCACCACGCGGAAGTTGGTGAAGGCGCCCTGGCCCCAGCGCAGGAAGCGGTAGCGCTCGCCGTTGCGCTGGTATTCGAGGTCGACGTTGTCGCCGAAGGCCTTCGCCGTGCCGAACTCGTCCACGATGACGGAATGGTCGATGACGAGGTCGACCGGCACCAGCGGGTTGATCCTGGACACCTCGCCGCCGAGCCTGCCCATGGCGTCCCGCATGGCCGCGAGGTCCACCACCGCCGGCACGCCCGTGAAGTCCTGCATCAGCACGCGGGCCGGGCGGAAGGCGATCTCCTTGCCGTCCGCGCCCTTGGTGCCGAGCCAGGCCGCGACCTGGAGGATGTCGTCCTTGGTGACGCTGCGGCCGTCCTCGTGGCGCAGCAGGTTCTCGAGCAGCACCTTCATGGAGTAGGGCAGCCGCGACACCCCCTCCAGCCCGTTCTTCTCGGCCTCGGGGATGGAGAAATAATGGTAGGTCTTGGAGCCGGCTTCGAGCGTGCGGCGGCATTTGAAACTGTCGAGCGAGGCCATGGGGCATCCTTCGCGGGGACGGGACGGGTCCGGAACGGTTCGAATATAGGGATTCCGCCCCCCCTGGCTACAGGCCTGGCGTTGGCGCACATCACTGACGCCGGGCGTTGGCGCCCTTCTCCCCTCGGGGAGAAGGTGCCCGCGAAGCGGGCGGATG
>CAXTBR010000071.1:0-26184 GCA_964242785.1 uncultured Lichenihabitans sp. | reverse complement strand
CCAAGGTCATGCTCAAGACGACCGCCAAGGACGCGATGGCCCGCTGGACGGTCGCCGACTGATCCGAAGACCGATCCCGGCGTTGAGTCGTCGGGCCATGGACGACGGGCGGCGGGGCCGATCGGCCCCGCCGCCCCGCCATCGCCGACACCACGATCCGGCCGTTCGGGCCGAGGAGGACATCATGGGTCTACTTGACAGCATACTGGGCGGAGTGACCGGCCAGCCCGCCAACACCTCCGCCGGCGGCGGCGTGGCGAGCCTGCTGCCCGCCCTGCTGGCCATCATGGCGGCGCGGTCGGGCGGCGGCGCGGGCGGCGGGCTCGGCGGCCTGCTGGGCGGCGCGGCTCAGGGCCAGGGTGGCGGACTGGGCGGCGGCCTCGGCGGCGTGCTCGGCGGTTTGCTCGGGGGCGGTGCTGCCCAGGGTGGCGGCATGGGCGGAGGGCTGGGCGGGCTGCTCGGGGGCAGTGCTGCCCAGGGTGGCGGGCTGGGCGGGTTGCTCGGCGGCGCCGGCGGGGCCGGAGGGCTCGGCAGCCTGCTGGGCGCCGGCGGCATCGCCGGGGGGCTCGGGCAGATCCTGCAGTCCTTCGAGCAGAACGGCCACGGCGCCGCCGCCCAGTCCTGGGTCGGGAACGGCGCCAACCAGTCCGTCTCGCCCGATCAGGTCACCCAGGCGCTGGGGCCCGACACCATCGACCAACTGGCCAACCACACCGGACTGTCGCAGGCCGACGTGACGAACCAGCTCTCCCAACTCCTGCCGGAAGCCGTCCACCGCATGACGCCGGGCGGCCGCGTGCCCACCGAGGATGAAACGTCCCAGTGGGTGTAGCCCGCTGAGACTTTCCGGGACCGCGCGGCTGTCGGGCGAGCCGCGCGGACCGGAGGGGCCCGATACGGTCGCGGACCCATCGGGGTCGAGCCGGGTTGAGGCACCCGAGGATGGAGAGTTTCCGATGGCGGACGTCGACGTCGCACAATGGCTGGAGCAGTGGGTCGAGGAACACCTCGCCGCCCACCGTCACGCCGGACGGAAGGCGGAGGTCCACGATCAGGCGAGGGCCTGTGCCGAGGAGGCCCGATCCGCCGGCATCTCCATCGCCGAGATCGAGGAGGCGGCCGACGGCGACCTCGGATCCTATCTCCTGCAGCGACAGAACGCCGCGACGGACCGGGGGGAGCGCGGCGACGGACCGCACGCATCGGCCGTGGCGGGATCGCCCGAGGCGCTCGTCCCCGCCGGGATCCCGATCGCCATCGACGATGCCTTCCAGGACCGGACGCTCGAACTGGAGGAGTTCGCCGAGGAACTCGTCGTCCTCAAGGAGGCCCGCGTCGTCGAGGAGATCACGCTCCGCCGGACGGGCCGCGACAGGATCGAGACCGTCCGCGCCGCGGTGCGCCGCACGGAGGTCGAGATCGAGGACGCGCGGGAACGGGTCACGGCCACGACGGGCCACGGCATCGTCGAGGCGGTCGCGCCGGACCCCGCGCCGGATCCGTCCCGGCGAGGGTGAGCCTTTCCCGGGGGGCGGACGGGCGTCGCGCCGCCACGATGGCGCATCGAGGACCGGTCCCGGCCGGTCCGCTCAGTGTCCGCGCTCGATCCGGGCGTAGACCTGTTCGGTGAACAGGAACATCTGCGAGCCGATGAAGGAGGCCGTCAGGGTCAGGACCAGCAGCATGGCGACGATCTTCGGCACGAAGGTGAGGGTCGCCTCCTGGATCTGCGTCAGGGCCTGGAACAGCGCCACCGTGACGCCCACCACCATGGCGGTGGCGATGGCGGGGCCCGAGGCCAGGACGATGGTCCAGATGGTGCTCTGCAGCAGCCCGAGGGCGTCGGCCTCGTTCACGACGTCGCGACCGCGGGGGCGGCCGCCGTCGGGGCGGCGCCGATCTTGACGGTGTTGTCGAGCGCCAGGGTCTTGCCGGTGTCGAGCGTCGCCGTGGCGGTGTTGTCGCTCGCCAGCGCCACCGAGGCGACGGTGCCGGTGATGGAGCCGTCGGCCGAGGTCACGACCTTGCCGATGGCCCCCTCGGCCTGGCTCAGCGACGTCGCGGTCAGCAGCGAGTCGAGCTTGGTGTTGGTCAGGATGCCCTGCTGCACGGCCGACATCTGGGAGATCTGGCCGAGATATTGGCTGGGATCCGTCGGGCTCGTCGGATCCTGGTTCTTCATCTCGGCGATCATGAGCTGAAGGAACGAGTTGAAGTTGAGCGTCGCGGCCGCGGCCGTGGAGGCCGTCGTGGCGCCGCCGGCACTCGTGGAGGACGTCGCCGCGCTGGCCGAGGCGGTGGGGGGGACGGACGACATGGCGGGACCTTCCCGTTCGGGAGCGGGGCCGGGACCCCGCGTGCGGCCGGAAGCCCGGCTGCCCGATGTGTAAGGCGCGGACCCTGCGCCGGGCTTGCGCGGCGCGGGGTTCCGCGCCCCTCCCGGATTCACACATCACTGAGGCTGGGCGTTGGTGCCCTTCTCCCCGCTGGGGAGAAGGGCACCCCCACGACGAGGATCGCTTCGATCGCCACGCCGGTCGGAGAGGCGCGAGGCCCCCTCGATCGAAGCCCTCTTGTCCGTGGGAGCCCTCAGCAGGCTTCCGCCAGGACCGGCGCGGGCACGGGCGCCGGCTTGATCCGCACCGTCGCCTCGTGGGGCCGGCCCGTCAGCGCGGCTTCGGCGGGCAGGAGCGCCCGGATCACCTTCAGGGCGTCGAAGGGGCGGGAGCGGCCCACGAGCGACGTCACCCTGGCGATGCCGTCCAGGATGGACACGTCCTCGTAGACCTTGCCCATCGCGGCGCAGTGGCCCGCCAGCATGGCCCGGTTCTCGGCGCGGTCCTGCGGCTCCATCAGCATCATCTGGACGATGTAGTAGAGCTGGCGCAGCGGCGTGGTGGCGTCCCGCTCCAGCATGACATGGGCTTCGAGCAAGAACACGGCGTCGTTCATCAGTTCGATCGAGGTCTTGCGGTCGACCTTCAGCACGGCACCGTTGATGAAGATCTTCTCGTTGGCGCGCAGGGTGATGTGCATAGTGGCCCCTCGGCAGGTTTCGAAACGGCGGGAAACCTGCGACAAAACAAAACTCCAGGCAGGCGAAGCCTTGGCCCTCCGGCGCGAGGCCGCTCAGTTCAGGCCGTCGCGGATGATGCCGCAGATCTCGGCGACGCCGACGAGGTCGCGCGACTCGCGCAGCATGATGCGCCGGCACTCGCCCATGACGCCGAGGCCGATCGACATCAGGTCGGCCCGGAGCCGCTCCGGCATGGCGTTGGCGGGATGCGCCAGGTCCTTGATGAAGAAGGCCCAGAGCTCGGTGGTGAAATCCAGCGCTTTCACCTCCTCGGGCGAGCCGGCCTGGCCTTCGGCCGCGTGGAGCAGCAGCGCCACCGCCTGGTCGAGCGCCTGACGCTCGCGGGCGCGGGCGTCGTCGGCGTCGTCGGCGAGGATATCGGCATAGGAGAATTGATACATTCCTGATCCTTCGGCTGGCGCGAATCACATGTTTCCAGGGCGCGCGTCGCGGTCTCGGCGGCGCTCCTTCCCTCAGGCTTCGGGCCTCCGGCGGCGGGCGCCGGCCGGCCCGGGAAACGGATCACCTGAGGTAATCGACCAGGCTCAACTGCTGGAGCTCCGACGTGATCTGGTAGGAGGCCTGGATCTGCGTCTTCAGGCCAGCGATCCGGATCGACAGCTCGGACGGGTCCACACCCACCAGGGCCTCCGACTGGCTCGTCAGATAGTCGATCTGGCTCGTCATGCGGTCGTCGGCGTCCGACACCGCCGACTGCGACTCGCCCACCGCGGCCTCGGCGCTGGTCAGCCCCGCGATGGCGCTGGTCACGAGCGTCGTGGCGGAGGCGATCGCGGCCTGCCCGGCCGCGGAGCTGAAGTTCGCGCCGCCGAACTCCTTCACCATGGCGTAGGCCTGGGCGAGTTGCCGGAACGGGGCGGCATTGGCGCTGACGGAGGTGTCCACCGTCTCGGTCGGCGAGATCTGCGCCGTGGTCACCTGGTCGGAGGCCGAGGACCAGGTGGCGGCGTAGCCCGCGGCGCTGAACAGGTTCGCGAAGGCGCCGTCGAGGTAGCCCTTCATGGCGGTGCCGTCGATCGACGCGGCGGAGGGAGAGTCCTGCGTCGTGCCGAAGGCGGACGTGAAGCTGGCGTCGACGGCCGCCTTGGAGGCCGAACCCGACGTGTAGGCCGTCAGGGGGGCCACGGCCGAGTCGATGCCGGCGAAGATCGAGTCCCCCGCCACGGCGGTGTTCAGCGTCGCCGTGAGGTTGTCGAGGTTGGCGCCGGCCGCGGCCACGAGCGTGCCCGGCACCGAGCCGGACGTGGTGGCCTCGGTCAGCGACGCCATGAAGCTCGTGGCCGTGGCGCGCAGCGCGTCGAGCGCCGTCGTGGTGGCGTTGAGCTTGGTCGAGGCCGTGGCGTTGGAATCCTTGATGGCCTGGAGCCGGCTCCCCTGCGCGGCGAGCGACACGTAGCGCCCCGTCGTGCCGCCGAGCCCGAGGCCGATGTCGGCCAGCCGGCCGCTCGACAGCTCGGCCTGGGCGCGCGCCAGGGACGCCTGCGCCTGAGCCGTGAACTGGCGGGGCGCGGCCGTCAATGCGGCGTTCGAGATGCTGGTCATGGGGGTTCCTCCGGCGAAGGGCCGGCGCTCAGTTGATCGCCGCCAGGAGCGCGTCGAGCATGGACTTCACCGTGGTGATCAGCTCGGCCGAGGCCTGGTAGGAATGTTCGAGGTCGAGCATCTTGCTCAGTTGCTCGTCGAGGTTGACGCCGGTGGCGCTCGACAGGTTCGTGGTGGTCTGCGTCACCACCGCGGCCTTGTCGGCCGAGGCCGTCGAGGCCGTCTGGCGGGTCGCTTCGAGCCAGGACACCGACGACCCCGCATAGGCCGCGAGCGTGCCCGAGGCGCTGCCGCCCGAGGCGGCATCGAACGTCCGGGGTGCGTCGAGGCCGGCGAGCAGCGCCGTGAGGTGGGTGGAATAGGCGGCCGCGCCCGTCGTGTTGGCCGCGTAGGCGGCGTCGCCCGCGGCGTTGATGCCGCCGTCGCGCAGCAGCGCGACGCTGCCGCCCCGGCTCGGGTCGACCGCGGCCGACACGGTGATCGAGGATGCGAGGCCCGCCGCGGAAGCCGGGAGCGCGGCCGAGCCGCCCGCCGTGAACAGACCGGCGATCGTCGGTTTGCCCCCGCCGGTCTGGTCGGTTTCCGAGAAGGCCGCGATGAGGCCCTGAGCGATCTGGTCGAGCTGATCGCCGTAGGCGACCGCCGTCTCGTCGCGCAGCTGCGCCAGGCCGGCGATGCTGCCGCTCTTCGACGCCATGGTGGCGCTGGCGCCCGTGACCGGCACGCCGTCCACCGTCACGGCCCCGCCGACCGACCCCGACACGTAGGTCGCCGTGGGAGTGAAGCCGACCGTGCGGGCCACCCCCTGGTAGAGGGTCGCGCCCCCGTCCGTGTAGATCGCGAGCCCGCCGTTGCCGGCATCCGCCGTGGTGATGCCGATCTCGGAGGAGAGGGATTTCAGGATGGCGTTGCGCGAGTCGATCGCCTCGCTGGCGTCGAAGCCCGACAGGCCGGCGCTCATCACGGCCTTGTTGGCCGTGTCGAACTGCCCCAGCAGCGCGTTCACCGACGCGACGGAGCTCTGGATGTCCCGATCGGCCTGTTCCCGCACGGACTGCACGGTGGCCGAGCCGGTGTTGAGCGAGGCCGCCAGCGTCTTCGCGGCCGTCACGGCGGCCCGGCCCAGGGTCGCGTCGGCGGGGGAGGCCGCGTAGGCCTGGATGGCGTCGGTCAACCCGGCCAGCAGGGTCGCCGGCGAGGTGTCGCTCACCGTGCCGTCCGCCGCCGTGGTGGTGGAGAGCCCGAGGCCCTGATCGAGCTGGTCGAGCCCGTCCGACACGGCCGAGGCGGCCGAGGCGGCGGACTGGGCCGACAAAAGGTTGCGGAACAGCGCGTCGTCGGTGGCGCCGCGGATGCTGACGAGCTTGACGCCGCCGTCGAGCGTGGTCTCGAGCTGGCCGGTCTTGGTCGAATAGTTCGGCTGGTTCACGCCCGCGATGTTGCGCGACACGATCGTCGACAGCGCCGCATTGGTGCTCAGCGCCGATTGGGCGATGTTGAGGGTGGTCGACAGGGTCATGGGGCGGTCCTCTGCGGGCTGCGGCCGGGGGGCGACGTCAGCCGCTCAGTTGGTCGACGACCTTGAGCAGGTCGGAGCTCGCCTGGATGACCTTGGAGTTGGCCTCGTAGGACCGCTGGGCCGTGATCATGTTGGTCAGCTCGGTCGCGAGATCCACGGTGGAATTCTCGAGTTCGTTCGACTGGATGTTGCCGAGCGAGCCGGTCGTAGCTTTGCCGATCGTCATGTTGCCGGAGTCGATGCTCGCCTGGTAGACGTTGCCGCTCAGCGGAGTGAGGTTGTTCTCGCTCGGGACGTCGGCGAGCGGGATGCGATAGGTCGCCTGCTGGATCCCGTTCGTGTAGACCGATGTCACGGTGCCGTCCTGGCCGATGGTGACGTGGTCGAGCTTGCTCGGCGCGCTGCCGTTGACGGTGGCGGTCGTGACGTTCGAGGCCGAGGCGAGCTGCGTGGACGTGCTGATGTCCAATTTGAGAGTCTGACCGTTGGGAACCGGGATGGTCAGGGCGAGCGGGCCGAGGGTCGTGGACACGGCCGCGGTTCCACCGACCGTCGCCGAGCTGAGCTTGCCATTCGCCCCGGTGTAGGTCAGCGTCTGAACGCTGAGCGGGTCGTCGGGCGTGGTGGCTCCGGCGGCCTGGTATGGAAAGCCCCCGGCTGTCGCATCTTTCTGGTCGTAGACCGCGGCTTCCCAGGTGCTGTTCCCCGTCGTGGGGTCGCTGTCGGTCTTGGTGAAATAGACGTCGAAAGTGACCGCGTTGCCGAGATTGTCGTAAGCCGCGACGGACGTCTTGTAGGTGGCGGCACTGGTGCTCGCGTTGCCGGAGGGCAGGTCGGAGCCCGCCGCGACCGGGGTCTTCGTGGCGTCGAGGTTGAACACGAGGGACCCCGCCGTCGACGGGTTCGCCGTCAGCGACTGTTTGGACAGGTTGATCACCTGCAGGCCGCCCGTGCCGTTGACGGTGGCCGAGGATCCATCCGTCAGATTATAGCCCATCAACGCGTAGCCGGCGGTGTTGACGAGCTGGCCGGACGCGTCGGGCACGAAAGAGCCGGCGCGGGTCAGCGCGGTGCTGCCGTTGGAGCCCTGCACCACGAAGAAGCCGTTGCCCTGGACGGCGAGGTCGGTGACCGACGTGCTCGACGTGAGCTGGCCCTGCGAGCTGATGCCATAGCGGATGTTGGTGGAGACGCCGCCGGCCGTGTAGGTGTTGGCCGACTGATTGCCCAACACAGTCTCGAAATCCGTCGTGGCGCGCTTGTAGCCGGTGGTCGACGAGTTGGAGATGTTGTCGCCGATCGTGCTGAGCAGGTTGGCCTGGGCCGCCATGCCCGAGACGCCGGTGTTGAGTGTTCCGAACAGGCTCATGGATCGATCGACCTTCGCGACATCATCGGGGTGGAGAAGGGCCGCGGCCGGGAAGCTCATCGCCGTCAGCGGGCCGCCGTTGCGTCTTCCGTGATGTCGAGAGAATGCCGCTGGAAGGATTATTTAAAGTTAACGGCGAAAAAATCCCATGCCGAAATCTTGAACACCGCGCCAGTCAGGATCCCGGCTCGCCGCAGAATGTCCTGGCGTTGACGGTCCAGGACCCGAAGCCGCTGTTGACCATCTTGCGGATGACGCCGCACACGTATTGCTTCTGCGCCCCGTTGTTGTTCGGCCCCGCATTGTAGCGGGCCACCGCCAGGGTCCAGGTCTTCTCGCGCGTCTTCAACTCACGGAGGAAACGGGCCGCATAGTCGACGTTGTGGGCGGGGTCGAACATCTCGGTCACGGAGGCGAAGTTCTTCCCGTGCCAGCGGTAGTTGATCTGCATGCAGCCGACGTCGATCAGCGAGGCGCCGCGCCGATGCGCCGCCTCGAAGGTCGCGAGCGCGTCCGCGAGGGTGGCGTTCGTCGCCGAGCGGCCCTCGATGTTCATGGAATAGGGCTGCAGCCCGTCGCGCCCGCCCGTCTCGAGCAGGCCCACGGCATAGAACACGGCGAGCGGGATGTCGTAGTGCCTGGCGGCGGCCGCGACCTGCGCCTCGCAGGCGTGCCGGCCGGCGGCGGCGGGCTGGGCCGCGGGGGCGGAGGGTGGTGCGGCGGGCGGGACCTCGGCCGCCGCGCCACCCGCCGCAGCCCCGAGAGCCGCGGCCGCGAGGGCCGTGAGGGCGAGGGCCGCGGACGCGCGCCGGGGGCGATCAGACGTAGAGGCCGCGGTTGCGCGCCGCGTCCGGGGTGGAGGGGATGTCATCGGGGAGTCCGTCGGTGGGGGTGGCGGGAGGGGCGCGGGACTCGCGGCGGCGTCCGCCCGACGGGTCGCCCGAGGCCGAGGCGCCGTCGTCCGGCGAGCGATGGGCCCCACCGGACGAGGCGGGGGACGGCTGGGACGTCGCCGCATCGGCGCCGCCCGCCGCGAGCGTGAGGCCGCCGCCGCCGAGCCCGGCCGCCGACACGGCGGCCGACAGGACGTGGCGGTCGCGGTTCAGGACGTCCAGCGTGCGGCCGTCCGACACCGTGATGGCGACGTCCACCACCCCGCCGGCCATCCTGAGCCGGATCGACACGCTGCCGAGGTGCTCGGGGTCGAGCTTCACCACGATCTCGCGCCCGCCCTCCACCGTGGGGCGGATCCGGCCGGGGAGGGCCGCCGCGGGGGCGGTCGAGGCCGAGGTCGCGTTCGGTCCATCGGCCGTCGAGAGGCGGTCGGATCCCGCCAGCGACGACAGGGCCGTGGCGACCTGCCGGACCGCGGCCTCACCCTGACTCGCGGAGAGCTGGGCGGCGGCGGCGGCCTGGGCCGCGGCGTCGACCGTCGGCGCCGCGGCCGTCGCCGGCATCGCGGCAGCGGACGGCAGCCCGTCGGGATTCGAGTTCGCCTCGTCGTCGGCCGTCCCGCCGGCGTCGCCCGCGGAGGGCGACCTTTCGGTGTCGGCCGATGGTGCGGGCACGGCGCCGGCGGGCGCCGGTGGGGATCCGCCGGCCGGGGCCTTCGCCGTCCGCGGCGCGACGGCGGGCGGCCTGGGGCTCGCCGGCGTCGAGGACGCAGAGGTCGGAGGAGCCGCGGCAGCGGCGCCGGCTGAGCCCTCCACGGAGGCTGCGGCCAGGGTCGCTCCGTCGGAGTCCGGCGCCACGCGTGCCGTGCCGGCCGGCGCCACGGGATCTGCGACGCTCGCCGGGATCGCTGTCGCCGCGAGGGGAGCGGCGGGCGCGGCGGCGCTGGGATCGGGGGAACCCGTCGCCGACGCCGCGGCGATGGCGGGCGCTCCTCCAGCGTTCCCGCCCGTGGGCGGGGCCGGCGTCGCCGGCTCTGGGTCGCCGGCAACCGGGGCCGCGGGTGCATCCCCCGGCGAACCTGCGATGGCGGGCGACGACGGCTTCGCCGGCGCGGGCACCGGGGCCGCGGCGGTGGCCGAAGGGGACGAGGCCGCGGCCGGCCCGTCGGCACCGGGGGCGGAGCGGCCGGCGCCGGGCTCCGCCGCAGCCGTGACGGGAGCGGCCGGGTTCGCCGCGCCGGAGGGCGGCACGGCCGCCGGTGCCGCTGCGGTGACCGACGCCGCGGAGGCGCCGGGCGGCGGTGGGGCGGCCGGGTTCGGCTGGGGCTGCGCCGCCGCGCCGGCGAGCAGCACGGCCTGGGCCAGCGCCGCGACGTCGATGGCGGCGGGGCCCGCCTCGACGGCATCGTCGAGGGATGGATCGTCGGGCGGCGCGTCCGCGTCGTCGGCGGAGGGCCTGGTCCCGTCGCCCGACAGGAGCGCCAGGGCCCGCGAGGTCGGCGCGTCGTCCCCCGCCGCGCCGACGGGAGCCGGGCCGGGGGCGGGTATGGTCGGAGCAGCGGGTTGAGGGCCGACGCGCCGGCCCGCGGCCGGGCCGCTTCCCGGGGCCGGACCCGTCGCGGGGCGCGCCAGGGCGTCGAAGATCCCGCCGAAGCTCGACCTCGCGTCGGGTCCCGCGGCGGCGATCGACGCCGGGGCGGCGGCGGCCGGCTGGGCGCGGGCGCCGCCGTAGCTCCCCAGGGGGATCCCGAGGTCGGCCGTCACGGCGCCAACCCCTCGTCAGCGTGGGGCCCGTCCGGGGGATTGCCGTCGGCCGGGGGCGTGGGGGCGGGGGGCGCCGGAGGGGCGGGCGGCGGGCCGGCGCGCGCCAGCAGGGCGTCGCCGGCCTCCATGGCGCGGCGGGCGCGATCCAGCAGCGCCGCCGTCGCGGCCTCGGGCTGGACGTCGCCCGCCTCGGCGTTCCGGCCGGGTCCGCGGTCGCCGAGGCCGCCGTCAACCGAGGCCGCGACCGCCAGGGCGGCGTCGCGCAGGTCGAGGTCGCGGGGCGGCAGGCGCGCCCCGTCCACGGCCGCGAGGGCGCCCCGCGCCGCGGGGGCGCCGTCCGAGGCCGCGGAGGCGGCGGCGGCGTAGAGCTTGGCGCGCTCGGCCTCCCCGGCATCGGGCGACAGGGCGACGGCGCGGCCGGACGCGTAGCGGGCGCTGTCCGGCTGGCCGGCCACGAGGGCGCCGCGCGCGAGGGCGAGATAGAGGCCCCGCCGTTCCGCCTGGGGCAGTTCGCCGAAGACCGCGTCGAGCTTGGCGAGTTGGGCCACGTCCCCGCCCTCGGCCAGTCGCGTGGCGAAGGAGGTCAGGCGGCCCTTGAAGTTGGACGCGAAGACGGAGCCGCGGAAGCGGCGGATGTACTGGCGCGACAGGGCGGCGAACTTGTCGAGCGTCAGGGGGTCGGCGAGGAGGAAGATCTGCCGGCGCAGCGCCGCTTCCTCCACCAGGGTTCCGGGCACCAGCAGGCGCGCGAGGTCGAGCATGGCTTCGGCCCTGGCGGGCTCGTGCTCGGACAGCAGGGTCGCCATCACCAGGGCGAGGTGGCCGCCGAGGCTCGCGGGGAGCGCCCGGGGGTTGAGCTTGCCGAGCAGGGCGCGGGCGATCTCGTCCTGCCCCTCGGCATAGGCGAGGGCGCCCTTGACGAGCAGATCACCCTCGCGCGACAGCATCGCGCGCTCCAGCACGGCCCGCACCACCGTCGGGCGGCCGGCGCTGAACAGGTAGAGCGCCATGGCGCCCGCGTTGCGCTGGTCCTTCCACAGGGCGGGATCGGCACCCGCGAAGACTTCGGCGACGTGGCTCAGCATCTTGGCCTGCGCGGCCCGCGCCGCGGCGTTGCCGTGCGCCACCTGGTCCTGCAGCGCCTGGAGCGAGCGCACGGCCGCGTAGGGCGCGAGGGCGCCGTCCGCGGGCCTCGGGGCGGGCGCGGGCTTGCCGGCCTTCGCCGGCTGGTCGGGTTCGGCCGCCTGAGCGGCGGCGGCCGGCGGGGCGGGTTCGGGCGAGGCTTCGCCGGCCCGCGCGGGCACGGCGGCCGCGAGGGCGAGGGCGAGGGCCGCGCCGAGGCGTCGGCGGGTCCGGCGAGGGAGGGCCGTCACGGCGCGGGCCTCACCAGGATCTCGATCCGGCGGTTCTCCGGGCTTTCCGGGTCCTTCGCGTTGCGCGGCTGCCGGTCGGCATAGCCCTCGATCCGCTCCACGCGGGCCTCGTCGAGGCCACCGCGGGCGAGCATGTAATGGGCCATGTGGGCGCGGGCCGAGGACAGGCGCCAGTTGTCGTAGGTGTCGGACTTGTACTTGCGGCTGTCCGTGTAGCCGCGGATCACCACCCTGCCCTTCTGGGCATCGAGCAGCTTGCCGATCTTCTCCATCAGCGTCACGGTGCGGGGCGCGGGCCGGGCCGAGGCGCTGGCGAACATGGCGAATCTCGCGTCGTCCGTGAGGCCGATCAGCACGCCCTCGGGAGTCGCCCTGACGTCGACCTTGGGGCCGGGGCCGGCCGAGGCCGCCGCGACGGACTTCAGCAGCGCGTCGATGCGGTTCTTCAGCTCGGCGGCCCGCGCGGCGGGCTCGGCCGGCAGCGGCGCCGCCGTCGGATCGGGCGCGGCAGCGTTCGCCCGCACGACCGGGGGCGGCGCGTCATGGGCATCGTCGGTCGTGGCGGGGCCGGGCTCGAAGGGGTCGCGGAAGGCCTCGCCGCCGAGGGCGCCCGCGGCGCCCCCCGCGGGCCCCGCGCCGCCCTTGGTGCCGTCGACCGGGGCCTTGGCGCCGTCGGCCATGCCCTTGGAGGTGCGCGCCGACTCGCCGTCCCGGGCGGCGATCTCGGTCAGCACCGCGTAGGGATCCCGCATCAGCGCGGCTTCCTCCTTGCTCTTGCCCTCGCTCGGCTTCGCGTCCTTCTCCCCGCTCTCGCGGGAGCTGGGCTTGTCGCGCGGGCCCGCCTGCTCGACCGGCGCGTCCTTGCTGTCGGTCTCGGCCTTGGTGCCGGTCTTCAGCTTGGGCTGCGGGGTCTTCTCGCTCGGGTCGCTCAGCCCCGGCGGCTGGGGGGTCGAGTCCACCAGGTGGACCGGGTTGAAGTATTTGACGATGGAGGCCTTGGTCTTCTCGTTGGCCGACAGCAGCCACATGACGAGGAAGAACGCCATCATGGCGGTGACGAAATCCGCGTAGGCGATCTTCCACGCCCCGCCGTGGTGGCCGTCCTCGTGGCCGCCGGCGTGGCGCTTGATGATGATGATCTCGTGGGGGTGGGCCTCGTCGCTCATGCCCCATCCCCCAGGCGCAGCCGCAGCGCGCCGGCCCAGGCGTCGAGCCGCGTCCGCACCGTGCTGTTGTCGGCCGTCACCGTCACGTCGACGGCCTCGGTCTCTGTGAAGGCGACGCGGGACGCCTCGATGCCGCCCGCGGCGAGAGCCTCGCCCAGGGCCGCGAGCAGGTCGGCCGGGCCCGACACCGCGATGGAGGCGCCGACGCCCGACACCAGGAGGTCGGCCACGGCTCCGCGCAGCTCCGCGATAGCCGCGGACCGGGCGGCCTCGGCCAGGAAGGGCTCCAGCGCCGCGGCGGCCCCCTCCGCCAGCGCCTCCTCGATCCCGGCGTGGGCGCGGGCCAGCCCCTCGGCCAGGGCCGCCCCCTGCTCGGCGGCCCAGCGGGCGCGCTCGGCCGCGAGCTGTTCGGCGTGTTCGGCATCGCGCGCCGCGCGCCGCTCGGCCTCGGCGGCCTCGGCCTCCGCCAGGGCGGCCGCGACCGCCTCGGCGATGGCGTCGACGCTCGGCCCTTCGGGTTCGGGAGCCGGCATGGGGGCGCCGTCGGTCGCATCCTCGTCGGGCCAGCCGGCGAGCTCGGACGACGGGTCGGCGGACTCGCCCGGCGACCAGATCTGCGCGGAGGACCGCGCCTCGGGGCCGAAGTCGGTCAGGAAGCGGTGAAGAGCGCTCATCAGGCGGCCTCCTTCCTATGCAGCCACTGTTTCAGCACGGCGGCCGCCTGCTGCTCGTCGAACTCGATCATCTGCTCCAGTCGCTTCTGCGGGGAACGGCGGGGCTGGCTCGTGATGTCGTCGATGAGGCTCACCTCGCCGCCCTCGCTCTCCCAGGCGCCGACCCCGAGCGGCGCCGCGCCGCCGCCGATCGCGCCCATCCCGTCGCCGAACTCGCTGGCGTCGGGCAGCATCATGGGTTCGGCGCCGGCCAGCATCGGGAAGCCGTCGTCGAGGGCCTCGGCCGGGGCGGGGGCCGCGGTCAGCACGCGGGTCAGGGGGCGGACCACGAAGACCACCACGATCCCGGTGAAGACCAGCACGAGGGCGGCGTTGATGAGCGTCCCCGACTGGCGCATCAGCGCCTCGGTCAGGCCGGGCGAGGGCACGGGTTCGAGGTCGCGGCCGGTGTCGACGAAATCCACCGCCATGACCTTGACGGTGTCGCCGCGCGCCTTGTCGACGCCGGCCGCGGAACCGATCAACTGCTCGATCTCGGCGACGCGCCGGTCCACGTCGCCGGCCGCGGCCTTGTCGCCGAGGGCGCCGCGGTTGATGACGACGGCGATCGACAGGCGGTCGATGCTGTAGCCGGCGCTCGACGTCGTCACGGTCTTGGAGGAGATCTCGAAGTTGTTGAGCTCCTCGCGCTTGTCGTTCTGCTCCGACGAGGTCTTGCCGTCGCCCGCCGGTGGCTTGCTGCCTGGCAGGTTCTGGGTGACGCCGGCGGGGACCTGGCTCGTCGCGTTCTGCTGGTTCTGCGTCTCTTTGACGGTGCGGGTCGAGCGCTCGACCCGGCCGTCCGGGTTGTAGGTGGTCTCGGCCGTCTGGCGCGTGTCGGTGTTGAGCCGCGCCGTGACGCTGACCTGGAGGTTCTTCTCGCCCAGCGAGGGCAGCAGCGTGCGGCGGATGTTCTCGGCGACGTTGCGGTCGATGACCTTCTCGAGGTCGAGCATCTTGGTGGGGGCGCCGTTGGACGAATCATCGCCGGAGGCCAGCACCGTGCCCTCGGTCGACAGCACCGTGACCTCGTCGATCGTCATGCCGGGCACGGCCGCGGCCACGAGGTGGCGGATGGCGCCGGCCACGTGGCCCTCGTCGAGGCTGGAGGCGCGGATCACCACCGAGGCCGAGGGCGGCTGGCGGGCGCGGCGGAACGAGCCCTCGTCGGGCAGCACCACGTGGACGCGCGCGGCCCGGATGCCCGCCATCGACTGGATGGTGCGGGCGAGCTCGCCTTCGAGCGCCCGGACGCGGGTGACGTCCTGCATGAAGGAGGTGAGGCCGAGCGACCCCATCTTGTCGTAGAGCTCGTATCCGGCGTTGCCGGAATGGGGGAGGCCGCGCTCGGCCAGCAGCATGCGGGCCTGGGCGGTCTGGCCGTAGCGGACCGCCACCGCGGTGCCGTCGGGGCTGACGTCGAAGGGGATGTCGGCGTCGTGGAGGGCCGCGCCGATCGACGACACGTCGCCCCGGTCGAGCCCGGAATAGAGCGTCTCGGTGGCGGGGCGGCTGAGGTAGTAGCCGCCGACCCCCACCAGGGCGAAGACCGCGACCCCGATGGCCGCCAGCGCGCCGAGCCTGCGGCCCCCGAGGCCCAGCAGGTTCGCCCACAGCCGCTGCACCTGATCCATCGCGTTCATCGAAACCCCTGACGTCATCCGGCGTCGGGTTCAATGTCGCGGGTGGAGCTTGTGCGGGGGTGGGCGGGAGGACGGCGGCCGGACGCGGGGTCAGCCGCCCAGGAGCTTCAGGATGAGGCGGCTGCTCTGGTTGGCGATGGGGAGGGACTGGTCCCCAAGCTGCGCCCGGGCCAGCCGGGCCCGCTCGCGGATCGCCGCCAGGCTGCCATCACCGAGCGCCGGACTGCCCCCCGCCGGGGCCGCGGCGTCCGACGGGGTCGCGCGCAGGACCGGGAGATCGGGGAGGTCGCCCCAGGTGAGCGGCGCGGGGGGAGGTGCCGGGGACCCGACGTCCGGCGGAGGAGTCTGAGCCTCGCCCGAGTCGGCGGGAGAGGGCTTCGCGGCGGCCGGACGCCCCGAGGCCCGGACCGCTCCCGCGGCCGTCCCTGCATCCCGTGGAAGGCTGGTCATCGTTCGACGTCCCGAACACCGAGCGCTCAGCAGCCTGGCGTGGCTGAAGCCACGGTCGATCTCGCTTTTTCGAAGCGAAATCAACGCTGCTCAATTTTTCGAGTGTCAGCAGGTTCGCAAGAACCTGCCGAGGCGCCGAAGGGCTCCGCCGGGTGGCCGGCGGGAGGCCGGCCGGGGCGCGCGGCGCGACATGGGGGGCAGCCACGCCCGGAGGAGCGTGGCTGCCGTGGACCGGAGGGCGTCAGCCCCCGACGGTCAGCCGAACAGCTTGAGGATGAGCTGGCTGTTCTGGTTGGCGATCGACAGGGCCTGGATGCCGAGCTGCTGCTGCGTCTGCAGGGCCTGGAGCCGGGTCGAGGCGACGTTCATGTCGGCATCCACCAGCGAACCCACGCCCGACGTGATGGCGTCGGACAGCGAGGACGTGAAGGAGAGCTGGTTGGACACCACGGTCGAGTACTGGCCGAGCTGGGCCGCGCCCGCCGTGACGTTGGCGATGGCGGTGTCGATGGCGCTGGCGAGCTTGTCGAGGTCGGTCGCGCCCGCGACGCCGGTGCTCGACGACGCCGTCAGCTTGAACCCCAGGATGCTGTCGTCGGAATAGACGCCGCTATAGGTGGTCGTGCTGGTCGAGGCATCCGTGACCGAGCCCGTGTACCCTGCATCGCCCGAGCTGTTGGCGAGGGTCAGGGAGTTTCCGAGCACGCCGCTCGAGACCTGGTGACCCGTGGGCGCCGTCGTCGTCGAGGCTCCCACGAGCGCGATGCCGCCCGTCGGCACGTTGTTGGCGTCGTAGCTCACCGAGGTATCGATCGCCAGCTTGCCCGTGCTGGTCGTCCCGCCGGCATTGCGCGAGAACGAGTCGACGATGTTGGTCGTGGTCGTGGTGCCGTCGAGCAGGTTGACGCCGTTGAACGACGCCGACCCGATGATGCTGATCAGGCTCTGCTGCTGGGCCTTGATGTCGCTCTGCACCTGGGTGGGGTTGGTGCCCGACGTCTGGGCCGTGACGATGTCGGCCTTCATCGCCTTCAGGATGGTCTCGACGCTGTTCATCGCCGAGGTGGCGGTGCTGAGCACCGAGGCGCCGAGGTTCAGCGCGCTGGTGACGGCGCCGAGCGCGCTCACGTCCGACTTCATGCTGGTGGCGATGGACCAGTAGGCGGCGTTGTCGGAGGCGTTGGCGACGGCGAGGCCCGACGAGATCTGCGACTGAGTGTTGGTGAGGTTCTTCTGCGTCGCTGACAGGTTCTGCAGCGCCGTCATGGCGGAGGTGTTGGTGAGAAGGCTGCTCATTGTCGGATATCCTGATGGTTCACGCTACTGAGGACATCCCGGACTTGTACCGGTACGCTGGAGCGGCTTGATGCCTTTGACCTCTGCCGACGTGGCGGGCGATCAATCTTGCGTGAGGCTGAAGCTAGGGGTCAGCCCTTGCTGGAATCTTGAACGGCAGCCCTTACAGCCCTCCCCCTGCCGTGGACGTGACTCGCTGGTTAACACTTAACCGAGCCGACGCGCCGTCCCCCGGTCTGCGGCTCACCATGACCGCGCGCCCGCGACGTGGCCGTGGAGCACGATCAGGGCGGAGAGCGAGCGTCGGCCCACCTCTCGGCGCCCGCGGGGGATGCCCTTCTCCCCATCGGGGAGAAGGGCGCCAACGCCCAGCGTCAACGATGTGCGCCAACGCTAGGGGCGGAGAGAGGGAGCACCGACGTGCGGAAACGGCCGCACCTCGCCGGTGCGGCCGCTTGAGAGACCCGCTTCGAGCGGGGCGCGATCAGCCGTTGAAGAGCTTCAGGATGAGCTGGCTGTTCTGGTTGGCCATGGACAGGGCCTGGATGCCGAGCTGCTGCTGGGTCTGCAGGGCCTGGAGCCGGGTCGAGGCCACGTTCATGTCGGCGTCCACCAGCGAACCCACGCCCGACGTGATGGCGTCGGAGATCGAGGACGTGAAGGAGAGCTGGTTGGTCACAGTGGTCGAGTACTGGCCGAGCTGGGCTGCGCCCGACGTGACGTTGGCGATGGCGGTGTCGATGGCGGCGGCCAGCTTGTCGAGGTCGGAGGATCCCGCGACCAGGGTGCTCGAACCCGACGTGAGCTTGAAACCGAGGATGCTGTCTTCGGCGAAGACGCCGGTGCTCGTCGTCACGCCGGCGCCGTCCGTCACGGAGCCGGTCGAGCTGGCCGTCCCCTTGCTGTCGGCCGACAGGGTGAGCGAGGTCCCGAGCAGTCCGCCCTGCGTGACCGAACCGTTCGTGACCGCACCGGTGACGGACAGGCCGGCGAGGGCGATGCCGCCGGTGGGCGAGCCGCTGGTCGCGTCATACGACACCGTGGTGCTCACCGAGAGCTTGCCGGTGCTGGTCGTCCCGTTCGAGCTGCGGGAGAACGAGTCGACGATGTTGGTCTGGTCCGTGGTGCCGTCGAGCAGGTTGACGCCGTTGAACGAGGCCGAGCCGATGATGCTGATCAGGCTCTGCTGCTGGGCCGTGATGTCGCTCTGCACCTGGTTGGCATTGGTGCCCGAGGTCTGGGCCGTGACGATGTCGGCCTTCATCTGCTTCAGGATGGTCTCGACGCTGTTCATCGCCGAGGTGGCGGTGTTGAGCACCGAGGCGCCGAGGTTCAGCGCGTTGGTGACGGCGCCGAGCGCGCTCACGTCCGACTTCATGCTGGTGGCGATGGACCAGTAGGCGGCGTTGTCGGAGGCGTTGGCGACGGCGAGGCCCGACGAGATCTGCGACTGGGTCTTGCCCAGTTCCTTCTGCGTCGCTGACAGATTCTGCAGCGCCGTCATGGCGGAAGTATTGGTGAGAAGGCTGCTCATGGCCGGTATTCCCGATGATCGTTACACGGAAGAGAGGAACATCCCGGATCATCGCCGGAACGCAGGAACGGCCTGATGCCTATGACCGCGGCCCCTCGGCCGAGCGATCATTCTTGCGTGACCTCAACCTAGCGGGCCTCCCTTACTTAACGATTAATCTTACCGGCTCCCTCCCATTAACCGCGCTCGATCTCGCCCGTCACACGGAGGCGTCCGTGATGGCGAAGCCCTCAGGAGGCAGGCCGACCGCCGCCCGGTAGCGCATGTGGGTCAGGGCGCGCTCCCACGCGGCCGTGAAGCCCGGCATGTCGAAGAGGGGGGAGGCGTCGCGCCCGCGCGCCAGCCGGGCCCTGACCTCGGCGAGAGTGGCGGGCTCGGTGGCGAGGCGGACCGCCAGGGCCTCGTAGTCCTCAGCCGACCGGGTGATGAGGTCCGGGAGCCCCACGGCCCGCAGCAGGCTCCCGGCCATGCGGCTGACGTAGGTCTCGCCCGCCCAGGTCAGCACGGGCAGCCCCATCCACAGGGCGTCGTTGCAGGTGGCGCCGGCGTTGTAGGGGTGCGAGTCGAGGAACAGGTCGGCCAGGCGCAGCCGGCCGAGGTAGAGGTCCATCGCGCCGACCGGTGCGAAGACGATGCGCTCGGGCGCGACGCCCCGCTCCCGCGCCCAGGCCCTGAGGTTCTCCATGGTGCGCGGCGTCTTGCAGTAGAGCCACAGCACCGATCCCTCGACCCGGGCCAGAACCCTCAGCCAGAGGTCGAACAGGTCGGGCGTCAGCTTCACCGTGTTGTTGAAGGAGCAGAACACGAAGGCGTCCTCCGGCAACCCGCAGTCCGCGCGCGTCAGGGCCGGGGGGCGCGCGGCGCGGTAGGGGTCGCTCGGCTGGTAGCAGAGCGGCAGTTGGACGATCCTCTCGCTGTAGACGGGCTGCTGGTCCCCGGAGATGAGGAACGGGTCGCCGACCACGTAGTCGATGCAGTCCGCCCCCGTCGTGCCGGGCCAGCCGAGGAAGCTGACCTGGACGGGCGCCGGCCGCAGGTTGAGGATGTCGAGGCGCGAGCCCGTGGTGGGGCCGGTGAGGTCGACCAGCACGTCGATCCCGTCGGCATGGATGCGGGCCGCCGCGTCGCGGTTCGACAGGCCGTGGAGGTCGACGAAGTGGTCGCAGGCCCGCGCGATGCGCCGGCGGACGCGGCCGGGGTCGTCGAGCCCGAGCGCGTAGCCGTAGACCTCGACGGCACCGCGGCCGTGCTGCGCCAGCATCTCGGGCAGCAGCCGCCCGACCGGGTGGTCGCGGTAGTCGGCCGACAGGTAGCCGACCTTCAGCCGGGCGTTCACCGGGCGGCCCGCGTGGGGGCCGATGCGGGCGGGGTCGCGGTTCAGCCGCGCCATGTGCTGGCGGGCGCAGGCGAACTGCTGCGCGGCGGTGGACGGGAAGGCCATGAGCAGCAGCATGAAGACGGCGTCGGAGTCCCGCCCGATCAGGTCGACGAGCGCCTGCCGGTCCGCGGCGTAGCGGCTCCAGTCGCAGATGTGACGCCGGAGCTTGATGCCCTCGACGATGGCCGAGGAGAAGTCGGGCTTGAGCGCGACGGCGCGCCCGAAGGCGTCCACCGCGTCGTCGAAGCGGAACATCTCCTGGTACGCCACCCCGAGGTTGGCCCAGGCGCCGGGGTGGGACGGATCGAGCGCCAGGGCGTGCCCGTAGACCTCGGCGGCCTCCGCCGCCCGCCCGCCCTGCTGGAGCACCACGGCGCAGTTGTTGGCGACGTTGGCGTCCTCGGGCCGCAGCGCCATGGCGTGCCGGCCCGCCGCCGCGGCCTCGGCGAAATGCCCCTGCCCGGCGAGCGCGCTGCTCAGGCTGGACAGGGCCTCGGCCATGTCGGGGTCGATCGCCAGGGCGTCCCGATAGGCCGCGATGGCCTCGGCGGCCCGGCCCGTGGCCGCCAGGGTGCGCCCGAAGTTGAAGCGGTGGCGGGCCGATCCGGGATCGAGCGAGGCCGCTTCACCGTGGGCTTCCGCGGCCTCAGCCGGCCGGCCGAGGACTTCCAGGATGACGGCGAGGTTGGCCCGGAGGTCGGCGCGCTCGGGATGCAGCGCCGCCGCAGCGCGATAGACCGGCACGGCCCCCTCGTGATCGCCCGAGGCTTCCAGCGCGGCGATCAGGTTGAAATAGGCCCCGGCGTAGTGGGGCACGAGCGCGATGGCCCGCCGGCACGCCACGACGGCCTCCGCGGGGGCCTGCCGGGCGAGCAGCGCCAGCGCGAGGTTGGACCAGCTCTCGGCGTGGTCGGGGTGGCGGGCCAGGATCTGGCGGTAGAGCGGCTCCGCCCGCTCCGGCCCACCCTCGAGATGGGCGTCGACGGCCGCCCCGAAGGATCGGGCGACGTCGTCCGGGGCCGCCGGGATGTCGGGCGTGGCGCCCCGCGGCGCGGCCCTGCGCTGGCTGCTTCTCATCGCTCGACCTTCCCCGGTGATCCCTAGCCGTCGTCGACCTCGACGGGGCACGGCGCGGCGCCGGCCCGGGCGGAGTGTGGGTCCGCCTGGCTTGCTCCGGCCTGGATCGCGCGGCCGGATCCGCGACGACCCTCCGGGCGTCGGCGCGGCGCTCCAGGCCCGGACAAGGCTGACGCTCCACGAACGAAGGCACGATCCCGCGGCCCCGCCGGCTGACGTCCGAGATCGCATGACGCGGATCCCCGGCCGCCTCTCCCCAGGCGGATGGGCGCATGTCCCGACCGCACAGCCGACGAGCAGGACCCATGCAGACCGAACTCGCGACGCCGCCGTTGAAGAAGCCCCGCCCCAAGCGCGCCGCGGCCTCGACGCCCCGTCGCATGTCGCCGCCGACGGTCAACCTCTACCAGATCGTCTACTCGGCCGAGACCGCGGCCGAGCTCGAACCGGGCTATCAGGTCCTGGACAACACGAGCAACCCGCGTCCGGACTGGTATGAATACTGGCCGATCCGCGAGTTCCTGCTCAAGCAACCGCTCGACGATGCGGCCTTCTACGGCTTCTTCAGCACGAAGTTCAGGAACAAGACCAACCTGAGCTACGCGGAGGTGGTGGACGTGGTGAGCGAGCGCGCCGCCGCGGCGGACGTCATGCTGTTCTCGCCGCAACCCGACATGGGGGCCTTCTTCCTCAACATCTTCGAGCAGGCCGAGGTCTTCGATCCCGGGCTGCTCGACACATACGCGGCTTTCCTGGATCACATCGGCCGGCCCAGCTCCATCGCCGACCTGATGATGGACTGCCGCCACGTCGTCTTCTCGAACTACTTCGTGGCGCGGCCGGCCTTCTGGCGGGAGTGGCTGGCGCTCAACGAAGCCATGTTCGCCATCTGCGAGGGACCCGACTCGCCGCTAAAGGACGCGCTGTGCCGGCCCACCACCTACCCCGGCGCCGCGCAGCGCAAGGTCTTCCTCCAGGAGAGGGTCGCGTCGCTGCTCCTCGCCACGCAGCCGCACTGGCGGAGCGCCGCCCACAACCCGTTCCGGATGGCGTGGTCCATGTCCAGCCTGCGGGAGCATCCCCACGAGGCCTTCATCAGCGATGCCCTGAAGCTCGCCTTCAGCCAGCATCGCTTCCCGGAATACATGGACGCCTTCGCGCGGATCCGCGAGCGGCTGCGGACCCGAAGCCCGGAGGCTGCGCTGCCGGCGGATCGCCTCGCGCCGGGGCAGGTCCTGAAGGTCCGTCACTCGCTCTGGGAGGGCGAGTTGATCGTGGAGGCCGAACCCTACAGGCTGCGGCACGGCCTCCACCACTCGATGGCGACCTACCGCCTGCACGACGACCTCCTGCTGGTGAAGTGGGACGCCTATGACGCCGAGCTCTACGTCCGCCACGGCGACGAGTTTCGCGTCTCGACCTACGACCGCGACCGGCGCGGGTTGAACGCCCTCCTGCCGGCCTCGACGACGGTCGGCGCCTCACCGTTGAGGATCGAGTCCATCTCGGTCGAACTCCCGGACGGGATGGGCTCGGCTCACGTCAGGCCCGGGACGTCCGACATCCTGGTCCTGGAGGCCGCCTGCCTCCGCCACGAGTATGACGTCCCCTTCGCCGACGAGAGTTGCGACATCATCGTCGACCTCGGGGCCAACACGGGGCTGGCGAGCGTCTTCTTCGCCCATCGCTATCCCAAGGCCACGATCGTGGCGGTGGAACCCGCCCGGGACAACTTCCGCCTGCTGGCCGCCAATGCCCAGCACAGGCCGGCGATCATCTGCGTCGAGGCCGCCATCGCGCCGGCGGACGGACAGCTCGAACTGCAGGACTCGGTGCTGCCCGGCGAGAAGATGCAGGCCTGGGCCTATCGCACCGTGGACCGCGGCAGCGGGCTCGGCAGCTACGCGGTCGAGGCGATCTCCCTGCCGACGCTGATGCGGCGCTACGGCCTCGGCTTCATCGACATCCTGAAGATCGACGTCGAGGGCGCGGAATACGGTCTGTTCGCCGCGGAGACGGGGGCCTGGCTGGCGAGGGTGGGCATGATCCTCATCGAGACCCACGAGCGCTTCGTCCCGGGCGTGGACGCGCTCGTCTCCACGGTCCTGGGCGAGCGTTTCCGCGAGATGCCGTCCAGGGGCGAATGCCGCGTCTTCGTCCAGCGCAGGTGAGGCGACCATGGCCGGAGGCACCCACTCGACATCCATCGTGGCCTGCGCCCGCTGGGAGGACCCCTACGTCGCGGAATGGGTCGCGTATCACCTCGACCTCGGGTTCGATCACATCTACCTGCACTGCAACGACGACGATCCTGCGCCCTTCAAGGCGACGCTGGCGAGGCTCCCACCGCGCTACCGGGACGCCGTGTCCTATCGCCCCTTCTTCGGCCAGGGACTCCAGGCCGCCATGTACCTCGATGCCCTGAGGCGGGCGCGCCAGGAGGCGGAGTGGATCTGCTTCCTCGACGTGGACGAGTTCATCGTCCTGAAGCGCTGGCCGTCGATGCCGGCGCTCATCGCGCATCTCGACCGGCACGGGATCGCCAGCCTCCATTTCAACTGGGTCTTCTACGGCAACAACGGCCACGCGCGCCGGCCCGAAGGGTCTGTCCTCCGGAACTACAGCCGGCGGTCCAGGCTCGTCGACTGCCACACCAAGCACATCTCGCGCGCGTCCTGCTTCGAACCGCAGCGGCTGCAACGGGCCATGTTCCCGTTCTGGCATGGACTGACCGACCCGTGCTGGGACGGATACGCGCGCCGCAACGTGCTGGGAGACGAGGTGCAGCCCCTCCTGGCGGGGTTTCCCGCGGCGATGTGGGATTACCTGAACGACGAGCGGCGCTCGGAGGCCATGATCGAGACGGCCTATATCGCGCATTTCGCGCTCAAGTCCGAGGAGGACTTCCTCCTCCGCGTGGCCCGCGGGACCGCGGGCAACTTCAACGGCCAGGTGAAGTGGCAGCGCCACCTGGAGGCCGGCGAGGCCGGCGCGATCCTCGACGCCATGAACGAGGTGTCCGACACCTTCCTGGCGGACGTCGCCCGGACGGCATCGACCCGGCCGGCCTGATCGGGCAATCTCTTTTAAGGGCTCCGTCCTGAAACCCGCCAAAGGGCTCGCCCTTTGGAAAGCGATGCACAGGGACACATCACCCCGCACCTCCGTCTCGCCCGTGCCGCGGTCGACCCCGCCCGGGGCCGGGACGATCGACGGCTTTTTGCGTCGGGCGTGCCGACGGATGCGGCGGCCGTCCCGCGGGACGTCGACCGGAACCCGGACCGCCCTGCCCCGATGGCCGGCGGGCTCTGGTGAGCCCGCCGACCATCATTCATCAGCCCAGGGCGGCGGCCACGAGGGCGTTCGACTGGTCGGTCGTCATCACGCTGATCTCCGCCGTCGTGAAGGCGTTCGCCTGGGCCGTGCTCAGGTTGCTCAGGTCGGCCGTGGTGATGCCGGCGATCGCGGCCTTGCTGAAGAACGGGATCTCGTTCGTCGTCAGGGCCTTGAAGGAGTCCGTCGATAGGGCGTTCACCTGGCTGGAGGTCAGGCTCGACATCTGCGCCGTCGTCAGGTTCGAGAGCTGATCGGTGCTCATCTTCGAGACCTGATCGGTGGTCAGGTTGGCGATGGCCGCCGTGCTGAAGTTCTGGAGCTGCCGCGTCGTCAGCTTGACGAACTGACCCGTCGTGAGCGACGCCGCCTGTCCCGTCGTCAGGGCCTGCACGTCGGAGGACGACAGGTTGATGAGCTGGTCGGTCGACAGCTTCACGAGCTGGTCGGTCGTCAGTGCGGCAGCCTGACCCGTCGTCAGGACAGCGATCTGATCGGTCGAGAGCTTCGCGACCTGATCGGTCGTCAGCGACGCCACCTGCCCCGTCGTCAGGGCCTTCACGTCGGCGGTCGAGAGCCGGGCGAGCTGGTCGGTCGACAGCTTCACGAGCTGGTCGGTCGTCAGCGCGGCGGCCTGCCCCGTCGTGAGCACCGCGACCTGGTCGGTCGTCAGCTTGGCGACCTCGTCGGTCGTCAACTTCGAGACCTGGCCCGTCGTCAGGGCCCTCATGTCAGCGGTCGACAGCTTGGCGAACTGGTCGGTCGACAGCGTCACGAGCTGGTCGGTCGTCAGCGCCGCGGCTTGCCCGGAGGTCAGCGAGGCGACCTGATCGGTGGTCAGCTTGGCGATCTGATCGGTCGTCAGCTTCGACACCTGCCCGGTCGTCAGGGCCGTGAGCTGGTCGGTCGACAGCTTGACGAACTGGTCGGTCGTCAGCGCGGCTACCTGCCCCGTCGTCAGCGCCTTCACGTCCCCGGTCGACAGCTTGGCCAACTGGTCGGTCGAGAGCTTGACGAGCTGGTCGGTCGTCAGCGACGCCACCTGCCCCGTCGTCAGGACCGAGACCTGGTCGGTCGTCAGCTTGGCGACCTGGTCGGTCGTCAGCGCGGCGACCTGGCCCGTGGTCAGGGCTTTCACGTCACCCGTCGACAGCTTGCCGAGCTGGTCGGTCGACAGCTTCACGAGCTGGTCGGTCGTCAGCGCGGCGGCCTGCCCGCTCGTCAGCGACACGATCTGATCGGTCGTCAGCTTGGCGACCTGATCGGTGGTCAGCTTCGACACCTGACCCGATGTCAGCGCCGCCACCTGGTCGGTCGAGAGCTTCACGAACTGGTCGGTCGTCAGCGACGCCACCTGACCGCTCGTCAGGGCCTTCACGTCGCCCGTCGACAGCTTGGCGAGTTGGTCCGTCGAGAGCTTCACGAGCTGGTCGGTCGTCAGCGACGCCACCTGGCCGGTCGTCAGGACAGCGATCTGGTCGGTCGTCAGCTTGGCGACCTGATCGGTCGTGAGCGACGCCACCTGCCCCGTCGTCAGGGCCTTCACGTCGCCGGTCGACAGCTTGGCCAACTGGTCGGTCGAGAGCTTCACGAGCTGGTCGGTCGTCAGCACGGCCGCCTGTCCGGAGGTCAGCGATGCCACCTGGTCGGTCGAGAGCTTGGCGATCTGGTCGGTCGTCAGCTTGGACACCTGACCGGAGGTCAGGGCCTTCACGTCACCCGTCGACAGCTTGACGAACTGGTCGGTCGACAGGGTCACGAGCTGGTCGGTCGTCAGAGCGGCCGCCTGACCGGAGGTCAGCGAGGCGATCTGATCGGTCGTCAGCTTGGCGACCTGATCGGTCGTCAGCTTGGACACTTGGCCGGAGGTCAGCGAGGCTACCTGGTCGGTCGAGAGTTTCACGAGCTGGTCGGTCGTCAGCGACGCCACCTGACCGCTCGTCAGGGCCTTTACGTCGCCGGTCGACAGCTTGGCGAGCTGATCGGTCGAGAGCTTCACGAGCTGGTCGGTCGTCAGCGCCGCCACCTGGCCCGTC
Source organism: uncultured Lichenihabitans sp. (assembly GCA_964242785.1). Classification (GTDB taxonomy): domain Bacteria; phylum Pseudomonadota; class Alphaproteobacteria; order Rhizobiales; family Beijerinckiaceae; genus Lichenihabitans. The sequence continues at coordinate 1 of CAXTBR010000071.1, read as the reverse complement.
G
>CAXTBR010000070.1:0-26500 GCA_964242785.1 uncultured Lichenihabitans sp. | reverse complement strand
CGGGGCCTTCTCGTCCTATTCGAACAACGTGTCCTTCACCGATGTCCGCTCCTTCGACAACATCGCGGGCGACCAGGGACGCGGCAAACCCATGTCGGGCGGCCTGATCTTCTACGCGCCGGGCTCAGGTGTGTCCTTCGACGACGCGACCTACACGGCTCCCGGCGACCCGGACAACGTCCTGTCCGGCGACCCCGTCGCGGCCGACATCACCCAGGACGGGGGGGCGACACCCGCCGGCCACATCGGCAACGTGTTCGCCTGGACGGACGACACCGACGACCAGACGGGCTTGAAGGTCCCCACGGTTCAGTCCGGCACCACCTACGTGTTCGACCCGGGCGGCGCGCTCGACGTCGTCTCCCAGTTCCAGGTCGACGGCGCGGGCCACGACACGCTGAGCCTGCCGGGGTCGGATTTCGGCAATTCGATCGCCCAGGTGCTGCGCAACACGCACGACGGCCAGGACGGGGTCGTGATCACTGACCCGGCCACGTCCGACACGATCAGGCTGGTGGGCGTCAGCAAGGCCGAACTGAAGGCTAACAGGCAGGACTTCAGCTTCCACGCGTGACAGCCCCCGCCCCCGCGGCGACCCGGCGCGGGGGCATCGATGGCAGGAGCGAGACGCGCGCCTCGGGCGCCGCGACTGCATTCGCTCGCCTCCGAGCCAAGGGATGATCGATGACGTAAAGTAGAGATGCCCCAAATTCTGGTTGTAAAAGTATTTTTAAGAGTTATCTTTATGTCTCTGTTGATCGTCGATTCGTTTCTGATCTGGCCTGTGGGGGCAGATTGAGCCATGGACAACGTCACGTCATTGCGCGCACCTCCCGTCCCGGACCGCATGATCCGGCGCGACGTCCAGCCGAGGGTCTCGGCGGGGGCGACGGCCGAGTCCGCCGTCATCGTCCGAAGCGTCGCCGAGCTGCGGAGCGAATGGATCGCGCTCCGGGCCAGAACCGCGGGTCCGTCGTTCTATCAGAGCTTCGAGTGGTGCGCGGCCTGGACCGAAGCCTGCCGGGCGGCCGGGCTCCGGGAGGACGTCAGGATCGTCACGGTGCGGGAGGCGGGACGCCTGGTCCTCGTGTGGCCGCTGGCCGCGCGCCGCCGTGGCGCCGTCACGGTCCTGCATGCCCTGGCCGAGCCCGCCACCCAATATTGCGACGTCCTCGTCGAGGATTCTCCCCACGCCCCGCGGTGGCTGGACAGCGCCTGGCGGGCGGTCCTGTCCCAGGGCGACGTGGACCTCATCCACCTGCGCAAGGTGCGGGCCGACGGCGCGCTCGAGCGTCACGGCCGGCCCTGGCTCCGCGACCACGCCCAGTCGACCGAAGCGGCGCCCTTCCTCCGCCTGGGCGCGAAGGACGGGGGGCGCCCGCAACGGAGCGGGCGCAGCCTCAACGCGCTGCGGCGCCATGGCAAGCGCCTGGCCGAGCACGGGCCCGTCAGCTTCGAGATCCTGCCCGCGGCCGACCATGTCGCGGCCCTGCAGGAGGCTTTCCGGTTGAAGCGGGACTGGTCGCGCGAACGCGGCATGTTCAGCGCCGGCTACAGCCACGCCGCCAACGTGGGCGCGATCACCATGGTGGCGAGCCTGGGTCTGTTCACGATGCGCCGGCTCCTGGTCGGCGGCACCACGGCGGCGGTCGAGATCGGCGTGCTGGAGCACGGCCACTATTACTCGATGATCCAGAGCTACGACCTGCGCTATGCCCAGCACGCGCCGGGCCGCCTGCTCCTGTGGGAGATGTTCCAGGAGGGCGACAGCGGGATCGACACCTTCGACTTCATGCCGCCCTCGCAGCCGCACAAGACCGAATGGACCGAGGTCTCCGTCGCGGTCACGGACTACGCCGTGGTGCGGAGCCTCAGGGGGAAGCTCCTCCTGGCGCTGTCGCGGGAACTGAAGCCGCGGCTGAAGCGGCTCTATCAAAGGATCCCCCGCCCCATCAGGACCCGCTACGCCGACCTGCTCCTGCGGGGCCGCGAGCTGGCGCGGCGCCTGTCCCCGTCCCGACCCGATCTCCCGTCGAGATAGGTCCTAAACCCACGTCCGTTCGAGCAGCGACAGCCAGTTCCCGTGCGCGATCCTGGCGAGCAGGTCCTCGGAGTACCCCGACAGCCTCAGCCGCTCGAACAGGACCGGCAGCCCCGCCACGCTGCCGATCGCGGCCGGGACGACGGCGCCGTCGAAGTCGGAGCCCAAGGCCACGCCGTCCTCGCCGAGCCGTTCGATCAGCGCGTCGAGGTGTCGCAGCATGAGGTCGAGGTCGGTGTCGGCCCGCATGGCGCCGTCGGGGCGCAGGAACGAGGTCGCGAAATTGAGGCCCACCACGCCCCGGCTCTCGCGGATGGCGTCGAGCTGGCGGTCGGTGAGGTTGCGGGACGCCGGGCACAGGGCGTGGACGTTGGAGTGGGTGGCGACCAGCGGCGCGCTCGACAGGGCCGCGACGTCCCAGAAGCCCCGCTCGTTCAGGTGCGACAGGTCGATCATGATCCGGCGCTCGTTGCAGGCGCGCACCAGGGCCCGGCCGGCGTCGGTCAGGCCCGGCCCGGTGTCGGGGCCGCTGGGGAAGCGGAACGGGACGCCGTGCGCGAAGGCGTTGGACCGGCTCCACACGAGGCCGAGCGAGCGCAGGCCGGCGGCGTGGAGCAGCTCCAGCATGTTCAGGTCCGGGTCGATCGCCTCGGCCCCCTCGATGTGCATCACCGCGGCCATCCGGCCCGTCGCCAGGGCCGAGCGGATGTCCGCCACGCCGCGGCAGATCGCGAGGTCCGCCGGAAAGGCGCGCTCCAGCCGCAGCAGGATGGCGAACATGTGGGCCGTCGAGGCCTGGGCGGCATCGAGCGCGAGGAGCGCCGGGGGCGGCCTGTCGTCGTTCGCCCCCTTCGCGGCGGCGTCGAGCTTCGGCATCGCGACGGGCGGCGGGAAGGCCGCGAAGAACCCGCCCGCGAAGCCGCCCGCCCTGGCGCGCGGCAGGTCGATGTGGCCGCGGCCGTCGCCCTGCCCGAAGAGGTGTTCGGGCGCATGCGCCTTGTGCAGCGCGAAGCGCAGCAGCATGTCGTTGTGCCCGTCGAAGACCGGGATGAGGGGGGCGTCCGTCATGGCTTGGTGTCGGCTCTTCGTCGGGCGGGCCGTTGCGGCGGGCTCGGGGACTATACCGGCGCACCGGCACGATGGTTGCAAGATGCCGCCGGATCATCGGCCGGTGATGGAGTTCGAGGTGACGCCGCCGTGTATAATGGTTTCCAAAGGGCTCGCCCTTTGGCGGGTTTCAGGGCGGAGCCCTGATTGACGTCATAGAATTCTTCAGGGCTCCGCCCTGACCGCAAAAGGCCGAGGGCCTTTTGAAACCTCGATCATTCGACGTTCAAGGCGCGACGCCATCCCCCCAGAGATCACCGACAGCCAGCAGCGTACCTCGCCAGCCGCCCGGTTCCCGGCCCGGCTGCTGCGGGCCCTCTTCGGCTTCGCGGCCTCGGCCCTCCTCAGCCTGCTCGGCCTCACCTGCGTCACCTTCGTGATCGGCCGTTTCATCCCGGTCGATCCCGTGCTGGCCATCGTGGGCGACCACGCGAGCCGCAGCACCTACGAGGCGACGCGCCTCGCCATCGGCCTCGACCGCCCGGTGCCGGAACAATATGCCATCTACCTCGGCAAGGTGCTGCACGGCGACCTCGGGACCTCCGTCATCACCTCCAACCCGGTCCTGTCGGACCTGATCCACTTCTTCCCCGCCACCTTCGAACTGGCCACGGCCGCGATCCTGCTCGGCGTCGCCGTCGGCGTGCCGGCTGGCGTGGTGGCGGGCGCCTGCAAGGGCCGCTGGCCCGACCACGTCGTGCGGGTCGCCGGCCTGTTCGGCTACTCCATGCCCGTGTTCTGGATGGGGCTGATGGGCCTGTTCCTGTTCTACGGCAGGCTCGGCTGGGTCGCGGGGCCGGGCCGGGTCGACGCGGGCTTCGAGGACGCGCTCGATCCCACGACGGGCCTCCTCCTCGTCGACAGCGCCATGGCGGGCGACTGGGACCTGTTCCGCAGCGCCGCCGCCCACCTGGTCCTGCCGGCCGCCATCCTGGGCTACCTGTCGCTCGCCTACGTGGCCCGGATGACCCGGAGCTTCACCATCGCGCAGATGAGCCAGGACTACGTCACCACCGCGCTCATCAAGGGGCGCGGCCGCTGGAGCGTCGTGTGGCGCCACGCCTTCCCCAACATCCTGGTGCCGCTCGTCACCGTGATCGGGCTGAGCTACGCGACGCTGCTCGAAGGCGCCGTGCTGACCGAGACGGTCTTCGCCTGGCCGGGGCTGGGCCTCTACATCACCCAGTCGCTGTTCAACGCCGACATGAACGCGGTCCTCGGCGGCACGATCGTGGTGGGCGCGGTCTTCATCGGCATCAACCTCCTGAGCGACGCGCTCTACCGCATCGCCGACCCGAGGCTGCGGGCCCGGTGACGGCCGCGCGGTCCCGCGACGCTCCGCCGGCGGGGCGCCTGCGCGCCTGGGCGTCCGACCCGACCCCGCGCTCGCCCGGGCAGGCGCGGCTGCGGCTCGCCGTCGGCGTTGCCCTGCGGCTCCTGCGCAACCCGCTCGCGGCCCTGGGCCTCGCCATCGTGGCGCTGCTCGTCCTCGCGGCCCTGCTCGCCCCGCTGGTGGCCGGCGGGGTGTCGCCCCTCGCGCAGGACCTCGCGGGGCGGCTGCGCCCGCCGGGCTCGGCGCACTGGTTCGGCACGGACGAACTCGGGCGGGACATCTTCGCCCGCACGGTCTACGGCGCGCGCTCGACCCTCGCCATCGTGGCGCTCGTGGGCGTCATCGTGGCGCCGATCGGCCTCGCGGTCGGCACCGCCGCGGGCTACGCGGGCGGCTGGCTCGACGCCGTGCTGATGCGGGTGACGGACATCTTCCTGGCCTTCCCGAGCCTCGTCCTGGCGCTGGCCTTCGCGGCCGCCCTCGGGCCCGGCATCGTCAACGCCGTGATCGCCATCTCGCTCACCGCCTGGCCGCCCTACGCGCGGCTCGCCCGGGCCGAGACGGCCGCCATCGCCCGCAGCGACTTCATCGCGGCCGTCGTGCTCCAGGGCGCCTCGACGCCGCGCATCCTGCTGCGCCACATCGTGCCGCTGTGCCTGTCGTCCGTCATCGTGCGGCTGACGCTCGACATGGCCGGCATCATCCTGATCGCGGCGGGCCTCGGCTTCCTGGGCCTGGGCGCGCAGCCGCCGACGCCCGAATGGGGCGCCATGGTGGCGGCCGGCCGCAGCGTGGTGCTGGACCAGTGGTGGGTCGCCACCATCCCCGGCCTCGCCATCTTCACGGTCAGCCTCGCCTGCAACATCCTGGGCGACGGGCTGCGCGACGTCTTCGACCCGAAGGACGCATGACCGCCCCCCTCCTCGAAGTCCGCGACCTGTCGGTCGCCTTCACGGCCGACGGCACCACGACCCGCGCGGTGCGGGGCGTCTCCTTCGACCTCGGCCGCGAGCGGCTCGGCGTCGTGGGCGAATCCGGCTCCGGCAAGTCCACGACCGGGCGGGCCATCCTCGGCCTCGTGCCCCGGCCCGGCCGCGTCACGGCCGCGCGGCTCGCCTTCGAGGGCCAGGACCTGCTCGGCCTGTCGCCGCGCGGGTGGAGCCGCTACCGGGGCCGGCGCATGGCGATGATCGTGCAGGACCCGACGCAGGCGCTGAACCCGGTCATGACGGTGGGCGCGCAGGTCGCCGAGGCCTACCGCCTCCATCACCGTGCCTCCGCGCCCGAGGCCCGGCGCCGCGCCCTGGAGATGCTGGAGGCCGTCAGCATCCGCGATCCCGAGGCCGTGCTGCGCCTCTACCCGCACCAGCTCTCCGGCGGCATGGGCCAGCGGGTGATGATCGCCGCCATGCTGATCGCCGAACCCGACCTCCTCATCGCCGACGAGGCCATCTCGGCCCTCGACGTCACCGTGGGCAACGAGGTGCTCGGCATCCTCGACCGGCTGGTGGCGCGGCGCGGCATGGGCCTCCTCTTCATCAGCCACAACCTCACGGCCGTGGCGAGCTTCTGCGACCGCGTCCTCGTCATGTACGGCGGCCGGGTGGTCGAGGACTGCGCGGCCTCCGACCTCGGCCGGGCGCGCCACCCCTACACGCGCGCCCTCCTGGCCGCAGCCCCCTCCGTCGACCATCCCCGGCCGGAGCTCAGCGTGGTGAGGCGCGACCCCGCGTGGCTGGCGTGAGCGACCCCGCCGCCCTGATCGAGGTCGACCGGCTGTCGGTGTCGTTCCGCGGCCCGGGCGGGCCCGTGGCGGCCGCGCGCGACGTGTCCTTCGCGGTCCGGGCCGGGGAAACCTTCGGGATCGTCGGCGAGTCGGGGTCGGGCAAGTCGACGGTGCTGCGCACGATCGCGGGCCTCGTGCCGCCGAGCCGGGGCGCGGTGCGGATCGCGGGCGAGACGCTGGGGCGGCGGCGCTCGGCGGCGCAGCGGCGCGCCCTGCAGTTCGTGTTCCAGGACCCCTACGGCTCGCTCCACCCGCGCCAGACCGTGGACCGCATCCTGCGCGAGCCGCTCGCCATCCACCGCGTCGCCGAGCCCGACCGGGCCATCCGCGACGTCCTGGCGGACGTCGACCTCGCGCCCACCTTCCGCTTCCGCTACCCGCATCAACTGTCGGGCGGGCAGCGCCAGCGGGTCGCCATCGCGCGGGCGCTGATCCTGCAGCCCTCCATCCTGCTCCTCGACGAGCCGACCTCCGCGCTCGACGTCTCGGTCCAGGCCGAGGTGCTCAACCTTCTGTCACGGATCCGCGCCACCCGCGGCCTCACCAGCCTCTGGGTCAGCCACGACCTCGCCGTGGTGGCGCATCTGTGCGAGCGCGTCGCCGTGATGCGCGCGGGCGAGGTCGTCGAGACCCTGACGGTCGCGGCCCTGCGCGGCGGCGCGGCCCGCGAGGGCTACACGCGCGAGCTGCTGGCGGCGAGCCGGGGCTATCGGCGCGACGGTGCGTGACCCGGGGGCCGGCGCGTCTCCCCCCGTCCTGACCGCGTCAGCCTCGGGCAAGTCGGCACCGCGACGGTGGGGGGAGAGGGCCGGGATCTCCGACCGGCCGCGACCCTGAAGGCCCCGGACCGTGCTGTCCACCACCGCCGCCTATCTCTCGGTTTCCAGCAACATCGCCCGCCAGCAGGCCGCCACCGCGGCGCGGGGCGACGTGAAGACCGCGACCGCCTACTACCTCGCCAACATCGGCAAGGCCAAGACCGTCGCCCAGTTCGTGGGCGACGACCGGCTCTTCTCCTATGCCATGACGGCCTACGGCCTCGGCGACATGACCTACGCCAAGGGCCTGATGACGAAGGTGCTGAACGGCGGGGTCACGGACGCCAAGGCGCTCGCCGAAACGCTGAGCGACCCGCGCTACAGGGCTTTCGCGGCGGCCTTCGACTTCGCCGGCCGGGGCGCCGAGGCCACGGCGTCCGCCTCGGCCACCACCGCGGCCGTGTCGAAATATGTCGAGCAGGCGCTGGAGGACGACCAGGCCAAGACCAGCCCGGGCGCCTCCAACGCGCTCTACTTCACGCGCAACGCCGCCTCGATCAAGTCGGTCTACGGCCTCCTCGCCGACCCCACCATGTTGAGCGTGGTCGAGACCGCCTACGGCCTCTCCTCGACCCTGGGCCAGAGCGACATCGACACCCAGGCCGCGGTGCTGGGCAAGGTCGTCAAGGTCGCCGACCTCCAGGATCCCGCCAAGGTGGCGAAGCTCGTCGGGCGCTACACGGCGCGATACGACGTCGCCGGCGCGTCCGCGACCTCGAACGTGCTGCTGCTCGACACGACGGATCAGGCCGCGTCCCTGCTCGACGCCGCCAACGGCCTCGGCGGCTCCGTGGCGGCCGGTTCGGTGCTGAACCTGTTCGACTCGGGCTCCTCCGCGCAGGGCGGGATCACCTCCGACCTGCTGCTGAGCCTGTCCAAGCTGCGCCACGGGGGGGCCTGACCCATGCAGTCGAACCTCTACGTCGGGCTCTCGGGGCAGATCTCGGTGGAGCGCCGCCTGTCCACCATCGCCCAGAACATCGCCAACATGAACACGGCCGGCTACAAGGCCGAGGGCGTGACCTTCAACACGGTGCTGTCGCAGACGGGCGACACGCCGGTGGCCTTCAGCGTCAACGGCCCCGACTACATCGACCGCACCGGCGGCGAGCGGCTGAAGACCGACAACCCGCTCGACGTGGCCGTGCAGGGCGACGCCTGGTTCGGCGTGAAGACCCCGCAGGGGGTGGTGTACACGCACGACGGCCGCATGAAGATGTCGCCCACCGGCGAGCTGCGCACCGTGAACGACTTCCCCGTGCTCGATGCGGGCGGCACGGGCCTGATCCTCGACCCCGCGGCCGGGGCCCCGACGATCGCGGCCGACGGCATGATCACCCAGAACGGCGCCCAGGCGGGCGCCATCGGGCTCTTCAGCATCGACCCCGAGGCCAACCTGACGCGCGGCCCCAACTCCGGCGTTATCCCCGACCGGGCCGCCACGCCGGTGCTCGACTTCACCTCGACGGGCGTGGTGCAGGGCTTCGTCGAGGGCTCCAACGTCAACCCCGTGGTGGAGCTGACCAAGCTCATCACCGTGCAGCACAACCTCGAAGGCGTGACCCAGGCCAACACCACGGCCGACTCGACCCTCCAGGAGGCCATCAAGGCGCTGGGGTCGTCCTCGTGAACCGGCTCGCGCGCCTCGGCGCCGCGGTGCGGGCCACGGCCGCCGAGGAGCCGCTCGTGCGCTGCTCGGGCGTCGTCACGGAGGTGTCGCCCGCGGCCTACCGGGTCGGCGGGCTGTCGCCCTTCGTGCGGCTCGGCGACGCGGTGGCCTTCGAGGCTGGGGGCGAGGAGCACGTCGGCGAGATCGTCCGGGTGGGGCGCACCGGCGCCACCGTGAAGCCCTTCGGCGGCGGCGTCGAGGCGCGGCTCGGGCTCGCGGTGCGGCGCTCCGGCCCCCTGCGCTTCGCGCCCGACCCCTCGTGGCGCGGCCGGGTGATCGACGCCCTGTGCCGCCCCGTCGACGGGCTCGGCCCCCTCGCGCCCGGCCCCCGGCGCGTCGCCGCCGACGCCGAGCCGCCGCAGGCGCTCGGCCGCGCCCGCGTGAGGGGATCCCTGAAGACCGGCGTCAAGGCGATCGACATCTTCTGCCCGATCTGCCCGGGACAGCGCATCGGCATCTTCGCGGGGTCGGGCGTCGGCAAGTCGACGCTGCTGGCCATGCTGGCCTCGGCGGCCGGTTTCGACACGGTGGTGATCGCGCTGGTGGGCGAGCGCGGGCGCGAGGTGCGCGAGTTCATCGAGGAATCGCTCGGGCCCAACCGCGCGCGGGCCGTCACCGTGGTGGCGACGGGCGACGAGAGCCCGATGATGCGCCGCCTCGCCCCCAAGACCGCCATGGGGGTCGCCGAATGGTTCCGCGACCGCGGCGACGCGGTGCTGCTCATCGTCGACAGCGTGACGCGCTACGCCCATGCGGCGCGCGACGTGGCGCTGGCGGCGGGCGAGCCGGCCGTGGCGCGCGGCTACGCGCCCTCCGTCTTCTCGGACCTGCCGAAGCTCCTGGAGCGCGCGGGGCCGGGCCTCGAAGGCTCGGGCTCCATCACGGGCGTCTTCTCGGTGCTGGTCGACGGCGACGACCACAACGACCCCGTGGCCGACACGATCCGCGGCACGCTCGACGGCCACATCGTGCTCGACCGCCGCATCGCCGCCCAGGGCCGCTACCCGGCCATCGACCTCGGCGTGTCGCTGTCGCGCCTCGCCCATCAGGTGTGGTCGCCCGAGCAGCGCGTGCTGGTCAACAGGCTGCGCGAGCTCATCGGCCGCTTCGAGGACACGCGCGACCTGCGCGCCATGGGGGCCTACCGCCCGGGGACCGACGGCGACCTCGACCAGGCCGTGCTGATGGTGCCGCGCATCTACGAGGCCCTGGTGCAGTCCCCCGGCACGCCGCCGAGCGACGACGCCTTCCGCGACCTCGCCAACGCCCTCCAGAAGAGATGAGGCCATCCATGCCGTCGCGTCCCGCGGTCCCGCCGCGCCCCGCGCAGCCGCCGCGCCCCGCGGACCACCTCCGCCTCGTGCAGCCGCCCGCCGCCGCCCCTCCGGCCCGCGCGGGCGCGGCGGCGGCCGGCGTCGCGGCCTCGGCCGCGCGGTCCCCGCTCCGGCCGGCGGCCCCGCGCGCCTTCGGCGACTGGATGCTGAACGGGCTCGGGGTGGGGGCGGCCGCGGCCTCGGCGGCCTTCGCCACCTACGCCCTGGTCTTCTCCACGGGCGAGGTGGTGCCGTCCGGCAACTTCAACGTCTTCGCCCGCTACGACCGCCTGTATCAGGGCGGCGCCCGCACCCTCGCGCCGCCCGGCGCCACGCCCTCGGGCAACCGGACCGACGTGGCGTCAGGCGACGCCGTCGACTTCACGCCCACGGGTTCGGTGGGCCCGGAGCCCGACGCGCCGCAGGCCGACCGCACCGGCCCCCCCACGCCGCGCGGCTCCGACGGCCCGCCGCTGCCGGACTTCACGCTGCGCGACGTGTTCGACGGCAAGGCGCTCGTGGAATCCCACGCCAGCCTCTCGGTGGTGAAGCCCGGCTCGGTGATCGACGGCGCCGGCGAGGTGCTGTCGATCGAGAAGCGCGGCACCCGCTGGGTGGTGCTGACGGCGAACGGCGTGATCGCCGGGCAGCGGCGGTAGGGGCGGTCGTCCGGTCCGCCGTTCCTTGCCGAGGGGGGTGGTCCTGAGCTGGCGAGACTGTAAATGATGACCGCGGCGCTGGTGGCACGTCCGGCGGCGCCGTGGAGCTTCACCCCAGTTGGGCCGTTTCGAGCGGCGAGGGATCGTGCGGAAGGTCGGGACGCTGCAGAGGGCGGCGCTGTGGCGGCTGGCGTGACGACCATCGAGGAGGAGGGGCACGGTGTGGGGCTGGCGGGGTATTAAGTAACACACTGATTGAAACTTTGCAGTGTCAGATCGATCAGCCTAGCAGTTTTTCATGAACGTTTCATCTCTACCTTTTCTTCTGTACTGTCATTCTTGCTTCTTTTTTCGAATCTTTTCCATTCAATAATTTTTGGCAGTAAGGGTGGTTTGGGTATATTGGAATTTCCTTGAACGGCAAATAACCCAAGCAGTTCTTTGAATTTTGGCCACACAGAGATGGCAATCATTTCCTCATAAAAGAACTTTAGCTCATCCTCGCCATCTATTTTCAATCCACGCTCAAAACCACAGATATAAGTTACCTGTGCTTTTTCTGTGGGTATCTTAGAAGATAATCTCTCCGATTTGCAGGTCACCATCATAATATCGATATTGACAGCTTTGTCATCACCTTCAATAGATCTTGTTATGAAGAAAGAGTGATAAACTATGCACTTGAAGACAGGCTCCCTTCTATCGACATCCGCCCCTTCTTCAGACCGCTCAACAGATAGTTCCGTCGAATGCAGATCGACAGATATGGGCCGCAGATAACGCGGATAAGTTTTTTGCTTTCGCTTTTCACGGAAGCAGACTTTCTGCGCGTACCCTTAAGATTCGTAGCCATGCTGTCCCTGCTTAATGATGCCGATCAGATGTCGCAGATGGCAACAAACCTTTCATGACATCATCGATGTCTGTCCCGAGAATCACAGTTTCATGACTGGAGAACCCAAAAGAGACATCGTCACCAATAGCACTCGATATAGCGAGCGCCATTACGCGATGCTAAGCAGATCTGACCGTCTCTGCCACTCGTTCCTCGCGCGCGAGGTGTGTGCGCAGCGCATCTTCTACAAGGCTGTTCAAAGACTTGCCGTGATGAGCTGCGATCATAGCGGCACGTCGGTGCATCTCGGCCGAGATGCGAACATTGAAGCTGCCCTTGTAGGGTTTGCAGGGATCTTTGCCGATATTTTTACATGTTTGAATATAATCTTCGACAAGATCAGCAAATAGTGCGTCCACATGAGATGCATCAGTGCATTCATCATAGATTAAATCATCTATGTGTAAAATTTTGACAATAATCCGCCCATCCTCATAAGAGGCTGAACCTTGATAGCCCTTGTAGCTGATCGTTGTCATATTATCCCCTGGCTCGAAAGGTCTTCTTTCAACCTTTTGACCATCGCCTTCCCCATCTCATCACCATGGGGTTCATGTAACATAATTACTTGCTTCGTTTCGGTGTGAATATATTTCCTCCTTGATCCCCCTGTTTTACCCGCTTTGATCCGTTCATATCCTAAACCAATGAGCAGACCCTCTAACTCAGACCAGGAGAATGTACCTTCACATTCTTTGAACGCTTCAAGCCGCTTTTCCTGCCGAGTCATGTGTCCGCCCAAGCACCATGTCACAGACCCGTTACGCGAAGTTAGCAACTGGTTTCTAGTTGCACAACGCAGCAACGCACAAGCGAGCGAGTTTGTCGCCAACGAAGGGCCTTATCTCGGTCGGGAGGGCCTGACGCACCCGGCGCGGAAAAGACCCGTTGGACCGACCCCGGCCCGACCGGAATAGGTCCTAAACGGCGTCGACCGTGCCGGAGCGCAGCAGCTCGCCGAACTGGTCGTAGCCGTAATGAGCGTTGACCCCGTACTGCTCGCCTTCTCGGCATCGCCGGTGATGAGGGCGACGAGCTCGGAATTGCCGGTGTAGACAATGCCCGGCAGCATGGCCTCCTGGGTGATGTCGCCTAGGCCGACGACGGCGTAGCGCACCGTCCGGCCCAGGCCCAGGGTCGACAGGATGCCCGTGGCGGTCTCCTCGATGTGACGATGCCGAACGCCGCCGTTCGGTGCGGGGTCGCAGCGCTCGCCGACGTTTTGTCGCACTACGAACTGCTGCGCGGGGAACCGGACGGGCCGCCGGAGTTTCACCCTACGGTGCCCCCGAAGGATCCCCACCGATGCCCGCCGACCATCCCGAGATGTCGCCCGACGACCCGAGCCGCAGCTTCCCGCTGCAGGACTACGCCGCCCTGGGCGATGGCCGCTCGGTGGCGCTGCTCGCGCCGGACGGAGCGGTGGCGTGGTGGTGCGTGCCCAACATCGATTCGGCACCGCTGTTCGACACGCTGCTCGACCCCGCCGCCGGGGGCTCCTTCGTCCTGCAGCCGACCGAGCCCTTCCGGGGCGAGCGCCGCTATCGGCGGGACAGCAACGTGCTGGAGACGGTCTTCACCACGGCGGGCGGCACCGCGCGGGTGACGGAGTCGATGAACAGCACGCTCGCCGGCCGGCTGCCCTGGTGCGAGCTCGCGCGGCGCATCGAGGTCGTGTCCGGCACCGTGACGCTGCGGGCGAGGCTCGTCTTCGGCACCCGCGGCGACACGGTCTCGCCCTGGCTCCAGCCGAACCCCAACGGCTGCATCTTCCACGTCGGCCCGGTGCTGGGCCTGTTCCGCGCCACGCCCAATATGCGGATCCTCCGGGAGGACGACCGCACCATCCTGGCCGAGGCCAGTCTGCACGAGGGCGAGCGCGCCGTCGTCGCCGTGGTGGCGGGCGAGAACGAGCCGCTCGGCGTGCCGCCCATCGACGACATGGACGGGCGCATCGACCTCAGCGACCAGGCGTGGCGGTCCTGGGCCGAGGGCCTGCACTACGACGGCCCGCACCGCGAATCGGTGCGGCGCAGCGCGCTGATCCTGAAGCTGCTGCTGTTCTCCCCCTCGGGCGCCATCGCGGCCGCCGCCACGACCTCGCTGCCCGAGCGGATCGGCGGCAGCAGGAACTACGACTACCGCTACGCCTGGGTCCGCGACGCCGCCTACACGCTGGCGGCCTTCCTGCGGCTCGGCGTGATCCCGGAAAGCAAGGCCGCCTTCACCTGGCTCATCCACCGCCTCGGCGAGACGGGCGCCAAGGTCTGCTACCGGCTCGACGGGGCGCCCGTGCCGGCGGTGCAGGACTACGGCCTCCCCGGCTATCGCGGCTCGCGGCCCGTGATCACCGGCAACGTGGCGGCCGAGCAGCACCAGCACGGCATCTACGGCGACATCTTCGAGGCGGCCTCGCTCTTCGTGAAGACGGGCAACATCCTCGACGGCGACAGCGCCGCCGTGCTGTCGCGGCTCGCCGACGAATGCGCGGACCGCTGGCGCCAGAAGGATTCGGGCCTGTGGGAGCTGCCCGACCTCCAGCACTACACCATGTCCAAGGTGAGCTGCTGGCAGGCGCTGGCCCGCGCCGTCGATCTGGCCGAGGGGGGACACCTGCCGGCCACCTGCGTGCCGCGCTGGTCGCGCGAGCGCGAGCGCATCGCCGCCTGGGTGGAGGCGCATTGCTGGTCGGAGAAGAAGCGCGCCTACACGTTCTACGCCGGCACGGAGCGGCTCGACGCCTCGCTGGTGCTGGCGGCCCGCTTCGGCTTCCCCGGCCCCGGCGCCGACACCGGCCGCATGTCCTCGACCTGCGACGCGATCCGCAGCGAGCTGGGGCGCGGCCCCCCTCTCCTGAGCCGTGGCCCCTGGATCTACCGCACGTCCGGCTCGGAGGGCGAGGAGGGCGCCTTCCTGGCCTGCACCTTCTGGCTCGTCGAGGCCTATGCGGAGCTCGGGCGGCGCGAGGAGGCCGAGGCGCTGATGGACGACGCTCTGAAGACGCTGCCGTCCGGCGCCGGCGTGATGAGCGAGATGGTGGACGTGAAGACCGGCGACTATCTCGGCAACCTGCCCCAGGGGCTCAGCCACCTGGCCCTGATCCACGCCGCCATGTCGCTCGACGGCGACCGCCGCGCAGGGGGCAGGCGGGGGTAGGGTCGTCGGGGTTCAGGACATCGCCACCGCCCGCAGGGCCTCCGCGACGGCATCCGGCCGGGCGTGGTGCAGCATGTGGCCGATGCCCAGCAGCAGGGAGAACCGCGCGCCGGGGATCAGCGCGGCGGCCATCGCGCCCTGGGTGAGGCTGTTGACGACGATGTCGGCGCCCCCGCACAGGATCCGCACCGGCACGCGGCAGCCCGCGTAGCCGAGGGCGCTGCGGGCGAGGTCCGGCCACATCGCGGCGGCGTTCTCGCCCTCGCAGGTGATCTGCCCGGGGCGGCCCGCGCGCCCGAAGGGGAACTCGGCGGCGAAGCGCGCCGGCATGGGCTGGGGCAGGAACATGGCCCGCCACAGCGTCGGCAGCAGCACGGGATCGAGCGCCGCCCCGAGCCCGCCCGACAGGAGGTCGCCGGCGACCGGCAGGGCGCGGGGGCCGAACAGGAGCTGTTCGAGCCGCAGCTCGGGGAAGCAGATCGGCGCCAGGGCGACGACGCCGGCGACCTCGTCGGGATAGGCCATGCCGTAGGCCAGCGCCACGGCGCCGCCGTAGGAGTGCCCGCAGATCACCGGGCGCCGCAGGCCCAGGGCCCGCACGGCGTCCCGGATGGTCGCGGCCTGAGACCAGAGCGAGGCGTCGGCGCCCCGGACGTGGTCGCTCCACCCGTGGCCGGGGCGGTCGACCGCGACGCAGCGGAAGGCGTCCGCCAGGGCCGGGAGGGGGCCGAGCCGCATGTCGTCGGCCGTCATCAGCGTGCCGTGGATCAGCACGGCATCGGGGCCGGCGCCCGCCTCGGCGTAGGCGATGCGGCGGCCCTCCGGCGTGACGACGAAGCCGCGGTCCGGCGGCGCCTCGACGAGGGTCCGCCGCGCGAAGGGCACCACGGCCGCCATCAGGACCGGCGCCGCCCGATCAGCACGGCCGCCGCCAGCGAGGCGCCGGTGGCCAGCAGCGTGGTGGCGACCGGGTGGAGGCCCGCGCGGGTGTAGGCGCTGCTCATCACGGGTCCCGGATAGCCGCCGCTGGTCTCGCCCCCGGTCCTGGACTCGTGCAGGCTGCCCTGGGGATCGCGCGGCTTCTCCGTCTTGCGCTCGAAGGTCGAGATGGCCGGGGCCAGGAGGTCGTAGGCGCCCGGCGCCGCGCTCTTCAGGTTCGACAGAGCCTTGGCGGCGCCCCCCACGTAGATCTCGCGCCGGGGGTGCACGGCGGCGTGCAGGATGGCCTCCGCCACCTCCTCGGGCCGGTAGATCGGCGGCGGCAGGGTCGGCTCGCGGTCCATGTAGTTGCGGGCGCGGTGGGGCAGGGGCGTGTCGATCGAGGCGGGCTTGATCAGCGTGACGCCGACCGGGATCCCGTCCTGCAGCAGCTCCATGCGCAGGGCGTCCGTGAAGCCCTTCACGGCGTGTTTCGTGGCGCAGTACATGCCCTGGAGCGGGAAGGCGAGGTCGGACGCGACGCTGCCGACGTTGACCAGCGCGCCGCCCTTCTCCTTGAGGTGGTCCACGGCCACCAGCGAGCCGTTGACCGTGCCCCAGAAGTTGGTCCGCATCAGCTTCTCGCTGTCGCGCTCCTCCACCTGCCACAGGTTGCCGTAGATCGTCATGCCGGCGACGTTGACCCAAGTGTCGAAGCCGCCGAAGACCGCGACCGCGTGGCGCGCCACCCCGTCCATGGCGTCGCGCGAGCCGACGTCGGCCGCGACGTGGGTGGCGCGTCCGCCCGCGGCCTCCAGGCGGGCCTGCTCGGCCGCCAGCACCTCGGCGTTGCGCGCCACCATCACGACCCGCGCGCCGCGCTCGACCGCCATGCGGGCCGTGGCGAGGCCGATGCCGCTCGACGCCCCCGTGATGACGACCACCTGCCGGTCCAGGGGCTTCAGGGATGGGGTCATGGTGCACCTCGCTTCGGCACCGGGGCGGCGCGCGTTCCAACGGCACAACGGCGTCGCGGCCCCCGCGCGCTCTGCGTCCAATCGGCGCGCGCCGCCGCGTGAACCCCGAGCCAGTCCCGCGCAAGGCGGTCCTGTTCCATTGGGACGGGCGGGCCGATGGGGGCTCCCACGGACACGATCGCTGCGTCTCTCGCGGACTTCACGTCGTGAAGAGCCCCGAAGTTCGAAGCGGTCGTCTCCGTGGGGACCCTGGGGCAGGGTCCCGGCCGACCGGAGGCAGGCACGTGAGTTTCATCATCGGCATCGTTGTGGCGCTGGGCTGCATGATCGGCGGCTACGTGGCGGCCGGCGGGCACCTCGCGGTCATCTGGCAGCCCTATGAGCTGATCATCATCTGCGGCATGGCGCTCGGCACCTTCATCGTGGCGAACCCGCTCAGCACCATCAAGGACACCGGCAAGGCCATGGGCCAGGCCATCATGGGCAAGGTGCCCCACGGGCGCGACTACCTCGACCTCCTCGGCATCATGTACACGCTGATGAAGGAGCTGCGCGGCAACGCCCGCAACGAGGTCGAGGGCCACATCGACAACCCGTCGGAGTCGAGCTTCTTCCTGAAGTACCCGAAGGTCCTGGCCGACAAGGACATGACGGCCTTCATCTGCGATTACTGCCGCCTCATCATGATCGGCAATGCCCGCTCGCACGAGATCGAATCGTTGATGGACGAGGAGATCAACACCATCATGCGCGACAAGCTGAAGCCCTACCAGGCGCTGCAGAACACGGCCGACGGGCTGCCGGCGCTGGGCATCGTGGCGGCCGTGCTGGGCATCGTGCACGCCATGGGCTCGCTCGACCAGCCCCCGGAGGTGCTGGGCGAGCTGATCGGCGCGGCCCTGGTCGGCACCTTCGCGGGCATCTTCCTGTCCTACGGGCTGGTCGGGCCGCTGGCCACCAAGGTCAAGGTCACGCGCGACAAGCGCGCCCGGCTCTACGTCATCATCAAGCAGTCGCTGCTCGCCTTCATGAACGGCGCCGTGCCGCTGATCGCGCTCGAACACGGCCGCAAGACCATCTCGGCCTACGACCGCCCGTCGATCGACGAGGTCGAGAACGAGACCATGGGCGGCGGCGCCGACGCGCCCGCCAAGAAGGCCGCCTGACGTGACGGCCCTGTCCACCGCCGCCGTGCCCTCGTCGGCTCCCCCGGAGCGGGGCTCGCGCTGGTTCGACCGCGGCGCCCCGACCCTCGCCGACCGGATGCCGCTCTTCGCCGAAGCCATGGGGGCGGTCGCGGCCGCCTGGACGGACGGCTTCGGCGCCCTCACCGCCACCCCGGCGGGCTTCTCCTTCGCGGGCCTCGCGGAGGTGAAGGTCGCGGCCCTGCCGCTGCGCCGGGGCCGCGACCCGGTCTTCGCCGTGCTCAACGCGCCCGGCTGGGGCACCATCCTGGGCCTCGGCTTCGACCGCGCCTTCGTGTCCACGGTCGTCGAAGCGCTGTTCGGCGGCGACGACGAGGAGTTCGACGAGACGCCGTCCGGCCCGCTGACGGCCGTCGAGCGCCGCATCGCCGAGGTGATCGCCGTCCAGGCCGGCGACGCGCTCCGGGCCGGCTTCGCGGCCGTCCTGCCCTCGTCCTTCCCCTTCGACCGCGTCCAGTCCAAGCCCGACCTCGCCTTCCTGGGGCGCCCCAACGCCGTCGCGGTCGTGGCGACGCTGAAGCTGAAGGCGCTGGGCCAGGTGGCGGAGATCGACCTCCTGGTGTCGCGCGCGGCCCTCGACGGCTTCGCCGAGCGCCTGGCGGTGCTGCCCGCCGACGAGCCCGAGAACACCGATCCGCGCTGGTCCGAGCGGCTCGAGGGCCAGGTGTCGCGCGCGCCGATGAGCCTGACGGCCCTGGTGGACCTCCCCTCCATGACGCTGGGGGCGCTGGCGGGCCTGCGGGTCGGGCAGGTGCTGACCCTGCCGCGCGACGCCGCCACGGGCGTGCGCCTCGTCTGCGAGGGCCGCGACCTGTTCCGCTGCGACCTCGGCCAGTCGGCCGGGCTCTACACGGTGCGGGTCGACGAGGCCGTGAACCCCTCGGCCAAGCCGGACGAGTGAGCCTCATTTCAAGTTGGTTTCAAAAGGCCCGCGGCCTTTGGCGGGTCTGGGGGCGGAGCCCTGAAGGACAGGATAGAAATGCAGGCAGAACAGTGAGAATCGGTATTGTGAATCGACTCCTGCACCGCTATTTCAAACTGCCGTACAGAAAACTGTTCTTGCTAGACGCGCCGTCCCTCCCCGTGAGGCTGGCGTTGGCACACATCTCGGCGCCCACGGGGAATGCCCTTCTCCCCGAGGGGAGAAGGGCGCCAACGCCCAGCGTCAGTGATGTGTGGCAACGCCAGCCTCACGGGGAAGGCGGGCTCACCGCGGCGGGGGGACGTCCACGCCCGGGGCGCGGCAGGAGGCGCGCGCGATCTCGGGGCAGGGGACGAAGCCGCTCAGGTCCTTGGCGAAGCACACCCGAACCTCCTCCAGCGTGCCGCTCCGGCAGGTCACCGCCATCTCGTCGGTCCTGAGGCCGGGGTTCGCGGCCGCGAAGGCCCGCGCCACGTCGACCGGCGCCCAGGTCTGGTCCGCGCGCGGCGTCGCGAAGGGCGGGGGCACGGCCACGGCGTCGCGGGCGCGGCGCACGTCGGCGAAATAGTCGGTCGGGCTCTGCCCCGTGCAGGTGCCGTGCACCCGCCACTCGTAGCGCGCGAGGCCCTCGTCGGGGTAGAGGCCCCGCACGGTGTCGAGCGCCTGCCGCGACGGGTAACGCCCGGCCGGGCCGCAGTCGCTGGGGAAGCCGTGCTGGTTCTGCGGCCACAGCCCGTGCACCACGAAGCCGAGGCCGCTGCCCGCCGCGCACTGGTCCTTCGCCTTGGCGGCCCCGCCCGTGGCGCAGAAGCCCGGCGACCACGACAGGGAGAGGACGTAGAAGTCGAAGCTGCCCGGCGCGGAACCGGCGGCCTCGGCCGCGGGAGCCCAGGCCAAAACGAGCGCGGTGAGGGCGAGCGCGGCCGGGGGGCCGAGCCACGCGCCGGCCGTCCCTGGCCTCATCAGGGCCGCGCCAACTGGCAGGCCGGCGCGTAGGCGAGGTCGCGGTCGAGGCCCAGCAGGCACCACTCCACGCCCGTGCCGAAGCCGATGATCCCGGTGTCCTCCGTCACCGAATAGGACACGTCGTGGTAGGAATCGTCGTTGAGCAGCGCCCGCGCCGTGCAGAAGTTGCGCGGGATGTGGTCGAGGCCCCAGGGGCGCGCGGCCAGGAGCTTCACGCGGTCGAAGCTGACGATCTCCAGCGACGTGTTCCAGTACTCGGATTCCTTGCGGGCGAACCGCGCCGAGATGGTGCCCAGGACCGCTTGGTCGCCGCAGGCCGGCAGGTCGCCGTCATAATCGTAGTAGCGCTTCTCGGCCGGGATCACGGGACGGGCGAGCGCGCCGTGGGCCATGCCCGCCAAGGCCATGGCGAAGGCCAGGGCTCGAACTGCGCGTGCCATCGTGGGTCTGCTCCTCGTCGTCGACGCGCCACGATGGGGCGTCCGCGGCCGCAGGGTCAAGCCGCGACCGCCGCCGCGGCGCGTCCCGGCGTGGATCGGCGCGGGAGTGTGGCTCCGGGACGACAAGCCAGGCCCGATCCGGCCCCGAGCCGCGCCGCATCGCCGAGCGGCGAAAGCACCCCAGGTCCTGGATCACCGCCTGGATCACCGCCTGGATCACCGCCTGCCGCCCTGCGACATAATGTGCCCATACCCGATCCGACTCGCCTCGGAAACGCCCCGTTCACGCCTCGCGAGATGAGATGAGACCCGTGCGACTGCGCACGGAACTCCCGCGGAACACCTCCGACATGGCACCGAGACTCATCGTCGACAACGAAGCGGCCCGCCTGAATGCGCTTCGCGACCTCAACCTGCTCGACACGCCGCCGAGCGAAAGCTTCGATCGGCTGACCCGCATGGCGAGCCGCCTGCTCGGCACCCCGGTGTCGACCATCTCGCTGACGGACGGCGACCGCCAGTGGTTCAAGTCGCGCGTCGGGGTCGACATGCACGAGATCCCGCGCGAGCAGGCACCCTGCGCCTACGCCATCCGGAACGACGAGATCTTCGTGGTGCCGGACCTCCTGGCCGACGAGCGCTTCGTGACGAGCCCGCTGGCGCAGGCCGGCATCCGCTTCTATGCCGGCGCGCCGCTGCTGACGCGCTCGGGTTTCGGGCTCGGCACGATCTGCGTGGTGGACGTCGTGCCCCGCGAGGTCGGCGAGGACGAGCGGACCGTGCTCAGGGACCTGGCCGGCATGGTCATGGCCCAGATCGAGGTGCAGAACATGATCGGCCGCGTCGATGCGACCAGCGGCCAGCCGAACGAGCACATGCTGTTCGAGGACCTCGACGAGCTCGCCGCGACCGCGCCGGGCGAGGCGCGCGTCGGCCTGCTGATCGACCTCGTCACGGCCGAGCAGGCGAGCCAGGGCCTGCGGGTGCTGGGGGCCGGATTCGGCGAGGACACGGTCCGGAGCGCGGTGGCGCGGATCCGGCTGGCGATGGGCAATGCGGCCCGGCTCTATCAGGTCGGCCCGTCCCGCTTCCTCGTGATGTGGGACGACGCGCAGGGCCGCGACGCCGACGCCATGGCGGCGGCCCTCGACGCCGCCCTGCGCGGGCCGATCCTGTGCCGCGACATCCCCGTGCTGCTCGACCCGGCGATGGGCCTCCACCGCTTCGTGCTGGGACGGGCGGCGCCGCGCGACGTGCTGCGCTGCCTGTTCAATGCCGCCGAGGACGCGCGCAAGAGCGCGAGCCGGCGCGCGACCTACTGCGCCGCCGAGGACCAGGCCCATTCCCGCCGCTTCTCGCTGCTCCACGAGGTGCCGGGCGCCCTGGCCGGCGAGGGGCAGTTCTCGCTGGCCTACCAGCCGCGGGTCGACATGGCGTCGGGCCTCTGCGCCGGGGCCGAGGCGCTGATCCGGTGGAAGCACCCGACGCTCGGCGGGGTGGCGCCCGACCAGTTCATCCCCGCGGTCGAGCGGACCGCGATGGTGCGCGACCTGACCGACTGGGTGCTGGAAGCCGCCATCGCCCAGGTGGCCCGCTGGCGCGACATGGCGCTGCCGCCCCGCGTGTCCATCAACGCCTCGGTGCTGAACCTCGACGAGCCGGACTTCGTCGAGCGCCTCGCCGCCAAGCTCGACCGCCACGCCGTGAAGCCCTCGGCCATCGAGCTGGAGTTCACCGAATCGGCCCTGGCGCGCGACGGCGACACCATGATCCGCCGGCTCGCCGAGTTCAGGGCCCTGGGGGTCGAGGTCGCCATCGACGATTTCGGCACGGGCTACAGCAGCCTGTCCTACCTGCAGCGGCTGCCGGTCGACATCCTGAAGATCGACCGCTCGTTCAACATGAGGCTCGCGGCCGACGAGCGGGACCGCAAGCTCGTCAGGACCATGATCGCCATGGCGCACGACCTCGGGTTCCGCGTCGTCGCCGAGGGGATCGAGGACCGCGACAGCTACGACCTCCTGGCGTCCTGGGGCTGCGACGAGGGCCAGGGCTACCACATCGCCCGCCCCATGCCGCCGCACGACCTGGAGCGCTGGCTGGCGGCGCGGGGCGCGGCCGACCTCACGCGGGAGGTCGCGGCCGCCTGAGGGCCGCGCCCGTCAGGCGCGCTGGAAGCTGTTGAGCCGCGCTTCCAGCAGGCGGAAGCCCTGGGCCAGCAGGAAGGTCAGCGCGATGTAGATCGCGCCGGCCACGAACAGCCCCTCGGTCGTGTAGGTCTTGGCGGCGAGGCGTCGGCCGACGCCGGTGAGGTCGATCAGCGTCACGGTGCTGGCGAGCGAGGTCGCCTTCAACTGGAGCACCACCTCGTTGGACAGCGCCGGCAGGGCGATGCGCAGGGCGCGGGGCAGGATGATGCGGCGGAGCATCAGCGCGTGCGGCATGCCGACCGCCAGGGCCGCCTCGCGCTCGCCGCCCGGCACCGCCAGGATGCCGCCGCGGATCACCTCCCCGGTGTAGGCGCCCATGTTGAGCGAGAAGGCCAGCAGCGCGCAGGGCATGGGCTCGCGCAGCAGCGGCCACAGGATCGAGGTCCGCAGGACGTCGAACTGCGGCAGCCCGTAGTAGATGATGAAGATCTGCACCAGCAGCGGCGTGCCGCGGAACAGGTAGGTGTAGCCGGCGGCCGGCACCGACAGCAGCCGGTTCGTCGACACGCGGCCGATCGCCACCGGCACGGCCAGGGCGAGCCCGATGACGGTCGAGACGGCCAGGAGCTCCAGCGTGGTCGCCAGCCCGGCGGCGAAGAGCGGCCACTGCCGGGCCAGCGCCTCGGCGAATCCGTCGAACATCGGCGTCACCCCGCCCGGGCCAGGCTGCGGTTCGCGCGGCGTTCGAGCCAGGCGAAGGCGGGTCCCGACAGGAGGATGAAGACGAGGTAGATCAGGGCCGCCGCGACGTAGAAGTTGAAGGGCCGCTTCGTCACCTGGGCGGCGATCTGGGCCTTGCGCATGATCTCCTCCAGGCCCAGCACCGACACGAGCGACGTGTCCTTCAGCAGCGTCTGCCACAGGTTGGACAGGCCGGGCAGGGCGTAGCGCCACGCCTGGGGCAGGTGGATGCGGGCGAAGACGAGGGTGCGGGGCATGCCGAAGGCCCGCGCCGCCTCGAGCTGCCCCCGCGGCACCGCCACGAAGCCGCCGCGGAACGTCTCCGACGCGTAGGCGCCGAAGACGAGCGACAGCGCGAAGACGCCGCCGACGAGGGGGCTGATGCCGACGTCCCCGCCCGTGATCGTCGACAGGAACTCGGGCAGGCTGAAGTAGACGATCAGCAGGATCAGGAATTCCGGGACGCCGCGGATGAGGTTCGTCAGCAGCGTCACGGGCCCCCGCACCCAGGGCAGGGGGGACAGCTTGGCGGTGGCCCCCAGGATGCCCAGCGCCACGCCGAACAGCAGCGACAGGCCCGCGACCTCCAGGGTCACGGCCGTGCCTTCGAGGAGCTGGTTGCCGAAGCCGGACAGGTCGAGCATGGGGCGCCTTCGGCCGCTGGAGTTCGTCGGATGCTCGGGGGACGACCGCTCGCCCCCGCCCGAGGGGCGGCCGTCACACGGCCGACCGCCTCACTTCTTGGCCGTCGCGCCCGACCCCATGATGTCGAACGGGAAGTAGCTGTCGTTGATCTTCTTGAAGGAGCCGTCCTGGCCCAGAGCGAGCAGCGCCTTGTCGAAGGCGTCGCGGAGCGCCGTGTCGCCCTTGCGGACCGCGATGCCGGTGCCTTCGCCGAAGATGGCGGGGTCGGTCAGCTCCTCGCCCGCATAGGCGAAGCCCTTGGCCTTGCCGGTCTTCTGCAGCCAGTCGTATTCGATGGTGGCGTCCGCCACGGTGGCGTCGGCGCGGCCGTTCTCGACGTCGAGGAAGGCCTCGTCCTGGCTCTGGTAGACCTTCGCGGTGGCGATGCCGGCGAGCTTCTCGTTGACGTATTTCTCGTGCGTCGTGCCGCTCTGCACCGCGATCGTCTTGCCCTTGAGGCTGTTCGGGTCGGCCGTGATGCCCGAGCCCTCCTTGGCGACGAAGCGCGCCGGCGCGACCGTCACTTGGCTGGTGAAGTCGACCGACTTCTTGCGGTCGGCCGTGATGGACATCTGCGACAGGATGGCGTCGATCTTGTGGGCGTTGAGCGCCGGGATGAGGCTGTCGAAGTCGGCGTTGACCCACTCGCACTTCAACTTGGCGGCCGCGCAGAGCGCGTTCCCGAGCTCGATCTCGTAGCCCTTCAGCTCGCCCTTGTCGTCCTTGTACTCGAAGGGCGCGTAGGCGGCCTCGGTGCCGACCCTGACGGGCTTGTCCTGCGCGCGGGCGGCCCCGGTCAGCGCCATGGCGGCCACGAGGCCGACGACCAGCTTCTTCATGCGAACTCCCCACGATCCACGCCGACGAGGCCCCGCGCCCGTCCGGCGCGGATCCGCCCGTCATTCCAGGGTCGGGATCACGCCTCAGTTTCGGCCCATCGTCAACCGGGTCGGGAGCGGGCGGGGCGGGATCCAAGCTTCCGGCCCGGCCGAGGGCGTCAGATCGCGGGGGCGGGCTCGTCGGTGCCGAGCGGCAGAGGCGAGGGGGCAGGGGCCGACGCCGGGGCGCCGTGTTCGGCCGTGCCCGCCTGTTCGGCGTCGTGGCGCATCAGGATCTTGAGTTCGCGGATGATCTGCACGGTGGACGGCATGGCGACCCGCTTGCCGAAGCGCTTCTCTTGGCTCATGGCGTGGCTCTTCCCCGCGCCGACCGGCGCGGCGCTGCGGGCCTCGGCCCGGGGCGGCATTCGTCTTGTGTCGTGCGCCCGGAGATGAAGCTGGCACGGCGGACCGCCCGTTACAAGGCGAGACGCCGTCCCGGCGATCGCGGAACCTTGCGGCGGGCTCGACTTTCTCGCGAACGCCGAAGAGGCGGTAAAGTCCCGAGGTGTCGCCCGTGCGGCGGCTCTTTATTTTTATTTGCGCGGTAACGCACTTTATTGCTCGCTATTCGGGCGGCTGGCACTCACACTCTCGGAGTGCCAGCCCCATCCCGGGCCGCAGCCCCGGCCTTCCGCCGGACGAAAGCCCGACCCATGCAGTTCCGACCCCTCCACGACCGCGTCCTCCTCCGGCGCATCGACGCCGAGGCCAAGACCAAGGGCGGGATCATCATCCCGGACAACGCCAAGGAGAAGCCGCAGGAGGCCGAGGTCGTCGCGGTGGGGCCGGGCGCGCGGGACGAGGGCGGCCGGATCGTGCCGCTGGAGCTGAAGGCCGGCGACCGCGTGCTGTTCGGCAAGTGGTCCGGCACCGAGGTGAAGATCGACGGCGAAGACCTCCTCATCATGAAGGAGAGCGACGTCATGGGGCTCATCGCGGGCGCCGCCGCCCTGCCGAAGGCCGCCTGAGCCTAACCCCCGCCACGCCGACATTTCCCCGACACGCAAAGGACCGACACCATGGCCGCCAAAGACGTACGCTTCTCCGTTGACGCCCGCGACCGCATGCTGCGCGGCATCGACATCCTCAACAACGCCGTCAAGGTCACGCTCGGCCCCAAGGGCCGCAACGTCGTGATCGACAAGAGCTACGGCGCGCCGCGCATCACCAAGGACGGCGTCACCGTCGCCAAGGAGATCGAGCTGGCCGACAAGTTCGAGAACATGGGCGCCCAGATGGTGCGCGAAGTGGCCTCGAAGACCAACGACCTCGCGGGCGACGGCACCACCACGGCGACCGTGCTGGCCGCCGCCATCATGAAGGAGGGCCTGAAGCTCGTGGCCGCCGGCATGAACCCGATGGACCTCAAGCGCGGCATCGACATCGCGGTCACGGCCGTGGTCAAGGACGTGGCGGCCCGGTCGAAGAAGGTCGCGTCACCGGAGGAGATCGCCCAGGTCGGCACCGTGGCGGCCAACGGCGACAAGGCCGTCGGCGACATGATCGCCGAGGCCATGAAGCGCGTCGGCAACGAGGGCGTCATCACGGTCGAGGAGGCCAAGACGGCGGAGTCCGAGCTCGACGTCGTCGAGGGCATGCAGTTCGACCGCGGCTACCTCAGCCCCTACTTCATCACCGACGCGCAGAAGATGACCTGCGAGCTCGACGAGCCCTACATCCTCATCCACGAGAAGAAGCTCTCGTCGCTCCAGAACATGCTGCCGATCCTGGAAGCCGTGGTGCAGACCGGCAAGCCGCTGCTGATCGTCGCCGAGGACATCGACGGCGAGGCCCTGGCGACCCTGGTGGTCAACAAGCTGCGCGGCGGCCTCAAGGTCG